>CAZUIT010000008.1:0-91138 GCA_964620355.1 uncultured Burkholderiales bacterium | reverse complement strand
TTAAGGTGTCGGTCTCTATCGTCTAAGTGGGGTCAATTTCAGTGATTTTTCCACATTGAATAGGTCAGGGTATAAACGGGATAAGGTCTAACAAAAAAATGGCGATACCCGGACTATGCTCAGGTACCGCCATTTTAACGAATAGATTTGAAAAGGGACTATTCCTTTATCACCTTAATCAAAGCAGTATGATTTGCTGTTTTGATCTCGATAAAATAAATACCCTTTGCTCCATTTATTTGAAGCGGCAAGAGGCTCGCACTAGCAAAGCTTTGTGTGCTGATTTCTTGTCCTAAGGCATTTTTTAGAGTCACTTTAATTCCTTTGTATTCAGCTCCTAAGTCAATGGAAAGGTTTCCTGATGTAGGATTAGGATAAACGGTCAGTTTGCTGGTAAAGCTATTTTTCTGGATAGAAACATTGCCTACGGTTTCGCAGGCCGAAGTATCTACGCAGCTATTTTGTGTTATCTCAACTGCATAACTACCATTGCTTGTTGCAGTAAAAATCTGATTGGTATCATTGCTTAATACAGCAAAAGCATTCGAACAATCTAACCATTGATAAGAAGCTCCCATTGCATTGGCACTTAGCATAGGAGAGGAGTTAGTAACTGTAACATCCACTTTATTGATGGTTAAGTTAATGGTGATAACGCTATCGCAACCACCCGCATTCTGAACAGTATCCATATACACTCCGCTTGAATCCCAGGTGTATTTGGTACTTGGAGAAGTATAACTAAAACAGGCGTTTATATTGACATTGCTACTTATTGGAGTACAAAAAGTAAATACCCTAACACCACCCGAATTTGAACCATTATAAATGCCATAAGGTATTCCAACAGCTAAGGTGTTTGCATCAGGCATGCTTAAGCTACGACCATTTTCAAAGCCAGCCGAATCGCCCAAAATCCCTAGACCTTTTTCTATCCAAGCAGTTCCATCCCATGAATAAACCTGGGCCTTGCCTGCTCTAGATCCATTTTCACTATTAGCCAAGGCTCCTACGGCTAAGTTATTGGCATCAGGCATCGTTACAGATGAACCGAAATTATTATTTGCGCTATCTCCATCAATGTCAATACCCTTTTGATTCCAGGCAGATCCATCCCAAGCATACACCCGCACATGCCCAGCATTTTTTCCATTACCAGCATTAGAAATAGCTCCAATAGCTACTGTATTGGTATCGGGCATAGACACTGAATAACCAAAAAGATCTCCTGTGGCTTCGCCATCTATATCAATTCCCTTTTGCTGCCAAGCATTACCGTCCCATTTAAAAACACGTACATGACCCGCTTGACCTGCAGTGCCTGTATTAAATATTGCTCCTATTGCCAAAGTAGTAGCATCAGGCATACAAACTGAATACCCGAAATTATCCCCAGCCGCTTCGCCTACTAAGCTGAGTCCTTGCTGAACCCAGGCATTTCCATCCCATTTAAACACCCGAACATTTCCTGCTCTGTATCCATTATCTGAATTATAAATGGTTCCTATTGCCACTGTATTTTCATCAGGCATACTGATTGCTTGGCCAGAATAAGTGAAGGCCGCCTCTCCATTAATGCCTGCACCTTTTTGCACCCACGAAGTTCCATTCCATTCAAATACACGTACTTGTCCAAAACTAAAAACATTCCCAACCCTATAACCTGGAGCGCCAACAGCCAAGGTATTTGCATTTGGCATACTAACAGATGCCCCAAATTGATCTACTGAAGTATCGCCATCAATATTAGCTCCTTTCTGAACCCAGACATTTCCTAGCTTGCTATAAACCTTCACACGGCCTGTAGAACTTCCTTTAACATCGTTGGACGGTGCCCCAATAGCTATCGTATTTGCATCGGGCATACAATTGGAGTAACCAAATTGATCGTTAGCTTCGTCACCAATTATGTCTGCACCTATTTGAGTTTGAGCCGCACTGTAATTGCCTGTAGTTAAACCTATAAGCATGAGGAATAAAAAATGTAGTTGTATTTTGTTCATTTATGTTTTTTTATTGGCCGCAATATGGCTCAAAGATTGGTGATTTTTTCACCTAGTGACTCTTTGATAATGACTAATTTTCACATGGGTATAGTATTGAATATTTATAGGTAGTTAAACTGGTAGCAAATTCTCTTTTGTCAATTCAGTTGCGTTACTTTATGGGCGGAGTACTATAAAGCTGACTAGGGCTAGGAATCAATTGGAAGCTATCTGTTTACTGGCTCTTTTGACTCAAGTCACTCTGCGATTTGCTTTGAACCGATTCTTTAGAATCGATAATTCAGATTACCTTCAAATTGCACGATTCAGTCGAACGCCCTAATCAATACAAGACATTTATAGCCGTACTTTGAAGCATGGCAAGGATTCTCATCACAGGCTCTACCGGCATGGTCGGTAAAGGGGTTTTATTGGAAGCAATTCAGGATTCGAATATCGATTCCATTGTTTTGCTCAATCGCAGTGCTATTGGTATGGATCATCCAAAAATTGAGGAAGTGTTGCTGAAGGATTTTAGTCAAGTTGAATCGGTCAAAACACAAATTGGATTAATCGACGCATGCTTTCACTGTATGGGTGTTTCAGCGTTGGGAATGACTGAAGAAGATTATAGTCGCCTGACATACGATATCAGCACGAAGCTTGCGGATGTCTGTTATACGATCAACCCAGCCATGACCTTCATCTATGTGTCGGGCACGGGAACTGACTCTTCCGAAAAAGGTTCAACGATGTGGGCCCGAGTGAAAGGAAAGACCGAGAATTATATTTTGGCTAAAGGATTTGCTAAGGCCACTATGTTTCGTCCAGGCGTTATCATTCCTGAAAATGGCATTCGCTCTCGCACAAAACTTTACAATGTGTTTTTTGTACTGTTGAGTCCGATTTTTCCATTCTTGAAGAAAATGAGTGGAGTAACTACTACCACCAAAATTGGAAAAGCAATGATTGTTTGTATGAACAAAGCTCAAGGAAGGAAAGTGCATTTGAGCAATGTGGATATCAATGCACTTGCTGTTTAAAAGGTTTTGTCCTTCGACTCGGCGTAAAATGTACTTCTCCCTCTGTTAATTATCTTCGGCGTACGCGTTGAGGATGTAGGGTTACTGCTTTGGCTTAACTAAATTTGAGCCATGAATTTGAATCAACACAAAGAAAACGCCATCGCGTTCTATAAAATGGCCTACGAAGGCAATCCGAGGGAGGCAGTTAAACGATATGTAGGGAAAGAGTATATCCAACATAATCCAGAGGTGGAGGACGGTATGGATGGATTTATCGCCTATTTCGAAAGAATGCAGCGTGAGTATCCAGCGAAGTCGATTGAATTTGTTCGATGTATTGCTGAAGAAGATTTGGTCGCACTTCATACCTTTCAAACTTGGCCTGGGAATGAACGGTATATAACCATGGACTTCTTTCGTTTCGATGCCCAAGGCAAAATCTGTGAACATTGGGATGCCATTCAAAAAGTACCGAATGAAGCAAAGAACACAAACGGAATGATTTAGCATGCTATGCAAAGGCTTTCGTTACTAAGCATAAATTCTGATTTTCTTAGTATTGAACGGAAGAAACATTATGTAAACTTTCCATACCCAAATGGAGCTCCATTTCTTGTCCCTATTTTCTAAATGGTGCATTTTCGTGCTTTATGTTCAGAAGAAGCCCTCATGATAAAAACGAGGTGATTGTGTCTTCTTCCCTGAACAAGAAGCAAAGCAACTATGGAACTATACAATCAGATTTTTGAAAATAACCGCCAATGGGTAGCGGAGAAAAAAGCTACGAATAGTGAGTTTTTTGAACATTTAGCACAAGGTCAAAATCCAGATATACTTTATATAGGATGCAGTGATAGCCGGGTAACGGCGGAAGACATGACAGGGGTAGTTCCCGGACAAATGTTCGTTCACCGAAATATTGCGAATCTGGTTCCCAACAATGATAATAGCTCAGCCTCCGTGTTGGAATATGCTATCAATCACCTTAAAGTGAAACAAATCGTGGTTTGCGGTCATTATAATTGTGGTGGTGTAAAGGCTGCCATGATACCCCAAGATTTGGGTGTTCTAAACCCGTGGTTGCGAAATATTCGTGACGTATACCGCACACATAAAACGGAGTTAAACGCGATAGAAGACGAGCATCTTCGATATAAACGTTTGGTCGAACTCAATGTGCAAGAACAATGCATCAATGTTATCAAAGGGGCAGGATGGCAGAAGTCATTTCAAGCATTGGGAGGCCCTACGGTACATGGATGGGTTTTCGATATCGAGTCGGGGAATCTGATTGACCTTAAAATTAATTTCGAAGAAATCCTCCATGAAATTCAGGAAATATACGATTTAGGAACCTCCGAATCGGTTGGTTAATTATTCATCCCCCCCGTAGAGACGCAAAATTTTGCGTCTTTACCGGGAATGTCTCCACCGCCAAGGTAATTCCCACATTGTCTTATTGTCTCAGCGTCTCAATGTCGCCTAGTCGCAATCGTTCAACATTTTTCCCCAATTTTTTATGATGTCGGGAGCTCTTTTTTCCGTAATTGCACTATGGTTTCCCTCTTCCGTACAAATTCTTCCCATCCCGACTTTATTAAGCTTGTGCAATTATTGGATGCAGAGCTTGCAGTGTTTGATGGTAAAGAGCATGAATTTTATCATCAATTCAATCAGATTGACAAAATCAAATATGCTGTGGTTGCTTATGAAGGAAATACCCCGTTAGCAATTGGTGCAATTCGACATTTAAACGATGAGGAAGTGGAAGTAAAGCGTATGTATACTCGGGGAGATGCAAGAGGACGCGGACATGCTACTAAGATATTGTCTGAATTAGAGCATTGGGCTAAGGAATTGGGCTATAAACGCTGCGTACTTGAAACGGGGAAAAGGCAAGAAGCAGCAGTGGCGCTCTATCAAATACGCGGGTACGCTTCAATTCCGAACTATGGCCCTTATGTAGAAATGGATAATAGCTTGTGTTTTAGCAAAACATTATAACACAACTCCGCACTTCGCACTTCGCACTCCGCACTCCGCACTCTTCTAGTGGTGTTGCACTTGGCGCATCATTTCCTCATCCATACCTACATGTGCAGCAAGGTCGGCTGGATTAATTCGCTTAACAAGTTGGGGATAATCGTGTTTAAATTCCATATACCGTTGTTCTGCCGTTTTAAATAGAAAACTCTCTATACGCTTTTGTTGAACGGTTAAAACACCTTCTGCAATTAAACGGCCGTAGCGTTCCATCCCAACAAATTGATGAAAACAGTTTTGCATGTGCTTATAAGGTAAGTTAACAATGATACTATCTTCAATGCATTGAAAAGTATAAGGGGATGGACTACCTGATATAAAGGCTCCGTACTGGGTTGCATAGCCGCCTTCTGCGATGAAACGCTGACTGATTTCTGTTCCTGAATGATCGCGGTAATAGGCTTTGAGCAATCCGCGAAAAACAAAACCAAGTTCCTGAGGAATATGGTCGGCAAAGTGGTAAACTTCACCTGCCTTAAGTTCAACGATGTTTAGTTTCGAAGCAAGGAAATTTAACTCCTCGCTATGAATATTAGAGGAGGTATCTTGAACGGAACGTAAATATGCGTGAATGGCTGCTTCCATAGCTTATCATATCAAATATCGCGTTCTCAAAGATAAGCAATAAGTAGTCCTAAACCTCCAAGTCCATTTTATCGGTCACCACATAATAGCGAGGGTCGTCGATGGATGATTCTATGATATTGGCCAAGTCTGGATCTCCTTTAATCAGTAAGATCTTACATTCTGGGCTCAAATGGGTGAGGCGCAGCTCTTTCCCAGCTTCCACATATTTATGTGCCAAATTACTCAAGGCTTCGATACCTGAGTGGTCACTTACTTTTGATTCAATGAAGTCAATCTCTACACGCTCTGGATCGCTGCTTACATCGAATTTGCTATTGAAATTTTGAACCGATCCAAAGAAGAGTGGTCCCCAAATCTCATACACTTTTGTGCCGTCATCTTTCATGCGTTTTCGTGCTCGAATCATGGTGGCATTTTTCCATGCAAAAACCAAGGCCGATATGATAACGCCAGAAATCACAGCAATCGCCAAATCTTGCCAAACGGTAATGGCAGAAACGGCAATCAATACAAAGGCGTCTGAAATTGGAATCTTTCTCAGAATGCGCAAACTACTCCAAGCAAAGGTGCCAATCACCACCATAAACATCACACCAACTAATGCCGCAATGGGAATTTGTTCAATCAATGGAGCACCAAATAAAATAAAGCATAATAAAGCGATGGAGGCGGCAAGTCCAGACAAACGTCCGCGACCGCCCGAATCTACGTTGATGATGGATTGTCCGATCATTGCACATCCGCCCATTCCACCAAATAGGCCGTTTAGCATATTGGCCGCACCTTGTGCTATGCTTTCCCGATTTCCACTTCCGCGGGTTTCTGTTATTTCATCTATTAAGTTTAAAGTCATCAAGGATTCAATTAAACCAACCGCGGCAAGTAATGCGGCAGTGGAGATGATCAACCCCCAGTTTCCTTCGAGGGTAGCAAATAATCCGAAGATTTGCCCTTGAAAGCTTGGAAGAGAACCTTCTAATCCTGTTCCCCCGCCATCGCGTATGAATGAGCCTACGGTACTGACCTCGATGCCACCAAAAATGGTAATGCCTGCAACCACTAAAATCGCAACCAAGGCCGAAGGGACTTTCTTGGTGAGCTTAGGAAGCAAGAACATGATGGCCATCGTGAGTGCCACAAAGCCAAGCATAGTAAAGAGTTCAGCCCCCTTAATCCAGGTTGTAGTTCCATCTACCGTTTCTTTGAACATGCCCAATTGGGAAAGGAAAATGACGATGGCCAAACCATTCACAAAGCCCAGCATTACTGGATGGGGAATTAAACGTACAAATTTCCCAAGTTTCAATACCCCAGCAAGCATTTGAATCACTCCAACAAAAAGCAAGGTGATAAATAGCCATTGCAAACCGAGGTTATCTATTGGTGTTGCCAGACCTTTCCCAACTTCATTTCCTTGTTGTATGAGATGTACCATGACAACGGCCATTGCACCAGTGGCGCCTGATATCATACCCGGACGGCCACCAAAAAGGGAGGTAATCAATCCCATCATAAAGGCACCATATAAACCAACTAGAGGATCGAGTCCCGCCACAAAGGCAAAGGCTACCGCTTCTGGAACAAGCGCCAATGCCACGGTTAACCCGGATAAAAGGTCGTTTTTGGGGTTGAATGTAAAATTGCGAAAAATGCGTTTCATGCTGGGGGTTATGCGAGAAAAGGCGCGAAGGTAAGGAAAAGGTTGTGGACGAGGATGAGGTTAAGGTTTCCGCCTACGATGAAAAAGCTATGGCAAACGCGGTAGGTTAATATTTCCGGTCTCTGATCGCGTGCGCCGTAGCTATTTTAGCGAAGTTGCAGCTTGTCGAAGAGTAGTTTGGGGAACTAGTAATGTAGGATGGAGAGTCCGGTTAGCAACAGGACTAGGAGGGAGAAAAAGATGACTATACCGAAGGCCACACCTTTTTTTCCGGATTTCAAGAGTGTAAGGATTTTTATTTTTAGCCCAATGGCCACCATTGCCAACATCAAAAGGATTTCTCCTACTTCTTGCATCAACGATACAAATGGTGCGGGTAATGTAAATACGGAATTGAGCACGGTGATGATTAAAAAGCCCGTTAAGTACCAAGGGAATTTGAACTTAACTTTACTCAGCCCTTTGCTCTTATCTCGAAGTAAAAACTGCATAAAAATGAGTGCTGGTGAGAGCATAGCAATTCGTGCGAGTTTAATGGTGATAGCTGCTTCGCCTACTTCAGGGCTAATGGTATAGCCTGCTCCTGCTACATTTCCAACGGCATGCAAACTTCCTCCAATCAATAGGCCTTGTTCCATATCACTCAGCGAAAAGAATGGCAGAAGCAAGGGGAATAACAACATCATCACTGTGCCCAAAAGGTTGACCACAGCCATGGCTAAACCGGTTTCTGTTTTATCACTATTTAGTTGAGGAGCCAAAGCTGCAATTGCCGATGATCCACAAACGGCTGTACCGAAGCCAATGAGGAGGCCGGAGTTTCCCGGACAGTCCATCTTGCGTGAAATGACCCGTGTTAGAAAGAGGGTGCCAAATAAAACAATTGCTATGATTATGAAGGAGGAGGCGCCCAGTCCAACGAGATTTCTATAATTGATGCTAAAGGAGAGAAAGAGGATGGCCAATTCCAGTCCTTTGCCCGATATTAGCTGGATACCCGGTTCGAAACGGGTAGGGATTTGGAAGATATTTCCTAGAAATATTCCGAGTAATAATCCGAGTATGACAGTATTCAAATAGGGAATTAATGGCGCTAGCAAATAGGATACAAGCCCAATTGCTAGCACCACAAGGATTCCAAAAACGTTTTTATTTACCGTCATGCTTGACTTCTGGTCAGATTATTTGGCAACAGGCCCTGACCAAGAGCTAATTCCGCCACTTAGGTTATAGATAGAAGTAAAACCAGCTTCTTCCATCAATTTCGCTGCGCCGCTGCTTCTTCCACCGGATCGACAATACACCAAATAGGTTTTGCTCTTATCCAAATTTGCAATTCCTCCTTTAAAGTCACCATTATAATCGATAAATAAATCGGCCCCGTCAATATATCCCGACAAAACTTCGCCCGGAGTTCTTACATCAATCACCACTATATTGCTGTCTTGTAGCATAGGCATGGCCTCAGTTTGTTTGATGTTTTGGATTACAGGAGCTGATTGTTCTGTCCCGTCGGCTGAAGGAGTTGTTGTACTCGCATCGCCGCAAGCGCTCACTAACAGCGCCGACATCATAAAGCCTACAAACAATGATTTCTTGATTAGATTTCTTTTCATGGTGTCAAAATTAATTTCTTGCATACTATTTATTGGTGATTTGTGTCACCAAGCCGTCATTCATTTCTGCTTTTTGATAAATGCCAAAATGGAAATCAGACGAATGGGTTTTTAAAAATTCATCTTCCGCATCGAAGAGTTGTTTCAGGAGCGTCGCATTTTGGACGGTTTCATCCATAAAATGCTGAGCAATGTCTTTGAACAAAAGATGAAGGATATTTCCTCCAAACCCCTGTTCATATAAGGGCGTAAAATGCTCACGGAGTAAAGGTACAATCTTCGATGGTTCAATGGATTCAGAAGGATCGGTAAGTAAGGTACGCCATAAACCAGGGCGGTATGCCTGTTTTTTAATTCCTTTTCCTTGGGCAAACCGACGGTGCGATTGGGGTAAGGTAGCTAAGAGGCGATTTACCTCTTTTCTTTGGGCGCGGGTCCACATCATTCTATCCGGACCTACGTATTCATGGATGATTAGTAGTCCATTAGGTTTGAGCTTCGTTTTGAGCTGAGGAATGAGGCTTTCCAATTGGCCAAAATGATGAAGAGACGAATAGAAAAACAAAATATCGCATTCAATAGGTTCATCTATCCATGTATAAAAGTCCTTGACCCGGTATTTAATTTTTGGAAAATCGTCCTTTTGTGCTATTTCGATGCTCTTCTCACTTAAATCAAAAGCAAGGATGGATTCAATTTCTGGAAATGCAGCAAAAAGTCGTTCGTGAGAACCTGTGCCACAACCAGGAGAAACCATGTTCAAGGCATTCCGCCCATTAAGAAATTTTTGATGAATGAGTTCAGTATAATTCGAGTATTGTCCTCTGGTAATCATGTTCTCCCAGCGCGTTCTAACTGCGGGGATATTCCACCAATTTGAAGGGGGAAGTTCTGTGAAATCCCAAGTGCCAGCTACCTTTTTTTTCGATGAGGAAGCTAAGCGACTCAGCACCTGTATTCCCTTGAATTGAAATTTTCTCCAAAGGTCACCAATATCTCCGAGGCTAATAAGCGTCTTCACCACACAAACATCTGCATTCTTATGCGAATCATTGGTCCAAAACTTTAGATAAAAATTGATTTAAATTCTTTTTTTAATTGAATGCTTGACGAACTTTGCCGCAGATATTTGCTATGAGTCTAAACGTAGGTGGGGTTCCAGAACATTTTAACTTGCCTTGGCATTGGGCATGGGAGCATCAATATTCCAATCCGCTCTTCCCTATTTTCGAATGGAAAAGCTACCCATCCGGCACCGGGGCCATGCTTCAAGACCTACGAAATAATAAGCTTGATGTGGCCATATTGCTTACCGAAGGCATTATAAAAGATATTGAGCAGGGAAATTCCAGTCGCATCGTTCAGTTTCATGTGGATTCTGCCTTGCGTTGGGGAGTGCATGTTGGGGCAGGATCAAAACTCACTTCGATAGATGAGCTGAAAACGACCCGATTTGCCATCAGTCGTTATAATTCTGGCTCCCACCTAATGGCTTATGTATTGGCCGAGCGTTTAGGTCGAGCCTTAAATGACGAGACGGATTTTGTGCTCGTAGAAAATCTTGCAGGTGCTGAAAAGGCTTTGGCCGAAAACCCAGACCTAGTATTCCTATGGGAGCGATTTACCACCAAACATTTGGTAGATAATGGCCAGTTTAAATACCTAGGAGATTGTTATACGCCATGGCCAAGTTTTGTTGTGGCAGCCCGCGATGAGGTCCTGCGTACCCAAGAAGATGAGGTGATTTCTTTATTAGACCATGTGAATGAGATTACTCGTAACTTGTCTAAACGCAGTGATATTATAGAAATTCTTTGCATTAAGTATCGCCTGAATCAAGCAGATGCCTTGGAATGGTTTACAGCCCTGAAATGGAACGCGGGAAGAGAGACGAGCGGACAAGAGCTGGAAAAAGTTATTCAGCAATTGGCCCATTTTAATTTAGTTAATCCAACAGCAACGGCACTGGATTTCTTCGATTGGATTCATCCAGTAGAATAGACCTTTCGATTCGCCGACTAGTCGGTAGCTTAACTCGTTGAAAGGCTATAAAAAAAAGCGCCAGACAACATGTCCAGCGCTTTTTTAGTTTTCTAACTATTCAATTATTCACGGTCTTGTTTTATTTTCAATCCATAGACTTTGTCTGTTCCATCCTTGCTCAATCCTTCAATGAGTACGGCTCCTTTTTTCGATTTTAAAAGATTGCTTACCTCTTGAGCTGAATGCACTTCACGCTTATCGATATGGGTAATTACAAAACCTTCTTCTACGCCAGCACTTTTAAATGCGCCTCCACTGATGGATTCAACAACAACGCCATGGCTGATTTTTAGGGACATTCTCTCCTCACGAGAAGTATTGCGGAATTTGGCACCGGATATTCCGAAGTCGGCCTTTGGGGCTTCGGCTTTAATAATTTCCGCTTTTCCTTCTTGGTTATTCAGCTTAGCAGTGAAAACTTTTTCGTCTCCTTTGCGGCGTATTGTCACTTTGATATCGTCTCCTGGATAATAACGGCTTACTTCTTCTTGAAGCTCAGAGCTTGAGTTCACTGCCTTTTCATTGATCTTAAGGACCACATCACCTTCTTTGATACCCGCTTTTTCCGCTGCGCCGCCATCGCTTATTCCTGCCACATAAACCCCTTCAATTTTCTTGATGCCTTTTTCATCAGCCAATCGAGAATCAACATCTTGTATGGATATGCCTAAGAATCCTCGCTGAACAATTCCATACTTCAATAAATCATCCATCACCTTTTTTACAATATTGACTGGAACGGCGAAAGAATAACCCGAAAAAGATCCGGTTTGTGTGGCAATGGCTGTGTTGATTCCGACGAGACTTCCATTTAAATCAACCAAGGCACCACCGCTATTTCCTGGGTTTACAGCTGCATCCGTTTGGATGAAGTTTTCGATGGCAAACTGATTATCTCGCGTTCGCAAAAGATTAATATTCCTGCCTTTGGCACTTACAATTCCAGCCGTAACGGTGGAGGTGAGGTTAAACGGATTTCCAACAGCCAATACCCACTGTCCAACTTTCACTTCGTCAGAATTTCCGAAAGCAATGAAAGGAAGTTCGTCTTGCTCAATTTTCAAAAGTGCTAAATCAGTTTGTGGGTCAGTTCCTACTAATCGGGCTACATAGCTGCGTTTATCGTTTAGGGTGACCTGTATACTCGTTGCCCCTTCGATTACATGATTATTGGTTGCGATATACCCATCGTCTGATATAATGACTCCCGAGCCGGATCCTTGCTGAGGTCCTGGGTCTGGCATATTGAAAAAGTTAAACGGGTTGTCGTCGTTTACTCGTCCGCTTGATTGAATGGTGGACACTATATAGACAACCGCAGGGGTTACTTTTTCGCTTGGAATGGTAAAGTCAAGCGTAGTGATTGCAGATTGTTCGGGATAATTGGTGAAGGCAATTTTTTGTTTTTCTTCAAAACTTTTCGTTTCTGGTGAATGTGTGATTTTGGTTACCCCCACCGCTACGAGTCCTCCAACACTTGCTGCGAGAACAATGCTCCATACTTTTTTCATATCTAATCGATCTCTTATTAAATTAGTGAATGAACTATATGCTTATTTCGACTGACAATTGATGCTTGAACAGCCAAAAAAAGTAAACAATGGAATGCGTTTCAAGAAATATACCAAAAAACAGAGGGAAAATTTAACTTTGATGCCCGAATGGCAAACTGGAGAAATTTCATGCACTCTACCATTTACTTTTTTCATTCTTCACGCATTAATCGACAAAGGTGATGTGGGGAAGAAAGGAATGGGATGACGACACCTTGGTGATAGAGATTCGCAAAGGCAATAAAGAAGCCTTGGTGCATTTGTATGAAGGGAATTATGCTGCCATAAGAAGTTATATTCTTAAAAACAGCGGAGGACCCGACGATGTAGAAGACATTCTTCAGGAGGCTGTGATTGCCATTTGGCAGAAAGTGGCACATCCTGAATTTGAATTGACTGCCAAATTGAGCACCTTTCTTTTTGCTATTGCAAAGAATCTTTGGTTGAAGGCCCTAAATAAAGCCAAACGCACCGAGGCAATGGAAGACCATCATGAGGCCAAAGCCATCAGTACAGCTCCCCATATTGAAAGTAAAGACTTGCAAATTGTCGTACAGTATATGGATAAGCTCGGCGATACTTGCAAACGCTTGCTGCACCTTTTTTATTTTGAAGAACAGGATATGAAAGAAATTGCAGTACAACTCAGTTTTGCCAATTCGGATACGGCCAAGGCAAAGAAGTATCAATGCTTTAAAAAGTTAGAGCATCTAGTTAAGGAGCATTTCACAAAGTCAGACTTTATTGGATAGCCATGGAAGATCAAAACAAATACGACCTATTTGATCGCTATATCCGCGGCGAACTGAATGGGGAGCAGCTCGATAAATTTTTGGAGCGCCTCGAATCCGATTTAGCATTTAAGGAAGAATATGCCTCGTATCACTTGGTTGTTGAAGGAATACGCGAACACGAACGTCAAGAGCTTCGAACTTATATGGAGCAGAAGGCCAGAGTGCGTTTTATGGGCAATCCTTGGTCGAAAACATGGACCTATGCTTCTGCAGCTGTAGTCATGGCCTTTGGGGTACTTTATATAGCGCTAGATCAAAAAAACGGGAATGAAGCAGTCGCTGTTAAGGAGCAGCAAAAAAAGCAGGCACTGAACGATACGCTTCATGAAATGCCAGAGCCCGAAAAGGAAAACGTGGCCATGGAAGCCCCTATTGCTGAAACGATAACAGAACAAGCACCCGTTCCCGCGGCAGAGATAGTAGAGGAAGAGCAATACATAGATATCGATGATCCGCTCGAAGAAGCCGAAGAAATGGTTTATCCTGATCCGCTGAATAACGAGGGTTTGGTAAGGATGGAGCAAGACGATGAGCTGCCTGTCAAAGCAGATACCCGAGTATATGATACAGTCGTGAGCTTGGCCTTGTCATTCGATAAGGAGAATAAGGTAGATACAGCCCATGCTGAAATAGTTAAGAAAAAAGAAATCAAAGGCCGTACAGAAAAAATTGTCGTGCAGTTTTGGAAATCGCCAATCAATTATAAAGGCTACCGATTTGATGGTAGAAAATTGGAAGTATTTGGACTAGATACTTTCTCGCAAGTGAGCTTGAGATACCGTGTGCTGAATGTTGATTTACAGGTGTATGAAGTCTACCTGAAATATGGAGAAACGTATTTTAAGCTAGTAGAGGATAACCGATATCATGCATACGTGAAGGTGAAAGACCCAATGATTATTGAAGAGCTTAAATGAAAATTCGATTCTATAAATACCAAGGCACTGGGAATGATTTCATTCTGATAGATAATCGCCGCCTTGGTTTACCGCATCATACCCATGAACTTTTTGAGAAATGGTGTTCACGGCGCTTTGGCGTGGGTGCCGACGGACTGATGTTTTTAGAGGAGGAAGAAGCATATGATTTTCGGATGGTCTATTTCAATTCTGATGGCCGCACAAGTAGCATGTGTGGAAATGGAGGTCGTTGCATCGTGAAATTTGCTCACGACTTGGGAATTATAGGTGAAGAGGCGAACTTTATGGCTATAGATGGCCCACATCAAGCGAGGATTACAGATGGAATCGTTGAATTAAAGATGCAAGATGTTGAGGGTATTGAGCTCATGGAAGGAGACTTTTATCTTCAAACGGGCTCTCCCCATTATGTACGGTATAAAAAACAAGACATCGACTTAATCGATCTCATTCAGGAGGCAAAATCCGTTCGCTATAATGAACGCTTTAAGCAGGAAGGTACAAATGTTAATTTGGTCCAAGATCAGGGAGATCATTTGCAAGTTCGAACCTACGAAAGAGGGGTAGAGGATGAAACGTATTCATGTGGCACAGGCGTTACAGCAGTTGCCTTGGTTAATCATGTTTGCTCTCCGAGTGCCACAGACTATGCTCAGAAAATTAGTACCAAAGGGGGTGACTTAGAAGTCCGCTTCCATAAAGTGAACGACTCAAGCTACAGCGAGATTTGGCTCTGCGGACCTGCTGAATACGTGTTCCAAGGTGAACTTTCTCGTATTTAATCTAGAATTACTTCCGTAGTGGGCGGTTTTGGCTTAACTTGCGCTATTTTCCCAATCATAAATATAGCGTATTGAAAGTCGTTAACACCATGCCGTTTCTTCTTGTGTATTCCATTCAGGAACACGTTCATTTCGGCTATGTTATTGAGCCACATCTCGTTCAGATAAACAGCTTGGGGAACTTGACGCTTTCACATCAGCGACTTTTTTCGGCCAATTTCTCATATTACGAGAACGGTATCGATGAAATTGATAAGCAATTGGTCCTTCTACTTGAAGAGATGGATCAGGAGAAAATTGTTAAACGCTTCCATAGCAAAGGAACCATTCGTCCAGCTGAATTTTTCAAAAAACATTTTAATGAGGACATCCAAAAAAAGCTGATTCGACCTTTTATCGAAAAGCGACTCACCGAGGCATTCCCACTCCTTAAAGAAAAGCCCATCTATCTCATGGGTAAGGATGGAAATCCGGCATCACAGAAGGTAGTGATGGCACCCGAACGAGCATCAGTGCTTTTTCATTTTCGCCGCGATGAATTGGGGACAAATTATTTCCCTACACTAAAATGCAATAACGAAACCATTGAATTTAAAGGACATGAAGGCGTTTTGCTTGTTAATGAACCTGCTTGCTTGCTCAATGATGGGGTTTTGTATTCGTTTGAGAAAAATATAGATGGAAACAAGCTTCGTCCTTTTTTAACGAAAAAGTATATCCATATTCCACAGGCCACGGAAAAAACTTATTTCCAAAAATTCGTGGTGCCGATGATCGAGAAATTCGATGTCTATGCCAAAGGATTTGAAATCCGTTCAGAGACTTTATTGGCCAGTCCTGTGCTCACCATCGACAATTCTTTTAGCGATGGACTGCGATTGAATTTGAGCTTTTCGTACGATGAACACATGTTCCCGTACCATTCAGGTAAAAAGGTATCTGTATTTGTAGAACGAATTAACGACGACTATGTCTTCCACCGTATTCGAAGGAATAAGGCCTGGGAAGAAACACAGAAATCCTTTTTAGAAGAAAAAGGTTTGGTGCTATTTGAAGGTTCGGGGTTTAAGACTGCCCCTGGTGTACATGGGATGGATTGGCTCAATGAGCATAGAGAATTGCTCAGCGGGCAGGGATTCATCATCCATCAAAACGAAGAGAAGAAATATTTTATAGGCAAGCGCAGTGTCGAGTTAAAAGCCAGTGAAGATGGCGATTGGTTCGACGTCCAGGCGAAAGTTTTATTTGGTGAATTTGAGGTGCCATTTAGCCGTTTACGTCGTTTCTTGCAAGATGGCAAAAAGGAGTTTCCGCTGCCAAATGGAGAAATTGCCATCATACCGGATGAATGGTTCACCCAATTTAATGAATTGATTGCGTTGAGTCATGATCCTCAGGGCTTGCGACTGCACCGTCACCATTATCAACTCTTGGAGAATCTGCAACTTAGTAAGGCTTCTCAAGATTTGCATGCGCGTTTATCTGCCATCGAAAATTGGAAGATGCAGGTGCCTGCCCGTCCCCCAGCTACTTTCGAAGGAAGCTTGAGGCCCTATCAATTGGATGGATTTCATTGGTTTTATTTCCTCAAGAACAACCGTTTTGGTGGCTGTTTGGCCGATGATATGGGATTGGGTAAAACCATTCAAGCCCTTGCATTACTGGCGAATGAAGTAGAGTTGAATGCGGGTGTTGAAGCCGCAGCAGAACCGGAACCTGATATGAAAGTCGCCGGAAAAGCCGCTCAAGAGCAAATGGCTTTGTTTGAGCAAGGGTCGGCGAAAGGGAAGCCAAAAGGCAAAAAAGGTAATGGAGCGGTTAATTTGGTTGTGGCGCCAACCTCGCTTGTTTACAATTGGCTAAAAGAAGCCGCCACCTTTGTGCCAGGAATGCGAGTGTATGTGCACACTGGATCACAACGAAGTAGAAGCAAGGCCGTATTCCAACAATATGATTTAGTGATCACCACCTATGGCGTATTGCGATTGGATATTGAATGGATGAAAGAGATGCCATTTCATTTTGTAATTTTAGATGAGAGTCAGGCCATTAAAAATCCGGCGGCACTCACCTCTAAAACAGTCAAAGAAATTAAAGCCAAGCACCGCTTGGTTCTGACAGGAACACCAATAGAAAATACAATCTCTGATCTTTGGTCGCAGATGAATTTTATTAATCCGGGATTGCTCGGCAGTTATTCCTATTTCCAAAAACGATTTGCCATTCCGATTGAGAAGGAGGGCAATGAGAAAGCCAAAGCACGCTTGCATCAGCTGATTTCTCCTTTTGTATTGCGCAGAACCAAAAATCAGGTGGCCGGTGACTTACCCGATAAGTATGAGTTGGTCCATTATTGTGAGATGACTAGCGAGCAAGAAAAGCTCTATGATGAAACAAAGAGTGCCTTCCGAAATCAAATCATGCAGGTGGTTTCTGAGCAAGGATTTAGAAAATCGAAGCTTCAGATTTTAAAAGGACTCATTCTTTTGCGGCAAATGAGCAATCATCCTAAATTGGCGAATCCAGAGTACTTAGGTGAATCAGGGAAGTTTATAGAGATCACAAGGATGTTGGAAACAGCGATGCAAGAAGGACATAAGATTCTCTTGTTCTCGCAGTTTGTGAAACACCTAGCGCTTTTCCGTGCCTATTTTGACGAACGCGGCATTCGCTATGCTTATTTAGATGGTGCTACCTCAAGCAAAGACCGCCTCAAAGAAGTGAACCGTTTTAACAAGGATGAAACCCTCAGCATCTTTTTGATTAGTTTAAAAGCAGGCGGAACAGGTTTGAACCTGACAAGTGCGGATTATGTTTTCTTGGCAGACCCCTGGTGGAACCCGAGTGTTGAGCGGCAAGCAATAGACCGCGCTCACCGGATTGGACAAACGCAGAAAGTTTTTAGTTATAAATTCATTACTAAAAACAGCGTTGAGGAGAAAATCTTGTCCTTACAGAAGAAAAAGCTCTCACTTTCAGAAAATCTGATTGATTCTGATGATTTTGTGTTAAAAAACATTGATTTGATAGAATTAGAAGAGCTTTTACAATAAATACTTTTTACTGACTTATTTTTTATTTTTATTTGACGAATCTTAAACTTAACACAATGAAGAAACTATTTACTACTGCTTTTGCTCTAATGCTGTGTGCTTCTATGGCATCAGCTCAACGAATTGTTGACATCTCTGTTGAAACGATTAACCCTCCTGCTGGTGGTACCGTAACAGATCAAGTTCCATTTGACATGGACCTTAAAGTAACCAATACAGGTCCTGATGATATCAAAGCTGGAGATAGCTTGGTTTATTTCTTGGTAATTGGTAACCAAATTCAAAACAGAACGGAAGTTTTGACCACCACCTCAGATATTCCAAATGGATCTTCTGAATCATTTACCGTAAAAGGTATTACGATTCAAGGTAACCAAGGGGGAACCTTTAACCTTTGTGCATTGGTAGTGTTAATTCAACGTTCTGGTGTGGATACTGTACGCGACAATGTAGCCGGTGGAAACAACGTAGGATGTAATTCAATTACATTCAAGAATCCTAAAGGCTTAGAAGGAATGGACGAATTTCAATCTTCTCTTTATCCAAATCCTGTTACAGGAAACACTGCAACAGTAAGCTTTGAAGCTTCTGAAGTAGGTGAAGCTAGCGTTCGTATTTACGACCTTGCAGGTAAAGTGGTTTCAGAACAAACTGTTGATGTATTTGGTGGAAATCAAGAAGTTGAAATTGAAGCAGGAAACTTGAAAAATGGAGTATATGTTTACGAAATTAAAATGGGTAATACCGTTACACGTAACAAATTCTCTGTGAACAAATAATTTAACTTATTCAAAAAAAGCCCCGAGTACATAGGTATTCGGGGCTTTTTTTTGCTTACAGAAGCTCATCTTCCGCACTCTTCATTGTGCTAAGATCGATACTAGAAGTCTTCACATTTTAAAAAACCAATTCATCCATGCATTTTAGCCTTGAATCGGGTAATTTCGCAGGGCATACATTATGGCAGGACACAGTAAATGGGCGAATATCAAACACCGCAAGGGCACGGCAGATGCACGTAGGTCGAAGTTGTTTACCAAGCTTGTTAAAGAGATCATGGTAGCAGCCAAAGTCGGTGGGCCGATTATTGAGTCGAATCCACGACTACGGATGGCGATTCAAAACGCCAAGGGAGTCTCTGTTCCGAAAGACAATATTGAGCGAGCAATCAATAAAGCAGCATCAGTCGGAGGGGAAGATTACCAGGACCTCAGTTACGAAGCCTATGGTCCGCATGGAGTGGCCCTCTTTATTGAATGTACGACAGACAATACAAACCGCAGCCTTCAAAATGTCAAGTCTTTCCTTACAAAAGGGGGAGGTAGCCTAAGTACCAATGGAAGCTTAGACTTTGTATTTGCTGATAAAGGCATATTTCGTTTCCCGTTTCCAGAAGGCAAAGACGAGGATGAGTTTATATTATCACTTATTGATATGGGGGCCGAAGAAGTGGAGATTGAAGAGGGCAGGGTGAATGTACAGTGTGAGCGCGAGGAATTTGGTAACATGCAAAAGGCCTTAGCCGAAAATCAGATAGAACCGGAGTCGGCAGGACTCGAAAAAATACCAATCATCAGTAAAGAATTAAACCGGACTGAGGCGGAATCCCTATTAAAATTGATACAAAATCTAGAAAACGATGACGATGTCAAGGCAGTTTACCATAATATTGCCTTTTCAGAAGACATCGCTGATTTATTTTAGCATATGAACAAAAGAGAACAGCTTAACCAAATGCGTGAAGAAGCCTCCCTAGGAGGTGGACAAGAACGAATAGAAAGTCAACATAAAAAAGGTAAACTCACGGCCAGAGAAAGGATTAACCTATTGCTTGATCAAGGAAGCTTTGAAGAAGTGGGCGCCTTTGTGAAACATAGAAGCCGTGATTTTGGGATGGAAAACCAACAGTTCCTTGGCGACGGAGTAGTAACCGGCTATGGAACAGTGAACGGTAGACTGACCTATGTGTTCTCGCAAGACTTCACCGTATTTGGTGGGTCCTTATCCGAGACTCATGCAGAGAAGATTGTAAAAATTATGGAGATGGCCCTGAAAAATGGGGCACCGGTCATTGGTTTGAATGATTCAGGTGGAGCACGTATCCAAGAGGGAGTGGTATCACTTGGAGGCTATGCAGATATCTTTTACCGTAATGTTCAGAGTAGCGGCGTAATTCCTCAACTCTCGGCCATTATGGGGCCTTGTGCTGGTGGTGCGGTTTATTCTCCAGCCATGACAGATTTTATCTTGATGGTTGAGAAGTCGAGCTATATGTTCGTAACGGGTCCGAATGTGGTAAAGACAGTAACCCACGAAGAAGTAAGCAGCGAAGAATTAGGAGGAGCGTCGGTGCATTCAGCTAAATCTGGTGTATCGCATTTTAGCTGTGAAAATGAAGTTGAAGCCATTAATCAGGTCAAAGCACTCTTGAGCTATATGCCTCAAAATTGCGAAGAAAAAGCACCAAAAGTAGCTTATGAGAGCGGCAACGAATCTCGTCCGGCTTTGAACGATATTATTCCCGACAACCCAAATCAGCCTTACGATATCCGTGAAGTGATTGACGGAATTGTGGATGGAGATAGTTTCTTGGAGGTTCATAAGAATTTTGCGGAGAATATCGTGGTAGGATTTGCGCGATTAGCGGGTAGAAGTATAGGAATTGTTGCCAACCAACCTGCTTTCTTAGCAGGAGTATTGGATATTCATTCTTCCCAAAAAGCGGCACGTTTCGTCCGTTTTTGCGATTGTTTTAATATCCCTCTATTGGTATTAGAAGATGTTCCAGGATTCTTACCAGGAACGGATCAAGAATGGAATGCAATAATAACCAATGGTGCAAAACTGCTCTATGCATTTAGTGAGGCGACGGTGCCAAGAGTGACGGTAATCACCCGTAAAGCTTATGGTGGTGCTTATGATGTGATGAATTCCAAGCATATTGGAGCCGACCTCAATTTTGCATGGCCAACTGCGGAGATAGCAGTAATGGGAGCGAAAGGAGCAGCGGAAATTATTTTCAAAAGAGAAATTCAAGCATCTAGCAACCCAGAAGAAGCTTTAAAAGAAAAAGAAGCCGAATACGGAACTTTGTTTGCCAATCCATACCGCGCTGCAGAACGTGGCTTCGTTGATGAGGTAATTCATCCGGAAGAAACGAGACAGAAATTAATCCGTGGCTTTGCCATGTTAGAAAATAAAGTGGCGAATATGCCACGTAAGAAACACGGAAATATTCCGCTATAACAATGAGTAAGCTTCCTTATCTGTCTATCATCATCCCTTGCTTCAATGAAGAAGAGGTGCTCCCGCAAACCTTTGATCGGGTAATGGCTGCGCTTAAAGGGGATTGGCATAAAGGGGCAGAAGTCATTTTTATAAATGATGGAAGTCGCGATAGCACCCTTTCTATCTTGAAAGTTTATGCCGAATCGCATAAGGAAGTCAAGGTTTTAAATTTCTCAAGAAATTTCGGTCACCAAGCAGCCGTAAGTGCAGGTATCCATTATTGCAATGGTGATTTAGCCATTATTATTGATGCCGATTTGCAAGATCCTCCAGAGCTATTCGAGGCCATGGTCGCAATGCATCATGAGAAAGAAGCCAATGTTGTGTATGGAGTTCGTCGTGTAAGAAACGGGGAGACCTGGTTCAAAAAACTCACGGCCAAATGGTTCTACCGTATCCTCAATCGCATGAGTGATGTGAATCTGGACGTGGATACCGGAGATTTCCGCCTGATTGATCGAAAGGTAATCAACGCCTTCAAAGGTCTTGGTGAAAAGAACAAGTATATCCGCGGACTCATTGCCTGGATGGGCTTCAAGCAAGCACCGATCTACTACGATAGAGACCCTCGTGTGGCAGGGGAAACCAAATACCCCTTGAGTAAAATGCTAAAACTGGCTTCCATCGCTATGTTCTATTTCTCGAAGAAACCCTTGAAGATGTCGATCACTTTAGGCGTTTTTAGTTTGCTAATCGGACTAATTCTAACAATTTACGTCCTTGTAATCCAATTCTCAGGAATTGCCACCACTCCAGGCTGGGCATCTACCTTAATTACCATCATCTTCTTTGGAGGTGTTCAACTCGTTACTATTGGGGTCACGGGTGAGTATATCGGTAATATTTTGGATGAAGTGAAGGGAAGACCGCAGTACATTGTGGAGGACGAAGTGGGTTTTGATTAAGTCATGTTTTGATCACTCAGGAGTCGAAAATGAGGAGTGAGGGGATGAGGAGTAACGGGATGAGGGGATTTGTGGAGTAATTGAATTTTCCCAGTTGCTAGAGGGTCCATTTGGAACTATGGGTCATCATATGGACTATCATGCGAATTATTGATTCGTATTCTTCAAGAAGAGTCTCATATTTAGCTTGCGGTAAGTAGCCACACCGGTAGCTGTATTCCAACCAAGTTTGCGTTTCGCCAGCTTCTCCATCGGCATCCGAGAGTTTGGCTATGAATGATTTTTCATAACGACGTTTTCTCCAGGCTTCTGAAATATTCGCTGAAACTGATCGTGATGAACGTCTTATTTGATCAGTAAGGGAATAAACTTCGGATTTTGGGAATGCTTTGGTTTCTTCATAAATCAACATTCCTATCTCTACAGATTTTTGATAAACCCGCAACTCACGGTGTGATTTGATTAAAGGCATACATAAAATTAAGGCCTAAACTCCTTTCATGCAGTATCCATCACGAAATTTGACAAAAATTCAACAAACATCAATGCCGCCGTTTGCTCTTCCCGTTACTCCTCATCCCGTCACTCCTCATCACGATGAACTCATGTGTTAGCTGAAATAAAAGGACCCAATGCCAAACGAGTGCTCTTAAAAGGCTGGGTTCTCCGGATCATCATCCATATCATTCATTTTCGACGGCATGGTGATGCTGTCAAAGCGAAGGTCTTCCGTGAGGCCTATATCACCGGCAAAACCGAGGGTATCATCATCATCCATAAACTTACCATACTGACCTACAAAGCGGCAGCGGATATCTTGCGTTTGACCGTGACGGTTTTTGGCTATGATGATTTCGGCTTTACCCATGGTTGGGGCTCCGTCTTCGAACTCGGTGAGTTTGTAGTATTCTGGACGGTAAATGAACATCACCATATCCGCATCCTGCTCGATAGATCCTGATTCACGTAAGTCGGAAAGGATTGGACGCTTACTGGTTCCCCGGGTTTCCACCGCGCGGCTCAACTGGGAAAGTGCAATTACAGGAACATCTAATTCCTTTGCCATTGCCTTTAAGGAGCGCGAAATCAAGGAGATTTCTTGCTCACGGTTACCATTACCTTTATCGTCGCCACGCATCAACTGGAGGTAGTCGATGATGATAAGTCCGATATCATGCTGTGCTTTCAAACGACGGCACTTGGCGCGGAGCTCAAAAATGGAAATGGCCGGAGTATCATCAATAAAGAGCTTTGACTCATTTAATTTAGTGAGTCGTGAAGTGAGCTGCTCCCAATCTTGGTTGCTCAGCTTTCCACTACGCAGATTCTCTTGGTTGATCTCCGCTTCTCCAGAAATAAGACGTAAGGCCAACTGTACGGCCGACATCTCCAAGGAAAAGAAGGCAACACCTTTTCCGTGATCTGCTGCCGCATTACGGGCCATGGTTAGGGTGAGGGCGGTTTTACCCATGCCCGGTCGTGCCGCAAGAATCACCAAATCCGATTTTTGCCAGCCGCTGGTAAGTGAATCCAGTGCAAATAATCCGGAAGGCACCCCCGTGAGGCTACTTTCATGGTCTTTGGCATTTTCAATATTTTTGATGGCCTTCTTTAAGATGGTCTCTATACTTTCTGCATTTTTCTTGATGTTCTCTTCGGCAATGGCAAATACTTCCCCTTGTGCTTTATCGAGCATCTTTAATACATCGGCCGTTTCACTGAAGGCTTCAGTGGCCATTTCAGAACCAATACGAATCAATTCGCGTTGAATATATTTTTCTGTGATGACACGCGCATAATATTCAACGTTGGCAGCAGAAGATATTCGATTGGTTAGCTGGGTAATATAAAAGGCACCACCCGCAGCTTCAAGTAAGCCTTCTTGACGTAAGTCTTGCGTTACGGTAAGAATATCGACGGGTTTTGAACGTTCAAACAGACGTTTAATAGCCTCCCAAATATGTTGATGAGCATCCACATAAAAATGTTCAACTTTTAGAATTTGCAGGACGTCGTTTAACGCATTTTTTTCGAGCATAACCGACCCCAAAACTGCCTCTTCTAAGTCTTGGGCTTGGGGCTGTACTTTGCCCTGAATCACCATATCACTAATGGAATTGGAGGTTCGCTTTCTGTTTCCTGTTTTTTTGTTATCTGTTTCGTTCATTTTCCCGATTCAAAAATACGTTGATTCCCGATTTCTAGAAAGGCCAATTACTTATGCACATCGGAATGTGCGGGTGTGCATGAAATGTGGGTAAGCACGAAGCTTGATGCTTAAGTCCTTATCAATATTGAAAACCTTTTCCACATTGTTGGCTGCCTGCTTTTCAACCCTGTGCGTGAAGCCCCTATTTTAGGTGTTTTAAAAAGCTGAATGAACAGGCATTAACTTAGTTTTCCCGATAAAATCGTGGATTACTCACAACAGATTTATACCAATTGTACACACTTAATATACACATAATGGCAATACGCCTCGAAGCCATTAAATTTGCTGACGAATGGAATTTAATTCACTTCGTTATGCTGTCCGTGCCGTTTTAATCGGACTTTCAATTGGCGCCGCTTCTTATGCAGGTGCGCAGGTTCCCTTCGATCAGCGGGCAACTGATATAGGAAATATAGGCTTAAGCATCTCCAATGTAGGTACATTAGGGCGTCCACAGGTGGTTACCAGCAATAGTGGCTTACCTTCCATGGAATATCCTTTGGGCTCTGGGGTCAATAATCTTTTCGAGGCCGGTATATGGATAGGAGCGCGGGTAAATGGACAAACCCGGGTGAGTAGCTCAGCAGTGGATGCCTCCTCGGGGTATCGTGCTGGCTCGGCTGGTTTTGAGTTCACACAGGTAAACCTCATTCGCGAAAATTCGTCCCTGCCTTCTAGCCCGGTTTTCAGTAATAGTGCTAATTCGCATCAAGATTTCTACGTCAACTTTACGGATAGAAATATCATCATCCCGGGAACCTCTACACCAATAGCCGAACATCAGTTCCCATTAGGTGCTGATATTCAAATGAGCACCTATGCCTGGAACTTTAGCTTTGCTGATTATTTTGTCATTGTCGATTATAAAATCACCAATAACTCGACCGATACTTGGGACTCAGTTTGGGTGGGTAACTGGAATGATTTGGTAGTGAGAAACCTGAACGTTACCCAAGATGGAGGTTCGGCCTTCTACAATAAAGGTGCAGGCTTCTATCTTGATAGCTTACAAACCATTGCCGTCTATCAAAAATATGGCGACGATATTGATTTTACAGGAAATTACGCCGCTTTAAGAATCCTAGGAGCGGAATGGAGAGGACAGTTTTTTCATCCAGACAATAAAAAAAGCCTTCTAGATAGCGGTTATCCGGCGCCTAAGGTGCTTGGGAATTTTTGGCTCTATGGATCCTCATCTTCCAATGATTTTGTACCACCAAACGACGATCTAACGCGTTATGATCGCTTAAGAACAAGCATGAATTTTGGTTCAGCCACAGTGCGCACTCAGCTGGATTTGGGAAGCAATTTAATTCAACTCGCTTCTATCGGACCGTTTGTTTCTGTTGAACCAGGAGAAACCTTTACCTATACCGTGGCCTATGTGGCTGCCAAGCAAAACAGTACGCCAGTTGGTGGTTACTCGGTTGATAACCCTGAAGCACGAGAGGAATTATACCGAAATCTCGGATGGGCCTACCGTACTTATTTAGGCGAGGATGTGAATGCTAATGGAAAACTTGATGCAGGGGAAGACTTGAACCAGAATGGACAACTCGAGCGCTATGTATTACCAGAACCTCCTGCTACGCCAAAAGTTAAAGTGGTTCCAGAAGATAAAAAGGTGACATTATATTGGAATGAATCGGCCTTGTTTAGTGTGGACCCAATTTCTAAAAAACAAGACTTTGAAGGTTTCCGACTCTACCGAACGAATCCTGGCGATGACTTAGGTTTGGACTTATTGAATAAAGCGAACTTGGTTGCCCAATGGGATTCTACTGGAAATAATGTTGGACTAAATAATGGGTTTTCTCAAATTCGTTTGCCACAGCCCATGTATTTTGAAGGAGATACCACCGCCTATTGGTATAGATTTGAAATGAATGGATTGCTGAATGGGTGGCAGTATCTATTTATTCTTACCTCATTTGATGAAGGCGACAAAGATTTAAATCTTCCTCCACTCGAATCCTCCTTTACCCAAAACTCCCTCCGGGTTTATACCGGAACAGGAACACAGGAAATTAATGATCCGAAACAGGAACCGGGAATTGGTGTTTACCCAAACCCCTATAAAACGGGTGCAGCTTGGGATGGAACAGGGTCGAGGAATAGAAAGCTTTATTTTACTAATCTGCCTTCACGCTGTACGATTCAAGTCTATACGATATCAGGTGATTTGGTGACAACCATCGACCATAATTCAGAGACCTACCAAGGTGAGGATATTGGTTGGTTTGAAGATTTAAGTGATCCTTCAAAAAGCTATTTTAGCGGGGGAGAACATGCTTGGGACTTACTTTCAAGCAGTAAAACATCAGTTGCCCAAGGAACGTATTTTTTTACGGTCCGCGATAAGCAAACAGGAAAAGTACAAACAGGAACATTTGTCATAATAAAATAGGTATGAAAAAAGTAGTATTACTCGCATGTTTGATGCTTGGTTTTTTCCAAGTACAGGCCCAATATCCTTTGGTGCCGATTGATAGCGTGCAATTTATCAATGCCAACCGCTTGGCGCAAATTACGTTTAACTCGCCAGGTCAGGATAATACCCTTCCGGACTATATCGAGCCGGTATTCAAAAATTCAACATTTGGTGATACCGTTGTGGTGGAAGGAGTAGTTACATTCGATCCAATTTCATATGGACTAAGCACTAACCGCGAGGCTGCATGGATTCAACGTCCAGGCAATGAGGAATGGAGCGGACTTCAAGTTATGTATGATTCGAATGTGGTTCCAGTCAATCAAAATGTCGTGCTATTTAAGCAAAACATGAAGAAAGGAAGAACCGTTCGTGTAACGGGTGTAATCCGTCATTATCAAGGAGAAACTCAATTGACAGTAATCAATGTACCGATTCAAGTTGTGAGTCTTGGACCTACGAATATTGCTCCTAAAGTTGTGAAGTTGGAAGATCTCATGCAAAATATCAATGGCACTCAAACACCCCAGTTTGTGACGGGAGAACCGTATGAAGGCGTTTATATTGAATTGCAAAATGTACAATGTTATAATCCAACACCGGGTGCAGGTCCACGCTATATTTGGTCAGTACAAGATGCCAATGGAAATCGTATTCCAGTGCGCGATGTTTCGGCTTATTACAGAAATGATGACTTAGACGAGGATCCAAATACCCCTGTAAACTTTGCCCCACCGGCGAATGGTGCGGTAATTCCATATCTCCGTGGTATCATCACTGAAGCGGGGAATTCCGGTTTCAAAACATATTATATCGCCCCATTTTTACCAAGCGATATGGCTACTCCAGTAGAACCTCCGACCATTGCTAACCTCTACCGAACTCCAGCGCAGGCTACCTCAAGCGACGTGGTGAAAATTCGGGCAGAGATTACCGATCAAGGAACCGTTACGAATGCTACCTTATATTATGCAGTGGACTATAATAAGCCACTATTCACTCCAGTGCCTATGATTAATATTGGCGGAGATTGGTATGAAGGAAGTGTTCCAGCACAGGCCGACGGAAGTTTTGTGAAATATTATATTTCAGCAACAGATAATGATAACTTCACGGCTTATGCTCCTGATTCTGCTTCGAAGAATAGCGGGTATAAAGTAATCAATACTTTAAATTCGATTAAGCAGATTCAAGAAACGCCATTCCCGAATGGAGCTTCTGTGTTTGCGTTTGATACCCTCTCAAACACGGACATCCGCGCATTGGTAGTGTCGGGCGTTCAGAGTCATGACCTTGGTGTAATCGCAATTCAAAGTGATGAAGGCGCCTGGGGAACTGTATTCGTTCGCTTTACTACAGGCGACGGTATCGTAGATTGGCGCAGAGGAGATTCGGTATGGATTAAAAAAGCCATCGTAACAGAACGAATTCCACTTGGAAGCAACCCTTTCGGACGCTATAGCAATACCGGTATTACTTTTATCGAAGAAATTGGAGCTGATGGCTGGGAATATTTAAGTCGCTGTAATGGCGATGCTACCCCGTATATGCTGCCATTTGACTCATTGGTTTCCCCAACATTTGACAAAGAACCTTATGAAAACTTATTCATGCGTTTGGAAGATGTTTATGTGGTTCAGAAAAATGCCGATTCAATTATCGGGTCTAACTTTGGTGAATTTGCAGTCAACCCAAATGTATCGGCACCTACAGGATTGAGAGCCGATGACTATTCAAGCGATTTGTTTGTGAATAGAGTGAGCGATTCCCTGAATCAAAATGGACTGGACTTTCTGCCGGTATTCCAAGGGTTGTTTGTGAATAGCTTCGGAAACTGGAAGTTCTTGCCAAGAAACAGAACAGATATGAGCAAGGCTGGAAATGTTATTCCACCTTATTTAAGTTTAATCGGCTCCGATACCCTATTCATTCTACGAGGAGAAAATATCAATGATCCTGGCGCAAATGTTTGTGATGATGAGTTGGGTGCTAATCTTTCAGTAATGATTGATTCATCCGCTGTAGATATCCAAGCAGCAGGTACCTATGAAATTTTCTATAATGCCGAAGATCCATCCGGAAATGAAGCAAATGAATTAAACCGCTATGTGGTTGTAACCATTGGAAGTAAAGTTGATGATATTGAAAAAATCAATTGGACACTTTATCCAAACCCGGCTGATCATCAATTGGCCATGCGCATGGAGCTAAGTCAAGCCGATACCTACACTTTGCGTTTATTCGACCTCAGTGGCCGCGAAGTGTATTCGAAAACATTAGGCTTAGAGGCTGGAGTGAGCAACTTATCCATACCTGTTTCGACACTGAAAGGGGGAATGTATATCTGTCAGATTAGCAGCTCTAGCATTACACTCTCGGAAAAAGTGACCATTATTCACTAGGCATACAACTAAAACATGTCAAAAGCTGTCTAATTCGTTAGGCAGCTTTTTTTGTTTACAGTTTAGTACAGGATTTGCACTAATCCACAACAGTTCGCCCGTATGCACGTTGTTTAGAGGTGAGCAGTCTAGTATATTTGTTAAGAGCAGAGTCCCCGATAGCTTTAAAGAAGGCAGAGCATCGTCCTTCGGCAGGCTGCACCTTCGCTGAAAAAGCTTCGGCGCATAGGTCAGGATGACGAAAGTTATTTGCAGTGACAAGACAGAGATTTAAAATTATTCATCCAGAAAGGAAAGATTAAATGGAAGCGAAATTTTCACCTAGGGTCAAAGAAGTGATCCAATACAGTAAGGAAGAGGCGATACGATTGGGACATGATTATATCGGAACGGAACACCTCTTACTCGGTGTTATACGAGAAGGCGAAGGGAAGGCGCTGATTGCTTTGAAGCAATTAGATGTGGATATACTACGATTGAAAAAATCGGTAGAAGATGCCATTAAAGGAACGGCTGGAATTTCAGGCAACCTCATCAATATACCACTCACAAAACAGGCCGAGAAGGCATTGAAGATAACCTACCTCGAAGCCAAGATCTTTAAGGCGGATATCATCGGTACGGAGCATCTATTGTTGTCGATTTTGCGCGATGAGGAAAACATCGCATCGCAAATACTGAATCAGTATGCTATTACCTATGATGTATTCAAATCATCCTTAGAAAACAATATCAGCGATGTGAAGAGTGAGTTTCCAACCGACTCGCCAGAAGATTTCTACCGTGAGGAGAAGCGTTCTCAAGAGCCAAAAAAACCAGACCCACGTTCTAAAACACCGGTCTTGGATAATTTCGGTCGTGATTTAACTCGAGCGGCTGAAGATGGTAAGCTCGACCCAATTGTTGGTCGCGAGAAAGAAATTGAACGGGTCTCTCAGATTTTGAGTCGCCGTAAAAAGAATAACCCAGTATTAATAGGAGAACCAGGCGTAGGTAAAACAGCCATCGCCGAAGGATTGGCCCTCCGCATTGTGCAAAGAAAAGTATCTCGTGTGTTGTTCGATAAACGGGTGGTAACTCTAGATTTAGCTTCCTTAGTTGCGGGTACAAAATACCGTGGTCAGTTTGAGGAGCGCATGAAAGCTGTGATGAACGAGCTCGAAAAATCGCAGGATGTCATTCTATTTATCGATGAAATCCATACCATTGTAGGAGCAGGTGGAGCTTCAGGTTCATTGGACGCATCCAATATGTTCAAACCAGCTCTGGCAAGGGGAGAAGTGCAGTGCATTGGAGCTACTACCTTAGACGAATACCGCCAGTATATTGAAAAAGACGGAGCATTAGAGCGTCGTTTTCAACCCGTGATGGTGGAGCCGGCCTCTCCAGAAGAGACGGTTGAAATCCTCAATAATATCAAAGAGAAATACGAAGAGCATCACGGGGTAACCTATACCGACGAAGCCATTGCTGCTTGTGTGAGCTTGAGTAATCGCTATATGACAGATCGCTACCTTCCAGACAAAGCGATTGACGTTTTGGATGAAGCAGGAGCGCGGGTACATATTACCAATATCCATGTGCCAGATGTCATCATCACCTTAGAGGCGCAGGTGGAGGAAATCAAGCATGAGAAGAACTCGGTTGTAAAAAGTCAGAAATACGAAGAAGCAGCCAAGCTTCGCGATAAAGAGCGTCAATTGCTTGAGCAGCTTGAAACGGAAAAAGAACGCTGGGAAGAGGAAACTAAAAACCTTCGTTATACGGTAACGGAAGAAAGCGTTGGGGAGGTAGTTGCTATGATTACGGGAGTTCCTGCCAAACGCATTGCGCAGGGTGAAGGACACCGTTTGATGCAAATGTCTACGGAACTAAGCGGTCGAGTGATTGGTCAGGATAAAGCCATTCAAAAGCTCTCTAAAGCCATCCAAAGAACACGTGCCGGCTTGAAAGATCCAAATCGTCCGATTGGTTCATTTATATTCTTGGGTCCAACTGGGGTAGGAAAAACAGAATTAGCTAAAGCATTAAGTCGTTACCTTTTTGATAGCGACGATGCCTTGATACGCATCGACATGAGCGAGTATATGGAGAAATTTGCTGTATCTCGTTTGGTAGGAGCGCCTCCGGGTTATGTTGGGTATGAAGAAGGCGGACAACTCACCGAAAAAGTACGTCGCAAACCTTATTCCGTGATTTTATTGGATGAGATTGAAAAAGCCCATCCAGATGTATTTAATATTCTTCTTCAAGTATTGGATGAAGGCTTTATCACTGATAGCTTAGGCCGTCGAATTGACTTTAGAAACTCCATTATTTTGATGACGTCTAATATTGGCTCTCGTCAGTTGAAGGACTTCGGACAAGGCGTTGGCTTCAGTACTTCGGCCAAACAAGGTTCAAGCGACCAGAATACGAAATCGGTTATTGAAACCGCCTTGAAACGTTTCTTCTCTCCTGAGTTCTTGAACCGTATTGATGATGTGGTGGTATTTAACCCGCTGATCAAAGAAAACATCATCGATATCCTTGACCTTGCAGTAGCGAAGTTGGAGAAACGCATTGAGTCTTTGGGATATCATATTAAGCTCACCAAAGCAGCAAAAGAATTCTTGGCCGAAAAAGGTTTCGATTCTGAATTTGGTGCAAGGCCACTCAACCGTGCGATCCAGAAATATTTGGAAGACCCGATGGCGGAGGAGATTTTGAATAGCGATTTAACTGAAGGCGATACCTTGGAAGCAACCCATGAAAAGGATGCGGAAGAATTGAAATTTAAAATCAAAAAGGCTAGCACGAAGAAACCGAAAGATACTCCGACTGAGTAGGCTAGTTTGCCAATTGATAGATTTAAAGAAATGTCTGTTCTGAAAAGAGCGGGCATTTTTTTATGTTTTTCTATTTTGACTTCACCTTGGTATTAGTTCGCGTCTTTGATTGAGATGATGTATAGAAATCTTTTTTACTTTTCTTTGACGTTAGTAATGCGTATCGGTACTAATGATTAAAAGTTTCAAGAATAAAGAGTCTGAAATAAATTGTAAAGGTACTGGGTCCAAGAAACTTCCTGATGAAATTCAAGCGGTAGCTAGGAGAAAATTCAGGATGCTTAACAATGCCCAAGACCTTATTGTTTTGAGAATATCTCCAGCTAATCGTCTTGAAAAACTAAAAGCAAACCTTTCTGACTATTACAGCATTCGCATGAATGATCAATGGAGGATAATTTTTAGGTGGCAGAATAATGACGCGTTTGAAGTTGAAATTGTTGATGATCATTAAATGAAATTTAAAATGGAAAATTTAAAGAACATACATCCCGGTGAAGTACTTCAGAAGGAGTTTCTTATACCACTGGAAATAACTGCTTATAGATTGGCCAAAGAGACATTTTTACCTCAGACCAGAATTTCGGAAATCATTAAAGGAAATAGAAGAATCACTGCAGATACAGCTTTAAGGTTTGCCAAGTTCTTCGGAACGAGTGCTAAGTTTTGGCTAGGCTTACAAAATGATTTTGATTTAGAAGAAGGAAATAAATTGAAAATGAATGAATTAAAAGAAATCAAGACCCTTAATGAGGATGCCGCTTGATCCGATTTCATCATTAAGCTTCGAACATTTGAATAAATAGATTGAGCATCATGCCTTTGAACGACCAAAAAACACTTGTTATCCTAGCCAGTGCCCGAAAACAAGGGGATACCAAAAAGGCGTTAAATAGTGTGATGCAGGGTAGGGAACATAAAGTATTAGACCTATTGCAGTTCTCCATTGCACCCTATAATTATGATGGCGTTTATCCTGGAACAGACCGCTTTCAAGAAGTGGTTGATGAGATACTTTGTCATAATCAAATCATATTTGCAACGCCAGTGTATTGGTATGCCATGAGTGGATTGATGAAAACCTTATTCGATCGATTTACAGATTTGGTCACCATCCATAAATCGATGGGCAGGCAGTTAAAGGGCAAAGAAGTTATTATGCTAGCTGTTGGGGCGAATGAGGAGCTCCCAGATGGTTTTGATGTTCCGTTTTATAAAACAGCAGATTACTTGGATATGGAATACAAGGGTAGTGTCTATATCCAAAAGAACTTGATGGATACAGATGGGGCCATGGAGGCACTTCGAAAGGACTTTTTAACGTTATTGGGATAATGAAGTTTCATCTTAAACTTTTATGTCTCTTTGGAGCTGTCCTTCTTTATTATGGAGAAGCAAATGCCCAATCCATAGAATACGACAGTGTATTTGTCCGCTCAAATCGAGCAGACAGTCATGATACAATCAATTATGTAACCGATACCATTCTCTTTCCGAGTCAAATGTTCCGACATATGCTTATTGGAACTACAGTCTTACCCTATACACAGAATCAGATGGCAGCCCATGGATTTGGTATTATGGGACTTCAAGTAACAAAATCAGATTGTCAAATGGATCGCACGTATTTAGGAGGTGGTCTGGATAAGATTAATTCTATACAGCGAACCGATTCAACTATTTTGGTTGATATCAATATAACAGACAATTGTTGTTATGATTTCCTCTGTGATGTATCGGTTGACAGCGCCGGAATCATGCATTTGCTCTATACGGGTTACGGCACCCATTGCGCCTGTGAATGTTGCTTCGGATTGGTATATCAATTTGAGCTGTATCACAAGGAGGATACGCAAATAATTCGTGGCGTCATGATTAATGAGGACCGGAAGACACTTCAGGTCTTCGAATAACAGATCACCAAAATTCAATTATAAAGTACTTCTTAAATTAGCATTCGTTTTATCTTAAATACCGGATATGCTCAGCAAAGAACTCATCTATCAAATCGTTCAAGAACTGGATTGTGGTTTAGAATGTTATGTGAATTTAACGACCCAAGAAATTATCTCCATACCTAATCAAAGGCAATTTGGAGGCGACATAGATGCGGAAGAAGGATTTGAGGAGCAGTTTAAACAGATCGAAAGGCAAGAGAAGGACTTACTGCATATTGAGCCGCTCGAAAGTTTCGAATCATTCAAAATTATGGAGCGATTTGCTGCCCAGGTCGATAACGCATTTTTTAAGGCCCGATTAGAAGAAATACTCGGCAATCGAAAACCTTTTCAAAATTTCAAGTATGCGATTGATAATTCGGATTTCAGACAGGATTGGTTTTCCTTTAAACAGGCTGAGCAAGAGCGCATTATTGAACATCGGATTCAAGTGGCTTTGAAGTGGCGAAGTGAAGAGGAGGAATGAGGTATGTATGTATGTATGTATGTATGTATGTATGTAGGTAGGTAGGTAGGTAGGTAGGTAGGTGGGTTTGTACGGTGTTATTCCGTACATTTGTAAAAAGGATATACTTATGGATATTCCTATTAATAAAGACGAAAGAATTGAATTGAGAATTTCTTCTCAAGAAAAAAAGATGTTTCAAAAAGCCCAACAACTCAGTGGAGATAGGTCGTTTAGTAGCTTTATCATTCGTGTTGTTAAAAAATACTCCGAAGAGCTTGTCGCTCAAAACGACCGAATTATAGCAGGTGAAGAAGACCGCCAGAAATTTTTTGACGCTGTGTTTGGAGAAAGCTTTCCGAATGAAACTTTAAGGGAAGCTGCAGAAAAGTATAAAGCACAATCCCTGTAAACGTGGATATTCTTCTGCTAGATAAAAGTCATAATTGTAAGCATTTTGATTGTGAAGCAGCATCATTGACCACGTATTTAAAAACTCAGGTGAGTCAAGATGTTCGAAAAGGATTTGCCGCCTGCTTCGTGGCAATTAATGAAAAGAAAGAGGTAATCGGATATTATACCCTGTCTAGCGAAAGTCTTGGTCGAGAGATCATCCCTGAGCGCTATATTAATCAGGTCTCGACAAACTATAATGCACCTGTTATTTTACTCGGTCGCCTTGCCCGCCATACGGCGGCAAAAAGAACAGGACTGGGAGAGCATTTACTTTTAGATTCCTTGTTTCGTAGCCATAGACTGTCGAAAGAAAGTATTGGTGCCATGGCTGTGGTGGTTAATCCAATCAATCAAAAGGCGGTTCAGTTTTACCGTAAATACGGTTTTGAGCAATTACCTCAAAGCGGAAAAATGTTTCTTCCGATGAAGGTAATTGAGAAACTCGTATAATATCTCGAAGCGCAGAGAGCCTTAAATATTATTCAAGATGAAGTGAATTGATTAACTTGAAATCTATTTAAACTGTTATCCAGAACTAGCTTAGCGCTGTATTTGTGCCACTTGCAAAAATGTTTATTTCTGCATTTAAGTCGGAATGAACATAGCATCCACAAGAATGATTCATCACAAGCTAAAACATCATAAACACGACCTAATTGAAGAAAATTCGTAAAATCGTAAAACGACTCTTATGGACAGGTATCATCATCTTTATAATGATGAATGTGATTGCCATTTTTCATTCCTACAAATTCACGCATTTCGCAGACCGTGATATTGCCAAAACCAAAGATCCTCAGGAATTAAGCACAGTTCAGAAGATTGGCACGTTAATTTTCGGGATAGACAATCCAAGACCTGTAAATGATAATACACCTTCGGTCGCGTATGAAACGCTCTTCTTAAAGGGTGATAAAAAAATTGAATGTTGGAATATTAAAGTGCCGCAAGCGAAGGGGACCGTCATTCTCTTCCATGGCTATGGTGGTCATAAATCAAACATGTTGGATAAAGCTGAAGTCTTTAGAGAACAAGGATTCAATACACTTCTGGTTGACTTTATGGGTTCAGGAGCTTCGGAAGGAAATCAGACGACAATAGGATTTTATGAGTCAGAACAAGTAAAAACGGCCTTTAGCTACCTGACATCAATCGGTGAAAAAAACGTGTATCTCTTCGGAACATCAATGGGTTCAGTAGCAATTATGAAAGCCGTGAGTGAATACACTATTCAACCGACTGGGATAATTTTAGAATGTCCATTTGGCTCTATGTATAAAACCGTTTCTGCCCGATTTAGAATCATGAATACACCCACTTTTCCTATGGCTGGACTCTTGGTTTTCTGGGGAGGAGTGCAAAATGGTTTTTGGGCTTTTGGTCATAACCCAAGCGAATATTCAAAGCAGATTTTATGTCCGACACTTTTATTATATGGACAGCAAGATGATAAGGTTAGCCAAGCTGAAATTGACGAGATATTTGAAAATTTAGGAGGACAAAAAGAATTAAAGATCTATCCAAATGCCGGTCATGAAAACTATTTGATCCAATACAAGGAAAAGTGGACGGACGATATTGGACAATTTATTACTGCAAATAAGTCCGAATGAATCACTTGAAACTGTATATTACAGCTTTCAGACAATGAAACGCACGGCGTATTTTTTAGAGTTTTTGATTGCAAGCATGGTTTTCTGCGCATGTTCAGCCCCGGTTCAGAAGAATGAAAATAAGAAGACTTTCATTTCGACAAGTATTGACACTTTGGGTTTGTTGATTAAACTGGATGCTCATCCGCCGAAAAAGGTCATCTATCAATATACCTTGTATGATAATTCAGCCAAATCACGTTTAGATTTTGATGGACCATCCGATGTGTATTTGGAAGCTGTACTTTTCTATGATACCCTTCCTGACGTCAACTCCATTGGGGAGGAAGTCGATAAAGAAAACTTTGAATTCGCTTGGCTGCCAGCTGATTTTCTCGTGCTTATTGATAAGAAGAGAATTGAATCGGTGAACGATTCAGTCTTTAGTATAAACTCAAAGTATAGTGTAGTGAAGAATGCAATACTCCTAAAGGTAACATGGAATTAAAACCAGCTTTGTCAGACAAGAATGTCCTATTATCAAATTCAATCAGAATACTTAATTTGGACCTGAAGATATGGGTAGTTAATACGGTTCCACTGGTCACTTTGGAGCCGATTCGCTTATAGGTTAAATAATTATTGCAGTACTATTGAAGACGCATAGCATCATCCTCTTTCTATTTTTTTTCAGTTGCCATTATAAGGGAGGTTTAGAAGAAGAAACCCAGACACTTGAGCTTACCTATGTTGCGTGGGGATGCGAATGTGCAAATTGGACAACCCTCGAAAACTTAAGACATTACCATGATGAGGGTGATTCTCTTGCTGAACGTTGTGTGTTTCTTGAACCCGAATCTTCAATTTTAACATTGCCAGATACCTTAGGATTTAATCAAGATTTGATTAGGTTCACGGGGAAATTCTATAAAAATAAAGGCTATCCAGAAGACTTTTATTCGTATCAGAATGTAGACAAGATGAGGGTGTTTAGATATACAGCCTATGAAGTACTAAAAAGTAGCTATAGTGAAGGGCGCTTGAATGATTAGTCCTTTATTGACAAGGGTATGACCACATCAAACTATTGCATTTGCCAAGTGAATGGCAGAATATTAAAGGCGAAAGGATGCCCCGAGCCCGCATGGAAACTTCATTGCCTACGAATTGGGAATAAGCCATCAGTCTTTAAACTGCAGAGAACAAAGCACATTGATAAAATTAATAGTTGAAAATGGGGTCATTAACCTGCACACAGTAATGTCCTTCCCTTTTATAATCATGAGAAGTTAAAAAGTGACGAATCAACATTTAAGAAAATTTCAAATTGAAGCGTATTTCAGCAAAAAATAGTCGAATGAAGAAACTTGCTTATCCTAAGTTTAGAATACACTTTGTTTAAAGTCACGGAATTACAAAATTGAATATGAAACGACACTTTTATTTAACGCTAATCGGATTGACCCTTGTTCTCCTTGCTTTTCTGTCATCGGCGAGTGCCATCGATTCTAAGGAAGAACCAAATAGAGACTGTAAACGCGGTCAAGCGGAGCCAATTATTCAAAAAGAGGATTATCCCAATACCACATTTCTGCTTCAGGCTGACAGCATTAGTGCGCTTGAAACCATTGTATTTGAAAATGGAGATAAACTCATTATTAAGAATTGGGGTTGCGAATACTATGTTTTGACATTCCGCTTTGAGACGACTAAATTTCAGGGGGATACAACAAATCTGGCTTATTGGTTTAGAAGTTCCGCCATCCTCATTACGGGCATGCTGAGCGCACTCGATGCTCCGATTGATATCAAGCGGGGACTTGTTTTCCTTCATAGTTATATTGCAAAGCATGAAGACAACAAAACCCTGAAACTCGGCGAAGAAATTGACTTTGACGGAAGTACAATTAGAAACTTCCTTACAATAGATAGAATTGAAAAACTGAACGATATAAAATATGCCGTAACGCTTTCTTATACGACTGGACCTTTATAAGCATGATTGGACGACTCTTTAGGCAGAAAAAACGCTCTATACCTCTTTGTCAGAGGCGGAGATATTCGATATGTTGGTGAAATATTCTATTGGCGGCAGCTTGGATAATCAAAATATCAAAACCTTTTTCCGAGCTAAATTCGACAGAGATAATCATAGCTTCACTTTATTGCAAGTCTTCGATTATGGTCCAAATAATCAGATTCGTCCGGAGATAAAAGGGCATGTTAAAACGCTAAAAGATGTTACCCGAATCGATCTCAATATCGAGCTCCCAAATTCTTTAGCGCTCATTCTTGACTTTGCTATAATTCTCAATATAGGTGCTTGGATTGCTTTTCTATATATTCCTTTGCCAGAGCTATTTCCTAGCGATTTTATGGTGTATGCTATGCCAATTGCTTTGGTATTGATGCTCCTTTTTGGAAAGGGCTTTTTTAATTCGAAATATGCTGATTGTGAAACTCTTATTAGACGCATGGTGCAAGCCAAATAAAATGACGCTTAGAATTAGTTCCATCATTTTTACACTTATAACCATCTTTGCTTTTGTCTCCAACAACGACACCAAGGAAAAGGAGCGAGGTATAAGTTCTGCAATACATTCAGAATTGCCAGACAGCTTACTATTGAAAGTGTCAACAAATGAGGAGGATATAATTTTTAGTAGCTATCTCGAAAATCGACTAGAACCAATTCGCGAAAATTTCAAACGAATAAATTCAAAGTCTCATTGGACATCCATCAAGAAAAAGGAATTGTTTCAATCAACAGAAGGGGGAGAAGCCACCTTTTACTTTTCAGATAATGGACTGGAAAAAATCATAGCTCGACAATTTGGGGAAGGCGGGCAGAATCTAACGGAATACTATTTATTAAACGGGGCCCTATCTTTTGTCTTTGATAAATCTATCAGCTACAATAGACCAATTTATTACGATTCATTGGCGATGATTGAGAATAACGATAATCAGTATTTTGACTTGAAAATGTCAGAATTCGTAGAGGAAAGGTTTTATTTTGAACGAGGGAAACTGATTCATATCATCAATGACCTCGATTGTGGTGCTCCTATGGAAGAAGGTTTTCTCAAGAAAGAAGAGCAAAGAGTAGCTGCAAAATTTGATTTAATTCTGAAAAGTTTGAACGATAATTAAGGCTTACAACTTCATCCATCCATAAAGAGTATAAAATGAGGCTATAGCGCAGTAGTAGCGAACAAGGCGAAACGGAGAACAAGTATGCATAGCAAAAGAGTTAAAACCCTGGTATTGGGACTGATTACAGGAGTCGTCTATGCTTTTTTAGTGACGTTGCTTGTGACTCATTTTCACGAGAATGTATCCATTGCCTATATTTTTGCTTTGCCAGTGCTGCTCGGTGCAATTCCTGTTTTTCTTTCAACCAAGGAACAACTGCGCTCCTATACAACATACCTGATTTTACCCTGGGGTATTACACTGACATTTTTCTTCTTGGCCTGGGCGTTTGGGTTTGAAGGTATGATATGCCTGACCATAATTATTGCTCCCTTTCTAGCACTAGGTACGCTTGGAGCATTTATCTTTCGTCTAATCAAACTTAAAAATGAAGGCAATGGCACGAAGCTTTATATCTCCTTAGTAATTCCTCTTGCCCTTCTATTCGTTGAAACTAATATCCAGCCCACCAATCAAATTCATACGGTGACGACAACAATTGAAATTGATGCCAAAAGATCTAAGGTTTGGGAGAACGTCAAAAACGTCAGGAATATTCAATCCCATGAAATTGAAACCCATTTTATTCATGTAATTGGTATCCCTAGGCCATTAAATGGAGCCATTAACAAAGAAGAAATTGGCGGAGTCAGAAAGATTAGCTGGGACAACGGAATTGAGTTCGAAGAGAAAATCAAGTCTTGGGATGAAGGAGAGGGTTTTACCTATGATATCCACGTTGATCCAAACTCCATTCCTCCAACTACGCTCGATGAACACGTTATGATAGGCGGAAAGTATTTTGATGTCTTGGAAGGCAGTTATCATATCGACGAACTCGGCCCAACAAAGAGCTTGGTGACTTTATCGTGTACCTATAGAGTGACGACAAATTTGAATTTTTATAGCAAATTGTGGGCAGACTTCATTCTCGATGACTTTAATGAAATGATTTTAGAGGTGATAAAAAAACGAAGCGAATCAAATGGCTAATCGAATCATACTGGATATAAACTGGTGCAGCTGCTTAATCTATCGCAGCATTTAAGCATCCAATAGGGAATTATTTCTATGAGAAAACTATTTACCTTGTTCTTATTAATCACGCTTGTTGCTTGTGACATTGCATCTGAAAGGCAAAAATATGGAGACAATATCATCGAAAGAGTCGAGAACTTTCGAAGTCTAAATGGTCGACTACCAAAGTATGTCTCGGAAATTGGACTGTATGACAAGGAAGACAGTCAGGCATTTTATAAGCAAACAAGCGACTCAACATATATAGTTTGGTATGGATTGAGCTTGGGTGAATCAAAAACCTACCATTCTGAGACGAAAGAATGGAAAGTCGCAGGATAAATAGGTGAAACTTATTCATCAGAATGGTGAATCAAGGGTTTAATGTATGATTACAGCATCGAAAAGCGGAACACGAAATAGCACCTAACCCAAGGCTAGGAATAATTTTTTAAACTAAAGCAATTTTGAAGTACACAAATTGAACTAGCTTCAGAAAGTTAATAGGGCAATCATGAGATACATAGAACAAGTGGAAATAGACTACCCAGCCCAAGGTCATATTATTGCTCAAATATTTAGCTTTCAATTCTTCAATGTCTATCATTCATTCTATCACCAATTTTCAGGACCTCGTTTCAACTCCATTTAAAGGAGACACGAATGCACTTTGCTGGAATCGGGAACTTGAAGGCGATTTCGCGGAGATCGTTGCAAAACTTGAGCTTGATGATAATATGGCGGTTATTGGGATTGAGGAACTTATGGCTCTTTCTTTAAGCGAAGGTGGACAGCGTGCTCGTGAAACTCTCTTGAACGACATGAAGCAATTGACAGAATACGGCGCTTCACCTACACTGAACGTAATTGAATTTTATGATCGAGATGATAGCTTCCCATTTTTCCCAACTGATGTGTATTCATTTCATGTCGATCGTTCGCCGGTGCCGACGGATACCTTTTTATGTACCTATTATGGCGCGTCGAGTGAAATAGTGCCTAATTCAATGGCGGATCAAAAAATCTTAGTTCCGGAAATCCGCCAAGAACTTCTGAATCATTATGATGGTCCTGAAGCAGGATTTGATACCTTCCTTAGCGAGCATTTCTTTGACCTACACTATCGGGCAAAACCCGAGGCGAAACCTATAAGCCTCGGGACTGGCAATCTATGGCGCTTGGCTGTTGATTTCCCCGGAAGTCCGGTTCAGCCATGTGTTCATCGCGCGCCAATTGAAAAAGTCGGGGAAAAGCGCTTGTTATTGATTTGTTGAGAAAATAGACGCTTCTGAGAAGTCATAAATAATACGGAATGTATTGTATTCCCTCACGTACCTTTGCCTACTAAGTATGTCTTTCATGACAGAACAGCCTATAGCCTTAGATTCAAATCATGGAAAACAGCAGTCCAATTAATTACATCTATTCCTTTAACTACGATGCGACGGAAAGCGCCTTATGCAAGCTCGAGTCGAAGTATTTATTCGATAGAGAAGAAAAGGATAAGTTGCTTTTTTCTGATCGAGTTATTGACCCTTCAAGCAGTGCATTTATTAAACGAAGGCTTGAGATTAGTTCATCATCTGATGATTATTTAGCACTTATTGAAGCAATAAAAACCGAAGGAATTAGCAAAGAAGGCTTCAAAGTGGAGTATTTGGTATTTGATGGCGATACAACCGAGTATGCCGATCGGCTTAGTAAGCTAAAAGACATTGGCTATAGTATTGACGGATACCCTGATTATTATCATCCCACCATTACCTACGGACTGGGATATTATGAAGGGATTTGGTATTTCGGCACCCTGATGAAGAATAATTTCGACTGGCTTCAGCATAAGAAAAAACCCCATTCTTACAGCATTTCCATCAGCATCAATATTGCAAAGGCGCTTGTAAATATTGCTGGCAGTGCGAATAAAGAAAATAAGCTTTTAGACGCTTGTTGTGGGGTGGGTACGATTATGCTAGAGGCTTGTTTTGCTGGAATGAATATCGAAGGGTGCGATATCAATTGGAAGGTATGCAAGGCAGCACGCATCAACCTAGAACATTTCAACTATTCCGCAAATGTGTACCGCTCCGATGTTAAAGCGTTAAGCACGCACTATGATGCGGCTATAATTGATTTGCCTTATAACTTGTTTAGCAGTGCCTCAGATAGCGACATCTCCGACATAATTGGCTCAACGGCACTATTATCAGACCGCCTTGTTATTATTTCTACTTCGGATATATCTGCAATCATCAACGCCACTGGATATACTGTAATTGATTATTGCAGCGTGAGTAAAAAAGGCAAAACCACATTCGCTAGAAAAATTTGGGTTTGTGAGCGGAATATATAGTTAGCTTGAATTTCAGCGTTTATTTGACTGTCATTAAGACACTTTAATTCAAGAAGCATTACCTTCACCATCTTCCTACGCTCAACTCACGCAGACAAGCTGTTTATCTTCTATTAGGCTTGTTTCCTCGCACCGATATCGAGTGAATCATTAGCTCCGGTCAACTCGGGAAACGTTGGCGCCAAATCAATTTGCTTTTAATCGCACAAGGTGCAAAACGAATGAATTCAGAAAAAATGAGTATTTCCTCCAGTCTCTGTTTGGCATGTGGACTCTGCTGCGACGGCACTTTAATAGGCTTTGTTCAGGTGAGTTACGAAGAGAAGTCTGCCGTTAAAAAGATCATGGAGATTGAGGAGGAGCAAGGGAATGGTTTTTTTCTGCAGCCTTGCAAAAAATACTGCAATGGATGTACTGTTTACGAAGACAGGCCAGAGCAATGTGGACTGTTCAAATGTGGATTGCTCAATGCAGTGGAGCAAAAGGAGTTGGCATTTAATTCGGCACTCGACCTTATTGAGGAAGTCAAGCAGAAAAAGCAGGTGATAGAAGCTGGTATAGCACATTTGCAAATTGACTTGCAATCTCCTTCCTTTTACTTTCGGATGGTGGAGCTGAAAAAGGTATTGATGAAAAATAGCCTCAATTTCACCAACTCAGCGGATCATATAAGTTTATTAGCCAGCCTGATTGAACTGGATAGCCTCTTGATTGAAAAATTTGATGTTTCCTTAAATTAAGACAATGCCTCATTTTTTCGATGGATTATTTTGGTGAAAAACTCAAGTGAAATACGTAATTTGGAACCCTGTAAATACCCTTTGAATCATTTTTCAAACAAGAAATGAATGGTTTTATGGCATTTCAATGACACAAATTTCAACCATGAATAATACACCTATGAACAGATTTAACTCAATTTTTATCTTGGCACTTGTTTTTACTTCCCTGACTTTAATGAGCTGCAATAGTAGCGTAAAGGGAAAATGGTCGGAAATGGATAAAACGAAGTTCCAAAAAGACATGGCCGGAATTCCGGAATTGGCCAATTTTGGAGAGGATAAGGACAAATGGATAGCCTGCTACTTGGAGAAATGTGAAGCGACTTTTTCCTCTTATGCCTCGGCAGATAGTGATGAGGCTGGCTGCGAAAAACTTGCTATCGATTGCAGTACAGAAATTCTTTCAAATGGCAGCGTGGTTGGAAAATGGTCTGAGACAGATAAACAAAAATTCCGTGACGAAATGAACGGCATTCGCGAGTTAGACGATTTGGGAGAATTGAAAATTCAATGGGTTGATTGCTATATGAAGAAGTGCGAAGCCAATTATTCCTCCTTTTTTGAAGCCAATACGGATGAGGCTGGTTGCGAAAAACTTGCCTTAGCGTGTTCAAATGAACTCTTTTTTGAAGATGAAAATAAATCAACACAGTAGCGTCACGAATTGGATAAAGGGCTTTTTTTTCAATCCTTAGTCGATCGTATAGAAGTGCATAGAATTAAGCACCGTGATTCTGTGTGAATACTTAATGTGAATAATGTGTTCTTACCAGAAGAAAATCCCACTAAAACCTATATCATGCAAAATCTACTTTTCCCAATTCAGTTTGTATTCAATGTCTCGACCTTATCCAATGACTTCACCGCCAAGGATGCGGAAGGCCGAACGGTGGCCTATGTGCGTCAGAAAATGTTCAAGTTGAAAGAGGATATATCAATCTATGCTGATAATTCTAGAACGGAGGTAAATTATAAAATCAAGGCCGATCGCTGGTTGGATTTCTCTGCTGCCTATAGCTTCTTTGATAAAGACGGACAACAGTTTGGAAAAGTGGCCAGAAAAGGGTGGAAGTCTTTATGGAAAGCAGAATACGAGCTCATTGATGAAAACGAGAAGCCACAATATCATATTCGTGAAGAAAACGCTTGGGTAAAGGTTGGGGATGCACTGCTTTCTGAAATTCCAATTCTTGGCATATTCACTGGGTACTTTTTCAATCCAGCATACGTGGTGACTAATTTGGCAGGCGAGTCGATTGTCCGCTTGAAAAAGCAGTCCTCCTTTTTCGGTCGCAGGTTTCAGTTAGATAAGCTCGGCGAAATGGACAGCAATGATGATGACCGCATCATGCTGGGATTAATGATGCTTCTATTGTTGGAGAGAAGGAGAGGTTAAGTAGCGAAACTGATAATTCGATTGAAGGCAATTTTTCTTCCTTATGATTCAAATTCAATGAAACAAATCAGTGTTATCAATTCGATAGAAGTACCAGAAGGCTATGAAGCAATGGCCATCGAAGTGCGTGACCAGTATATCGCATATTTCAAGAAGCAGAAGGGATTCGTGAGTTCTACCTTTTATAAAACCATCAATACCGAAAACAGATTCAATTTTGTAAATATTGTCGTTTGGGATTCCCTTGAATCGTTTCAAGATGTGGTGAATAAGGGTTTTGAAAATGAAGATGGACTGAATGAGGATCAGATGAAAGTGCTTGGAAAAGGGTTCCCGCATCCCATAAAGGTTTCACCTGGACAATTTGAGGTAATGCGAAGCGATTAGTCCTTCATTTTTAAACACGTGTTTTTTGGTATTCACAAGCAAATTGCATAAGTTTATTTAACTGTCTGAATGGCTTAAGATTATATCATGCATCGATGAAAATTTTTCTCTTTTTTACTGAGTTAGTTGGCTGGATTCGTATTGTACTTTCTCCGGTGTTTATTGCTTTTTTAATCGGTGCCATTTTGTATCATTTCTATCCTACAAATGGCAGTTTAATCCTTACCGGAGGCCTCAGCTTGGTAGGCTTAATTATTGGCGTTAAATGGGCATCCAGGGTATGGATGAGTAAAGGAACCATGTGGTATTTGTCGCAGATTACAAATTCGCCAGAACTGGATTCCGAGCAAAAAAATGATTTGGAGAAAGAAAGCCAAGAAGAATCAAATTGCAATGGAAAATGAATGAGAGACTACCGATAGTTCATTTTGCCTTGACAGGCTTTCTTAGAGTGGGCCATTTAATTGTGCAATAGTGCAGGGTATGCCGCTTTAATCTTTAAATTTACCCAATGAATTTGAGAAGTTTTACGCTGCTTCTTCTGCTCATTGTTCTGCTTTCAGTCACCAAATCATTCGGACAGGTTCCAGATGTGGAAATAGAAGAGTTTGAAGAAATTGAGATGGAACCGATGATGGAGGTTTTCGATTATCCCCGCAATAACTTGGGAACCTATTATCACGAAGGAAAAATGGGGCTGAAATCCAGAGATTCCATTCTAACTCAAGCAATATACGACCAGGTAAGCATTGTTAATGAAGCCGGTTTCGTTGTGGTCATTGGAAAAGCTTATGGATTTGTTGATAAAACCGGAGCGGAAGTTTTACCGCTAAAATTTGAGTCAATCTCAGCAAGCGATGGTTATTTGAAGGTGATGAAAAAGGACTACTATGGATTATACACCATAGATGGTCGTCGTATTTTGCCATTTCGATATCAAAAGATTTATGGAGCCAATAGCGCGGATCAATTTGTTATCGAAGACAAAAAGGGAAATCTCCAATTAATCAATCAAAAAGGGAAAACTATTCTGAAAGGTTTCGACCGCATAGAACTGTTTAATAATGGAGCTATCTATACGAAAAACGGAAAATTCGGACTACTAAATGGCAATCGAATTTCAGGTTTAATCTACGATACACTTTGTCAGCCAACACGCTATTATGTGAAAAACGACAAACGTCCAAGAAGACTCCAGGCCTACCAGAATTCGGGAGGTACCTTGCATACCCTTATTGCAGAACAGGGTGATAAAATCGGATTAATCGACACCTTGAATCATGCTTTGATTCCAATTGAGCAGGATGACCTGAAGTACGAGGGCATGAAGGGATATTACGTGGTCACCCAGGGCAAGAAGAAAGGCTTTTATCTCCCTAGATGCAACGTATATCACAAGCCGGAATTTGATGGGGTGTATATGGATGGGATATCCTATTTGCAAGTCAATGATGGTCTAAAGCGAGGACTTTATAGCAATATAACGGGTGAGTTAATCTTGCCTGTAGAATATAGCCATGTGTATTATGTAACACGTTCTTATATCATCACAAAAGACAAAAAGAAGGGGGTGATTAACCTGAAAGGAGAAATAATAATTCCTATTGAATACAAGGATGTCGATCACTTGGGTGGACTATTTTCTCATCAATATGATGACTTATACAAAGTTAAATTAGGGGACTCCGTTGGCGTAGTGAATGCAAACAATGAAAAAGTAGTTCCAATTGTCTATCAAAGTCTATACGATTTTGCTAACCGCTTTTTTCTCGTTCAACAGAATGACTTATTCGGACTCGTGTCTCTCGATGGAGAAGTTATTCAATCGCCTCAATACACCTATATCCAAGACGGATCGAATCGCGGTTATAAGGGACATATCTGCTTAAAGGATAATTTGTTTGGTGTTTTGAATGAGCATGGAGCCATCTATCTGAATAACGAGTTTAGTTCCTTTTCATCCATTCCAACTGCTTCGCGCGAATTGGAATTGCCCAGTCGAGGAAGCAAAGGACGCTATTTGAAGTTTGTGCATGAGTCTGGAAAAAACGGGGTGATGAATATGGCCCTAGGAACCTTATCTCTTCCTGTGACCTATGATGAAGTGTATCAGAGCATCGAACACAAACAGTATGAAAAAACCCTTTTCGTGGTGAAGCGAGGTGCGAAATTCGGACTGGTAGATGCGACAAACAAGGAACATATAGCTTTTGAATACGATACATTAGATGCGTTTGCGATTCCCTATCTATCAAGATCTTCTTTGCTTAGGGAGCATACACTCGTGGCAAAGAAAAATGGGAAATATGGGGTGATTAATTTAGCCGGGGAAGTGATGGTTCCTTTTGAATATCGCTATATCGAAAAGCTCGGAGTGAACAATCTCTTTAAAGCAAAAAAACAAAATGGATATTGCTTAATAAATGCTCATAATGAGGTGCTAAATGCCGGACCATTTGTAGCGTTAAGTCAAATGGAGGAGCCTGGTTTTATGCTTGCGTTTTTTGATGACAAAATGCGTAGAGTGGATGAACAAGGCCGCTATATTTCGAAAGCCATAAAGATGAAACCGCATATAGGGTTTCGCACGTTTACTGAGGAGAAACAAGCATTGAGAGCAGCACTCGACCATCCTGATGACTCGGCACTCTTCCACTTTGCAGAAAAAATTGCACCCTCCGACCATTTGATGAGTTTTTTAGAAGAAGATTCCAAATTATTGGATAGTTATCATTCGCTGGGCCGAAATTATATTATAGAGAAATATTATTCGGTACTCTTAGATTTCAAGTATGGAACCTGGAATAGTAGTTATTTTAATCAAAATACCCTGGAGGTCGAAGATTATATAGGCTATAAATATGGGGTAGTAACCAATAAAAGAGTATCAGATTGGGCCTATGATGACACCCGTATTTTGGAGAAAATCTTGCGTAATTCAATTAAAATAAATGGCTATTGGATCAGCTCATATTATTTGAGAAGGCAGTTTTAAACGCTGGCATCCGATTTAAGGACGGAAATACATGAATAAATATTAAGCAGTTGTAGATGGACAATAAAGAATTAATTCAGGCCTTTTATTCGGCCTTTTCCAATGGAGATGCACAAGGAATGATCGCTTGCTATCATGACGATATTGTTTTTACTGACCCAGCATTTGGACGATTAGAAGGGGATAGAGCCAAATTCATGTGGAAGATGCTGTTGAGCAATACGGAGAGTGAATTAGCAATACGTTTTGGAGAAATCACAGCAAATGATTTGGAAGGATCTGCACGCTGGGGTGCAACGTATTTGTTCGGGCCGAAGAAGCGTCATGTGATTAATATGGTCCATGCACATTTTCGATTTCAGGACGGAAAAATAATCGAACATACCGATCGGTTTAGCTTTTGGAAATGGTCGAGACGCGCATTGGGTATCAGTGGTTGGTTCCTCGGCTGGTCAGGATATTTGCGTAAAAAGGTACAAGCCACAACCACGCAAAGACTTGCAGTGTATATGAAAAGAAACGGCAGTTAAGTTGGGGCATAAAAAAAGACCCAATTGCTTGAGTCTTTTGCATGTTTTGTAGAAACCAACTAAGCTCCTCCTGTTTTTCGGGGAGTATTGGTCTTGCTCTTTACATTTGCTGACTTAGGAGCAACGGTTTTCTTAGGAGCTGCCGATTTCTTCGGTGCAGCTGTTTTCTTTGCTGTGACTTTATCGTCTTTTCCAGTTGCTTCTTCTTCTGTGCTATCGCCTTTTTTCATGGCATCCCAGTCAAGTACATCTTTCAGCATACCATACCATTGAACGAGTTTTTTCAGGTCTGAAATATAAACACGCTCTTTGTCGTAGTTTGGAAGTACCTGAGCCACAAAGGCACGGATATCATTTTCGCTGTCTTTTTTACCAGGCACTTTTGTTCCTGAAGCCGCAGCCTCACTGATTGATACCATAACATCGCGCAATCGAGCTTCTCCTTCAATGGTATATATCGATATATCATCCAGAATAGAAATCTTCTGAGTGAGATTCGTTGGGAATCTTTTTTTGTCTGCGTCGAGGGTCTCAACGATTAAACCGGTAGGACGCTGTCCAACGATTTTATGCAAGCCACCTATGCCTGCGATGGAAACTACATCTTTCAAATCCATAAGCCTCAAAATTAAGGAAGAAACTCAATGTTATTGCAAAAATTAAAAACAGGATGTGGATAAAACGATATTTTGTAATGTTTACTAGCTGTGAATGACTATTGATTCGTCCGCTTCAACTCGAATCGCTGCATCTGCTTAATGTCGTCGGCATTTTGTTGGTCTTGCGTGAAATAGAAGAATATGAACTTGTTGCGGTTAATTTTTTCTACATTCAGAATGGTGTTTTTCCCAGCAACGTCAATGATGATACGTTTTTCACTATTCGGGTCTGCTCCCCAATTGATTAACCCACTCAGTCGGCCATTTGTTTCTGCTAATTGCGATCTAAAGATGCAGGGCACTTCTTCGCTCAATGAAAGATAGGAGCGGTTATATGTACCTCCTGAAAGGCCATTGTCTACAAACGACCAAACACCACAATTGGAATAAACGCTATCCACCATCGCCTGGCCATCTGTATACTCAGTAATGGTAATATTCGAGATATCCCAAGCTCCAGAAAATTTGCTACGAATGCGGTCTTCCTTGCATGCACTCAAAACAAATATGGGTAGCAATGCGATTATTAGGAGTATTATCGGCTTGTATTTTTTCATCTATCGCTAAAATTAATGCGCAAGCCAAACTCCACGCGTAATCCATTCATATCAGGTAATACAAATTCTTCAACACCGTAAGACAGTGGATCATTTACCCAACGGTCGTAACTCGTGGGTAAACCATTACTTTCCATAAACAAGTCATCAAGCGGCGCTCCAATTCCAGCAATTTTTCCAAATACATATTCTCCTGCTATATAAAAATACGTATAACTGACTTCAATACGTCCCGACCACCCCATACGGATCGCATCATACACCCCATTTAATCCTCTTTCCGAACCAAAGCTATTTGTACCATCGCTGTATTCATAAATGGAGTTTATTCGCTCGTTGCCTATTACTAAGGCCATGGTTCCTTGAATATGTCCGTTTTCGCCCTGGTAGCCAAAACCCATTGCCGTGGCAAGGAGCGATTGTCGCGCATTAAAATGACGGGTGCCTCCAGAGTTAAAACTTACTTTATTTTTTGAATTATACCGGCTATAGCGAATACCCAGGACAAATGCGCCAAAGGTCAGGTCGCCATTCACCGCAAATCCATTTCCAATTTTAAAACCGGTAAAATCATTTTTGATGCTGTTTTTATAGAATTCGGAATAGGATTGTTGAAATTGGTCAAAGCTTTTCCAATTCACAATTCCACCGCGGTAACCAGCAGAGATTCCTCCTCCAATTTGTGATTTGGCGGATTGTACGGCGCAAAACACCAAACATAGGCTGATCGCGATATGTTTAAATCTAATCATTGCCGAATAAAACTAGGCTTAATGAGAACCCGAAATTGTGTGTGCGGTATACATAAGAACGCAGGGTGCGTTTATCTAAAATTTGCGTTTGAGAAATTGGTAATTGATAATAGGGTCGAAATTCAACAAATGGACCTAATTGGAAATCAACAAAAAAGGAGAAAGCCGCAACGGTTGAACCACTATTGAATAAGGTTGATCCTTCGTAGTAACCTTCCCAACCAGTGGATTCATTCGTGGTCTTGTCGGTCATTTCTCGTTGTACCTTGACCACTCCAGCATCTAAACTTGCTCCGAGTTTAACAAACTCACTTCCCATACCAAATTCCACCCCAACAGTATTTTGGCGAATGCGAATTCTTTGAGATAAGACATCATTCTCGCCCGTATTGCTTGTAGCCTTTTTGGTGCTCCATCTCATGCCAAATAGCCAGGATTCGCCGCCCGTTTTGAAGCCAAAGGTCAGTCCACGGTAGAAGCCGTTGAATTTCATTTTCTGAATCAGCTTATCTCCCGATTGCGCATTGAAAGATTGGGCGTAAGCTTGAGGTATACGCTGGGCTTGACGAAAGCTTCCGATATTGTATCCAATCACAAAACCACCTTGCGCTTTTGCGAAGAAGGGCGTGATAAAGATGCCAAAAAGGATTAATTTTTTTAATGCAGCGTACATTGTACATACAAATCACGCATATGCAAGTGAGAATAAAATACCCAGTATTAGGTATTTGTCATTGAAAACTAGGGTATTAATGCCTATTAATCCGTCGCGTCGATAGAGTCTACCTCAGTTTTGGTCTCGCCAGTGAAAGAGAGTCCCAACATGTTCAAAGCATCTTCACTGGTTTGAACATCATTGAAATTGATTTCATGAAACATGGCTTGATAATCGGCATCCGTGATTTTTTTCTGCTCAACAAGACTGTTCACCTCTAGGGATAAGCGGTTTAAGTTTTCTTTGAGTTGGCTCACTTCTAGAGATTTGGCCGCCATGAGTTGCTTGGTGCTATCAAGGTTGTTTGCCGCTCCATTGAGCATGTTACGGTAAATTTCTTTGAGTCCATCAGTAGACATGTTAAGGGAGTCGACATAAGCATTCATCAGGTCTTCCGAGCTAGCGGTTTCTTCCACCGGTTCTTCGTTTACTGGAGCTTCGTTGTTACAGGCATACACACCCGCCAACAGGATTAAGGCATAAAAATACGTACGATTCATTTCGCTAATATAGGGAAAAGGTTGATGATGCGGAAAAGCTTGATGTTGAGATTTCCCCGACGCTGAAATAGCGATGGCGGAGGAAAAAGGTTTTTTATTTAACCGGTTAACCGTCTAAGCATCTAATCGTCTCTAGATGAAGTTTCTAGTCGATTAGCCAAATAGTCAAAGTGTCGACAAGTCAATGCTAAATTCTGTATTGCCATGAAAAAGGATATTTTTGCAGCAAACAGAATCATCACTACATGACTGCTTCACCGATATCCATCTATACACCGAAAAATAAAATCCGCATCGTTACAGCCGCATCGCTTTTTGATGGGCACGATGCTGCAATCAATATTATGCGCCGTATCATTCAAAAGAGCGGGGCAGAAGTGATTCATCTAGGGCACGATCGGAGTGCCGAAGAAGTGGTGAATTGCGCTATTCAAGAAGACGCCAATGCGATTGCCATGACATCCTACCAAGGAGGACACGTGGAGTATTTTAAATACATGCGTGATTTATTGGTGGAAAAAGGATGTGAACATATTCGCATTTTTGGTGGTGGTGGAGGAGTCATTCTTCCTGAAGAAATAGCAGAGCTTCATGCCTATGGCGTAACGCGCATTTATTCACCAGATGATGGGCGCACTTTGGGACTTCAGGGGATGATCAATGACCTTTTGGAGCAGAGTGATTACCCAACAGGGAAAGGCATCAAAGAAGAAGCAAAACACATTCGTGAGAAAAATCCGAAGATGATTGCAAAGCTGATCTCGGCAGCGGAAAACTACCCGGAAGATTTTGCGAAAGTACATGGGGAATTAGATCATTACCTCGAAAATGCTGCGCCAATATTGGGTATTACAGGTACTGGTGGTTCGGGAAAATCTTCTTTGGTTGATGAGTTGGTTCGTCGCTTTTTAATTGATTTTAAGGATAAAACTATTGCCATTGTTTCGGTGGACCCATCCAAAAAGAAAACAGGTGGAGCGCTATTGGGCGACCGAATTCGAATGAATGCTATCCGGAATGACAGAGTATACATGCGTTCATTGGCCACCCGTCAGAGTAATTTGGCCCTGAGCAAGAATGTCAAGGAAACCATTGATATCGTTCGTGCGGCGGGGTATGATTTGGTGATATTGGAAACTTCTGGAATCGGACAATCCGACACGGAAATAATGGATCATAGCGATGTGGCTCTCTATGTAATGACTCCAGAATATGGCGCAGCTACTCAATTGGAGAAAATCGACATGTTGGATTTTGCCGACATGATAGCCATAAATAAGTTCGACAAACGCGGAGCACTCGACGCCTTGCGTGACGTGAAAAAACAATACAAACGCAACCATAACTTATGGGAAGCGAAAGATGAGGAATTGCCCGTATACGGTACCATCGCCTCGCAGTTCAATGATCCTGGGATGAATAGTCTCTATAAATCATTGATGGATAAAATAGTCGAGAAAACAGCTGCGAAAGATTTGACATCATCCTTTGAAATAACAGATGAGATGTCGGAGAAAATATTCATTATTCCACCGGCTAGAACGCGCTACCTGTCTGAAATATCTGAAAATAACAGGGGGTATGACCAATGGGTCGTTTCTCAGTCTGGAATTGCCGATAAACTGTATGCTTTGAATCAAACCATGGAGCAGTTTAAAGCTTCGAGTATGGACGATAAGGACCGTCTGATCAAAGCCATTCAAGAGCAAGTGGCCTTGCTCGAACTCGACTTCGATCCGCGTAACAAAAAGATTATCGACGAGTGGGAACGCAAGTGTCAGAACTACCGCGATGAGTATTTCATCTTTCGGGTACGTGACAAAGAAATTAAGGTGAAGACCCATACCGAGTCTTTAAGTCATACGCAAATACCTAAAGTAGCCGTGCCAAACTTCCGTTCTTGGGGTGATGTATTGCGCTGGAATTTGCAAGAAGCATTTCCTGGAGAGTTCCCGTATACGGCCGGTATCTATCCCTTTAAAAGGGAAGGCGAAGATCCAACTCGTATGTTCGCAGGAGAAGGTGGTCCGGAAAGAACCAATAAGCGCTTCCATTATGTATCGCTTGGCATGCCAGCTAAACGTCTGTCTACGGCGTTTGATTCAGTAACACTTTACGGACATGATCCTGCATACCGTCCGGATATCTATGGGAAAATTGGTAATGCAGGCGTAAGTATCTGCTGTTTAGATGATGCGAAAAAACTCTATTCGGGTTTTGATTTAGCGGATCCAAAAACGTCTGTATCGATGACAATCAATGGTCCTGCCGCCATGCTCACTGCTTTCTTTATGAATGCAGCGATCGATCAGCAATGTGAAAAGTATATCAAAGAACATAAGCTTGAGAAAGAGGTTGAGGTGAAGATCAATGCCATCTATAAAGCCAAAGGTGTGGAGCGCCCGAGTTATCAAGGTGACTTGCCGGAAGGAAACGACGGGTTAGGATTGATGCTTCTTGGTGTTACCGGCGACCAAGTTTTACCGGCTGAAGTCTATGAGAAAATCAAAATAAGTACACTTGCTCAAGTGCGTGGTACCGTTCAGGCGGATATTCTGAAAGAAGACCAAGCACAGAATACGTGCATCTTCTCTACTGAGTTTTCACTTCGTGTGATGGGTGATGTTCAAGAATATTTCATTCAAAATAAGGTTCGTAATTTCTATTCGGTATCGATTAGTGGCTACCATATTGCCGAAGCCGGTGCGAATCCGATTACCCAATTGGCCTTTACCTTAGCGAACGGGTTTACTTATGTGGAGTATTACTTGAGTCGCGGAATGGACATCAATGAATTTGCTCCAAATTTGAGCTTCTTCTTTAGCAATGGAACCGATGCAGAATATGCGGTAATCGGAAGGGTTGCGCGCCGTATTTGGGCTAAGGCCATGAAGAACAAGTATGGAGCGAACGAACGCTCTCAGATGTTAAAATACCATATTCAAACATCTGGACGTTCGCTGCATGCTCAAGAAATTGACTTCAACGATATCCGAACCACCTTGCAGGCTTTGTATGCAATTTATGATAACTGTAACTCGCTCCATACCAATGCCTATGATGAGGCAATAACTACCCCGACTGAAGAGTCAGTTCGTCGTGCTATGGCCATTCAGCTGATCATCAATAGAGAGCTAGGATTAGCGAAAAACGAAAACCCAATGCAAGGCTCATTCATAACGGAAGAATTGACAGACCTTGTGGAAGAAGCCGTTCTCACTGAATTCGACCGCATCACAGAACGTGGTGGTGTTTTGGGCGCCATGGAAACCATGTACCAAAGAAATCAGATACAAGAAGAGAGTCTATACTATGAAACCTTAAAACACAACGGTGAGTTGCCGATTATTGGAGTAAATACCTTTCTTAGTAGCAAAGGATCACCAACCGTATTGCCGCGCGAGGTGATTCGTTCAACTTCGGAAGAAAAGGAATACCAAATTACCATGGTGAAGGCTTTGCAGGAAGGAAATACAGACGAATGCCAAAAGCAATTGCGCCTCTTGCAAGAAGCGGCTATTCAGAACACGAATATTTTCGAACAGTTAATGGACTCAGTGAAATTCTGTTCCCTCGGTCAAATCACTGAAGCCTTGTTTGAGGTAGGAGGCCAGTATAGACGAAACATGTAATCCCCTTGGAGGCAGAAAATAGTCTGCCTCCACATTTTACATTAAATTCGATTTGACCCGCCCTAACCAGTAGGCCCAAACCCATAAACCCTTAAATCATAATTCATAAATCACAATTCACAAATCAAAATTGAGTGATAGTCTACGAATCAAATAAAAACTGGCTGAAGGATGTTCGCCATCTATACCGAAGTTGGACCATGCAGCGCGTTATGCGTTCCTCGCTGAGTATAGCTGGTTTTACGGCGGTGATTTGCTTCGTCGATATGCAGTTTTTTCATTTTATAGGTGATGGCTTGGATACGGGTATTTTTAGTTTATTGGGAATTGTGCTTTCCATTCTTTTGGCTTTTCGCACAACAACGGCATACGATCGCTGGTGGGAAGGACGTAAGAAGTGGGGACAATTGGTGAATGATTCTCGCAATCTTGCCATTTATATTCAATCAACCGCTCCTTCCGAAGACAGTGAAACACGTCGCTTTTTTGCTACCCGCATTTCTAATTTTAGCATTGCTCTAAAGGAACATTTGCGTCAAGGAGTGAAGGTGGATGAAATGGTTTATTTGACTGAAGAAGAAAAAGAAACCTATAAATCAAAAGGACATATTCCTTCCTATATCGCTTTGGAAATGATTCAAAAGATTCAGGATATGTATAAAGCCGGTGCCATCAGTCCAGAAGATCATTTGAATATTAAGCTCCACAGTCAGGAGTTTATGAATATTTGTGGTGCATGCGAGCGCATTAAAAAGACACCGATTCCTTTTTCTTATAATGTGTATTTGAAGGTATTTATCTCACTGTATGCAGCGCTATTGCCTTTCGCTTTATTGCCCATGTTTGGCTATTGGACGATACTGATGGTTGGCTTTGTGTTTTTCGCTTTTATTGGAATTGAGCTAATGGCCGAAGAAGTAGAGGACCCTTTTGGCCTCGACTGCAATGATTTGCCAACGGGAAACATAGCACATACTATAAAGAATAATGTATTTGAAATATTGGAGCAGAAGTCTTCAATTGGCAAAGAGCACCTTACGAAACTCTACGATAAAGTATTCTAATGGGAATTTGAACCATACAAATCACATGTTTGATTTATGTTGAAATAAGTTCAATCTTAAAAAGATAAATCATTTGTGTTTCTTCCTTGAGAAAAATTGGATATATTGTTTGTAATTCGTTATTAACGAATAATATCTCAACTATATATGCATGCAAGGCCCTCCAATTTAGATATCATAACACGTTACGAATTAGTGCTTGAGGGAACGGATATTGGAACCTGGGAATGGAATATTAAAACAGGGGAGACCATTTTCAATGAACGGTGGGCAGCAATGATTGGCTATACCTTAGAAGAATTAGGAAAAACCGACATCGAAACCTGGGCAAACTTTGTTCATCCAGAAGACTTAGAACCATCAGATAAAGCACTCGATCTACATTTTAAAGGCAAGGTTCCATATTATGAATGCGAAGCGAGACTGAAGCATAAGGCAGGCCACTGGGTTTGGATATTAGATAAAGGAAAGGTCGTAAGCAGAGATGCCGAAGGAAATCCGGAATGGATGATGGGATCGCATATCGATATTACTGATGTTAAAAATAAGGAACGCCTGCTAGATCGTTATGCGGATTTATTAGATAAATCGAATACGGTAGCAAAGATTGGTACTTGGGAAGTTGATCTAGAAACGCTTCATACCCATTGGAGTTCCATGACGAGACAGATTCATGAGGTAGCTGAAAATGACGAATTTGTTTTAAAAAACGCTATTGATTTTTTCAAGCCAGGCAGTAGCCGCGAAACAATTGTACGGCTATTTAATGAAGCTGTTGAACAAGGTAAAGCTTATGATGAAGAACTTCAAATCATCACTGCTAAAGGAACCGAGAAGTGGGTAAGAGCTATCGGTATTCCAGAAATGAAAAATGGAGAATGTAAGCGGGTCTACGGTCTGTTTCAAGATATCAATGAAAAAGCAGAGTTGCATCGGCAGCTTGTTGTGCGTGAAAAGCAATTTCGAAATACTTTCGAATTCGCGCCGAATGGAATTGCGCTTGTCGCCATAGACGGTTCTTGGCTAAATGTAAATAATAGTATCTGCAGGATGCTTGGGTATTCAGAAGAGGAACTGAGGCGCATGACATTTACTGATATTACGCATGAGGATGATGTTGACAGAGATTGGTCGCTTGTTAATGAGCTTCTCAAAGGAACACGAACGAGCTATGAAATGGAGAAGCGTTATATCCATAAAAATGGCGCAATCATTTGGGCGATCTTGGCTGTGTCGCTTGTTCGGGATGAACTTGGAGAACCGATGCATTTTGTGTCTCAAATCAACAATATATCAGAAGTCAAACAGGCTCAAATTGAAATTCAAAACCTATTGGATGTTACACGTGAACAGAATGATAGGCTATTAAATTTTGCACATATCGTGTCGCATAATCTGCGTTCTCATGTCGGTAATTTTCAAATGTTGTTGGACCTACTGCAAATTGAGGTTCCTGAATCCACCGAGAATGATTTCTTTCCCTTGCTCAAACATTCAGCAGAAAGCTTGCAAGAAACAATATTGCATCTCAATGAAGTGGTTGCATTGAACTCAGAGAAGATAGTCACACTTGTTTCGCTCGGTCTGCGTGGTTTTGCAGATAAGGCGAGCATGAATTTGCAAGGAGAAATTCTTGAATCGGATGTAACTATTATTAATGACATTCCGGCCAATGCCAAAATTAAAGGTGTGGCTGCATATGTGGATAGCGTGATGCTTAATCTTTTGAGTAATGCAATAAAGTACCGTAGTCCCAACCGAAAGCCTCAAATTCATTTGTTTGTGCAAAAGGAAGGTGCTGAGCTCGTGCTTTGCATTAAGGATAATGGATTGGGTATCGACTTAAATCGATATGCTAGTAAATTATTTGGTATGTATAAGACCTTTCATGGAAATAAAGATGCACGCGGAGTTGGATTGTTCTTATCGAAAAATCAAATGGAAGCGATGAAGGGGAGAATTGAAGTGGAGAGTGTTGTAAATCAAGGAACAACGTTTAAATTGTATTTTATTGATGCGGAAAATTGAGCGCGTTTTCATTATTGATGATGATCCGATATTTGTTTTTGGGATCCAGCGGTTTTTAAAACATGCTCAATTGGGGGATGACTTCACGCATTTTGAAAACGGTGAAAAGGCTTTAATTGCTTGCCAAGATCTTTTGAGAAATGATGAAAAGCTTCCAGACTTAATCATGGTAGATCTCAATATGCCAGTAATGGATGGTTGGCAATTTTTGGATGCCTTCTCTAGTCTGGATATCAAAACCTCACCGCTTGTATTTATAGTAAGCTCTTCCATCGATCCGATTGACCTGAGGAAGGCAAAGAATTATCCATTGGTTCGCGAATTTGTTGTAAAACCACTTACCGCCCTTAAACTAAAAGAATTGGTGAGTACTTACCAAGGTGCGTAGCCCTATCTGATGCCTTTAATCGTCATAAAATTGAGCAATTGGGGATAGTTCTGTTTGAACCTTTGAAAAAATAAGTGGTAATTGCAATAAGGGATACGTCCCAAACCCACCAGACAAACCCATGATTAAGCCATTCCATGTCTTGCTAGTACTCTGTTTTGTAGTCTTATCCTCCTGCAAGCTATGTAAAAGGAAGTCAGTTGAAAACGCACCAGCCATTCAACTTAGTGGCACGGCGCAACGCTACCATGCCGCAATGGGTGCAGGGGATGGAGTTCTGTTTTTGGTAAGACTGGAATCTAAATCACCACTTGACAAAGCTGAGATTCATGCCGATTCACTGGTGATTCATGGAAAACGAATTCCCGCGACCTTGAGGGCAGACTCCGCAATTATAATTGAAGGGAATTATTTTGTACCCAAAGCGGAAAGAACCCCTGAATCCCCGGTGTTACCCACCCTTACTGCGCCAGACCCAATTTTATATCTAGAACAATATTATCCGGCAACGCTCTATTTCCATTATTTGGAAAAGGCTTATGCATTGCCAATTACTGAATTTGAAAGTATTAGTGATTAAAATATGAAAAAAGTTTACCTCTCACTTTGTCTACTAGCCCTTACTGGGGCTGTGTTTTGGGGAGTATCACATGTCTCCACAAATGATAAAAAATCGCGTCAGCAAGCCTATCGGCAACTTCTAAAGGACCATCCATTTTCGCAGCGTCCGCGCTATGAGCAAGGTGTAATTCCTACAGAAGGCAAACCTGCGGCTCCGGATAGAGCTTGGGAGCAAGATTACCTGCGAACCATGGACCCCGCCATAGGCCGACCAACCCCAGAGGTATTAACAGCCATCATGAATAACGTGAGTGGAGGTGAGGGCTATGGACTCGCCCCAGGTGCTGCACAAGCGCCATGGGAAGAAAGAGGCCCGAACAATGTAGGAGGAAGAACCCGTGCAATTGCTTGGGATCCTTCAAGTCAAACAGGATTAAAAGTGTGGGCAGCGGGTGTGAATGGCGGACTCTGGTATAATAATGACATCTCTTCCAGTACTTCATCCTGGATGAAAGTCAATGATTTTTGGAGCAATATTGCCATTACCTGCATCGCTTTCGACCCAGTGGATGACCAAACTATCTATGTAGGAACAGGAGAGGGCTTTACTTCTGGGGGAGGCTCGAGTGCAAGAGGTGCAGGAATATGGAAATCTAGCAATGGAGGAACATCTTGGTCGCAATTAGGCAGCACCACAGGATTCTATTGGGTACTCGATATTGTTGTTCGAGACGAAGGCGGATCAGAAGGAGTCGTATATGCTGCAGTGGATGGTCGCTATTATGGCGGAGATTACCACGGACTGGCTACTGCTGGAATTCGTCGTTCAGCGAATGGTGGAGCTTCCTTTACCAATGAATCACCAAATGTTCCAGGCAAAACAATCAAGTTTATAGCCGCTGACTTAGAAATAGGGGCTAACGGACAGCTTTGGGCTGGAACAAAAGAGAATTCATATTCTTCTTCCGACAGAGGCGGTGGCCGTGTGCTTACCTCTGAGGATGGAACCAATTGGACGGTTTCTGAATCAGTTTCAGTGAATAATGGTGACGGTCGTGTAGCTATTGCCTGTGCACCTTCAGACTCCAATGTAGTGTATGCGATAGTTGAAAATGGAAATCAATGCCATGCCATCATCAAAACAAACAATTACGGAAGTTCTTGGTCCACGATGAACGAGCCAAGTGATGCCGATAATGGAATTCCAAATACGGATTTCACACGCGGTCAGGCCTGGTATGATTTAGTCATTGCGGTAGACCCAAATGATGCAGATGTCGTAATTGCTGGTGGAATTGACTTATTCCGCTCCACCAATGGGGCGAGTTCATGGACGCAGATTTCAAAATGGTCGAATAATAATAACCTGTTTAACCTTGATTGTTCCTTGGTACACGCAGATCAACATGCAATCCGCTTTAAGCCAGGTAGCTCGTCGACCGCAATATTTGGAAATGATGGAGGAGTATTTTACTCGAGTTCACTTTCTACAGCGGCGAATAATGATGTAATCGATGGACGAAATAAAGACTATAACGTGACCCAATATTATTCATGTGCCATCGGACCAGCTGCATCGTCGCATTACTTCATGGCCGGTGCTCAGGATAATGGAACACAACGTTATACTACTGCTGGAGTAAATTCTACACTTCGAGTTAATGGCGGTGATGGTGGATATTGCTTTATTGATCAAGATAACTCAAGCATTGCCATCTGTTCTTATGTATATAATAATTTTTATAAATCAACCAATTCGGGAATGACCTTTTCAGGAAGCCTGATTGAAGATGATAATACGGGTAAATTTATCAACCCAGCAGATTACCACGATGATGATAATGTGTTATATACAGGAAAAGGTACGGGTACCATTTGGAGAATTAGAGATGTATCTGGTTCGCCGGCATCTCCCGAAACAATTAACGTAACAGGTATGAGCGATGATGCGAGTCATATTAGCTGTTCGCCGTACTCAAGCACTATCTTTGTGGGAAGCGACGTTGGAGAACTGTACAAAGTAACCAGTGCAAATGGAACCTATTCTGTGAGTGATATTACTGGAGCTTCCATGCCAGTCGGAACCGTATCTTGCGTTGAGATTGGAGCAGATGATGATGAACTCCTTGTTACCTTTTTTAATTATGGAATTACATCGATATGGTATACCGACAATGGGGGGAATTCATGGACAAGCAAAGAGGGGGATTTGCCGAATGTACCCGTACGTTGGGCCCTTTTTAACCCGAACGACCGAAATGAAGTGATTATTGCTACTGATTTGGGTATATGGTCATGTTCAGACATTTCATCAGGAAGCCCATCATGGTCAAGCAGCAGTGCTGGATTAGCCAATACGCGTGTAGACATGTTGCAGCTAAGAAAATCTGATATGATGGTGATTGCAGCCACACACGGTCGTGGCCTCTTTTCATCCAATGCATTTGCTGCTCAAAAACCAGCTGCTGATTTTACCGTTTCACACCAAGCAACATGTGAGCCTTATAAAGTAAGCTTCACCGATATGTCGGCATTTGACCCTACGGCTTGGAAATGGAGCTTTACGCCGAATAATGTTTTTTATCGGGATAATACGGGCGATACCTCACAAAACCCAATTGTACGATTTACGGCACCTGGAACCTATGAAGTATCACTTACCGCCAGTAATGCCTTGGGCAGCAATACAGAAACGAAAACAGGTTATATCACAGTAGCAGCTGCACTGGTGCCGACAGTGACCATTTCTGTAAACGCCAATCCCGGATGTTTGGGCAAGGATGTCGTCTTTACCGCAACGCCAACTTTTGGGGGAGTGAACCCGCTATACCAATGGCTCATAAATGGAGTACCTTTTGGACCACTAAGTTCTTCATTAACAATCTCTAGTTTAAGCCCGAATGACACGGTTGTTTGCGCGATGTCGAGCAGGGATTCCTGTGCGTTTCAAACACCTGTTCTCTCGAATGAGATTATTATGCAATTAAATAATGGGCCTACAGTAAGTCTTGCTCTAAAGAATCCCAATACCTGTATTAATAAGGATCCATTCACATTAGATGGCGGTCTACCTTCAGGAGGAACCTATTCTGGAACCTCAGTGGTAAATAATGAATTTGACCCCGTACTTGCTGGGTTTGGTAGTCATACGATTACCTATACTTATACGGATGGGAATGGCTGCAGTAATTCAGCCACCGATGTAATCACGGTAAGCAACACGCCGACCAAACCAACAATTGAGCGTACGGCTAATTCACTTCAGAGTTCTGAAACAGCTGCGTTTTATGAGTGGAGTTTAGATGGCGCTGTTATTCCTTCGGCAATCAACAAGAACTATACGATGTTAGCAAGTGGTATATACTCCTTGCGAATTACCAATGGCTTTGGTTGTTCCAATACCTCTGATCCATTGGAGGCTTGGATGGTTGGTCAAGAACCTTGGGAAGAAAGTAGAAATTGGACGCTCTACCCGAATCCAAGTAGTGGCGATTTTAGTCTACAGTTAGACCTAGATCAAGCGAGTAACATCCAAATGAAAATTATGGATGTGACTGGAAAGCTCATCGAACACCGCACTGTTCAAGCATCACCAGGTAAAAGCATCGAGACTTTTAGTTTAAATGTTCCTGCTGGTACCTATATCATTTTGGTAACGGATGGTGAAAGGGAATGGAGAAAATCCCTTGTCATAGCCGAATAGCTAAGATTTAACGATAATATAAAGTCCGAATGATTCGTCGTTCGGACTTTTTTTTGATTTTGGCAGGATGTCTGCCTTAAGCCGCAAGTAATCCCTTAATTTTACATCAAATCTCAACACATGAAAAAGCTGTTATTCATCTTTCTTATCCTCCTAGGAATTTTTCTTGGTCTTATTCTGGCTGTTCCATTTTTCTTTAAGGGAACCATTGTAAAAGCGATAAAGAAGGCCGTAAATGAAGAGTTGACCGCTACGGTCGAGTTTGATGAAAATATTGGCTTGAGCCTTATTCGCAATTTCCCAAATCTTAGCCTTCAAGTAGATGGTATTCAGGTGCTGAATCATGGGGATTTTGAAGGGGATACCTTGCTGGTTATGAAATCCTTTCAAGCGACATTGGATATTATGAGCGTGCTAAAAGGAGATGAGATTCATATTCGTGCGCTCATGTTGGATGAACCTACAATACATGCGAAAATATTAGTAGATGGAAGGGCTAATTGGGATATTACCAAACCCACAGAAGAAGAAACTATAGATAGCGCTGACAATGAAGAGGAGGCAGCCCCTTTCAAAATCAGCTTGAAACGCTATGAGATTCGTAATGCGAATGTAAAATATGATGATCAGCAGTCAGTGATGTTTGCCCATATTGTTGGACTTAACCATTCCGGCAAGGGCGATTTTAGTCAAGACGACTTTATCCTTGAAACATTAACCGAAATTCAATCTTTGACCTATAGCATGGAAGGCATTCCTTATCTCAATCAGGTTAATACCGGTTTGAAATGCGATATCGGAATAAATATGCCCGCGATGCGCTTTGATTTCAAGGAAAATACCTTGAGACTTAATGCGCTGGAAATTGGACTCGATGGATTTTTATCCATGCCGGATGATAATATGAATATGGATTTAAAGGTGGTCAGTAAAAAGACCAGCCTAAAAGAAATACTCTCTCTTGTTCCTGCTATCTATACCAAAGAGTTCGAAAGTGTCCAAACAAGTGGTAAAACAGCCCTTGAAATGAGCCTCAAAGGAGTTTTGAATACCGAGCTAGAAATATATCCAGCTTTTGAAGTCGAACTATTGGTAGAAAACGGAACTTTTGCCTATCCAGATCTGCCTGAGAAACTTTCTGATATCCAGGTTTTATTCCGATTAAACAATGCGGATGGTCAATTAGATCATACCGTTGTAAATCTTCAAAAACTGCACTTCCTCCTCGGAAAAGAACCGTTTGATGCCAAATTATTACTCACCAAGCCAATTTCCAACCCCTATGTAGAGATGTCTGCTAGAGGACTTGTGCTATTAGAGAATATGCAAAAACTCATTCCTTTAGACGAAGGAACAAAGCTTTCTGGTAGAGTTCAAGCCGATTTTAATGCCAAAGGTCATGTGAGCAGTTTTGAGGGTGACGATTATGAAGCGATGAATGCCGGTGGTTTTATTAATGTACAAAATTTGCAATACAGCGACGGACAAGGGCTTCCATACGAACTCATTAATCTAGGTCTTGAATTTTCTCCAAAAGTTTTAAGTCTGCAGTCATTCATTGCCAAATACGGACATAGTGATTTCAAAGCAACAGGTGAATTGGCTAATTACATGGCCTACCTGTTTAAAGATGGAGCGGTATTGAATGGTAATTTGAATCTGAGTGCCGGATTGCTCGATTGCAATGCGTTTTTAAGTGAAGAAGGCGGCGAACAAGTTGAAGCACCAGGTGCCAACGATACCATGGCATTAGAAGCCTTTGTCGTTCCTAAAAATATCTTATTCGACCTGACTTTAAATATGGATAAGGTATTGTATGATAATATGACACTCGATCAAGTAAAAGGCAAGGCACAAATCAAAGAGCAGGTCCTATATCTAAGCGGGGTAGAGATGGGCGTGTTTGGTGGACATGTGAAAATGGATGGAACCTATGATTCAAAAAATCCAGAGCAGCCAAAAACAGCCATGAAATTGACTTTGGATGACGTAAGCATCAAAGAAACTTTCCAGTACATGAATACGGTAAAGACCATTGCTCCAATCGCCGAGCATTTGTCTGGAAGAATGAACCTCAGTACCGACTTAAGTACTTTATTGAATAACGATATGACGCCTGTACTTTCTTCCATCAGCAGCACTGGATTCTTAAAAACTGCAGAAGCTGTTTTGAGCGGATTCCAGCCCACGAATGCATTGGCAGAAAAACTTCAATTGAATGCCTTGAAAACGATTGATATCGGACAAACAAATTTATCTTATGCCATTGAAGACGGAAAAGTAAGCTTGAAGAGTCCGCTTAAGCTAAAACTGAATGATATGCTTTTGTCTGTTGAAGAAAACGGATATACCACCTTTGATCAGTTGATCAATTATAAATTAAAATTAACCTTACCAAAATCGCTTTTGGGAGGTGCAGGCAATTCAGCCATTCAAGGATTAATGGGAGAAGCGAATAAGCTAGGAATGAATGTAGGTGCTGGTGATAACCTGACCATCAATGCGCTTTTGGGAGGAACAATTAAATCTCCCCAAATCACAACCAGCTTTAAAGAGATCAAAGAAGAACTTGGAAACAAGGTTAAAGAGGAAGTGAAAAAAGTGATCGATGAGAAGAAGGAGGAAGTGAAGAAAAAAATTGATGAAGGAGCTCAAGAACTTATTGATAAAGCCTCGGCAAAGGGAGATCAGCTCATTGCTGAAGCCAAAAAGCAAGCCGCAGTAATAAAGGGAGAAGCAGAAAAGCAAGGAAATGTGCTCATTGCTGAAGCGGATAAGCAAGCGGCAGAATTGATCAAACAAGCAGGATTAAACCCTGTGAAAAAATTGGCAGCTGAAAAAGCAGGGGATAAGCTCAAGCAAGAGGCGAGAATCAAGGCCGATATGTTGAATTCAGAAGCTGATAAAAAGGGAAATACACTGATTAAAGAAGCCGAAGCGCAGAAAGCCAAACTCATCGCTGATGCGGAGGCGGAAAAGAATAAACGTAATTAGGGTCTGATTTAGTCGATTTGATTCGTCGAAGGTCTTGATATTGCTAAATTTTTCTTTCCTTGGCTGTATAAACAAAAACACGTGATAAAAAAGGAAACCCTCGTCCTGTTACGGATTCCCTTTTCTGTCTTTCTACTTCCTGTTTTTCTCTTTGCATGGAGTCAGGCGCCACAGGCCGAGCTATGGAAGATTATTGGAGTATTTGGAATTCTTCATTTGTTGGTATACCCAGCAAGTAATGGATACAATAGCTACCACGACAGGGATACAGGGAGTATTGGTGGCCTGAAATCTCCACCCATGGCCACCAAACAACTCTTTTGGTTGGTTACGCTAATGGATTTAACGGCGGTATTGATTTCGCTTTTGTTTTGTTGGCAATTCGCCATCCAAGTGCTCACTTATATTTTGGCTTCTCGTCTGTATTCAAATCGAAGCACCCGGATTAAACGCTTTCCGGTATCGGGCTTCATATGGGTGGCATTTTTTCAAGGTGCTTTTGTTTACTGGATGGTTCAAACCGGATTGCATGGATCCGATGCTTCAACGGCCATATTATCACATCAAACATGGGCAAAAATCATGACTTCCTTACTCCTCGGAGCAGTTTACCCACTCACTCAAATCTATCAACACGAATCAGATAAAAGGGATAATGTAAGAACCTTAAGCATGCTTTTGGGCTATAAGGGCACCTTCCTGTTTACGGCCATTGTCTTTGCTTTAGCCAATGGAATGGCGTGGCTTCATTTTAAGGAGATGAATTCTGTCAGGTCTTTCTGGGTTTTACAACTCTTTTTAGCACCGGTAGCAATCTATTTTGCCTATTGGTTTGTTCAAGTAATAAAAGACCAACGCGCTGCAAATTTTGATCATGCCATGCGCATGAACTTATTAGCCTCCTTGTGCTTGAACCTTTGCTACATGAGTTTTTTACTCAGCCAATGACCCGAATACGCGCCATAGAAACAGCAGTGCCCGCTATACGAAATAGCCAGGAAGATATTGCCTCTTATATGCAAGAGGTATATCAAAAATCATTTGCGGTTAAGCAGGTATATGCCGATACGAAAATTGAATACCGGCATTCAGTACTATCTGATTTTCAAAATGTTCCATCAAGACCCATGTTCTTCGACGGACATGAACCCAAAATGCAGGAACGCATGGAGCGGTATTTTATAGATGCGCCGGCATTGGCCATTCAGGCAATACGCAAGCTACAAGGCTTTGAGAGCATGACTCACCTTATCACGGTTTCCTGTACGGGCTTGGCTGCCCCGGGCTTAGAAACCATCATACAAGAGGAGCTTAGGCTTTCGGTCGACCTTCAAAAGGCTACCGTTAACTTCATGGGGTGTTATGCCGCTATTCACGGACTCCGACTCGCTGATTGGATCATACGGTCTGATCCAAAGGCCAAGGTTGTGCTCGTTTGTGTCGAATTATGTACCCTTCATTTTCAACGCAACTATACCCTTGAAAATTTGAGTAGTGCCAGTCTATTTGCGGATGGAGCCGCTGCTGTTATGCTGGATGGTGGAGTCCAAGGCTTTGAATTGAAATCTTTCTTTACCTCAATCAATCATAGCGGAAAAAAGGATATGGGCTGGGAGCTTGATGAAAATGGTTTTCTGATGCAGCTGAGTCGCCAAGTGCCGAATAAATTGAGAGAAGGATTAAAAGATACTTTAAAAAGACGCTGCGATGAGTTGGGTATCCCATTGGAAAAAATTGCCAATTATGCCATTCATCCCGGGGGTAAGAAAATCTTAGAAGCAGTTGCCGAAGAGCTGGGCTTAAGTGAAAAGCAAATGGCATCGAGCTATGATGTACTTCGTAGTTATGGAAACATGTCGTCGCCCAGCATTCTCTTTGTATTGAAAGTAGAATTTGAAAAAGGGGCAGATGAGATAATGGGACTAGCATTTGGTCCCGGCCTGACCATGGAAGCCGTTTACCTCAAAGCATGAAAAACCGCTCTACTGAACTAGAACTGCTGGATGCCAATGATATTCCTCGGCATGATCTTTTCCAAAATTTACGCGAGTTGGAAACAATCAATAGGCTGCTTGGAGGACATCGGCTCAACAGGAAGGCATTCCGGCGGAGTTTGCCAGAATCCATGCCTCATACTTTAAGGGTGGTCGAACTGGCTTCGGGTGGGGGAGATAATCTCAGAGATTTAGCCCGTTACTGCAGGGAAAAGGGCATCCGAGCCACTTTTACCGGGGTAGATTTAAAAAGCGATTGCGTTTCATTTGCGGTTGATGCAAGCCGGGACTATCCGGAAATCACTTTTGTTTGTTCTGATTACCGCGACTATACTCCAAATCATCCAATAGACATTGGTTTCTCTAGCTTGTTTTGTCATCATCTAAATGCGGAACAAATTAACCATTATCTAAAATGGAATATCCGGAATGTGCATTCATTTTTTATCAATGATTTACATCGACATGCTGCAGCTGAGTGGTCAATAGCTTTACTCACACGGTTGTTTTCAAAGTCTTATTTGGTGAAGAACGATGCACCAGCCTCCGTTCGTAGGGGGTTTAGCCAAGCAGATTGGATTCAACTTTTAGATAAAAATAAGATTGAAGCGACGCTCACTTGGCATTGGGCTTTTCGATGGATGATTCTTGCGAAGAATGAAAGAGAATAAATACGACTTACTTATAGTTGGCGGCGGGTTAGCCGGACTGTCTGCTGCCATTCAGTTCGCGAAGGATGACCGAAAAGTCATTCTGTTTGAAAAAGAATTCTATCCTTTTCATAAGGTATGCGGCGAATACATTTCAAATGAATCATTGGCTTTCTTAGAATCGTTAGGTATCCCCATTTCAGAAATGAATCTCCCGAAAATTCATCGGCTTCGTTTAAGTGACCCAAATGGCGATTGCCTTGAAGAAGAATTAAAAATGGGCGGCTTCGGAATAAGTCGATTCAGGTTAGATGAGTTGCTCATGCAGAAAGCCATTGAATTGGGGGTGGATATCAGGGAGGGCGTTGAGGTGAAAGGCTGGACATTTGATGAACAGCAAGACTTTGCCCTTGAAGCGGAGGAAAAGGTATATCAAGGCAAATTGCTTGTAGCAGCCTATGGAAAAAGGAGCAAGCTTGATCATTGGCTGCAGCGCCCATTCATGCTGAAGAAAGAACCTTATGTGGCCGTGAAATACCATATACGTTATCCGGTAAACCGTACTGAAATCGTTCTCCATAATTTCAAGAATGGATACTGCGGGATGTCCGCCATTGAAGATGATCGGGTTTGTTTATGCTACTTGGCCCATGCTGATGACTTGAAAAAGGAGGGAAGCATCGCTGAATTAGAAAGAAATGTTTTATCGAAAAATCCACACTTGGCCCATATTTTCAAGCATGCTGAATTCTTGTATGAGAAGCCGCTGGTTATATCTAGGTTTTCTTTCAAAAACAAGAAACAGCTTATTAACCATGCTGTATTTGTAGGTGATGCCGCTGGTTTGATTCCACCGCTGAGCGGAAATGGAATGAGCATGGCGCTTCATGGTTCTAAATTATTCTATCAAACTTTTTCTGACTACCTAGATATACGTATAACAAGAGCCGAGGCAGAATACAATTATCAGAAATTATGGAAGGATCAATTCGCCTTACGTATAAAAATTGGCAGCGCATTGCAGGCTATGTTTGGATCCGAACGCAAAACCGTCTACCTCTTGAAAACACTACGTCCCTTCAAATTTATTCGACAAAAACTGCTGCGCTTAACGCACGGTAAATCATACTAAAATCAACCAAAAATATAATTCTGTTTTTTTAATCGAAGGGCTTTTTACGTCCGTCGAAACGCCAGCGCATACAACATAAAGAGTATAAAAAACATGAAAAAATGTGGCGGTAATTTGGTAGTATTGAGGAGCGAAATAGGAATATAATGCAAACAGAAGAAAACACGCCTCAGTCTACCCCTAATACAGAGCAGAATAGCAGCAATACGGGTAAAGTTGTATTGATTGCACTTTTACTTTTATCGCTAATTCTTAATCTGTATCAATGGTATGATAGAGGTAAGGAAGCAGGGGGCTACGAAAATACAATCGATAGCATGACCGTTGATATGGCTGAAGTTGATCGGCAACTCTCGCTTACCACAGCAGAGTTGGAACAATACCGAGGACGTTCTGAGCAATTAGATAGTTTGTTGGACGATGCGCAAGGCAAAATTGCAGATCAAGAGCAAAAAATCAAAGCTTTAATGAGTCAGGGTAAAAAATCATCCACTATCAATGCAGAATTACGCAGGCAATTGGATGAGTTAAAGGCTATAAAAGACAAATACCTAGAAGAGATAGATCGTCTGATATTGGAAAATCAACGACTTCAATCTGAAAATGATTCACTGGCTGTTGAACTCAATACCAATGTTTCAGTAAGGAACCGACTATCCGCGCGATTAAAAGTTGCCGAGCAGCTGCGGGTTGATCGAGTAAATGTAACTTCCATGAAGAAGCGCGTTATAGGCGGAAAAATGGTGGCTACCTCCTTGGCTAAGCGTACAGAAAAAATTGAGGCTTGCTTTAATGTGCTTGAAAATGCCGTTGCAGACAGAGGTTCTAAAATGATTAGTCTCCGTTTTGTGGCTTCAAATGGTAAAGTGCTTGCAGGGGTAAGTAATGGTACATTTATCAATACAGACAACGGACAAGAAATGACAGCAACAGCGAATAAACAAATCGACTACGATGGAAATTCTATGGAGCTTTGCTTGGACTGGGAAGATGAAAGTAAACCACTAGAGCCTGGTGCTTATGGAGTTGAGGTATATATTGATGGAGCTCTAGTCTTTACATCAACCTTCAATTTGGAATAAAGCTCTATGCGATTAAGCTTTTATGGAGCTGCTCAAGTGGTAACTGGCAGCAAACATTTAATAGAAACAGAAGGAGGGCTAAAAGTTCTCCTCGATTGTGGACTATATCAAGGTGGCGGTCAAGACTCAGATGAGTTAAACCGCCACTTTGGTTTTGACCCTACCCAAATCGATCATGTGGTGCTTTCTCATGCGCATATCGACCACTCTGGCTTGCTGCCTCGTTTGGTGGCAGAAGGGTTTAAAGGGAAAATATGGGCAACATCAGCCACCATCGATTTATGTGGAATCATGCTCATGGATTCTGCCTATATTCAGGAAAACGATCTCAGATACATCAACGAGCGGAGGAAGAAAAGAGGCCAGCCAGCATTGGAGCCGCTCTATACCGTGGAAGATGTAGAACATACCCTTAGCAAGTTTCGAGAGGTTCCTTACCGTACTGCCAAAGCCCTAAATGAAGAATTTAGTTTTACATTTTATGATAGCGGACATATTATCGGAAGCGCTGGTGTATTTATGGAAATTACCGAATCGACAGGTGCTGAAACTCTCTTCTTTACTGGAGATATTGGTCGGCCGGGAGACATAATACTACGCAGTCCGGAACCTTTTCCACAGGCTAATTTCATTATCAGCGAGTCTACCTATGGCGATCGTTTGCATGACGATTCGAGCCAGGCGAAAGCTCAATTACTCCGGGCAGTAAAAGAAACCTGTGTCATGAAACGGGGGAAGGTAATTATCCCAGCCTTTAGCGTCGATCGTACCCAAGAGTTGATCTATATGCTCGATCAGCTTTCTTCATCCGGACAATTGCCACGCATTGAAGTATTTGTGGATAGTCCATTATCCGTTAAGGCGACCCGGGTGATGCAGGACCATGAAGATGATTTTAATCCGGATATCCTCAATTATATTAAAAGAGATGGGGATGCCTTTGGATTTCCAGGACTGCATTATATCACTGACGTAAATGATTCTAAAGCGCTAAATAAACGCGACGAACCCTGTATTATAATTTCAGCATCTGGAATGGCCGAAGCGGGCAGGGTTAAGCACCATATCGCTAATGCCATTGAGCACGAGAAGAATTGTATCCTAATTGTTGGGTATGCCTCTCCAAGCAGTCTAGCTGGTGCTTTGCGTCGTGGCGAAGAGTATGTTAAAATTTTTGGAGATGAAAAGAAAGTGAATGCACGGGTAGAGGTGATGGATGCATTTAGTGCTCATGCCGACTACAATGAAATGATTCACTATTTCAAATGCCAAAATCCAAGCTTGGTGAGCCGGGTGTTTTTGGTGCACGGCGAACTCGATACCCAACAGGCTTTCAAACTTAAACTGCTTGAAGAAGGTTTTCTGCATGTTGATATTCCTGAATTAGGAGATACTTACGAACATCCATGAGTAAGGCAAGTTCTAAAAAGCAAAACCTCTTTCTTGTGATGGGCGCATTTTTTCTTTGCAATGCACTCATCGCAGAGTTTATTGGGGTAAAAATATTCTCAGCAGAAGCAAGTCTCGGAATTGAACCCGTGAATTGGAACATCTTCGGAACATCATTGAGTTTTAATATGACTGCAGGCGTATTGCTCTGGCCTGTGGTTTTTATCATGACCGACCTCATCAATGAATATTTTGGCATGAAGGGAGTGCGGTTTTTTTCTTACCTCACCGCGGGACTTATAGCCTATGCATTTCTCATGGTCACCTTGGCCATGCACACCGCACCTGCAGATTTCTGGAAAATCAAACAATTGGATGATGGCACCTTAGATATGAATATCGCCTATAATGCAATCTTTGGACAGGGATTATGGATTATCATTGGTTCACTTGTGGCGTTTTTAGTGGGACAATTGGTGGATGTTTTTGTATTTCATGCCTTAAAAAAAAGAACAGGGGAAAAGAGTATATGGCTTCGCGCCACTGGGTCTACGTTAGTTTCGCAACTTATAGATAGTTTTATTGTGCTATTTATCGCTTTTTATATCGGTAAACTGGGCACCGCGGATCAATGGGCGCTGAGTTTGGTGCTTTCGGTTTGCTTGGTCAATTATATCTATAAGGGAGTGATGGCTATAATTCTAACTCCTCTATTGTACCTAGCCCATGGAATCATCGACCGTTATTTGGGAAATGATCTTTCTGAGGAAATGCGCACAGAGGCAATGAAACACTAGGGAATCAGCAGGCTACTGTCACCAAAACTGAGAAATCGGTATTCATTCTGCAGGGCCTCGTCATATACCGTGCGCCAATCTTCGCCAATGAACGCAGCTACCAGCATGATTAAGGTGGTTTCGGGAAGATGAAAATTGGTAATCAATGCACCACATAATGCAAATTGATAACCGGGATAAATTAAGATCTCTGTTTGTCCATATACCTCATCTATTCCTAACTTATCCATATACTTCAGTATGGCCTGTAATGCGGTTTGGGTGGGATGCTTGGGAAGGGAATATGCTTCAAGTTTTTCTATGATGAAAGGGGTACTAGGATTTTCAATCAGCTTACAGCCCCAAATATACAAGGACTCAAGGGTACGCATGCTGGTGGTTCCAACAGGAACAATGGGACCCTTTACTTCCATCAATTCTACAATGCTCTTTCTGGAAATACACATTTTTTCATTGTGCATGTCGTGATCTCTAGGGTCGTCGACTTTCACCGGTTTAAAGGTCCCGGCACCAACATGCAAAGTCAGCCGAGTTTGATGGATGGATTTATTACTGAGCCGGTCAATCACGTCCTGTGTAAAATGCAAACCAGCAGTTGGGGCAGCTACAGCTCCTTCATTTTCTGCATACACAGTTTGATACCGCTCTTTGTCTGACGCCTCAGTTTCCCGATGCAAATAAGGAGGAAGCGGGAGTTTGCCACTTGCATCCAGCACCTCCGAAAGGCTGATAGTCGCATTCCACTTAAGCTCAACAGTACAGCTCGTTCTATTTTTAAGTCTCGCCTGTAAGACGCATGTGCCAATATCTAGTCTCAGTACTTCATCATCCTTCCACTTTTTTAGTCCGCCAATCATACAATTCCATTCGCAGGCCTCTGATGATTGCATCACTTGATGCATATCACTCGAGCTTGAAGGCTCAAGTAATAGTACTTCGATTCGTGCTCCGGTTTCTCGGTGAAAAAATAAACGGGCAGGAATTACACGGGTATCGTTAAAAACCAATAAGGCTCCATCAGGAAGAAGTTCGGGCAGGGAATGGAAATTATGGTGACTTATCTTTCCCTTCTCATAACGGAGAAGTTTTGCTTGTGCGCGATTTGCTAGAGGGTAGGCGGGGATGGCATGTTCGGGCAAGGAATAGGCAAAGTCGTGCAGGGATAAGGCCTTCATCCCGCAAATATCATAAAAAAGGCACCATAAAGGTGCCTAAATTCAATTGTTATGTAGCGGATTATTCACTTTTCCCTCGTGTGCCGTCATGGCCCTTTTTACGCTTTTTTTCTTTTAGTTTCTCTTTCTTTTTTTCCTTCATAACCAAATACTTTTCGTATTGTACAGAAGTTAAAACGGTTTTCATCTTAGTGTCGCTTTCATTCCCAAGCGCTTGAATCTTTTCTTTTTGCTCGGGACCGCGCTCCGTATTTTCGCGCAACGCATTGACTTTTTGAATGAATTCCAGATTAATCGCTTCCACCTGCGGTATCTGAGTTTCAGTGAGCTCCAGTTTTTTCGTCATGGCTTCTGTGCGCTTTTTAGCCATTTTTACTGGGTCTTTTTCCTTTTTTTGTGGTCCGTCTTGTGCCATCAAGCTGATAGTAAAGAGGAAAGCTGTCATTAATAATCCAAACTTTTTCATAACATTTTTCTTTTAAGAGTAGGGAGTATGCAAAAGGTTTAATTCATCGATAGCTATGATGAACTCATGTATCGGTTACTCCAATCATTGGCTTGGTCAATTCAATGTGTATTTTCACCATCTGAAATCCTAATTTGTACTTTCATCCAGCCAGATTAATGATATGATAAGACCATTACTACAAAAAAACATTTTTAAACTCTTCGTACTTGGGGGACTTGCTTATTCCGGCATTGCCTCAATTATGTACAGCAATAATCCGCCTGCAGCCATGACCAATGCTCCCGGAGAAGGGAACTGTACATCTTGCCATTCAGGTTCATTGAACCCGACGCCTTCTAATTTAACCAACCTCACCCTCAGTGGAACTTTTTCTGGAGGTGGGTATATTCCAGACAGTAGTTATTCGATTACGCTGAGCTATGCGCAATCCGGTGTGAATAAATATGGGTTTGAGCTTACCACCTTACGCACAGATAACGATGTACCTGTGGGTTCATTTACAGCAGGTACGGGATCGGCAACAGCTTCTCAATCGGTTAGTGGGGTATCGCGTAACTATATTCGACATACGAGCGGTGGAACCAGCGGAACGGGTGGCCGTTCTTGGACTTTTACCTGGAAAGCCCCATCAACAAACGTAGACACCATCACATTCTATGCTGTGGTGAATGCAGCAAATGGAAATTCAGCAACTTCCGGAGATCAGATCTATGCCAAAGAATTTAAGATAGCTACGTCTTCATTGCTACCAACAGCGAGCATTCAAACGAGTAAAAGTTCCGTATGCGCGGGTGATACCATGACGCTTTATGGCTCTGGTACAAATAACCCGACAGGTTATAAGTGGAAATTTAACCAAGGTTTTCCACAAATAGTTACTACTCAAAACGTCGTTCGCACGTATCCATCTGTTGGAACTTTCAGCGATACACTTTGGGTCTACAATAACAAAGGGGAGTCTAATCCTGTACGTCACTTAACCACCGTCTTAATCAAGCCATCCGCTAGTATTCCAAGCATTACGCCGGGCACTGAAGTCTGTGATGGTGACTCCATAACCATGACAGCAAATGCCGGAAATGGCTACCGCTACTTGTGGAACACCGGAAATCCTGCTGATACTTTTCAATCCTTAACCGTATACAAGGGAGGGGCTTATGAAGTCACCGTATCCAATAGCAATGGGTGTTCTCGAACGAGTAATCCAGTGAACTTAAATTTCAAGTCTATTCCGAATGCTGGGATGACAGGCAATCTTAGTGCTGATACCCTTTGTGCCGGCATCGATTCGTTGGTGATTTCAGCTGATACTGGTTTTGTTAAGTATGATTTCTATAATGGCGCCACTCTATTGCAGTCTGATACGAGCAATTTCCTCATTGTTACGCAAGCTGGCAATTATGCGATACGTGTGGAAGCGGATAATGGAAGCTGCAGTGCTTTGTCGCAAAGTGTTATAAACAAAGTCATACTAAACCGCCTTCCTGCACCGATTATTTCATGCGGAAATACCACAACAGATGAGTTGAACTTCCATTGGGACCCAATTCCAGGGGCAATTTCTTATACCTACACCATTTCGGGAGGAAATGAAATCAGCACAACGGATACTTTTGCACAGGTGACAGGATTAACTTTTAATACCAAGGAAACGATTGCCGTAAAAGCAATTGGATCAGGTCCATGTAGCGAAGGAATTATAGGGTCACATTCATGCACAACCTTACCTTGTTCTCAATTTACTTATGACTTAGTGGTTTCAGACACCTTGGCTTGTGAGGGTGACACTATTTCTCTAGACTTGAATAATGTGTCTTTATCAAATTATACTGTGGCATTTAACGGTGGAACTCCCGGATCCGCTACCCATTTTAAGTTTATCGCAGATGCCTCTTCACCAGATTATACCTTGGATATTGTAGATGTGAACAGCCCTTCGTGCCCCGCATTTACCATTCATGACAGCATTAGAGTGGAAAGCAAAGTGATATTACCAGTGATGTTTAGCGCAACTGAAATATGCGTAGGAGAAACTGTTCAGGTAACGAATCAAAGTTTCTATAATCAATATTCTGTGTTTGTTAACGGTATTTTCAATGACTCCAATGTTACTGGTGTTTTCGAAGTGGAAAACTTGGAAGATGGCGATATAATCTTAAGCACCGCTCAAGGTTTGGCCTGTGTGCAAGAATCAAGTCCACAAACAATCACAGTGAACACACCAAGAAAACCAGGATTTACAATTTCGGGCTCGAACCGTACATGGGATTTCACCGATACAACATCTCAAATTCAGTCTCGTACATGGGATTTCGGAGACAATTCAGCTCAAGCAACTACGCCAACAGCTTCGCATACCTATGCGGCAAATGGGGCATTCATTGTTCGCCTTGTGACCATGGATGATAAAGGATGTAGCGATTCAGCACAGCAGACCATTAACTCGGATAATGTAGGGATGATGGATGTATTGATGACGCAAGTGAAAGTGTACCCGAACCCAGCGAGTGATTATGTGCAGATAGAAAGTGGAATCGTTCTCGATGGAGCCGAACTATGGACCATTCAAGGTCAGCAGTTGGCGATTCAAACGACAAAATCGGATCAATATCACTTTGACTTGTCAGGCTTAGCTCCGGGAGCCTATTTAATAAAATTGAAATGGGAGGATCAAGTATCGATTGTCCGATTCATCATAGAATAAACAGCCAATTTATGGGGATAAGAGCGTCGAGGGGTAAACCTCGGCGCTTTTTTATCTACTCACATCAAGTAAATAACTGATGTTCTCTTGATTGAGTCGATCCAATACCTCTTTGCGTACGTCCACCTTTACGGTAGAAGAACGCATTGGCAGCTGTACCTTGTTTTCTGGATCAACCAACCGCATCTTAAGCTTGGTGTCGCCTGGGAATTCTGTAAGAATCCGTTTTAAACGCCCACCCATCTCGGAATTCACCTTGTTGATTGGCACCACTAGGGTTATGAAGTTGAGCAATTGAGCACGCATCTCACGTAAAGTCGCAATATGCTGAATCACAAATTCCAATTCGGTGCTGTCTTTTGGCCAAGCGCGTTTGCTCACTGTTCCTCGGATATAGAGGTATTTCTCCATCTTTAAGGTGCCACGGAAATTGGGGTAGAGGTTTTTATTCAATCTAAACTCATAGCGACCCGTATAGTCTTCCATAGAAAAGATGCCCATCAATCCACCATTATAGGTTTCGCGTTCAATGAGGTCGCTTAAAAGGCCACCAAGTATGATGCTTTTGCCATTGAGGTCTTCCAAGTTCTGAAGGTCACGGAGCTGATGGGTGCACATTTCATGCATTTCGACAGAATACTTGTCGAGCGGATGTCCGGATAAATACATACCCACTACCATTTTCTCCTTTTCGAGCTTTTCTTCCAATACCCATGGTTCCGCTTCAGGGATTACAGGTTCGGGCAATTCGGCATCTGTTCCGCCACCAAATAGAGACACTTGCGAAGCAGCTTCATTGCTTTGGTAGGTCGCACCAAATTTGATGGATTTCTCGATGATATTCGATTCATCCGGATTTAGGCGATGGAAATATTGTGACCGCTGAATTCCTTGGAAGCAGTCGAGAGCACCTGAAACAGCCAAGGCTTCCATCACCCGCTTGTTTACTGACTTGAGGTTCACGCGTTTGGTAAGATCAAAGATGCTGGTATAAAATCCATCTTCTGTGCGGACATCAATAATTTCCTGAGCTGCCCCGCCGCCAACGCCCTTGATGGCTGACAGTCCGAAGCGAATGGCATTCTGTGGATTTACCGAAAACATGAGCTCTGATTCATTCACATCTGGACCCAGCACTTCAACGCCCATTCTACGGCATTCTGACATATAGAAGGTGAGGTTCTCAATACTCTTCTCTGCATTCAGTACGGCAGACATAAACTCTTGCGGATAATGCGCTTTGAGGTAAGCCGTTTGAAAGGCCAATACCGCATAGCAAGTTGAATGCGATTTATTGAAGGCGTATTGGGCAAAGGCTTCCCAGTCCGTCCAGATTTTATTGAGTTTATCTTCTGGATGACCTTTGGCCGTTGCGCCTTCCACAAAGCGGGCTTTCATTTTGTCGAGCACCGATTTTTGCTTCTTACCCATTGCCTTACGGAGGGTATCCGCCTCACCTTTGGTAAACCCGGCCAGCTTTTGAGATAGACGCATTACCTGCTCCTGGTAAACCGTGATACCATAGGTTTCAGCGAGGTATTCTTCCATATCGGGAACATCATAACTCACGGGTTCTTGTCCGTGTTTACGTGCGATATAGTTCGGGATATATTCCATCGGACCCGGACGATACAGGGCATTCATGGCAATCAAGTCTTCAAACTTATCGGGCTTGAGTTCCTTGAGGTTTTTCTGCATACCAATGGATTCAAACTGAAAAATTCCATTGGTCTCTCCGCGTTGGAAGAGGGCATAGGTTTCTTCATCATCCAAGGGAAAATCATCCGCAACTAGCTGTATATTATGACGGCGTTTTACCTCATCAATCGCATCGTTGATGATGGTCAGGGTTTTGAGTCCCAAGAAGTCCATCTTTAACAAACCAGCCGATTCAGCCACACTATTATCGAACTGCGTACAAAGCATATTCGAGTCCTTGGCCAAAGCTACTGGAACGAATTTGCTGATATCATCCGGAGTGATAATCACCCCACAGGCATGGATTCCGGTATTTCGCACGGAACCTTCTAATTCTTTTGCTTGATGGATAACCGAAGCCCGCGAATCTTTTGCATCCGCCATTTCGCGGAACTTGTAGGCTTTTTCCTTGTCCTGAGGGTTCAGCTTATCCAGCAACTTGGCATTGATTCCACCAGCCTCTAATAATTTCTTGAGGGAAGCAGAGGGGTTGAGAGGAAAGGATTTCGCCAAGACATCTGCCTCAGATAGAGGGTATTCCAGTACCCGAGAAGCGTCTCTTAAAGCTGACTTGCCACCGAGCGTTCCGTAAGTAATGATCTGGGCAACTTGCTTTTGACCGTATTTCTCAATCACGTAATTGATTACCTTCTCCCGACCGCGGTCGTCAAAGTCAATATCAATATCGGGCATCGACACACGATCCGGATTCAAGAAACGCTCAAAGAGTAAATCGTATTTAATCGGATCCACATTGGTGATTCCAATGCAATAGGCTACTGCTGAGCCGGCTGCAGAACCACGCCCAGGTCCCACACTCACGCCCATATTTCTGGCTTCGGTAGTAAAATCCTGGACAATCAAGAAATAACCTGGGTACCCTGTTTTCTTGATGGTGGCAAGCTCGAAGTCGAGTCGCTCTGATATCTCTGGTGTTATTTCTCCATAACGCTTTTTGGCTCCTTCATAGGTGAGGTGACGCAAGAATGCATCCTGGTCTTCAAACTCATCAGGAATCTTGAACTCGGGTAGGAGTACATCTCTACCAAGTTTAAAGGGAACGATTTTATCGCAAATACGAACGGTCTCATCGATGGCTTCAGGCAAGTCAGCGAACAGGGCGGTCATTTCCTCTGCACTCTTGAAATAGAAGGAATCATTGGGCAATCCATAACGGAAACCGCGTCCTTTTCCTATCGGGGTGCTCGACTTCTCATTGTCTTTGATACAAAGCAGAATATCGTGGGCCTTGGAATGTTCTTTCTTGAGGTAATAATTGGAGTTAGCTGCGTAGTACTTCACGTCATACTTTTTGCAGTAGTCCAATAAGACCTTATTGACATGCTCTTCTTCAGGCAAGCCATGGCGATTGAGTTCCACATAGAAATCATCCCCAAAATTCTCTTTCCACCAAACGAAAGCTTCTTCAGCTTGCTTCTCACCCACGTTAAGTATGAGGTTGGGGACTTCGCCGTAAATCCAGCCAGTACTTGCTATGATGCCTTCCTTGTACTTCAGCAGGGTGTCCCGGTCAACACGAGGCATATAGTAAAATCCATCCGTATAGCCGAGGGAGCTGATTTTTGCCAAATTATGATAGCCTTCTTCGTTTTTGGCAATGAGCAGGGTTTGGTAACCATTGTTCTGCCGAGAACGGTCGTTCATGTCTTCTGTCAGGTTCACTTCACAACCCAAGATGCTCTTTACCTCAGGGGCGGGTGTTTCTCCTTCAGCAAGGGCATCATTCTTTTCACGAATCCCTGAATTGATTCGTTCACTGGCATTCCAGAAGGTAAAGGCACCATACATATTGGCATGGTCACTCAAACATACTCCGGGCATTTTGAGCTCGGCAGCTCGGGAGATAATATCGTGCACATCGGAGGTAGACTGCAACACCGAATATTGAGAATGGGTATGCAGATGCACAAATGGTCGGGCTTCTGCGGCCACAGGAGCAGCAGCCTTTTTGGTAAAACGTAAATCCGGACCTTCAAGAATCTCTTTCTCTTGCACGGTATTGAGAATGGACTTGGCCACTTCGGCCAATTTATCCATCACGTCTTCGGCTAGCTGAATATCCTCGCGCTGAATGACCTTATGCTGAATCAAGGCAAAGAAACAGCGTGCAGTTGCTTCTACGTCTGCCGCCGCGTTATGAGCGTCTGAAAACGGACGTCCGAATAATTTATTATGAAGTTCAGAGAGAGTAGGCCACTTGAATTTCCCGCCTTTTCCACCTGGTATGGCGCAGAAGTTTGTGGATTCATCCTTGGTATCAATCCAAGCGATTGGTTCCAGTACATTTTCCATTTCCATACGGAAATACTCCGCGCCCATGATATTGAGGTCGAAGCTGATATTATGACCCGCTACATACTGGGCTTGTTCGAGTGCTTTGGAAAATGTGGCTAATACTTCTTGAAGAGGAAGTCCTTCCGCAAGGGCCTTCTCGGTGCTGATTCCGTGAATTTTAACCGCATTAAAGGGAATATCGAAACCTTCGGGCTTGATGATTAAGTTCTGAGCATCGATTAAATACCCTTTGTCGTCATGCAGCTGCCACGCAATCTGCACACAGCGCGGCCAATTGTCGCTATCGGTAACGGGGGCATTGTAATTTTTAGGTAATCCAGTGGTCTCAGTGTCGAAAATCAGGTACATGCGGGCGGGTCAAATGCGGTATCAAATTTAGGTTCAAATGTGCCCGAAAAGAAGGAATGAAGATAAGTTGTGGATTTTTTGACAAAGCCCTGACAATCCCTATTTTGCGGACTTGAAAAAGCTAATCGGCATCCTCAAAAACTATCTAACAACGCGCATTCCTGTTGGAAGCATTGTGTTGTCGTTTTTATTGGCCGCCCTAGCTACCAGTTTGCAATACACCCTTCGACTCAAACAAGCGTGGCTTAGCGATGCCACGGAGCCTTATTTTTTGCTTCATGCCATGTTGTTTTATGGAATTCCTTTAATTGTCTTTCTCGCCATTTGGGGATTGATGCAACAAGGACGATTGAAGTTTAGTCCTGCTTTTCTCATTTTGCTTTTTCTTGCAGTTTTCGCCTTTGCCTTGCGTATTGGCTTTAAAGAACACAGCACTTGGGTCTATCATACTTTTGAAAATTGGGACTACGGCATCCGCTTGACGAATACCATTATTCTTGGTCCGATTATGTGTCTACTGCCCATTTTTTGGTGGTTTTTTGTCGATAGAAAGTCAGAGAAACGGCTGTATGGATTGAGCTTACAAGGAGTTTCATGGAAAGCGTATTTTCTCTTGTTATTGATGATGATTCCTTTGATTGCCATGGCTTCTACGCAAAAGGACTTCATACAGTATTACCCTAAAGTAGCCCGTTTATTCAGTGAAGAATTCCCCATGAACCTCAAACAGGCCGGGATTTATGAGTTGTTTTATGGAATCGACTTCGTGTATATCGAATTCTTTTTCCGCGGCTTTTTGGTCATTGCCTTTTCCCGATTTCTCGGTCCAGCAAGCATTCCCTTTGCCGCACTCATGTATTGCACCATCCATTTCGGAAAGCCCCTCGGAGAGACCATCAGTTCCTGGTTTGGTGGAATGATTTTAGGCATTCTCGTTTATGAAACCCGCAGCATCGCTGGTGGAGTAGTGGTTCATATGGGAATTGCCTGGCTCATGGAACTCGGTGGGTCGATTGGGCGACTTATCGACGGGTCGACTTGGCGACATTAAGACCTTACAACATGACCGTTCACTGAGTTTATCGAAGTGAGAGGTTTCGAGTCCCGATATCGGGAGGGAGGTTTTAAGATTTAGGGAGTTCGATCATCAGGTCCCTGAGCGGGCTGACAAATCATCAGTTTAGAACTGGCTTCACGCCCTGTCGAAGGGGGAAATTGCAAGGTTTCGAGAAAAGCTATCCCGACCGCGTGCGCCGAAACGATTAGCAAAGGTGTAGTGAAGTGAATGAAATAGAAGGGTTTGTACCCAAATCACACGAAATCGAGGGGAAGGCAAGAAGTTGGAATCGACACATTACGACCCTTTATAGATTTAGTGTCAATATATGCGTTTGACTAAGTTTGGACTGTGGTGGCGTAAAAAAATCATCATAAACATCCATGTTTACTTAAAAAAAAGTAGTTTTACTTCATTCTATCTATGCATAGTGTTCGGTTTCTTTTTATTCTAATTGTATTGGGTTTAATGGTCCCGGTCACCCATACCACTGCTCAATCTATTCGTGTAAAAGGAGAATTCGGGTTTTCACGGAGTCTGGTAAAGATAAAAGCGATAAATGCAGCAGAGAACCTCAAGCAAAATAGACCTGAAAACGAAGAATGTTATTCTTTGTCGGTATCCTATTTAACTAAAATCGGATTGAGTTCTGGAATAGTATTTCAAGCAAGGTCTTATACAAATAGTTTCTATGATGCCTCGGCTAAGAGCAGACAAAGTGGCCTTGTTTATAGTATGGGTTATTTTTATTCACTCGGCCTTAATTTGGGCTATACCAAAGCAATTAAAAAGTGGAAGTTTAGTGGGGAAATTATGGTGACGAGTTATTGTAACCACTGTAGTTCTCGACCAAAACACCTTGTGTTTTCCAGCTCTAAATCCACCAGTTTAAATCATACTTATTCATTTAATCGCGATGAATCCTATTATAGGAATGGGCTAAATGGCGAATATGGTATAAATCTCGGTATTACTTATTCAATATGGAAAAACCTTGATCTTGGGATTGGGTTTCAGATGTTAAATTCATTTAAAGAGAATTATCGTTGGGTTATTGTTGAACGAATGAGGAATATTACAAACCCTATGATTGTCAATGAATATACAATTGACGGTCAGATTTTTTCTTGGAGCTTGGGTCTCAACCTTCAATACACAATCGGATTAAATAAAAATAAATGACTCGAGCATTCTGGTGTATTATTTTATTGCTTACAATCAACATATCCTGCACATGCAAAAAGTATGATCCATCCTTATGTGATACATGTTTTGATGGAATGGTTTGTATAGATGGACAATGCGGCTGTGACCCTAATTATAGCATTGACTTTTGTGGCTTATACTGTATTGAAAAATCTGATTCAGTTTTAATTCATGTAAAGGATGACTGTGCCAATACGATTGTTTTAAATGATCTGAGATTTGATACTTCAGGAATAGTACAGTATTTCTTTCAGGGTTGCGGAACGTTCTCAACATTCAGTTACTCAGTTTATACAAGAACTACTACAGGCGATTATTTTAATATAGATGAATTGGATCATAAAGTCATTAACGACAGTATTTTTAGTGCTTGGGGAAAATGTAGGTATTATCAAGATACCCTCTTTTGTGATATGATTTGGAGGTATGAATTAGACAAGAACATTCATCGGGATACCTGTCAGATTATATTTGTCGAGTCATTTAAACTCTAGGCCCTACGCTTAACATGCAAAAGACTGCCAGACAAAAAGAATCATTGAAGCGGGTTGGCGTCCCCGCCGACGCGCTCGAAAGAAAACGTTATCAGGAACTAGAAATTTTATAATTCAAAACGTCGCCATATTGTACTGTCAAAATCTCGAATACTCTCAATCTCGAAAACTCGCAATCTCGATTAAACAATGCGCCCAATAAGTGTAGCCGTATTCGTTCTTTCAATAAGTACGTTCGCGTAATCACCCGGACGTAACACCCCATCCATAGGGAAGATACAGGTGACGTTCTGGTCATTGCGTCCTTTGAAATCGGTTTTTGATTTTTTGGAAGTTCCTTCAATCAATACGCGGAAAACCTTACCAATCGATTGTTCATTCACCACTCGAGAGACAGCATTTTGCAAATCAACAATTTCTTGCAAGCGACGTTTTTTTACTTCCAAAGGCACATCATCTGGATAACGACGTGCAGCCAAAGTGCCCGGACGTTCGCTATAGTAATACATGTAGGAGAAGTCGAATTGGCATTCCTCAATAAGACTGAGTGTGTCTTGGTGTTCTTCTTCGGTTTCTGAGCAGAATCCAGCAATGATATCACAGGTAATTCCGCATTCTGGAATAAGCTCACGGATTTTATGGATACGCTCCATATACCAAGCACGATCGTAGGTGCGGTTCATGAGTTTTAGAACCCGACTGTTTCCGCTCTGTGCTGGAAGATGGATATGCTTGCAGATATTATCATACTTTAGCATGGTATACAGCACCTCGTCAGTAATGTCTTTTGGATGCGAAGTAGAGAAACGAACACGTAATTCCGGACTAACTTTCGCAGTCAGCTCAAGCAACCCAGCGAAGTTGACGGTTTCGGATTCGTCGTCTGAAGTCCATTTATAGGAGTCGACATTTTGTCCTAAGAGCGTTACTTCTTTATATCCTTGCGCAACCAGCTCTTCGGCCTCACGGACAATAGAGTAGGGGTCACGACTCCGTTCTCTTCCACGGGTAAAAGGCACCACGCAGAAAGAACACATATTGTCGCAACCACGCATGATAGAGATAAAGGCATTGATTCCATTGCTATTCAAACGAATAGGCGCAATCTCGGCATAGGTCTCTTCGCGTGATAGCAGCACATTCACGGCTTTCTGTCCGTCATCTACCTTGGCCAATAAGCCTGGAAGATCCCGGTAGGCATCTGGTCCCACAACCAAATCAACCAACTGACTTTCATCCAGAAGCTTGGTTTTTAACCGCTCAGCCATACAGCCAAGCACGCCGACAATTAAGTCGGGCTTATGCTTTTTAACCCCTTTAAGGGCTTTGAGACGGTGCCAGATTTTGTCTTCCGCATTTTCGCGGATGGCACAGGTATTCAGGAAGATGATGTCTGCATCCTTTTCTTGTTCCCAGGTTTGGTACCCATTTTCTTTGAGGATAGAGGCAATTACCTCCGAATCCGCCAAGTTCATAGCACAACCGTAGGATTCAATATATAGCCGCTTGGTAGCGGTTTTAGCTGGAGCAAACAACATTTCCATAAGGGCGACAAAGATAGGGAAATAAGGTTAAGGATGAGGTTAAGGACGAGGTTAAGGATAAGGTTGAGAAAATTTTGGTAGGGGCAGAAAATCTTCTGCCTTGCTGCATTTCCGATAAAACCCATTTTCACCTATCGATACCTTATCTATAGACTATCTTGTTGTATGCCAGATAAAATTGGCCATTTGACCGTTTTGGCACAATACATGTTAGTACAATACATGTATATACATTAAATGAATCATGAAACGTAACCAATTCTTAAAATCTGTGCTTGCTGGAGCCTCTGCGCTGAGTATACCGGCTGTATTGCAAGGGAAAGAAGGAGAGAAGATGGAGCAAGTAGGATTCGAACATTTACCAACAAAGGAGACCAAAACAATGAACACCATCATCCATCGCGCAACAACACGCGGACATGCCAACCACGGATGGTTAGACAGTCACCACACATTTTCATTCGCGAATTACATGAACCCAGAACGTATGCATTTTGGGGCATTGCGAGTTCTTAATGACGACATTATTCAAGGAGGTACCGGCTTCGGTACACATCCGCATTCCAATATGGAAATTGTATCCATTCCGCTTGATGGCGCTTTGGAACATAAAGACAGCACGGGGAGAGAGCGAGTGATTGATACCGGCGACGTGCAAATAATGAGCGCAGGTCGTGGTATCTTTCATTCAGAATACAACCACAACAAAAACAAAGCGAGCAATTTTCTCCAAATCTGGGTATTCCCGAAACTGGGTGATATCGAACCTCGCTATGATCAAAAACGCTTTGAGGCAAAAGACCGTCACAATAGCTGGCAAACTGTCGTAGCACCTGACAAAGATTCCGCCCTCTGGATTAACCAAGACGCTTGGTTCAGTTTAGCTGAATTAGAGAAAGGAAAAAGCCTAACCTATGCAAAAAACCTTGAGGGCTCATTGCTCTACCTCTTCGTAATCGAAGGAAGCGTAAGCCTCAATGGCGAAACCCTAGGTAAACGCGATGGAATGGGAATCCTCTCCGGAGATATCAGCAACCTCAAATCCACAGAAGACGCTAGTCTTTTATTGATGGAATTACCAAATTTAAAATAACCCTCGTAGGGGCAGATAATCATCTGCCCTAATCGTCAGATGAACAATAAACGTAGGGGCAGATAATCATCTGCCCTAATCGTCAGATGAACAATAAACGTAAGGGCAGATAATCATCTGCCCTAATCGTCAGATGAACAATAAACGTAAGGGCAGATAATCATCTGCCCTAATCGGCAGGATAACAATAAACGTAGGGGCAGATAACCACCAGCCCCCACAAAAGGTATAGAAAATGAACGTGGGCAGATAATTATCTGCCCCAACCAAATAAAAAAAAAAGACATGACAACACAAACGCAATCAGTTTGGGCAATCGACCCAACACATTCAGAAATTCAATTCAAAGTAAAACACCTTGTAATCTCTACCGTAACTGGTTATTTCCGCAGCTTCCAAGGAGCATTGAGCACTTCCACTGAGGATTTCTCAGACGCAAAAATTCATTTTACAGCAGATATCGATAGCATCGACACCAATAACGAACAACGTGATGGTCATTTGATGTCTGACGATTTCTTTGGTGCAGAGAGCTTTCCGAAATTGACCTTCGAATCGACTTCCTTTACCAAAACGGGAGAGGATTCCTACACCTTGGTAGGAAATATCACCCTGAAAGGTGTGACCAAGGAAATTATCTTGAAAGCAGAACTAGGTGGTCTGGCCTTGGATCCATACGGAAACCAAAAAGCCGGATTTGAAATCAACGGTAAGATTAACCGTAAAGAATTTGGACTTAGCTGGGACGCTATTACCGAAGCAGGTGGCGTTGTTGTAAGCGACGAAGTTCGTTTGCACCTTAACGTGCAAATCAACAAGCAAGCATAATTGCAAAATCAGTGGTTTAGGTCGGCACGGTATGTGTCGACCTTTTTTAATAACCTTGTACCGCCATGTATTATTTTCAAGTGTATAGCAAGTTGCCAGAACTAACCGAAGAAATGATGGAACGAATTCCTGCCCATCGTAAGAAAATCGACCGGCTATTGACTCTGGGACGTCTTGTATCTTATGGTGTTTCTGCTGAAAGAGATGCTTTATGGATGACCTTTTATGCGGCCGATGAATTGTCGGTAATGGATATTATCGCCGATTTACCCTTGAGTGAATTCCTCAATCCGGAAATCACCCCGCTCATGTTTCAACTTACCCCTGATTTAGTCACTACTCCTTCTTGGAACTAATATGCCTCGGAAGAAAATAGCCGCTCTTAATCTCATCATAAAAATTGTACAACATGAATAAATGGCTCTCTTATCAGTCTTGGAAGTCCGATATCGTCTTACTTATGGTTCGTCTCGTGCTTGGAGGCAGTATGGCATTCGCCCATGGCCTACCAAAGCTTGAAAAGTTAATGGGGCCTGAAGAGGTTAAGTTTTATTCATTCCTTGGACTGGGAGCTGGCATTTCGTTAGCTTTAGCTGTTTTTGCTGAGTTTTTTGCTTCCTTATTCTTGGCCCTTGGTTTATTTACGCGTTTGAGTCTCATTCCTTTAATTTTTACCATGGCTGTTGCGGCATTTGCTGTTCATGGCGACGACCCATTCTCCAAAATGGAGAAGTCGCTGCTCTATTTAGTCGCTTATTTGGTGCTTCTATTTATAGGTCCGGGTAAAATTTCACTCGACTACCTGCGCCAATCCAAGAAATAATCAGATACTTTTGCCTTGTGTCGCGGCAAGGACTTTTTAAGATTTTCTTTTGGTTGCTCTTCCTCCTTATCTTGGAGGAATCCATTCGTTATGCCTTTCGTGAAGGTGATTTTGTGGGCTATGCCATTGCTGGAGATTATGCCCTACATGGCAAAAACCTGTATAGCCATTGGCTGAATACGTGGCCGCCCTTATTCTCCATATTCTGTATCCCGATCTATTTGGTGGATATGCTGTCGCCTCTATTTGCACGAGTCATTTGGCAATTGTCGAGCTTGGCGGCTTTTATGTTAGTATTCAAACGATGTATTTGGCTTTTTCAGGGAAAACGTTTGGCCTGGTTTAATGCAAAGAATTTGGAGAGTTTAAGGCCCTATGATCCATTGGTACTTTTGCCATTTGCCTTGTCATTCAAATACTTGCTCGACAATGCTTCCAACATTCAAATTAATGTAATTATGTTGGCTTTATGTGTTGAAGCAGTATACCAATGGAAGGAAAAGGATAGAAGCGTTTGGGCGGCATTTTTAATTGCTCTAACCTTGAGTTTGAAGGTATATACACTCTTTTTCTTCGTGTGGTTTATCCTCATCAAACAGTTTCGATTTGTAGGAATAACCTTGCTCTTTGTCGGACTGCTAAACCTGCTTTGTTTCCTGTTCTACGGTCCGGATCTCGCGTGGAGTTACTACACATATTGGTGGACCGAAATTGCCCAAGGTTTCCCGATGATTCATTTTAAAAATCAGAGCTTTTTTGGCGCTATTTGGCGTTTGACAGTGCCGGAAGATGTAGGCTTAGGTGTTCAAACCAACCTCATTTCTTTGAGCATGGATGAAGCAAAGAAGCTCATCTATTTCCTTGTCATGCTTGCTGGGGCTTGGCCTGCTTGGCACTTGCTAAAAACGAGTGATGCTGCGGTGAAGAGGCTACAAGGAATGGTACTTTTTATCGCCTTAATACCGCTTTTATCCCCCTTAGCATGGAAAGCCTATTTCATCTTTCTATTGCCGGCCTTGATTGTTTTGAGTAGCGACTTACTCAAAGGAAAACTGAATGGATGGAAGAAGGTCCTATTTTGGCTCAGTATGGTTCTATGGATTGGAAGCGCCGAGCTTTTTATTGGTAGGACACTCGCCGAATGGGCTCAGGTATTTTCCTTTATTACCCTGGGAACAATTGGTGTCGTATGGCTATTGATTCTCCGATTGAGCGCCAATAAGAAAGAAGCAAAGAACTTGGTAAAATAAAAGTTTTGTCTTTCCTCCTTAACCCGTAATTTTCCGCCATGAAGAAGGTCTTGATAACAGGTAGCAACGGACTCCTCGGTCAGAAATTAAGTGACTTGTACAGCATAACGCCCGAAGTGGAGTTCCTTGCAACAGGAACGGGTCCAAACCGTCACCCCATGGGAGATCGTCTTCCTTACGCGACTTTAGATATCACCAATGCGGATGCTGTAATGCACCTCTTTCAAACATTTCAGCCTAATGCGGTTATCCACACCGCCGCAATGACGAATGTAGATCAATGCGAACAAGAAAAAGAAGCGTGT
>CAZUIT010000007.1:0-94261 GCA_964620355.1 uncultured Burkholderiales bacterium | reverse complement strand
ATAATCATCCAACTCCGATTTTTTCGGGAAGGTGATGCCATAGATACGGGTCATTTGCTTTCTGCTTTGATCGCCTCTCCAATAGGCTCCGGCTACACTGGTCAATTTAATGGCCTTGATCGTCCCTGTCGCTGGAATATGCGGTCCACGGCATAAATCGGTAAAGTTTCCTTGGGTATAGAAGGTGATTTTTCCATCTTCTAACCCATCAAGAAGCTCAAGTTTATATTCGTCGCCCTTCTCATTATAGTATGCGAGGGCATCTGCTTTTGATATATCACGACGTTCAAAGCGCACATTTCTGCGGGCCAATTCCGTCATCTTCGTTTCAATCTTTTTAAAATCTTCGCTTGAGATACTATGATCACCTAAATCGATATCGTAATAAAAGCCATTATCAATTGGAGGTCCGATTCCCAGTTTTACTCCAGGATACAATTCTTCCAATGCCTCAGCCAAAAGGTGGGCAGAAGAATGCCAGAATGTTGCTTTTCCTTCTTTATCATTCCACGTCAACAAACGCAATGTGGCATCTGCCGTTATTGCACGGTTTGCATCCCATACTTCTCCATTCACCTCAGCCGATAATACGTTTCTGGCGAGGCCTTCACTGATGCTTTTGGCAATATCCATAGCGGATACTCCTGCATCGTACTCCCGAACACTTCCGTCGGGCAAGCTTATTTTAATCTTGTCTGCCATAAAAAAGGACTGCAAGTTTAATGATTTATGATTTATGATTTATGATTTGTGATTTGTGATTTGCTGCGCCCGCCGAAGTTAATTGGAACGAAGTGGAAATTAACGAAGGAGGGTGATTTATGATTTGGTTTTTAATAGCGTTCTGGTCTTCTATGCCGAACGCTTCTTTCTTCAGGAGCATACGAATTGGATTATTCCTTCCGTTTCTACTGAATAATACCTAAATTGAAACCAAATATTATCGCTATGAAACTATTCAGCACCTTTCTCATTGCTTCTCTGACCCTCATTGGATTGGGGAGTTTTACCAGTGCAACCGAAACTTCTCCGACTCCAGTCCTTATTCTTGTTGCTGAAAATGGTGAAAATCGTGTGGTTGAATTAAAGGACATGAAAAGCAGCGATTGGAAGGATGAAATTGCCTTGGTTGAATTTCGATTAGGAGAGGAACTTGTTGAAACCAGCGGTATTGTAGTCTATTCGCCAAAAGGCGGGGACGCTGATATGGTTGGATTTGCTGGATCAAAAAGCCTAACTCAAGGCATTTTAATGATTCAAAAAAATTACAATCACATGCCTGGCGATCGAATCATTATCGATAATTTAGAAATCATCAGCTCCAAAGAGAAATTGAGTCCTTTGGTTTATACCATAAAGGAGTAGTTATTCTAGAAACATATGCTACTGTGGATATTCTGGTATTGCAATCTATTGGTGCCGCAAAGCGCGAAAGAAAGCGTTGAGCCGCAGCTACTTGTTACTCCTTATATCACCTTTATAGATACTGCAGGACAAACACGTGAACTTCCCCTGAATGCTACTGTTTTAATGGATTGGAACGACTCGGTAGTCCATGCTGAATTTAAACCCGCCATTCCCGGTGATTCCATCAAGGGGTATTTTTCCTATGCACCAGGAAGAGGAGATGCCGTTATTGACCGCTACACCAATAGTGCAGAACTGACAAGAGCATTCCAAAGAGTCAGATCAATTCCAAACCGAAAAAGTGGCGACCATATTTTCCTTTGGAAACTAAGTTTTGTCAATTCGACTGAAAAGATTTCAAAAATCACCCACTTTCTTTAGCAGAGAGTTTTCGAGTTTTCGAGTTTTCGAGTTTTCGAGTTTTCGAGATTGCGAGTTTTCGAGATTGCGAGTTTTCGAGATTGAAGACTGCCAGAGCACCAGATTATCAGACTTCCAGACAAGAACGAATTCCAACCCCTTCTAACCATCTAACCATCTCACTCTCTCCGAGTCGATAAGTCGCCAAGTCTTTTTTTTAAAAGGATGAGGTAGGGTATCTATCAAGTGAAGTGTTCTATCAATGAAGTCGGGAGTTTTTTTAGGATGGATGATGATATATTTGTCGCGTGCATTCTGAGAACATGCAATTTGAGCGAATACGTCAGGGCGACGTGAAGGAATATGAAAAAATGTTCCGCACCTATTACCAGGCGCTTTGCAATTATGCATGTACTTTTCTAAAAGACCCCGACGAAGCTGAAGAAACAGTGCAACAAGTCTTCGTCAATATCTGGAACAAGCGCGAGCAGATTAGTATAACCACTACGCTGCAAGCCTATTTGTACCGTGCGGTGAACAATGCGAGCTTAAATCGTTTGCGCCATGAAAAAGTGCGCAATCAACACCGCGATCATGTTCAAGCAATGCAAAGTCCAGTGGTCGAGCATACTGCCCAAGAAGTTATCTCCAGAGAACTTTCGCGCGAAATTAGCAAGGCAGTAGAATCCTTGCCAGAAAAATGCCGAGAGACCTTTGAAATGAGTCGCTATGAGGGTTTGAGTTATGCCGAAATTGCCGAACGTCATGGGGTTTCAATCAAAGCGGTAGAAAAGCAGATGGGCAAGGCCCTTCGCATTCTACGGGTGGCTTTGTCTGAATACCTGCCGTTGATTCTGATCTATTTATCCGAAAACTTTCAAGCATGAACGATTTCAACGAACATATCGAAGCCCTTATGGCCCGCTACTTTGCAGGGACGGCTACCACGTTGGAAGAAATCGAGCTGCAAGAATGGCGACATGCGAATGATGAAAATGAAGCCCTATTCCGCGATATGGAGTTTGTCTTCTTTGCTGGAGCTAGCATTCGGGAAACCCGTCATTTTGATGTCGACAAGGCATGGAATCAGGTAGAGGGTCAATTGGAAAAACCGGCTCCAAAAAGTTCCCGCATCGGTTCACGTCAAGCATTATCTATTGCGGCTTCACTTTTCTTGGTGGCTCTGCTCGGGTACTTTTTGGTATTCCGTGGTGGAAATCAAGAAGGACTGGAATACACTGCATTGAACAATTCGATGGATGTAGTTCTGCAAGACAGCAGTGAGGTTAGCCTTGAAAAGGGGACCAAGCTCGTTGCATTGTCGAAGGATCCAAAATCACGTGAATACCGTTTGGAAGGAAAGGCGCGTTTTAAAGTCACCCATGATGAGGCACATCCTTTTATCATCCATAGCGGAACAGTTCGCATTGAAGATTTAGGAACCGTATTCACTGTTGATGCAAACCCTGAAAACGACACCGTATTTGTGGAAGTATTCGAAGGTCGCGTGGAATTGGCTGCAGATTTCGTTGAGGGGGTGATATTGGTTAAAAATGAAAAGGCATTCCTGGTTCGTAGTACTCAGGAATTGCAGGTTCAACGTCCTGATTTGAGGATGGAAACAGGAAGTTTCGACTTCGAAGGCCAATCTTTAGGGGAAGTTGTAGCCATCTTGAATGGTCATTTTACCAAACAGGTCGAACTGAGTAATCCGCTCCTAGCCAATTGCCGTATCAACGTGAAATTTCAAGAGGAAAAATTAGATCATATTCTCGACATCCTTGCATTAACGCTTCAGCTTCAATTTGAAGAAAACAACAATGTTATTTTACTCAAAGGAGATGGATGCAATTAAATTTTCCCTGCGAACACTGCAGGTAATTCTCATTCTACTATGGATGGGAAATCAACAAATTCATGCACAAAACCCACTAGAACGTAGGGTTACTATTGCCATGAAAAACGCCAAGGTTTCAGAGGTGCTCAAGCAGATTGAAGCCTCCGGGAATCTCACTTTTTCCTATAACCCAGAACAAGTCCGTGACGATCGAAAGGTCGATGCGCTGTACCAAAGCAAGCCGGTTCGATTTATTCTTGACCGCTTATTCAAAGGATGGATAGATTACCGTACAAAGGGCAATTATATCATCTTGCAACCGACTAGAAACCCACCAGTTCCTGAGCCAAAATTTCAGAAGGTTCGGATTAGTGGATATGTGCTCGATAAAGAGTCTGGAGATTATTTGCGCGGTGTGAGTATTTACGATACCATCGCCTTTCATTCAGCGGTCAGCGATGGCAATGGTCATTTTGAAATGGAATTGGATGAAGACTCCGATGCATTGTACCTCATCGTTAAAAAGGAAGGCTATCTGGATACCTCTTACTTTATTCCAAGAGATGCGTTTCAATCCGTGGAATTAGCACTCTCACCGACCCAGGCCATTCCTGTACTAACACCAATAATTAGTTCGGATTCATTGAGGGATCAGCCGGAATTAAAGCATGAGGCCGATACTGGAGGAAGTGATTGGAAGTCAAATATCAAGCAAGACTTCAAAGAAATTGGTGGCTTTTTGAATGAAAAACTCCGATTCAATTCTATCAATATCAAGGATACTTTTTTCCGCAAAACTCAATTTTCATTCGTGCCGGGAATTAGCACCAACGGTCTTATGGCGGGAAGTGTAGTCAATAATTATTCATTTTCATTAATTGGAGGTTATGCCCAAGGAGTGAATGTGCTTGAATTGGCCGGAGTATTTAATCTCGACAAAGGAGATGTAAGCTATTTCCAAGCAGCGGGTGTTTTCAATATGGTGGGTGGAAATGCTCGCGGAATGCAAGCTGCCGGTGTATTTAACTATACAAAGGGAGACATTTATGGATTTCAAGCCGCTGGACTCTTCAATCATACTGATGAAAACGTTTTGGGAATGCAAGCTGCTGGATTATTCAATAATTCCAAGGGCAATGTTTTTGGTATGCAAGCAGCCGGATTATTTAATCATGCGGGTAATATTAATGGTGTACAAGCTGCGGGTTTGTATAATCGTGCAAAAAGAGTAAAAGGAGTTCAAATTGGCTTATTCAATGTAGCCGACTCAATGCGAGGGCTGCCAATCGGGTTATTTAGCTTTGTAAAAAAAGGCTATCATAAGTGGGAAATAGGAGCAGATGAGCTGTTTTATACCCGTACTTCTTTCCGGTCAGGAACGCACTGGTTTCATAATATTATTCAAGCGGGTATTGACCCAAGAACCATTGAAGGAGAACAACCTCTTTGGTTCGTAGGATATGGAATAGGAACCAGCCTTCCACTAGGTCGTTCCTTTTTGGATATTGATGTCACCGCCAGTCATATCAGCAAAGGATATGCGGAGCTGGATTTAAGCGAGCTCGGACAAGTTTATTTAGGACTTGACCTCTACGTAGCTAAGAAATTTTCGATTGCAGGTGGATTCACAGCCAATGCCTTTTTTGTCAGTCAGGAGCATCCAGGTTTTGGGGAAACGTTCAATCCACTCTATTCCAAAGCCATCTTTAACGAGAACCTCGACGCACCTTATAAAGTTCAAGGCTGGTTCGGCTGGAAAGCAGCGATTCGTTTTTTTTAATGACTAGATAACTTGGAAGGAAATAATGTCGCCCCACTTGTCTGCCAAAGCTTTTTCAGCGTCGGCGGATGCCTTTTGCGTCATTTGTAGATTTTTTTTACCGGCGGGTAGGGGGGGCAATCATTCATGTGTCATTATGGAAACGACACAAAAATGAACTTTAAAAAATTTGTCTGTCTCGCTACTTTATTCTTTTGCTTCGTCTTATTTCAGCAGGCTTCTGGACAGACTAACACACAAACTATTCGCGGTTCGATTTTAGATCGCACTTCACAAACGCCACTAATTGGTGTATCCGTTGTTCTCTTAAACTCTGAACCGCTTCAAGGAACGAGCAGTGATATTGATGGGACATTTGTTCTCGAAAAGGTCCCCATAGGTAAGGTGGGACTCCAATTTAGCATCATGGGGTATGAAACGCTAAGCATGGAAAACCTTCATCTCACGGCGGGAAAAGAATTGGTATTACAAGTAAGTATGGAAGAAAAGGTGATCATAGGGAACGAAGTGGTTGTGAAAGCGGCGGTCGATAAACGAAAAACCCAAAACGAAATGCTTGCCGTCAGTTCGCGCACATTCTCAGTTGAGGAAACGCAAAAATTTGCCGCAGCAGTGAATGATCCTTTGCGGATGGCACAGTCTTATGCTGGGGTGGTAAGCACTGACGATGGAAACAATAATGTCTCCATTCGTGGGAACGCACCAGGCGGCTTGTTATGGAGAATGGAAGGGATCGATATTCCTAGTCCAAATCACTTTACGGCACCAGGTTCCTCAGGAGGAGGAATCAGCATATTGAGCGCGCAATTATTGAGCAATTCTGATTTTTCAACCGGCGCATTTGGTGCGGAATATGGCAACGCTTTATCTGGGGTATTCGATCTTCATTTGAGAAAGGGCAATAACCAAAAGCGAGAATATACCTTCCGTGCGGGTGTTTTGGGCATCGACCTCGCTGCTGAAGGTCCATTCAAAAAAGACTATGCGGGCTCATATTTGGTCAACTACCGCTATTCCACGCTCGGGATTTTGTCCCATATTGGCGTGCCCATTGGTGATGGTATTACCACCTTTCAAGATCTTTCCTATCATGTCTTTCTGCCAACCAAGAAGGCTGGATCCTTTGGGTTCTTTGGCTTTGGCGGACTTAGCTCTCAAGTATTTCGAGCAGATCACGATACGGCATTATGGAATGAGGATGGTGAGCGTTCTGATTCGCGTTTCTACTCCAATACCGGAGCGTTCGGATTTAACCATACCTATCATTTCAACACAGTTCACTATCTGAAAACGGCATTTGTGCTCTCTACCAATGGAGTAGGATACAAGGAAGATGAACTGGATTATGACTTCACTAAACATTTTCAATATGAAGAGAATGTATGGCAGAATAAACAGGCTTTGACCTCAGTTTTGAATTCGAAATTTAGCCCGAGGGCTAGCATGCGCTCTGGAATAATTGTTAGTCGAGTTGGCTTCGCCACAGAACAGGTATTCTATGATGATAGTCTTCAGAGGAATGTTACGTTAATGGATAATAAGGGAACGAGTTTTACCTATCAAGCCTATTCCCAATGGAAATATCGAATGAGCAATAGGTTAACCGTTCAGGGTGGAGTGCATGCCATTGTTTTGGCGCTCAATAATTCGTATTCAGTAGAGCCGCGCGCTTCAGCAAGTTATGCTATAAATGCAGCAAATAGCATCAGTCTAGGTTATGGATTGCACAGTCAAATTTTACCAATTAGCATGTATTTCTCTCGTGTTCAAGACGACTTTGGCAATACAAGAGAAGTGAATAAAAATTTAGGGATGAATAAGGCACATCATTTAGTATTGGCTTACGACCGTTCAATTGGCAAGCATTGGAGGGCGCGTGTTGAAACCTATTATCAGTACCTTTTCAATATTCCGGTTAGTGTTGATGCAGATTATCAATACAGTATATTGAACAATACCGAAGGATATACTTATCTGGATTTAGTCAATGAGGGCAAAGGAGAAAACTTTGGACTAGAGTTCACGCTTGAGCGCTTCCTGCATAAAGATTTCTATATGCTCCTTTCTGCATCTTTATTTGAATCACGTTATAGTGCGGTTGATGGAACGTGGCATGATACACGCTTCAATACAAATCACAATATCTCAATTACCATGGGTAAAGAATATGAACTCCCAAGGTATAAAAACAGAGTTTTCGGTTGGAATTTCAAAGCAATTTATAGCGGAGGAATGCGCAATATTCCGGTACTTTTAGATCAGAGTATTCAACGCAAGCAGGCAGTATATGATTACCGAAATGCCTATGAAAATCAAAATGCGGCCTACTTCAGACTGGATGTTGGGGTTTCACTTAAACGCAACTTCAAACGCAGTTCAGGCACGCTGACATTGGATATTCAGAATTCTACCAATCGGTCGAATGTAGGAGGACAGTATTTTGATAATGAAAAGCTTGAATTGAAATATTGGTACCAGGCACCGCTTATTCCCGTTTTAGCGTATAAACTAGAATTTTAAATAGCAAATACTATTCAAAAGAAAAGGGGGTGTCGCGAGGATGCTCCCTTTTTATTTTGCGAAAATAATTTACCTTGGCCCTATGCTTATTACTCTGACATCCATACGCTTAAAGTCTATTTGGAAATATTTTCCGCTCACTTTTAACTCCATGCAGATTGTGATGCAATGCCGGAAAAACCCGGGATTTGTATCCATGAAAAACACAGGATTTGGTATGAATCATTATACCATGAGTGTATGGAACTCGGTTGAAGATCGGCAAGCTTTTTACAGATCAGGTGCTCATGCATCGGCCATGAAAAAATCGGCAGATTTAGCCACGGAAATAAGAACCTATAACTATGAGGGTGAAACGTATCCCGACTGGAAAACTGCCAAAGCTTTGCTAGTTGAGCATGGAAAAGTAATGCGCTTTTAACCGGTTACCAGAGCCAACATCTCTTTGGCCAAGTTGTGGTTTGGGTTAAGTTTAAGACAGGCTTCATAATTCCGTTTTGCCTCAGTATTATTTCCATAGGCTTGGTAGGATAGGCCACGCATATAATAGGCATCTGCATATCCTTCATCCGCAATGATAGCTTTATTAAAATATTCGATGGCTGGTTCAAATTTTTCTACCCGGAAATTTATCCAACCCACATTATAGTATGCGGCAGCATAATCTGGATTAAGCGTAATAATTTGGTCATAATCTTCTACCGCCTTTTTAAAAAAGCCCATGTCTTGATTGAGCTTGCCACGAGCATAAAGCGCTTCGGTGCTTTTTGGATTAAGACGAACCGCATTGTTTAGGTAATCAATGCCAAGTTTATTCTTCTGAGCTCCAAGCAGCAAACCGAGCTGCATATAGGCATCATAATAATCATTATCGAGGGCGATGACCTTTTGTAAGTTTCCGATCGCAGAGGCAGTATCACCAATTTCTTTTTTTATTAGTCCGAAAAGAAAATAGGACTCGGGAAATTCACCAATAGCCTTACTCAGACGTTCAAGTGTTTTATTGGATGACTCAAAATCTTTCAAATCAAACTGCATACGCGCTAAGCGGAGGTATGGAGCCTTTTCTTGTGGCAATAGATCTATAGCCCGGCGCATTGCGGTTTGCGCATCAGCTATGTCATTTAATTTATAGGCAATATTGCCATACATGAAGTAGTATAAGCCTTGATCATCCTTTAAGCGAATGGCTTCTTTAATATCTGCGAGAGCCAGGGTGTCATCTCCGTTTTCTAGTAGCTTTTGGGCGCGTTCGTAATAGAGGTCTGATGCTTCTGGGTTGGCGGAAATTTGTCCACTTAATTCTGCCACATATTCAGGATATGCAGGTATTTCTATCGCACTGTCTGATGGCTGAATCGGGTCGCTACAGGCTGTAAAACCGAAAAAGAAAAGTAGTAAAAAGTAAAAGCTGATATTTCTCATAGAATGCACCTCGCGAATTTCACTAATTTTGGAGACAAATAGGAAACGAATCCATCTTTACATTCGTTGCGTTTAAAATTCGTCTATGCCAATATATCAAACAAGAGGGGTGATACCCCATAAAAGACATACCGTTTATAGAAAGCCAAACGGGGAACTGTTTGCAGAGGAGCTAGTTTCAACTGAAGGGTTTTCAAGCATTTATTCTTTGATTTATCATGCGCATCCGCCAACCTTGGTAAAAGATATTGGTGAGCCCTATTCGGTCGAGCCAAAGGTAGCGATGCCAAAAAACATGCAACATAGGAGCTACCTGACTTTTGGCGGTTTTGAAGCGGATTATATCAAGAGTAGAAAAATTTTATTGATGAACAGCGACGTGCAATTGGGCACGCAGGCTCCATCTGCATCGATGGAATACTTCTTTAAAAATGCAGATGCCGACGAAATTCTCTTCATCCACGAAGGAAGTGGAACCTTGCATAGCATTTACGGCGACCTCAAATTTTCTTATGGCGATTATATCGTGATTCCTCGAGGAACCATTTATAAAATATCCTATGATACAAAGGAGAACCGTCATTTTGTGGTGGAATCTCCTACACCAATTGACACACCAAAACGTTACCGCAACGATCACGGTCAATTGCTAGAACATTCGCCATTCTGTGAGCGTGATTTGCGCACACCAGAGTTTGTGGAAATGAAAGACGAGCATGGCGACTTTGTGGTGATGATTAAAAAACAAGGTATGATTTATCCATATACCTATGCAACTCATCCTTTTGATGCTGTTGGTTGGGATGGATGTGTTTACCCTTATATCTTTAATATCGAAGATTTTGAGCCAATTACTGGAAGAGTGCACCAACCGCCACCTGTTCATCAAACATTTGAAGGACGTAATTTTGTAGTATGCTCTTTCTGCCCGCGTTTATTCGACTACCATCCACAAGCAGTTCCAGCGCCCTATAACCACAGTAATGTAGACTCAGATGAAATTTTGTACTATGTTGATGGTGACTTTATGAGCCGCAAGCATGTGGAAAAAGGAATGATTACACTGCATCCAAAAGGAATTCCTCATGGCCCACACCCTGGAACAGTTGAGAAAAGTATTGGGGCCAAGGAAACACTTGAATTGGCCGTAATGATTGATCCATTTTATCCTTTGATGATAACGGAAGAGGCCGTAAAAATGGAACAAGAAGGCTACTGGAAGAGTTGGGTTGAGTAATTCGCCTTGGGCTTTTAGCTGTTGGCTATTAGATTTGCAGCAGTTATTAAAATTAGAATTGATATCCCGATAGCTATCGGGACATAACTCATACGCATAAATTAAAGTGATGAACGACACATTAAGCAAACAGAAGGTAGAAACCGTAGAAGATTATCTACCCTTGAATGGGACAGATTATATTGAATTTTATGTGGGCAATGCGAAACAGGCCGCTCATTTTTATAAAACAGCTTTTGGCTTCCAAAGTTGTGCCTACGCCGGACCAGAAACTGGAGTGAAAGACCGTGTTTCCTACGTCTTGACTCAGGATAAGCTACGGTTTGTTTTTACAACCCCACTTCACCCAAGTGGTGAAATTGCAGATCATATCTACAAGCATGGGGATGGCGTTCGCGTTTTGGCCCTTTGGGTGGATGATGCAAAAATGACTTGGGAAGAAACTACCAAACGTGGAGCGAAATCTTTCATGGAGCCTGAAGTATTGGAAGACGAAAACGGAAAAGTTGTTCGTTCTGGTATTCATCTTTATGGCGACACAGTGCACCTTTTTGTGGAGCGTGATGCATATTCTGGTCCATTCTTGCCTGGTTTCCGTGAATGGAAATCAGAATATAACCCAAGTAGCACAGGTCTCCTTTATGTAGATCATTGCGTTGGAAATGTAGGTTGGAATGAGATGAATACTTGGGTGAAATTTTATGAAGAAGTAATGGGCTTCAGAAATATTCTTTCATTTGATGACAAAGACATTTCTACAGAATACTCGGCTTTGATGAGCAAGGTGATGAGCAATGGAAATGGCTATGTGAAGTTCCCAATCAACGAACCTGCTGAAGGAAAGAAAAGATCACAAGTAGAAGAATATTTAGATTTTTACAAAAGCCAAGGCGTTCAGCATATTGCCATCGCCACCAAAGATATATTGGATACTGTGGCCCAGCTAAAATCTCGGGGTGTTGAGTTCCTGCAGGTGCCAAAGTCTTATTATGAAGATGTACTGGACCGTGTTGGGAATATTGATGAAGATTTAAAAGACTTGGCCGAGCTAGGAATCTTAATCGATAAGGATGATGAAGGTTATCTGCTACAAATTTTCACCAAGCCGGTAGAAGATCGCCCAACATTATTCTTTGAAATTATTCAGAGAAAAGGCGCAAAATCATTCGGAAAAGGAAACTTTAAAGCATTGTTTGAAGCATTAGAGCGCGAACAAGACCTCCGCGGAAATCTTTAGTCCGATTTTTGCGTTTACACTATTGACCGAATCAAATCCCCCTCATTCAAGGGGGATTTGTGTTTTTACTACGATTAATTATGACAGACAATAAGCCGAAATCTGCTGAGGAACTCATCCTTCTGGAAGGTCCTCGACCTCGACTAAAAGAATTTTTCTTGGCATTTAAAGTATTCACCGAGTTCATTCGCGGTTTCAGGGTGCTCCATTTTGTAGGACCATGTGTCACTGTTTTCGGTTCAGCGCGATTTAAGGAAGATCATCCTCATTATAAGTTAGGTATGGAAGTCGGGGCGGGCTTAGCCAAATTAGGATTCACGGTTATGACTGGTGGCGGCCCAGGTGCAATGGAAGCGGCAAACCGGGGTGCTAAGGAAGCGGGTGGTTATTCGGTTGGCTGTAATATTGAACTGCCGCATGAACAATACCCTAATCGTTGGCTCGACCGTTGGGTCAATATCAAGTATTTCTTTGTTCGAAAAGTGCTTCTTGTTAAGTACTCTTATGGATTGGTCGTGCTCCCAGGAGGATTTGGAACCTTGGATGAATTTGCTGAGGTAGTCACCTTGATTCAAACCAAGAAAATAACGAATTATCCAATTGTGATGATGGGAAGTGAGTATTGGGAGAAATTTTTAGTTTTCGTAGATGAAATGATTGCTGAAAAAACCATTGATCCGGATGATAAAGATATTTTTTTCATCACGGATAGTGTTGAAGAGGCAATGAAACATTTGCAAGAACACTCTATCGACAGATTTGGACTGAAACCAGCTAAGCCGAGAACGAAAAAAATTCTAGGCGAACGCTAACATTAAGTTGTTCGAGTTATGACTTTGAAAGACCATCCATTTGCGGTGGTCTTTTTTATTTTCTCAGGAAAGAGTACCCGAATGATAGCATAGCTCAATAGACCTGTTCCAACACTGATTAAAATCGCTGGGCCTGCTGCAATGGAAGCAGGAGCAATTACACCATAATAGAAGAGGAGGTTGCCACCCACCAAGCCAAGTTCGACAAGAGACTTGCCTAAGGTACGCGCTGTGCTATAGCCGCGAAATCCGACGATGTCCTTAACTGCGATCTGAAAACTTTTAGGATGACGGAATTTAATTTCTTCCATTTTGATGCTGTCATCACTAATCGATACCACACGCCCTTTAAATTCTTGAACTTGTCCCGAGTAACCCAAGAATTGAAATTTCACCACGGCACCCAAATTGATAAGTGTCAGTTCTGATGCTCCTTCCTGTGACGCAAGTAGCGATTTTTGAGCATAGGCTGAAGTGCCTATGCTAAGCGTAAGAAAACAAAGTAGGACTCTAATTAAATACATTCGCTTTAACTCGAGCGCGAATATCGCTGCTAATCTTGATTTCCTTCGTCGTGAACTTGTCGGTAGTTACTTTTAAGCTGAACCCAACATCTTCGGATTTTAAATATTCATCCAGTGCATCTTGAGTAACATCGAGATCGAGCTCTTGGCCTGTATCATCGGACACATCATATTTCCATGCCACAAGCTTTGGGTCTTTGCCATCTAAAGTTAAGTTTAACTCAATATCCTTAACAAAGGTAAAGTCCTGCCCCGACGGTTCTGTAATCATCAATTTAATATACTCTAGCTTTATCTCCCTTACCAAGTCGGCGCGTGTATTATTCTGTTCAAAGGTTTCAGCGGAGTTATAGTCAAGCGGAATTGATGGAATATCGAATGGGGTATTGATTGGGATATTGGGTGGTAGCTTAAATTCATTCTTGATATTAAAACTGAAGTTGAGGAGATCTTCTACTTTTTTACAGGAGTGAATAAGAAGCAATGAAGGCAATAGAAATAAGATATAGCTATGTTTAATTTTCATTATCTGAGGATTGTTAAGGTTCCTTTTTGTGTATGCGTTGTTTCGTCCCAGCCGGTATAAACAACATACCAAATTAAGACATTATCATGGGGTTGGTCTACTTTAAAATAGCCATCCCACTGGAAATTTTTGTTTTCGGTGTCCAATAATTTTTCACCCCAGCGATTATACACTAATAGCCGATAGTCTTTCACGAATACATCATTTATTCCCCAAACTTCATTCAGTCCGTCGCGGTTACGTGTGAATGCTGTTGGAACATGGAGTAGTGGAGATTGCACCAAGTAAATCTCATTCGATTCACTAAGGGCCATATTCCCATTTAGCTCGGTTGCCACGACTTTATACCAGTAGCCACCCCAGTCGTAGTCGAGCGCAGAATCAATGGTCTGGACGAATTGATGATCTCCTTGTTGAATTAAGGTGTCTTTAAGGCGGTCGTCTCTGCGGTACAAATCATATTGCTGCACACCAAAGGTCCATTGAGAGTAAGGGTTCCAGAGTAGATTATGTTGAAATGGTTCTGAAGTACCTTGTAATAGAATGCTGCAGCCAGGGTTGCTTTTTGCGCTATTATTCCCACATTTATCCTTCACGGCTAATGCATAGCAGTAGGAGAATTCTTGGACTTTCACCCGCAAGTCTTCGTAAAAGGTGTCCGACTTAACTTCGAAGAATTTTACAAATTCAAAGGTGCTTTTCGGGTCGTTTTTTTTCTTATAGAGTGTATAGCCTTGAAAGTCAGGTTCTTTAGACTCAAACCAAGTGGTGTATATATTCTTATTCGACACCACTGTTGTGGTAATAATTTCTGTTCCTTCAATTGGCTTATTATGTTGATTGATTGTGCAGATGGTATACGATTCAGCACCTGCCTTCCCGCATAAATTTATTCCCACCATCTTATAGCAATAATCTATCTGTGCATGATTCGGAACATCGGTATCTATAAACTCCTGTTGAGAACCATTCGAGAGGGTGTCAACTACCTGGAAGCTCCCACTACCCACACTTTTATAAAGTAAGTAATGAGAAAGGTATCCACTGGTATCGCTCAACGACCACGTAAGTTTAATGCGGTCTTCATCCAAAAAGGTCATGCAGATAACTTCTGGCGGAGTAGGTAATGGAGGGGGTAGCACAACAATGGAAATAATGGCTGTGTCCTTTTTGATACTTGGGCATCCTAAATCGCTGAGGTCAACTTTTAAACGTATCGTGTCGCCTGTTACATGGTTGCAATTGCTAATCCAATCGAAATTAATTTGTAGCGTTTGAACAGCCTTACTTTTTACTTGACTTGGTTTAATATAGGGTGCCGGAAAATTTGGGTCGTCGATCGCTTCTCCACTGATTTCCATAATAAGGGTATCAAACTCATCGGGGTCATTCGCTGTATACTTGAAATTTAGGGTATCGAAGGCAGTGAGGGTAATCAAGGTATCTGGTACAAAGGGCGCTGCGTTGAGATTTTCAAAATCAAGTTTGAACAAGGCATTATTGCAATTTGGGCTATTATTGGATTCAGAATAAGCACCGGTTGTAGTTGGGAAATCGGGTGTTGTATTTCCTCCACAGCCTCCACAAACACTTTGGTAAACAATTCCTTTTGGGTCAAAGCGACTGGTTCCTCCATCTACATGTTCCCCCAATCGACCTCCAATGGTATTGACACCTCCTCCGATGAATGTAGCATATACCAACTTGGTAAGATTTTTTGAAAATACGGCAAGATAGAAATCAGACCCATCCGTAGTTTTGTCGAAGGCATCTGGCGTAACTTCCATTTTTGTAGTAAAACCACCGTTCCCCTTGGGAATATCATTGGTTTCGCCTCCCCATCCGCTTACAAAAATCCGTTCGCATTCATCTACCATGAATGCGGTAGGGGATATTTGAGGCTTCACTGTTCCATCACCATAGGTGGTAGAAATCAGACGGGTATTGAGGTCTGATGTTAGCTTATAGATGAATTGCCCTCCAGTGTTGCTGGTATATACATTATCCGGAAATGGTGCAATATTACCAGCAGTTTGTCCGGTTAAATATACTTGTCCGAACTTATCTACTTTCACAAAATAGCATTGGTCGTAGGCATTGGTCCCGATGAAGGTTCCTCCTTCTAATTGGCTTCCATCATTCTTAATTTTTATAACATAGCCATCTGCCTTGCCACCCAAATAGTTGGGATGAAGGGTAAACGGACTAAACTTCATGGTGCTCGAGTTGGTCCCACCGGAGACAAATACACTTCCGTTTTTATCGATATCCAGACTAAAGCAGGTCTCGTAATTTGGCCCGCTCAAATAGGCACCCCAGTTCAACTGACGCAGATTGGGAGAGAGTTTGAATACACATCCATCTTGAAGTCCACCAAAAGTAGTATTGAAGCTATTAATTGCCGGAAACCCAGAACCATTGCCCGACTCGGTGCATGACGCGAGATAAATATTATCGTCCTCATCAACAATAACTTCACCTCGAAATTCATCCCCAAAATTATAGGCAAGGGGAGAAGTGTTTGCCGTGAAATTACTGTTTGGACGGCGACCGTTTAATCCATCGCGCCCAGAACCACCGAGGTATGTCATGCCTAAAATAGCGGTTCCATCTTCGGTAAGTTTAATCACAAAGATGTCGCTTTCACCTTTATTGGTGGTGGAGAATCCTTGGCCATCATTTGGGAAATCATTGCTGAATGTGCTCCCCATAACAATCAAATCATTTTTCGAATCAACTACCATGCTATGGGGCTGCTCGTTTCGTGTTCCTCCGAGGTAGGTAGCCCATACTTTGGTTTTGCCATTTGGGCTAAGTTTCATTATAGCGCAGTCTCTCGGTACATCACCCATCACATCATCCATCGAAAATGTACCATTATGAAAAGTGGCTTGAACGATGCCCGGATCACTCGGGTAACCTTGTCCGCGTACATCACCACCGGCATAGGCATGACCTAATACATCGTAAGTAGCGGTAAACCCAAAATTATCGGATGTGGAACCGGTATAGGTGGAAAAGACAACTATAGGGTCGATCGTTAGCACCTGAGAGTGGTTATAAGAATCGATATTAAATCGGAGGATAGCTCCATCCAATATGTATCGAATGCCAATATTCGGACTATTCTTCGCTTGCAATTGATAGGCAAATGGAGCCTCTTCTATGATGTCTCCAATTCCAGTTTCGACATGGAGGGCGCCATCTTTTAATGCCAGTGATTTCTGGCCAATATAGCGCAGAGCAATCTGAGTAGGGTCGGCTCCTGCATGAACGATAAAGTCATATTTGATGGATTTTCCGTCACGACCGTAAACTTCTAAGTCAATTCCTGGATAGACATCTTGAACACGCACTTTGTCGTACAATCCTACTTTACTGGCCCAATTGGAAGGGTCATTCCCTATGAAATAGTTGTGGTATTCTTTGTGTTTTTTGTTGCCTGTTCCGCTCGCCGCACTATTGGCTCCAATAAATTCAATGCGCTGATTGTGCACCAGGAAGGTATCCCCCTTAGCTGGGCCATGATGAAAGTACTCGATATTATTGGAGTAAAGCCTAGTATAGACAAGGGCATTGGCTTCTATCGAAAGATAACCATCCGGAATATCGGCGCGGAAAAGCACTTCTTCAGGCCATTGTCCTGCATTTTCAACAAATGATATTTGAGCCCGGACTTGTCCTGTGAAAAGACAAAGCAGGCCAATAATACTACCTAGTAGAAATTGGTGCAGCTTGGGCATCATAATTAAGAGTAGGAAATTACTTCAAAAGTTGCTCCACTGCGTTAAATTTGCTGTAATTCTTAAAAGTTTTGACAAAAAACCAACTAAAAATAATCTTTATCGGAACTCCCGATTTTGCTGTGGCCTCTTTTAAAGCCATCCTTGATTCTGGTTATCAGGTGGTAGCAGCGATTACCGCTCCTGATCGTCCTGCTGGTCGGGGATTAAAGGTTCAAGAGTCTGCCGTGAAAAAATTCGCGATAGAACATGGGGTGCCAGTTTTACAACCGACCAATTTGAAATCGCCCATTTTTCAGGAGGAGTTGCGTGGCTATCATGCAGATATTCAAGTGGTCATTGCTTTTCGGATGTTACCAGAGGCCGTCTGGAGCATGCCGAAATACGGAACCTTCAACTTGCATGCTTCATTGTTGCCTGCATACCGTGGTGCAGCTCCAATCAATCGAGCCATCATGAATGGGGAGCTGGAGACTGGAGTTAGCACTTTTTTCTTGCAGCATGAAATTGATACTGGCAATTTGATCTACAGTGAAAAGACAGAGATTGGCCCGGATGAAAATGCCGGTGAATTGCACGATCGCTTGATGAATTTAGGAGCAGGCTTAGTTGTGAAAACACTGGATGCAGTTTGCATGGGTAATTATCCTCAGCTTCCGCAAGGGTCTGCAGAGAATGTACCGGTGGCGCCAAAAATCTTCAAAAACGACTGTCGTTTGGATGCCGAATGGTCTGTGGAGAAAAGCTACAATCACATCAGGGGTTTGAGTCCATACCCCGGCGCTTTTACGTCATTCAAAGGGAAGCAGCTCAAGATTTTTGGAGCTGAGAAGCGAGATAAGGATAGGACTAAAAATGTTGGAGATTGGGAGATTGTCGATAAAAAGGAACTCTTATGGCATTGTATTGATGGTGCATTGCGAATAACGGATTTGCAGTTAGAAGGAAAACGACGCATGAAAGCAGAAGAGTTATTGCGTGGTTTGCAGGGATGAAAATGAAGTGCCCTGCGCATTGAATGGAGGCTTATACCGAGCATCTCTTCTTTAAAAGCCGTAATATTGCAGGATGAATAAAGTATTACTTGGCGCTCTTTTATTCTTCTTGCCTCTTTCAATTTTTGCCGGCAACGGAGATACCATGAATGTTCGCTCACATAGCCGTGTGCATATGAACTGGAATGGCCACTACGATCAAAAAGTTTATTTTCCAACGGCAGGAAAAACCTACCAACGTGTAAAAATGCATTATACACTGGGCTGTCCGGATAAAGGATGTTCAGAATGGGATTATACCGTTTCTGCCTACTTGCGTCAGCCAACTGGAAGGCTGGATTCTACCTTAAAAAGTTCCCCGAATTATAAGGCTGGCGGTGCAACACCTGATTCCTTTTTGTACACACTGGATACGGTTTACTCGTATTTTTATAATGCGATGCTTCCGGGAATTGATTCAACAGCAGAAATGCCGATTCAATTGATTCTGTTTGGAAATGCAGAAACCCCAACAACGGCTACCGATACCTTAGAGGTTTGGAACGCGATGCGTTACCGTCCGGAATACGATATGAATGGGGATCAAATTGATTCTGCTTTGATCGCCTTCGATCAAGTTATCTATAAAAACAACCATCAATGGTACCAAGTCTTTGAGGTCATCAATAACCTCGAGTTAGGCCGCTTAATTACGCCCTATGCTGCGGATAAAGACAAGACTTGGGAGTTTACCTATACCTATGATGTTACCGAGTTTGCTTTCTTGCTCAAGGATTCGATTACAATTCGCAGTAGTTTTTCTGGTTATCAAGATGGTTTTACCTGTACTATAGACTTTGAGTTTGTAGAAGGTGAGCCAGCCATGAAATGCGTAGACATCATTCCACTTTGGCAAGGAGCCTATCCATATGGCGAGAAAAAAGGAATTGAAGAATACCTCACAGAGAAAAAATACGACTACACGAAAACGGCAAATTCTCACGTGAAGATGCGGGTGATTCAAACCGGACATGGATTTGGTGGAAATGAAAACTGTGCTGAATTCTGCGCAAAAGAGCATTATGTGAAAGTTAATGGCGACCAGAAATACAAGACTTTAGTATGGAAGGACGACTGCGGAAGCAATGCGTTATACCCTCAACCTGGAACGTGGTTATATGATCGCGCCAACTGGTGTCCTGGTGAGGCCGTAAATTCCTATGACTACTGGTTGGATGATTATTTGTTAGACGGCGAGAATACCATAGACCTCGATATGCAGGAGTTTACCGACATCAATAACAATAATAATTCCTATATCATCAGTGGTTTTTTAATGGTTTACGAAGAAAATCCAGATGCCATCGTTGATGTTGCATTGGAAGATATTATTGCTCCAAGTTCAAAAAATAACTTCGTGCGCTTCAATCCTACTTGCGGGCTACCAAAAGTTTTAGTGAAAAACACTTCTATGAAAAAGGTAGAAACTATCGTTTTCAAGTTTGGAATTAAGGGTGGAAACATGACCTCTTGGGGTTGGAATGGTGAAATCCTTCCGTATGAAAGCAAGGAAATTGAATTGGCCTATCCTGATTGGACTGGTGCCAGCAGTGGTGAGTTTGTAGTAGAGATTGAGTCGGTGAATAATGCGGCAGATGGGAATGCTTTTAATAATCTACGTGAGTCACAATTCGAATTGACTCCAGAGTATCCAGACGAAATACAAATTTGGTTTAAAGCCAATAATAAGGGAAGTGAAACCACCTTGAGTGTCCACCAACTGGATGGCCGTGTGATTTGGTCGCGAACAAACTTTACCAATGGTACGAGTTCAAAAGACACGGTGCGTTTAGTTGAAGGGTGCTATTATTTTAAGGCCGTAGACTCTGAACGCAACGGGTTTAAGTTCTGGGCAAATAATGATGGAACCGGCTCCTTAACCCTTCGACGTGATAATGGCCAATTGATTAAGGCGATTGACGGGGATTTTGGTACGGATTATATTCAACATTTTACGGTGGGTCACCCGCTGGGAATGGAAACTGCAACATTGGCTCCTTCCTTAAAAGTTTACCCGAATCCGAGTACAGGAACTTTCACGTTGGAATTTGAGGCCCAAGGAAATGGCACTATCCGTATTTTGGATATTCAAGGTAAGACGATTGAAACACGTTCCATTAATGGGCAAGGCTTGATGCAGGAAGAATGGAATCTTCAGGTGATGCCGGGTATCTACTTTGTAGAATACAATGGGCCAAATGGTCGAATCGTAGAAAAGATAAGTATTGACTGATGAAGAAGGCGGGGTTTATATCTCGCCTTTTTTATTTCAGGGAAACCTCAATGCCATGGGCTGCTTCCAATGCGGCTTTCAAAATTTTAATCTGTCGGCATTGTGGATAGCCTTTTATGACTGCTAGACACTTTTTGTGCAAGATTCCTGAGCCTTTCCCGTGGATAATGGTTAATTGACTTACCCCGTCTCTCAATGCGGCGGATAAGCGTTCTTGTAAAAAGAGTTGTTGCGATTCGAGAGCAGGAATATGAGAGCCTTTTAAACGATCAGGGATTTTCTCGAGATGCAGATCGATACGCAAGGATTTTGATTTTTTTTTCGAGTATTGATCCATTTCCTTCTTCGGGCTGATTCGGATAAAATCAATGGGGTTAAGTTCATCCACGACGACTTCACTATGATGAATATTGAGATCCATATCGAATTCTTCCTCGTGCACCATGAGGTAGCCGGCATCTAAGACCTTGACCACGACCCCCACTAATTCTGAGTTTTTTCCTCGAATCCTATTTCCTACAACTATCCCGTGTTTCTCATTCGCCATGAAAGCGTAAATTTGAGCTCGAAAATACGCATGCAACACGATATAATTATTGCTGGAGGTGGAATCGTTGGATTGGCCACGGCTTATCGACTTTTAGAAAAAGACCCAAGTTTGAAGGTGCTTCTTGTAGAAAAGGAAGGCAAGGTAGCCGCCCATCAAACGGGACATAATAGTGGTGTGATTCACTCTGGAATATATTATAAGCCAGGGAGTTTAAAAGCACAGAACTGTATTCAGGGTTACCATGATTTGCTTGAGTTTGCCAAGAAGCATAATATTCCCCATGACTTATGCGGTAAGATTATCGTGGCAACTACACAATCGGAAGTGGCCGCGATGGACAAAGTCATGGAACGCGGTATCGCTAATGGACTGGAAGGTTTGAAAAAACTTAATCAGGCAGAACTCAAAGAGCACGAACCCAATGTGCGGGGTGTGGAAGGGATTTTTGTGCCTCAAACAGGCATCATCGACTATAAGGTTGTTGCTGCAAAATACGCATCTGAATTTGAGCGAATGGGAGGGGAGATTAAGTTGAATACCTTGGTGACGGGTCTTAACCGGACTGCAAAATCCACGGAAGTAGTAACGGGTGGTGTTACCTATCAAGCGCGCTTATTCATCAATTGCGGAGGACTACTTTCAGATCGGATAGCCCGATTAAATGAAAAGAATTTAGATGTAAGAATCATTCCTTTTAGAGGGGAATACTATAAGATTAAAGAAGACAGAAAGGGAATAGTAAAAAATTTAATTTACCCGGTGCCGGATCCAAATTTCCCTTTCCTTGGAGTCCATTTCACCCGCATGATTGATGGCGCTGTAGAGGCAGGGCCAAATGCCGTATTTGCATTCAAGCGCGAAGGATATCACCGTTCAGATTTTAGCTGGAAAGATTTTCAAGAATCCATTTCGTGGAAGGGCTTTCGTATGGTTGCCGCGAAATATTGGAAAACAGGAATGGGCGAATTTTACCGTTCTTATTCAAAAGCAGCATTTACTAAAGCCTTACAAGCCTTAATTCCGGATATCCGAGAAGAGGATCTAGAACCAGCCGAAGCGGGAGTTCGTGCTCAAGCCTGCAGTAGGGATGGTGGTTTGGTGGATGATTTTTTATTTTCAGAATCGGAAGGTATTATCCATGTTTTGAATGCACCGAGTCCAGCAGCCACATCTTCCTTGGCAATTGGAACAACCGTGGCGAATAAAGCATTCGCACAATTGAATGCATAAAAAAAACCGACTGAAGTACAGTCGGCTTAGTTCTCATCCCATAAAAGGGTTAATAGACTTAGTAGGATTTGCTTGAAATCAAGTTACCTGAAGCATCCCATTGATTCCATGTTCCAGAACGTTCTCCATCGGTATAGTGCATTTCAAAAAGCTTGTTACCTGCGTTGTCGTAGATAAGCCATTCGCCATCTTTAACACCGTCTTTGAAACTTGCTTTACCAATGATGGTTCCTGTTTTACTGTATTTTGTCCAAACTCCTGATTTAGCACCATCCGAATAATTTCCTGACTCCATCATTTCTCCACTTTCGTAGAAAAATTTTGCTTGACCGATAATACGGCCATTGGTTACATTAAAATCAGATTGGATTGCCCCGTTCTCGTGATGGGTTGTATAGCGCCCAGAATATAGATTTCCGTTTGCGTCATAAAAGAGTTTTACATCATTACCACTCGTGGCAGCCATTGCGGTGAGAGCGAAAAACATGAATAGAAGTGTGAATAGTTTTTTCATGGCTTATGCGTTTATTGTATCAAAGTTAACAATTAATTTGGTATAAATTAACAATTCGTTAACATTAATTCATTAAACATGCCAAAACGTATCCCGATTTGGGAAAATGCAAAATATTAATCCAAGAATATTAAAGGGCAGTTTGTGGCTCTAAGGAAATAGTTAGTTTCTGAGAGTTCTGGTTTTGAGAAGGGTCGAGCTGAACTTGCTTTTCCTTATAAGAGATGGTTGAAACGGATAGGTTTACTTTTCCGTTTTTGGGAAATGGAATTTCAAATTGGCCATCTAAATTGGTGTAGATTACACCTGCATAACCTTGAACACGTACCGCTACTCCAGCAAGTGGCTCTCCGCTCTCGTCCAAAATGACTCCAGCGAGTTGGACGTTTTCTTCTTTATCATTTCCAGCAAAGCTTGGAGTATTAGCCAAGATGCTTAGTGAAAACAAACAGATAAATAGGCGTTTCAGTGTCATAACTTGGAGCAAAAGTATCGGTGCTATATTATGAGAATGTTACGGAAATATGACCGCGAAGTAAAATGTTGTGATGTATTGATTACTAGGATTTTAAAATTATATGAGTCTCCACTTTCTTACCCCCTAGAATCGTTTCATAACTAAATTCTCACATTCTCTAGTCCGCGATGCGCAGTGTGGCGTCCACGAAAGAGCGAAACCCTTTTTGGGGTTCTCGAACACCTATAGATGCAAATACATGTGAGTGAATTTGGACTTTTCGGCCCGAGTGGCGGCTGGTCTGAGCGAGGAAAAGTCTAAATTTTGTTTTCGTGGTGTCTTTTTTTGGTTCTTTTTTAGCTCATGTCTAGGTCTGTTTTTCAATGGCATTCGCTGAATACTTCGTATTTGGACAAGCAAAAAAAGAAGGAAAGTTAGTGATGAAAACGAATCGCTAGGAAGCCTGCGAATGCTAGTAAATAATGGCGATAAATAAAATGCCAGGAAACAACATGTCAATAAGAGGGGGGGGGTGGCGTAAATTATCGGGTTACCAAAATTGAAATAGGATTAGTGGTATAAAAGCGGTTAGTCATGTAAAATTCTATGATGAAAAAGAATAGAGCTAATGAATCGTGAAGTTTTTAGGCGAGCAATATTGGATTGGACATAAAAAAAGACAGTCCGAATGAACTGTCTTTTCTTTCAATTGCTTTTTTATTTAGATATCGATTTTGGCGTAACGTGCATTGGCTTCTATAAATTCACGTCGAGGAGCAACTTCATCTCCCATTAACATCGAGAATACGTGGTCAGCTTCAGCGGCTCCATCAAGTGTAACTTGCTTTAAAGTGCGCGATGAGGGATCCATGGTTGTATCCCAGAGTTGTTCGGCATTCATCTCACCAAGACCTTTATAACGTTGAACACCAACACTTTCAATTTTTCCATCGCCAGCCATTTCTTTCATGGCAATATCGCGTTGGTCATCACTCCAGCAATAACGCATGTCTTTTCCTTTTTTTACTTGATAAAGCGGCGGGGTGGCGATATAAACATGACCAAATTCAATTAGTTCCTTCATATAGCGGAAGAATAAAGTGAGAATCAAGGTACGGATATGCGATCCATCGACATCGGCATCCGTCATGATTACAATTTTATGGTAACGGAGTTTGGTAATGTTTAAGGCTTTATCATCCTCTTCAGTTCCTATTGTCACACCTAAGGCCGTGAACATATTTCTGATTTCTTCGTTTTCGTAGATTTTATGCTCCATGGCTTTTTCTACGTTCAAGATCTTTCCTCTCAAAGGAAGGATGGCTTGAAAATTACGGTTACGTCCTTGTTTGGCCGTACCACCGGCAGAGTCTCCCTCGACAAGGAATATTTCGCATTTGTCGGCATCTCTTTCCGAGCAATCGCTCAATTTACCAGGTAGACCAACTCCGCTCATGGCACCTTTACGTTGCACCATTTCACGAGCTTTACGTGCAGCGTGGCGCGCATTGGCAGCAAGAATAACCTTATCGACAATACGTTTGGCTTCCTTTGGATTTTCTTCAAGGAAGTTATTCAAGGTATCTCCGATGCACTGATCTACGGCTCCCATCACCTCATTGTTTCCAAGTTTGGTTTTGGTCTGCCCTTCGAATTGTGGCTCTTGAACTTTTACCGAGATTACTCCTGTTAGTCCTTCGCGGAAGTCATCTCCAGAAATTTCAAATTTGAGGTTTTTTAAGAAGCCCTGCTTTTCGGCGTAAGATTTCAATGTTCTTGTCAAAGCACGGCGGAAGCCCGCGACATGGGTTCCTCCTTCAATCGTGTTGATATTGTTAACATACGAATGCAGATTTTCCGAATAGCCTGTATTGTATTGGAATGCAGCCTCAACTGGAACTCCTGAGCGTTCGCCTTCAACATAGATTGGCTCAGAAATCAAAATTTCCCTTGTGCCATCAATATATTGAACAAATTCTTTTAGTCCACCTTCTGAGAAAAACGACTCTGATTTTGCAACCCCATTTTCATCCTTTTCGCGCATGTCTGAAAGCGTCAGGCGAATTCCTTTGTTTAGGTATGCCAATTCACGCATTCTCTTTTGTAGGGTCTCAAACTTGTATACTGTTGTATGGAAAATGGTATTATCAGGCAGGAAGTGCACAATGGTTCCTCGCTTGTTGGTTTCGCCAATTACATCTACCGATGTTTGAGGTATTCCTTTGGAGTAGGTTTGTTGAAATATTTTCCCTTCACGATGAATTGTAGCGGTTAGTTGAATACTCAAGGCATTCACACATGACACACCAACCCCATGCAAACCGCCAGAGACCTTATACGTGTCTTTATCAAATTTTCCACCGGCATGAAGTACAGTCATTACCACCTCTAAGGCAGAGCGTCCTTCTTTTGCATGAATCCCAGTAGGAATCCCACGTCCATCATCTTCAACCGTGATGGAGTTATCTTCTTCTATAACTACAGTAATATTTTTACAATGGCCAGCAAGGGCCTCATCAATCGAGTTATCGATTACCTCATATACCAAATGGTGAAGTCCGCGTTCGCCGATATCACCAATATACATGGCTGGGCGTTTTCTTACCGCCTCTAATCCTTCTAAAATCTGAATATTGTCCGCACCGTAGTCCGACCGATTTACTTGTCCTGAATCACTCATTGCTTCACTCAATTTATCAAAGGGTAAAAATAGCTTAATCCCTTGTTAATTCTATGCTTTCAAGGGGTTTAATAGGCTTACTTTTCCACAAAAATTGGTGGATTAATCTCGGATTATTTCTGGCTTTTCTGTGAAAAAATCAGGACGCTCCATCCGTATATTCCAGAAGTTCCCGTCGATAGGGTGTTTGAAGCCGATAGAGGCAGAGCAGAGATACAAACGGTCGGCTTCCTTACCACCATAGCGTTGATCACCTAACAAAGGAGCTCCAATCGAAGCCATGTGAATTCGTACTTGGTGGGTTCGACCTGTTTCAGTCGTGCATTGATAGAGTTGCTTGCCCTCAAACTCTTCGAGCCACTTGAAATGTGTGCGCGCTTCTTTTCCTCCTTCAATGATCCCAATATTAAATGCATTTTCTGGGTCACGGCCTAAGGGGGCGTCCACCAAACCAAATGCTGGATGAGATTTTACATCACTCGCCACAAAATAGCTACGTTTGATTTCTCCATCGCGCATTTGCTTCATCAACCCATCGTAACAGGTTTTGGTCTTGGCGCAAAGCATTAATCCGGATGTTCCTCTGTCTAAGCGGTGAATTAATCCATTCTTCAGTCCTAGCTGATTGGTTTCTTGAAAATGGTAGGCAATGGCATTCAATAAAGTACCATAAAAGACACCTAGGCCGGCATGACAAGCCATTCCACTTGGTTTCTGAAGGATGAGAAGGTCGGAATCCTCATACGCAATACGGAACGGAATATTTTCAGGAAAGACTTTGGGCTGATCGAAATGGGTGGTATCCACCTCCACAATATCTCCGCGATGCAAACTTTGCTCGGATCCAATAATGTTTCCATTTGCCTTGATCATTCCTTTATGAAAAGCGACATCTAGACGCATCGGTGTCATTTTTCGAACGCGACCTTTTAAAAAGCTGGCCGCCGATTTTCCTTCTGCACTAGAGGGAATGGTAAAAATATGAACACTCACCGCCAAGGACGAGCTAAAATTTCGTTATTGACTTGAATTTTCCCCGTTTCCCATTTATTGAAGTTGCGAATGGCATTGCTTAGGTATGGATGAAGTGGGGCCAGTTGATCAGCGCTAAAAAGTCTCGACTGTTCAACCAGTTTTTGTGCGACATTATATTGAGGCAGCATTTTGCCGTCATCGATTTTAATACAGGCTCCAATTATTTCTTGATGAAAACATAGGGAATAAATGCCTTCTGCTCCAGTTTTGCCAATTAATTCGGATTCGCATTCTTGGATGAGGTCGGTGCAATAGCGTCCGCTGCCCGCAATTAGGAATGGATATTTTCTTGCTGCAGCAATAAGTCGTTGGCAAGCTTCTCTGGTTTTTTTATCGCCAAATTTTGGATGACTCAAGCGCATATAGGCCAAAGCTTGCTGGTAAACAGGAATCGCGTAAATAGGCGCAGAACAACCATCCAATGCAAGGGGGAGTTGGGATTCATCCATCGAATGAAATTTTGCCACACAGCGACGGATTTCTAATTGAGTAGGATGATTTGGATTGAGGTAATCACTTGGGTCTGCACCGAGAAAAATGGAGTATGCAAGGAAACCAGCATGTTTGCCAGAGCAATTATTATGGATGGCTTCAGGTTTTTTGCCTGCCACAATTAGAGCATTCGTACTTTTTCGGTCACTGGGGAATTGTGCACCACAGAGAAGGGCAGAGCGATCAAGTCCAATTTTTTGAAGAATATTGTCAACCACACGGAGGTGCTCCGCTTCGCCATTATGTGAGCCACACATCACTGCGAGCTCCTCTTCACTAAAACTGAAAGCATCCGCAGCGCCAGAGGTGATAAGCGGAATCTGCTGAAAGAACTTTAGGGCGGAACGTGGATAGCACAACTGATGGATATCGCCTTGCTGATAGAGAATATTTTCATCGCGATCAACAATACAGATTACACCACGGTGGAAGCTTTCTAAAACTTCCCCTCGGTAGATTTCAACCAACAAAGGGTTCATGAGGAGCTCCTTTCTGCCAAGAAGAGGCGCATTTTTTCCAAGGCGCGACCTCGGTGACTAATCGCATTTTTTTCTTTGGAATCCATCTCAGCAAAACTTTGGGTATAGCCCTCCGGAATGAATACAGGATCATAACCAAAACCATATTCACCTTGGCGTGTTTCGCTAATATTTCCTTCTACACTTCCTTCAAAAAGGAATTCTTCGCCGTTTAGGATGAGTGCGATAACGGTTTTAAATCGAGCGCTGCGGTTTTTCTCTCCATCCATTTCTTGAAGAAGCTTATCAATATTATCATCCGACTTTGCTTCAGGTCCGGCATAGCGTGCCGAAAATACACCAGGAGCACCATTTAGGGTATCCACTTCTAAACCGGTATCATCGGCAAAGCAGGAGAAGGAGCTGTTTTCCAGGACATAGCGTGCTTTTAATAGGGCATTTCCAGCAAGTGAGTCCTCTGTTTCTGGTATTTCAGCAGCACAGCCAGCGTCATCCAAGTTGAGTAATAGATATGAATCGGGCAAGATGGCTTCTGCCTCTACAAGTTTGTTTTTGTTATTGGTGGCGAAAACGAGTTCGATCATGCGAGTATATTATTTTTAATAAATAGCCAGAGTTTTATCTTCCCTTCTTTTTCCATGTAGTTTTGAGGAGCTAAGACTTTATAGAGATTAAATCCATCCAATTCTTTTGATTCAAATTCTTGGAGGCTATCTAATTCGGGTTTATTCACCTGTCCCCAAACAAGTATTTTCTTGGCAGGTAATTCCTTTACAATGTGCTGAATAGTAAAAGAAAGGTTATTGTAAATATTGACACTGGCAATTTCTTCCTTTTTCATATTCATCGCCTTTTCATTGTAGAGGAGTCCATTTATCATATCGCTCCATGCAGCATCCATAGCGCTCTTGCCTGGATGTGAAAACAGCAGGAGCAGGCTAGGTTTTTTTCCACCTTCAAAATGAAGCGTGGCAGGATTTTCGATGCTAGGCTCTTTTGATGGAGAAACGACGCTCTCCGCGTTTATTGGTGCATCTTCTTTATTGATATAGAGGGTGTCTTTTTCAAAAAATAGACGTACACCGGCATCATTTGGTCTTAATCCATCGTTTTCGTTCATATCAAATTAGTAGCCTTAGTGGTGAAAAGTTAAATTTGTGGCAAAATTATGGAAATGACATTGGATATCGCCGTCGAAACTACATCATCTTCCCGTATTCATGAGGTAGATTTTGATAACATTCAGTTCGGAAGGAGTTTTTCCGACCATCAATACATCGTTGACTTTGATGGTGAGAATTGGGTAAACCCCCGCGTAGTGCCTTATGGCAAGGTAGAAATGAGTCCGGCGATTTCAGCAATCCATTACGGACAATCGATTTTCGAAGGCATGAAGGCCTATAAGGACAGAGAAGGTAACGCACAATTATTCCGTCCGCTTGAGAACTGGAAAAGGCTAAATCGCAGCGCCCGCCGCATGGGAATGCAAGAGATTCCTGAAGAGTTTTTTATGGAAGGTCTTCGTACGCTATTGGAAACGGATAGTGCTTGGATCCCTTCTAAACCGGGCTCTTCCTTGTATCTGCGTCCGTTTATGTTCGCTACCGACGACTTTATAGGAGTTCGCCCGTCTAGCACATATACCTTCATGATTTTTAGCTGTCCTGTTAATGCATATTATAACCAGCCTCTGAAAGTAAAGGCGGAAACACATTATATCCGTGCTGCGGAAGGTGGAGTAGGTGCTGCAAAATGTGCTGGCAATTATGGTTCTGTGATGATGCCAGCGAAAAAGGCTCAAGACGAAGGATACAGTCAGATCATGTGGTTAGATGCGCGGGAACACCAATACATTGAAGAAACAGGAACAACCAACTTATTTATCCGAATTGGCGATAAATTGATTACGCCTTCTACAGAAAAGGGAACTATCCTTGAAGGAATTACCCGAGATTCCATCATACAATTGGTGAAACATTGGGGTTGGGACTTTGAAGAAAGACCAATTAGCATTCATGAAGTGAGAGATGCCTTTAAAAATGGAACTTTAAAGGAAATTTTTGCTTCGGGCACTGCTGCAACTGTTGCTCAAATTGAATTGATTCATTTCGAAGGAGAAGATATTCAACTCGGAGGACTAGATACCTGGGAATGGTACGGTAAGGTTCGCTTGGCTATGGAACAAATAAAAACGGGTCAGATTGAAGACCAGTTCAATTGGATTTATAAGCTCTAATATGGGCATCCATCTGGAAAAAAGCTGGCTTGAACTCCTCCATGAGGAATTTGGGTCAGCTTATTTTTTAGATTTGGAACAGTTTCTTCACAAGGAGCGAAACGGAAATGTATCCATTTATCCGCCAGAGCAGAAAGTATATTCTGCATTTAACTTGTGTCATTTTCTTAAAACTAAGGTTGTTATCCTTGGACAGGATCCATATCATGGCCCCAACCAAGCACATGGATTATGCTTTTCCGTGAATGAGGGAATTCCACACCCGCCCTCACTCCAGAACATCTTTAAAGAACTTCAGCGCGAAGTGGGGTTAGCGTATCCAAAGAGTGGAGATTTGCGACCTTGGGCAGAGCAAGGGGTGCTGTTATTGAATGCCACCCTCACGGTTCGTCAGGGCGAAGCCGGCTCACATCAGGGGAAGGGTTGGGAGATCTTTACCGACCGTGTTATTGAGCTAGTCAATGTGAAATGCGAAGGGGTCGTTTTTTTGCTTTGGGGAGGATTCGCCAAGAAGAAGGGAAAGATGATAGACCGGAATAAACACTTGGTATTGGAATCGGGACATCCTTCTCCATTAAGCGCCAACCGAGGTTATTGGTTTGGTAACAATCATTTTATTCAGTGCAATGATTGGTTAATAGCCAAAGGGCAAGCTCCGATTGACTGGAAGTTAGTTTAGATTTCTAGACTTATAGCTTCTTGGGCACTTTATCTTAAGCCCAAAAGGTTCTCGATCCTGTGGCTTGCTTAGGCCAAGACACACCTTCGCTCCCGATAGTTATCGAGCCGCTTTGGCGCACACAGTCGACCCGACTGCTTTTGTCTAATTGCCTGGCTGTCAGGTTGTCTGGCTGTCTGAAAGTCTGACTGTCTGAAAGTCTGACTGTCTGAAAGTCTGACTGTCTTTAGTAAAAAAAAAGCCCCAACTAGTGTTGAGGCTTTCCTTTAAAATATGATTAATGCTTAGCGCAATGCATTTTGGAATTCAGCACGTTCTTTAATTCTTCTGAACTCAAGATCGTTTTTCGCCATGTCACGCATTTTTCCGTCCAATTGGATAGAACGTGTTAGGTTAGAAGTAGCCATTTCCAAGTTATTGGTACGTGCGCCCAATACTGAGTACAAGTAGTAGTAACGTGCGTCGCGATTTTCTAATTTGATGCACTCAAGTGTTTCTTTTGCTTTTCCGTAATCGCCTTTCATCAAGAAAGATAGAGCGGTATTAAACTGGCAAGTTGCATCACCTTTCAAATTGTCAACTGCTTGTTGGTAGTGACCTTGGCGGTATTCCAACATGCCTACGTTATTCTCAACATTTGCACCAGCAGCTTTTGCTTGTTTGTAAAAATTAGCAGCATTGACATAATCTTTAGTCATAGCCGAAGCCACACCTAAATTATTTAGAATAATAGCATTGTTCGGATTTAAGCCATTCGCTTTTTCCAACATTGGAACTGCTTTCGCTGGGTCGCCATTGGTTAAATGTACATATCCGATATTGTTATATACTCTCCAATCGTTTGCATCACGATTTTTCACTTCTTGGTAAACACGAATCTTTTCATCTGATGATTCAACGATACGAGCCAACTGCAAAAGTTCAACTACTTCAAGTCCTTTTAGGTTGTTTTTGTAAGTCAACAATTCTTCGTTTGTTTTCAAAGGTTGTTGTCTGTTAAAACTTACAGTTGCACGACGCAGCTTTGGAAGCATGTCGTTTTTCATTTTACCATAAGACTTGGCATGTTTGCTTTTGATTTTAGCTTCTTTTGCATCATTGGTCATTGAGCTATTCATGATAGCCAAGATTTGGTCTTTATCGGCCAAGTTTGATGCTGCAACAAGTTTTTTCCAACCTTCCCAATCTTCGGTCATGGTAGAGTTCAAGGTATAAGCTGAATCGTTTACCTCATCGAAGCCCATTTTTTTCAATTGCTTCGTTAGATATTTGAAGGTGTTATCCGTACGTTTTTGAGAAAGTTTCTCATTGATTTTCATTTCCCCATCCGGAGATGCTTTACCATGGATGGAAATTCCTTTAATCAAGTATACGGTGTCTTCACCAAGGGCCTTCATTTGTTTCAACTGCTCTTTGTTGTTGATTCCTGCAGATTTAACCCTAAAGTTAGGGTTGAAGTTTGAAGAGTTGATGAGGTAGTATAATTCAATATTTACATCTCTGAAAATTGGCTCATACGAGTCTCCACTTTCAAGAATATTTTCTCCATTATTCCCAAGTTCATGGGTTGTTACGATACCAGAGGCAATGACAACGGTATCCCCTTGGATACATTGATCTTGAACTGGATCATATCCTTTCAAGTTAACGGTAGGCATCGCTTTCAATTCTGAGTTCTTCATGGAAGGCTCATACTTGAATTTGTCTTTGAAAGTTACTTTGCCACCTTCTTTGCTTGTAATGCTAGTTGTTCCTTTTCCTTTGGAGCCTTTTGACTTTTCTCCGCGAACCGTAACTTGAGGGCGAGCCAGCATAGAATCACCATAGACCAAAGTTGGGTTTAAATCAACCATTACTTTAGGGTCAAGTTTGTTAGGGTCAATATTTAAAGTAACCTGATATTCCACAGAGTCACCATGAAGTTCTAATACTTCAGGCTCTGCCTGATACTTGGTTCCTTCATCAAAGTTCTTGGCCGCTTTTTTCACGTTGGAACAAGCAGCGAGGAATACTACTGCGGTTAAAAGTGCGAACGTACCGGTCTTGGTGTTAAATGTCATAACGATTTGTATTGTTATCGATTTCTATTGAATCAGCGCAAATTTAGAAAAATTCGCATCACTTACGTTAATACTATCAAGGAAATGTATTTTTTTTTATGTTATTAATAATTTTACCCTGAGATTTGACCTCAATCTAGTTAAAATTCATGAGTAAAGAAGTAATTAGTTTGCGCGGCGTAAATGTGTATCAGGGATCAAATATGATTCTGAATGAAGTTGATTTACAGATTCATTCTGGCGAATTTGTTTACTTAATTGGCAAGACTGGAAGTGGAAAATCAAGCCTGCTTAAAACATTGTATGGTGAATTGCCTCTTAAAGATGGAGAAGGACTGGTTGCGGATACCGATTTAAAAAAGATTACTAAGTCGAAAGTGCATCTCTTAAGAAGGAAGCTTGGTATCGTATTTCAAGACTTTCAGTTGCTTACTGATCGCACTGTCGCTGAAAACTTGGATTTTGTACTCCGAGCCACCGGGTGGAAGGATGCTGCAAAGCGAAAGGAACGTATGAAAGAAGTTCTTAGTTTGGTTGGCCTGAGTACCAAAGATTTTAAAATGCCTTTCGAATTATCAGGTGGTGAACAACAAAGGGTAGTAATTGCTCGTGCTTTACTCAATAATCCTGAAATTATTTTAGCCGATGAGCCAACCGGTAATTTAGATCCAGAAGTGGCAGATGATATTATGAAGCTATTGAAAGAGATTAGCACCAAAGGCACCGCTATTTTTATGGCAACACATGATTACCGTTTGATAAATAAGTTTTTCGGAAAGATTTATCGATGTGAGTCTGGAAAGATTCAAGCTACTTCTTCACTGAACGGATAGCATTCATTAAGAAGGAAGCGCTTTTATGGGTAGAAAAACTATCCTCTAAACCTAGTTTTCTTTCATTTCGGTCATCAGCGTTAAACTCTTTTTTAACAAGTTTCTTTACCTCCTTTTTCATTTGTCCTGCCGTATTGGCCACCACACAGAATCTTTCAAGTCCGGTATTGGCTACCATCAAATTGTTGGCAATACAAAACCGACCCACAAAGAGGGAGTTGATGAGTTTTAGTTTGATGCCTGTGCTTTGAAATGTAGGAAGAATATTGATATGCGCATCTTGAACATAGTTCAGCATTTCTTCGGAATTCAGGTGATTCATGAGTTGTATATGCGGCTTATCTTCCAGGCTCTTTAATAATTCACTCGATGGATGACTCCCCGCAATGATGAGAGGAAAGATGGGCTCATCAAATACTTCATTCACTAAGAAACGGGCAGCCACGTCGTTTTCTCCCACCGATAAGTTTCCATGGTAAAAGGCATATTTGCCCTGACCCATGACACTACTAATAGATGCATTGGGATGGAAAGCGGGCAAGTAAATCGTCTGAGTAAATTTTTTATGGAAGTGACTATAGTCAGATGGAGAGATAGCGGCAATTAAGCTGGCATGTTTGAGCTGATTTTCAAATTTCTTTAATCGCTCACTTTCAATCCTGAAAAAATACTTCTTGAAAAAGTTCTCTTCTACTTCTTCGAGCTTGCTATAATACTCATGCTCTACGTTATGGGTGCGTACAATCTTTATCCGCTTTTTAAGCAGGGAATGATTCAGGTAATAGCAGCAATGCAGTCCTTCAAATATAATCGGGTCCTCATCCATCAATAAATTCTCCAAGAGTTCGCTGGTATTTCTTGAAGCGACGATATAGGGTAGCTTGCTGTAAAAAGGGTTTTTGAATGTGCGTCGTTTATAATAGAAGACCTTATCAGTGTATTTGGTAAGTTCCTTACTATTCTCCCTTCCATATTGATAACAATGTAAGGTTACGCGCACACCTTGGGCATGGAGCGCTTTGAGTTTGTAGAAGATATCAATCACTCCGCCGTAATTGGCAGGCCAAGGCACATCAAAGGCAATTAAATGGATATGTTCAGCTTTGCTCTTCATACAGCGCCAACAAGATGCGTTCTTCTGTTTCCCAATTTAGGGTCTCTTTTGCCTCAATGCAGGCTTCACGCAGAGCTTGGTATTTTTCAGGTTGCTCGATTACTTCTTTAATAGCTAGACGAATATCTGCTTCGTTCGCTGCGGCAAAAATAAAAGCGGGATGTGCATTTGCAAGGTCTAAATATTCTGGGAAGGGACTACAAATGCAGGGAACTTCTGCCTGAAGGTAATCGAAGCATTTATTGGCTAGCGAATAATAGTAGCTTAACCCTTTGTTTTCTAGTACGTTAAATCCAATTGTCGCTTGAGGCGTAATCTGTTTTAGTGCATCGGGTTGAATGTAACCAAGGAATTGAACCTGGTCGTCCATATTCATTTCTTTGCTGAGCATGCGTAATGATTCACTCAAATCCCCTTCGCCGGCAATTTTTAGTTGAATGGGTAATCCTTTTATCGCAGGAATTAGATACTCAATACATCTTCCTTCATTCAATGCACCTTGATAGAGGATAAAAGGGGGTTCCGTTTTTTGTATGCTTAAGTGTGATTTGAAAGGAACATTGCGCACTATGCCAAATGTTTTTCCGTATTGATTTTCAAAAAGTGAAGCCAAGCCCGGACTTACGGTATAGGCGATATCAGCTCTGGGTACGCTGATTTTTTCTACCCATTTCCAGATGCGTTGAACTCTTGGTCGACGCACCACCTCGGGCACTTCTGTAAAATATTCATGGGCATCATACACCCATTTTTTTCCTTTCAGCCGTGCTACCAGCAAATTTGGGAGTACGGTGTCTAAATCAACTGCACCATAGTATTCATAGGTATGAAAGAGCAAATAGAAGAAATAACGAATCTGCACTTCAAAGTAAAACGCTTTGCCCGATCGGAAGAAAAAAGGAAGACGCACTGTTTTAAATACAAATTCTGGAAGCGGCTTAGAATTGGGCAGTTTTCGACCGATAAGTGTCACCTCAAAGCCATTCTGTGCCAAACTTGTGCAGATACGTTGCATGCGTTGGTCGTAGCTCAGGTCATTGACTACTGTGAAGCTGATACGTTTTAGTGGCTTTCTATCCAAAGCAGTTTTTGCTGATCGTCTAATCGAATTAATCCTTCATCCAAGAGGTGTTGTAGGGCAAGTGAAAGACCTTCTTCATGCCAGTATCCCATGCTCGTCACCATTTCATTGAGGGTGCGAATATCCGATTTAATCAGCTTTTCTGCCCATTCGCGGTATTCATTTTCTGTTTTTGAATGATTTTTATCTTTCAAGCAGAAATCACATTGTCCGCACAAGGGTGCATCTGCTTCATCAAAGTACTGCAATAACATACGACTCCTGCATTCTTCTGTTCGCAAGGCATAGTCGAAGACCAGCTCGAGTCGCTTATGGGCATCTTCTTTCCGTTTTTTGATTGCGGCTTGATCGTAATGTAGTTTATGTTCTCGAGCGCATAAAAAGGTAAGAGTTGGTTTGTCGCGCGCAGGGATATAATCTAAGAGCTCATGTTCCTTGAGTTTTTCTAAAAGTTTGATAAGATCGCCAACAGGAACCCGGCTTTTTCTCGCTAGGTAGTTTTCATCGATTCGCTTGTATTGATCGAAGAGTCCGCCATAGGTACGAAGAAGGAGTTGAAGTACTGGGGCAATTTTGGGGTTGCGCAATTCGAAATCATACAAAATGGTATTATTCACCAAAAAGTGGAGCTGGGCTGGCTGGTGAATAGCTTCGGAAAGGGAAAGGATATCTTCGAGTTCTAGAATCCGCAAGGCATTGAAAACCGCGCTGGCTGATAGTCCCATTTCCGCAGCAAACTGAAGCATATCGAATTCCACCTCGCGCATCATTCCGCTATGGATGGCAATTTGAAAATGGTTGCAGAGCATTTCATAAATCCGTGCGACCTCTTCATAGCTAGGGTATGATTTGTCGAGCTGTTCGAAGGCACGAATTTTATCATGGTCTTGTACTAGGGCTATACAATGGGCTTCTTTCTCATCTCTACCAGCACGTCCGGCTTCTTGGTAGTATGCTTCTAAGCTATCGGGCATTTCGTAATGGAGCACAAAGCGCACATCTGGTTTATCGATACCCATTCCAAAGGCATTGGTTGAAACGATAACACGGATGCGGTTTTCGATCCACGCTTCTTGTTTTTTGCTGCGATGGATGGCGTCTAAGCCTGCATGGTAATAATCCGAAGAAATGCCATGTTGATGCAAGTACTCGGCAATGTCGCGGCATAGTTTGCGATTTCGTGCATAGATGATACCCGTACCTTGAAAGCCTTTGCAGAGCTTTAAGATTCTTCCCAGTTTATCTTCCTCTTTAATAGCGATATAGTGCAGATTGCTGCGTTCAAAGCTTTTGCGAAAAACATGAGGCTTGGCAAATTCCAAACGGACTTGAATATCCTCCACCACTGTAGCTGTTGCAGTAGCGGTAAGTGCTAGAATTGGCGCTTTGGTGAATTTCCTGATTTCGGCAATTTGCAAGTATTCCGGACGAAAATCGTAACCCCACTGTGAGATGCAATGTGCTTCATCAATCGCCAGAAGATTAACCTTCATCTGAGGCATTCGGGCCTTGAAGATTTCTGTTTTGAGGCGTTCTGGTGAAACGTATAGGAATTTATATTTTCCAAGAATGCATTTATCTAGCTCTTGGTCGATTTGTCGGTAGCTCATGCCAGAAAAGATGGCCACGGCGGGGATGTCTCGTTTGAGGAGATTCTCGACCTGATCTTTCATCAATGCAATGAGCGGAGATACTACAATACATATTCCTTCCTGTGCCATGGCAGGAACCTGGAAACATATTGATTTTCCCCCACCGGTAGGTAGTAGGGCTAAGGTATCTTTTCCATCCAATACCGAGTTGATGATATCCTGCTGCAAGGGACGAAAGTGCTCATAGCCCCAGTGTTTTTTAAGGATGTCATGGATATCAATCATGGATGCTATTCTTCAATACGTCCATCGCGAATAGTTAGGCAGCGGTCTGCTTTTGCTGCCAGTTCTTCGTTATGGGTAACAATGATGAAAGTTTGATTGAGTTCTTCTCTTAATTGGAAGAACAGATCATGGAGTTCGCGTGAATTTTTCGAATCCAAGTTACCGCTTGGTTCATCGGCAAAAACTACAGCGGGTTTATTGATAAGTGCACGCGCTACCGCTACACGTTGTTGCTCCCCTCCAGACAGCTCGGAAGGCTTATGCTGCATGCGGTCTTTGAGTCCGAGTCGCTCGAGCAGTTCTTTGGCTTTTTGTTCCGCCACTTCTTTTTTCATCCCTTGAATAAAGGCGGGAAAGCAGGCGTTTTCTAATGCGGTAAATTCTGGCAGCAAATGATGAAATTGAAAAACAAAGCCAAGGTGACGATTTCGAAAGTCGGCCAAGGCATTTTTATTGAGTTTTAATAGCGATTCGCCACGAATGATAAGCTCTCCTTCATCCGCGAGGTCGAGGGTTCCTAAAATTTGCAGGAGGGTAGATTTGCCGGCACCAGATGCCCCAACAATGCTCACAATTTCTCCTTCCTGAACATTCAGGTGAACATCCTTTAGAACTTCTAAAGATCCATATTTCTTTCGTATGCCAATCGCTTCAACCATGGAGGGCGAAGATAGGGAAAAGGGGATTCTATTAATTAGACGAATGGATGGAAGTTATTCGCGGAATCTAAAAACGTTGGAAGAACTGAAGCACTGGAAGAGGCAGCAATTCGCCATCTACGTTTACCATGCCGCCTCCGAATTGGAAGTGTCCTCCTTTGTTATTGTCAATGCGCGCGGCTAAAGCCATCATTCCATTGTATTCGGTATAGGTTTCACTCCTGTTTCCGTTCCAGCCGCCCCATTGCTGGGTGTATTCATAGCCGCTTAAATAGGAATCAAAAACAATACTCCACCGATTATTTACTTTATTCATGAATGAAAAGCTAGAATACCATACGGGAGAAGGACCGGTCCAGCCAAAGAGTTGACCATAACCACCAGTAAGGGTTACGTTTTTTTCTCGTGAGCCAAATGTAATACCAAGGTAAGGCATGACCATACCGCCTTCTGGTAAATTCCAAGTTCCCCAGGCGCCCATTGCCCCAAGTTTTACATTGAACTTTTCACGCAATGGTATTTGATAATCAATAGTTGCCAGAGCTGGAGTCATCAGCCAGGTGGTCGTGAATCGGGCACTCAGTCGGTCGGTAATTCCAAATGTTAAATCTGGCCCAATGATGCTTCCTCCCATAGATAGCTTGCCCTTACCAAGCGAATATGCGTTAGCATTTAGAACATATTGTCCCAGGGTGTTTTCAGTTGCGGCATATTCGCCTTCCTTGTTCAATTGTTTTTTATCAACCCGTATAATGCTTTGAATTAAATAGGTTGGAATAACCAAGGGTCCACGGTAACTCAAAACCATTTCAATTTCTCGTGCGTCAATGCGGGTGATTTTCCCCACATAATAGTGCCCATCAAAGCGGGTAACTTTATAAAGTTCCGCTGTATCTGGTTGGCTCACCCAATTGGTGTCTACCTGAGCCTGCAAACTATCTAAGTCAGCAAAGACCAGAGTTAGAAGCAATAATAAACCGGACAAAAAGGATTTCACTTGAGCCATAGCCTGCAATATACTAAAAAGGCGTATAGCTCAGCGTGGTGAGTTGAAAACTGATTTGTCTCACCCTCTCAAGTCTCACCCTCTCATCGTCTCAGAGAAAGCTTTCTTTCTTCCTTGCAGGCTTCCTCTGCAAAACCTATTTTTGCGCATCTTTTAAAAACGAGAATATGAACATTCACGAATACCAAGCAAAAGAAATTCTTAAAACTTACGGGGTTACCATTCAGAATGGTATCGTAGCAAATACACCAGAAGAGGCAGTCGAAGCGGCAAAACAAATGCAGGCGAAATCGGGTCAAGACTGGGTTGTATTAAAATCGCAAATTCACGCAGGTGGACGCGGAAAAGGAAGCATCATCGGGAAAGACCAGCGTGGTGTGGCCTTGGCTAAGAACCTCGATCAAGCCAAAGAAATTGCTACAAATATTCTCGGTGGAACTTTGGTAACGATTCAAACCGGCCCTAAAGGGAAATTAGTAAGCAAAGTATTGGTGGCAGAAGACGTGTATTATCCAGGTGCTTCTGAGCCAAACGAATTTTATATGTCGGTACTTCTCGACCGTCAAACTAGCCAAAACGTAATCATTTATACCACAGAAGGTGGAATGGATATCGAAGAAGTGGCTGAAAATACTCCAGAGAAAATCCATAAAGAATGGATCGATCCTGTAACGGGATTGACTGGTTTTCAAGCGAGAAAAATCGCGTATAACCTTGGGCTCACCGGACAAGCCAACAAAGAGATGGTGAAATTCGTGATGTCACTTTATAAAGCTTATGTAGGCATCGATTCAGACATGTTCGAAATCAATCCGGTTTTGAAAACTTCTGACGACCGCATCTTGGCAGTAGACGCAAAAGTATCTTTGGATGAAAACGCACTCTACCGTCATAAAGACCTTGAAGGACTCCGTGATGAAAGCGAAGAAGACCCAACCGAAGTAGAAGCAAAAAAATCCAACCTTAACTATGTAAAACTCGACGGAAACGTGGGCTGTATGGTAAACGGTGCAGGATTAGCCATGGCAACCATGGATATCATCAAATTATCAGGTGGTGAGCCTGCTAACTTCTTAGATGTGGGTGGTTCTGCCAATGCACAAACGGTAGAAGCCGGTTTCCGTATCATCCTTTCTGACCCGAACGTAAAAGCAATTTTGATCAATGTATTTGGTGGAATCGTTCGTTGCGACCGTGTTGCTCAGGGAGTAGTTGATGCTTACAAAAACATTGGAGATATTCCAGTTCCAATCATCGTTCGTTTGCAAGGAACCAACGCTGAAGAAGGCAAAAAACTAATTGACGATTCTGGATTGAAAGTTTATTCTGCCATCCAATTGAAAGAAGCAGCGGAATTGGTAAAACAAATCTTGAACTAAGCTGAATTATATCTTATTCTGAAATCCCCGGTAGCCTTGAGTTATCGGGGATTTTTTTTCAAAGGGCTCGGGGCAAAGGGCAAAGGGCAAAGGGCTCAGGGCAAAGGGCTCAGGGCAAAGGGTATAGGGCACAGAGAATATAGGGAAGCAGATTATTTGTTAAGAATTTCAGGATTCCGTTACTGTGGAAAACGACATGCATTTTGTCTTGCTGTCTGGAAATCTGATAGTCTGGAAGTCTCCGCACTCCTTGCCACTTCGACAGGCTACTCCTACGCTGAAAAAGCTACGGCGCACGCAGTCAGTGACCGGATATCTCGACCTCTCGTAATCTCGATCTCTCGAAACCTTGAACTCTCGCAATCTCTCAACCTCGAAACCTCGAACTCTCGCCCTTACGGTTTCGAAAATGCCGGATTTGTGATTAGTGTTGAATCGGTTAACATCATTAAAAATTCGATGATATCTTCCATATCTTGCTCGGTCATGCGAGGTTTTGGGGTAAAGTTCCCATCGAGGTGCTTAAATAACATGGGGTCAAGATTGGTTGAAAACACGAATCCAGTATTGTAGTGATGAAGCACTTCTTTTAAAGTTGAAAAGCGTCCATCGTGCATGTAGGGCGCAGTAAAAGCAAGGTTGCGCAAGCTTGCTGTCTTGAACTTGCCAAAATCGTTAGGATTTCCTGTTGCCTTAAAATAGCCAGAGTCTGGGTTGGCATCCAAGCCATTATTGGTAAATTCACGTTCATTTAGGTTATTTAAAAAGGGACTAAATGTAAGATGGCAATGCACACAGTCACCCTTTCCCGTATCGATAAAAGCAATATATCCTCTTGCTTGAGCAGGGGTCATGGTTTTTTGCGGATTTCCGGGATTAGCCATAAATGCTCTATCCCAAGCAGTATTGCCACTTATGATGGTGCGTAAGAATTGCGCCATGGCGTAACGCAGGGTCAGTTCACTGATTCCTTGATTTGGAAAGGCTGCGTTAAAAAGTTTGGGGTATTCAGGGTCGGCATTTAATTTGTCAACGGCATCTTCAATCTGAAGATTCATCTCATTATGGGCCTCCATAGGTTCTTTGATAAGTGACTCCAGAGTGGGTTGTCGTCCGTTCCAAAAGTAACCGCTAGACCAGTTTAGGTTGAATAAGGGCATGCTATTTCTTGTACCGATATCGCCTTTTGAACCTATGCTAAATTGTTTGCTAAAGTCGGTGAATCCATCACTTTGGTGGTGACAATCCGCGCAAGCTTGGGTGCCATTTCCCGAAAGCATTTTATCATAGAATAATTTTCGTCCTAAAGCAACACCTTCAACTGTTAATGGATTTTCTGGAAGGATATTGGGCTTTGGCCAATTGCCTGGAATATTTAAGGTATAGGCTGTTAATACTGTGGTGGTTTCTGGTGGCTTTTTCTTGCAGGCTTGGGCAAATGCTAGAATCGAGCATAGCAAGAATAAATGGAAAAAGTTCCTTAATTTAAGGTTTCGAAAATGCCGGATTTGTAACAAGCGTGCTGTCTGTTAACATCATCAAAAACGCAATAATATCTTCTTTGTCCTGTTGTGAAAGACGAGGAACTGGTTTGAAATTATCATTCGGGTCCATGTGTTTTACGATAACAGGATCCACAGTTGTGCTGTAGGTGATGCCTTCATCATAATGGCCAAGCACTTCCATCAAAGTAGCAAAACGTCCATCATGCATGTAGGGTGCGGTATAAGCAAGGTTGCGCAAGCTGGGGGTCTTGAACTTGCCAAAGTCGTTCATGTTTCCCGTTGCAATGAAATACCCAGAATCGGGCGTAGCATCGAGTCCGTTATTGGCAAATTCGCGTTCATTGCTATTGCCGAAAAATGGGTTTAATGGGCTATGACAATGAAAGCAGTCGCCTTTGTTCTCATCAATAAAAGCAAGATATCCACGCGCTTGAGCGGGAGTCATGGTCTTTTGTGGATTTGCAGGATTGGCTTGGAAGGCTTTATCCCAAGCGGTATTGCCACTTAAGATGGTGCGTAAAAACTGCGCCATGGCATAACGAAGGGTTAATTCGCTCACACCTTGATTTGGAAAGGCTGCTTCAAACAGGGCAGGATAATTTGGATCTGCCTTTACTTTGTTAACGGCCTCGTCTATCTTCAAATTCATCTCAATATGGGCCTCCATCGGCTCTTTGATGAGAGATTCTAAGGTAGGTTGTCGGCCGTTCCAGAAATAGCCAGTAGCCCAGTTGAGATTGAAGAGTGGCATACTGTTCTTAGTGCCGATATCTCCTTTTGAGCCGATGCTGAATTGTTTGCCTAAGTCGGTGAATCCATCACTTTGGTGGTGACAATCTGCACAGGCTTGGGTGCCATTGCCTGAAAGCATTTTATCATAAAATAGTTTTCTTCCTAATGCAACTCCTTCGACCGTTAAGGGGTTTTCTGGAAGGATATTCGGCTTAGGCCAGTTGCCAGGGATATCCAGAAGATAGGCGGTGGGACCCGATTGAATAGGGTCATCTGGTTCGTCTGGTTTGCACGATTCGAGAAGCAAACTAAAGCTGGCAATCGAGGCAATAAGGAAGAAGCTATACTTTATTTTCATTCTGCAATAAAGGCGTCTAAAAGGTTATCCATTAATTGGCGACTCAAGGCGGGTTCATCAAACGTATGCGAAACCAAAGGTACTTTATTCAATTCTATCTTATTTGGAGAGTCGAAGATCTGATCCAATTCAAGTTTTAAATCGATGGTAGCATTGGTGCTGTTTGCACTTATAGATTTCGTGCTCGCAATTGGCAAGGCGTATTCGAGCAAGTAGCTATCGCCACCGATATGGTAAGCAAAAGGTAAAACCACATCATTATCATTCACAAATTTCCCTTCGAACATATAGAATATATAGCCTGAATTCCAAGTCCAAATCATACCATAGCCAGCATCTAAATCACCTACGCGATCGATATCGTGGTTCGCGGCACTATCAAGACCCACATAGAAACGAAGTGAATCGTAGTTACCGAAAGGCATTTCGAAGTCAAAATTGAACGTATTGGCATCTTTTAAACGAACCAATTGATAATGATCCATTTTCTCCCATCCGTTTTCTGGACTATGAAACTCAAAATTGCTGAGGTAGTATTGAAGCAAGGTCACTTGAAAGCTATCACCGGCTTGCGTCATATACAAGTATTGGTCAAGCTCGGCCGGTGAACCATTCACCTGATGCTTTAGATTAACAGAAATATTCCCTGCGAGGGGTTGTGGAGTTAGTACGGGTTCTTTCTCCTTGCAAGCCTGAACAAGGAACAAGGAAAGAAATATGCTAAAAAGGCTGAGTTTCGTTTTCATAATGAGTGCTATTAGCAAGACAACATCTACATGCAATTCGTTGTATTGTACTGCAAGATACCACTAAGAAAAACGTGAAAAAGTGACCTATATCACGCAATTCGTTTATTCTTCTGGCTTTTGCGCTTCCAAGGCTTTGTTAATTTTCTCCATTAACTCTTCGGTGCCTTCCACTTTCAGGTTTTCCGCTTTCCCTTTTGTAATTGCAACCTCGGCCATTTCTTTAGCAGCTGCGAGTTCTCCCGCCTTATACAACAGGGCCGCATAGGTATCAAGGTGGTTATAATCATCATCGACCTTGCAGACTTCGGCAATCCACCCAATGGCCTTGGCGATTAAAGCAGTATCGTTCGACTTTTCATAGATGTCCCAGCATTTCTGGTTCCAGAAGCTAACCGGCTCGATTCCTTCTTCCTTGTACTTGGCGCTGAGCATTTGGTCGAGTTTTTTCCAATTCTCCGTGGCGCCATAATAATAGAACTTAAAGGATTTCTCCATCTCTTTCTTATCGTCTAGCAGAGGGAGCTTTTCTGCGAGGAACTGTTCGAACTCCGCGTCTTTTTTCTCTTTTGCAAAACTTGACGACCGGATATAGGTCATGTTGGAGGCAAGGTCATTGGCGAAATCGTGGCCATAGAGTGAGTCGATGGATAAACGCTGTTCCCAAAATAACTGTTGTGTTTTTTCATTCGCCAGATAATAGAAACGTTTAAGTACGGTGAAATTAACTTCCTTACTAAAATTCTTGTTTTTTGAAATCCATTTATTAAAATCCTCGGCATCAGGAAACTTCTTCTTGCCCTTCATTCCCATCGCTTTTAAATAAAAATCAGGGTATTGATCAGCATCGAATTTTTGGGCGTATCCCGGACGTTCTTCGAGTAAACTTGGGTTCATCAATTTGAATAAGGTTTTCATAAAATCAGCCGGAGCTTGGTAGCCTACAATGGTATAGACCAAGTTGCCTTCGCTATCAAATACCAGGAAGGAAGGATATGAGGTGATTGCATATTTCAACGCAATTTGTTGTCCCAAGTCTTCCTTTTCCATTTCCAGTTTATAGTTGACGAAATACTGGTTCATCATACCCCCAATGGCCTTATCGGAGAAGGTGTTTTTATCCATCACCTTGCACCAGCCACACCAGTCGGTATAGGCATCGAGAAAGATGAGTTTCTTGTTTTTCTTTGCATCACTTTTGATGGCTTCCCAATCCTGAGATCTTTTAAATTCAGTCTGAGAAAATCCCATTTGCACCAAGAATAGAAAGCTACAAAGAGTCAAAAAATATTTCATACCGCAAATTAATGTTTTATGACTATTCCTTTAATTATAACGCTGCGTTTTCGATTCAAACATGAATAAATTCCAAAATTACAAACTCAAAGGCCAAATCATTCTTTACCATATTAATGATGCTTGGAACTGGGGATTTTTGAATTGGATTTTCGCACCGCGAGAGGCCGTTTGATTTTTTGTATTTTTGTCGGATTCACCAATCCATAAAGCATGAAAATCGATTCGCACGCACATATTCTTCCTGAATCCTGGCCTTCCTTAAAAGAGAAATATGGCTATGGAGGTTTTATCCACCTCGATCACCATCGACCAGGTTTTGCCAATATGATGCGCGACGATGGTAAGTTCTTCCGCGAAATTGAGGAGAACTGCTGGAGTCCAGATGCAATCCTAAAAGATATGGATGCAAATGGAGTGGATAGGATGGTGCTTTGTACCGTCCCTGTTTTATTCAACTATTGGGCGAAAGCAGAACATACGCTCGATTGGTCCATGTTTTTAAATGACCATTTAGCAGGCGTTCAAAATGATCATCCAACTCGCTTTGTCGGACTAGGAACCTTGCCAATGCAGGATATTCCAATGGCGATTCAAGAACTTGAGCGCTGTAAAGAATTGGGCTTAAAGGGAATTGAGATTGGGAGTCATATTGAAGATAAAAACCTCGACGACCCTATTTTTCATCCATTTTATGAAGCCTGCGAACGTTTGGATATGGCGGTATTTGTTCATCCTTGGGATATGATGGGACAAGACAAAATGCCGAAGTATTTCCTTCCTTGGTTGGTGGGTATGCCAGCTGAGACCTCCTTGGCGATTTGTTCGATGATATTTGGTGGCATCTTCGATAAGTACCCGAAACTGCGCGTGATGTTTGCCCATGGGGGAGGTTCATTCCCATTCACTATTGGTCGGGTTTCGCATGGATGGCATTGTCGTCCAGACCTATGTGATGTAAATAAAATTCAAGATCCACGTGATTATGTTGGTCGTTTTTGGGTGGATGGAATAACGCATGATATCGATGCCTTAAAATTCTTGATTCAAACGATAGGCGTAGATAAGATCGCCTACGGAACCGATTATCCATTCCCACTCGGCGATTTGGAACATGGTAAATTCATTGAGGAATCTGATTTGAGTGATGAGGTGAAAGCACAACTCTTGAATGGAACAATTATCGATTTCCTAAAACTGGATATTCAGAAATAATGGAGCTACCGGAAGAAGTGATGCAGGCTTTTAGTGAGGCCGAAGAATATTTTACCCTAGGGGATATCGATTCTGCCATCGCACGAATTGACCAAGCCTTGCCAGGATTGGAAGGAGATATTTTAGAAGCGGATGCACTGAATAACAAGGGCTTTTATCTCTTGCATCTTGCTCAGTGGGAAGCTGCTATTGTCTGTTTTGAAAAAGCCTATTTGATAGATCCTGCTTTTAGTGCGGTATTGAATCATTTAGCCTGGGCAGCTTTGATGATTAATAATAAGGAAGGAGCCTTGGCTTTGATGGAACTTTTTGACAAGCAAAAGGCCGACTATCAAGCATTGCATTTGCGCAATCTGGCCTTTATTTATACCATAGAAGGGCAGTCGAAAATGGCAATCAAACAACTATTGGCCGCACAAGAAGAAGACCCTTATATGGCTTATGTTGATGTGCTGCTACAGGCCAATGGATACGCCTGCGAGCAGTTGCCATATCCTCCGGGTGACTTGCAATGTATCCATTTAAAGAACTTGTTGGCTTAATTGATCCTCCATAATTTTGCGTTTTATAAAAGGGATTTAGCTTGCTTTAAATAGCGATTTCGGCAATATTGCAAGCATGAATTTGACTAGCCATTTGGGCCGATTTCGACTTATAGCCTTCTTAGAAGGACTGTCTTTCCTTATTTTGCTATTTATTGCCATGCCATTAAAGTATGGATTTGATTCTCCAGAGGCAGTTAAATTAGTTGGAATGGCACATGGATTTTTATTTGTCGCCTATATTTTATTATTGGTATTAGTTAAAGTCGATCAAAACTGGAATTTCTCTCTGTTTGTTCGTAGTGGCTTGGTTTCTCTTTTACCCTTCGGAACGTTTTATGCCGACAAGCACTGGTGGAAGGAGGGTACAAATGGCGGATAAGCAAGTTATAAATGGGTTGCCCTATGTTCGCTTTGAACAAGAAAAAAAGGATGACGCATTGATCCAAGCAGAAGGCAAGGCTCTTGAACAACAAATGCTCAAGAGGCGTTCTGTTCGGGAATTTTCATCTGAACCGATTCCGAAAGAAATTATCCAAGAATTACTGGCCATTGCGGGCTCAGCTCCTTCGGGGGCAAATAAACAACCCTGGACTTTCTGTGCGGTGAGCAACCCGGAGCTGAAAAAGAAAATTCGAGAAGCAGCAGAGCAGGAAGAATACCAAAACTATCACGGCCGTATGAACCAAGATTGGATCAAGGACTTAAAACCCTTTGGAACAGTTTGGCAAAAGCCGTTTTTGGAGACGGCCCCCTATCTCATCATTGTCTTCAAAAAACCGTACGACCTTACAGCGAATGGTCAAAAAACACAGAATTATTATGTCAATGAATCGGTAGGCATAGCCTGTGGTTTTTTACTTTCGGCCATTCATCAATTAGGACTTGTTTCATTGACACATACTCCGAGTCCAATGGGCTTTTTAGGCGAACTTCTTGGACGTCCCGAAAACGAACGTGCCTTTTTGCTCATACCTGTTGCTCGGCCAATGGATGAATGTTGGGTGCCCGATATTCAGCGAAAATCTCAAGAAGAGGTTTCGGTGTTTTATCCGTAAAGATGCAAAATTTCGCGTCTCGATGTGGATGTGTTTTTTCTTTTTATCTTCGTTTCATGAATAAAGGTCCTATCTCTCAATTTATAGATCACCACTACCGTCATTTCAATGCTGCGGCGTTAAAAGATGCGGCAAAAGGATATGAAACCCACCTACTTGAAGGAGGAAAAATGATGCTTACCCTTGCAGGAGCGATGAGCACTGCTGAGTTGGGTGTTTCGTTGGCCGAGATGATTCGTCAGGATAAAATTCATATCATATCCTGTACTGGGGCTAACCTTGAAGAAGATTTGATGAATTTGGTAGCGCATAGTCACTATACGCGCATTCCCAATTACCGTGATTTGACCCCAGAGCAAGAATGGGAGCTATTGGAAAAAGGACTAAATCGTGTTACCGACACCTGCATTCCTGAAGAGGAAGCTTTCCGTCGTTTGCAAAAACATATTGTAGATCTATGGAAATCGGCTGAGGAAAAAGGCGAGCGCTATTTCCCACATGAGTTTATGTTTCAAATGATTCGTAGCGGAGTATTGGAGCAGTATTATGAAATTGATCCAAAAGATTCATGGATGCTTGCCGCTGTAGAGAAAAACATTCCAATTATTGTAGGTGGCTGGGAAGACAGTACGATGGGAAATATTTTTGCATCGTATGTGGTAAAGCAAGAATTGAAGGCCACCACCATGAAAAGTGGAATTGAATACATGGTTTGGTTAACTGAATGGTACCGGGCAAATTCGGATGGAAAAGGAGTAGGCTTCTTCCAAATTGGTGGCGGTATTGCTGGTGATTTCCCAATTTGTGTAGTTCCAATGATGTACCAAGATTTGGAGTGGGAGGGAGTTCCATTCTGGAGCTATTTCTGCCAAATTAGCGATTCAACTACCTCTTACGGCTCTTATTCTGGGGCGGTTCCGAATGAGAAAATCACTTGGGGAAAACTGGATATCAATACACCTAAATTTATTGTGGAATCCGACGCGACTATCGTGGCGCCATTAGTCTTTGCTTGGGTATTAGGCTGGTAAAGGCAAAGAAATAAGTCAAATGAAAATAATCTCCTTTTGCTTCATAATGGAGTAAGGAGGTTTTTTTTTCATATTTTCCCAAATTACTTACATCAAAGTGTAAAAAGATTGAGGTAATTAGTTATTTTCGATAGATGCAATTCGAAGTTGCCTTTGAGGTCTTATCTGATAAAATCCGTCTCCAAACGGGTATAAGTGACGCTGAATTGGCGCATTTGAAAACCTATTTTACGGTTGAACTCGTTCAGAAGAATGCAATAACGAGTGGATTAGGACAAATTGAACGGCGACTTTATTTTGTGTCGGCTGGTGTTTTACGTGCTTGGTTTGAAAATGACGGAGAAGAGCGAACAGCTGCATTTATTTATGAAGGGTTTTGGGGAAGCAGTTTTGGTTCTTTTCTAAGTGGTACAGAAAGTCCCTATGAAATTCAGGCGGTCACAGATGCACTTCTGCTATGTGTTACCCGGTCGAATCTCGAGGAAGCCTTGAGTCATTGTCCGAAATTTGCCATTTATTATAGGAATTTATTGCAATTGGTTATTGTCGGAATGCAGTCGAGAGAAAGAGAATTGATGGCTTCGGATGCGCGATCTCGTTTTGAACGCTTCATGAGTCAAAGTGCCTTTTTACTTCAGCATGTGCCTCAAAAGCAGATTGCTTCTTATTTGAACATGAGTCCGGAAACTTTTTCTAGAATGCGCCGTTCCATGGCAGTGAGTTCTTGATGTATATCAAGAGTATTCCAATTAGCATTTGACATTTTTGTGGTATGAAAAACAGTCAAGCGCTTTTGTCTGAAATGCATTTTGAAATTGAGAAGCAGAGAGTAGTTCTGTCCCAATTACTGAGGCTCGATCAAATCGACTTAAATCGTCGACCCCATGAGAAAGGCTGGAGTGCACTAGAATGCATTGCTCACTTAAACAGTTATGCCGATTATTATATACCAGCATTTAGCAAAGCCATTGAACAGGCTCAGTTGAAAGGTTGGCTTGCGGTTGAGGATTTTTATTCAACCTGGATTGGACGTTATAGTATCCAAAGCATCTTGCCTGAAAATAGAAATAAGAAGATCAAAAGCCCAAAACAGCATAATCATTTTGCATCCCTTAGGTCTCATAAAGATTTGAAGGAATTTGAGAAAGCCCTTTTTGAGATTCAGGAATTACTGGATGCGGCAAAGGAAATTAACCTCAATAAAACTAAGGTCTCCATTGAAATCATGCCGCTCTTAAAACTAAGGCTAGGTGATTTTTTTCCTTTTTTGATTCTTCATCAATCGAGGCATTTAGCTCAAGCGAAGGAGGCTGCTGGATTAAACGTTTAAAATTTTAATCAATCGAAGGAGGTCTTCTGGCAAATCTTTGGTTTTAAAGATTGCCTCCGAGAAAGGGGTGAGTTGAAGCTTTGAATTTACGATGCCACAGGCTTTATTGGTCTCTCCAGCAAGTAAGGCTTCCACTGCTCCAGCACCTAATCGGGTAGCCAGCACACGATCGAAGGAACTTGGACTTCCTCCGCGCTGAATATGACCAAGGATTGAAACACGTGGGTCAATATCGGGGTACTTTTCCTTGACTTTCTGTGCCAAAACCATGGCTCCTCCTTCTTCTTCTCCCTCTGCCACAATGATGATGGAGAAAGATTTTTTACGTCGTTTTTTAGAGAAGAGTTTATCAATCCAATCTTTCCTATTGCTCACTTCCGGTACAAACACCGCTTCAGCTCCGCCACTCAACGCAACTTGTAAAGCAATAAATCCTGCATCTCTTCCCATAACCTCTACAAAGAAGGTTCTGTTATGAGAATCGGCCGTATCACGTATGCGGTCAATTGCATCTAGAGCCGTGTTTACTGCAGTATCAAACCCGATGGTATAATCGGTACCATACAAATCATTGTCAATGGTTCCAGGAGCGCCAATGCACGGAATACCGTATTCTTCATGAAGTTTAAGTGCACCCGTAAAACTTCCATTTCCACCTATGCATACCAGTCCTTCGATGCCCAATTTTCTCAAGTTTCCAGCGGCCTTTTTGCGGCCTTCTTCGGTCATGAATTCCTTGCTACGGGCTGTCTTTAAAATCGTCCCACCACGTTGGATAATATTGGCAACTGAGTTGGAATTCATTCGATGGATATCTCCTTCTATCATGCCTTCAAAGCCGCGTTTGACTCCATAGATTTCAATCTTATGATAGATGGCAGTTCGCACCACTGCGCGTATACAAGCATTCATCCCAGGACTATCTCCTCCACTCGTGAAAACAGCTATTTTTTTCATTCGGACTAAGTTATAATTTTTTAAGTGTACTTGGTACACGAAGCATAAAAAAATCCCGATACTAAAGTACCGGGATTTATATGAGTTAGCTGTTTAAATTAGTTAGACACAAACTTCATGTCAAAGGTCATCAAGGCCTGAGAGTTAGTTGGTGTGTTCGTAACCACTTTAAATGCACCGTATTCTTTTCCACCATCCGTGATGAAAATATACACGTCGCCTACTTGCATTTTGGTAATTGCAGTCAAGGTAGGAGCACCTTTGTCAATTTCAGCCAAAAGCTCAGTGCTTTGATCTAGTGCTGCAAAGTCAAAACCAGCGCTTGCTTTTTTGAATTTGGTAGCATTTTTAGTTCCCCATGTAGCAAGTCCTGGGTTGTTCATTACGTTGCTGCTGTTCAAAGTAGCGTCGTTAGGAGCAGCAAAGGTTGCTTCGTTGGTTGATCCGTAGTAGTAAATCCAGTCGATATCGCCAGGACTAGCGTTTGCGTCAGCTTGCAATGCAGCTGTGTTTGTTTTCATTGACCAATAAGATCCGAAATTCGGGTTCGTTTGTCCGCCAATCTGACGTCCTGGTGCATCTGTTACTTTTTTAGCAGCTGCAACAACGGTTAAGTTAATGGTTTTTGAAGTTTGTGTTCCATTGCTCATTTTCACGATAACTGTGATTTTCTCAGTTGTTGGCAATGAACCTACTGTGTATTCAAATTCCAAAGAGATGTCTTTGGTTTTAGAAGCAAGAATTGAATCTCCATCAGCTGTCAATTGGAAAATAGCTTGTTGAGCGGTACCTACTTGGGTTCTTACTCCTACGCTTTCCAAGTTTTCACTTCCTGATGCTTCGATACCGATTTTTACGGTATTTCCTGCATTCACATTTGCATTTGCGCTAGTGTATCCAGCACCTGTTTTAAAGTCAAATTTGGGGGTTGGCTTTACAACGGTATCGTCGTCTCCACCACAAGAGCTTAGTCCGAAAGTAATTACTCCGGCCAAAGCGAACATCATTCCTAGTTTTTTCATATACATAAATTTTATGCTTTCGTACAAAGGTATAGAAAAATCTCACAAACTTGGAAGAGATCTGGTCATCAAATCCAGCCTTTTCTACGAAAGAATATAAGCTGCACAATCACAATAAAAACCATGATGCCAAGTACCGTTAGGTAGCCATAGGGCTGATATAATTCGGGCATATTAAAGGGCAGCTTATTTCCATTCGGACCTTGTGCCACGAAATTCATTCCATACAAACCTGCAACAAATGAGAGGGGTATGAATATGCTGCTGATGATGGTTAGGACTTTCATTACCTCACTCATCCTGTTATTCTGAGATGACAAATAAATGTCAATCAAAGAGAAAGCGATTTCTTTCTGACTATCTATTAACTCCAAAATATGTACGCAATGCTCGTAAGCATCTTGCATATAGAGCCCAAAACGTTCTTGCCTTTCGGCATCCATACCTCGTATGAGGTCAGCTAAATTTTCCTTCTCAGCCGTGATGGTCTTACGCATTGTGAGCAAATCTCGTCGTAGAATTTGTATATCATTTAAATGACTTCGTGATGGATTGTCGAAAAGCTCTTCTTCAATAGTCTCAAGTCTGTTTTCTATCGACTCCATCATTGGAAAATAATTATCGATGATGGCATCTGTTATGGCATAATACAGATAGAAGGCAGGTGATTTTCGTATTAATGTTCCTTCAATTTTGATGCGTTCCTTTACCGGATTAAAGCAATCCATGCTGCTTTCTTGCAGGCTAATTAGCCAGTTGTCGGTATAAAATAAATTGAACTGCTCATCGATCAACTGAAGCTCTTCATTATAATAGAGCATTCTGCTGATATCGAAAACCTTGCCTTGATGAATTTCCATTTTTGGCCTGGCATTACTACTCAGAATGTCTTCAAGTTCTAAGGGGTGAATATGAAAATTGTCTTTCAACTCCGTAAAAAACGCGGTATTGCCATAGCCTACTATTTGCAGCCAATGTTTCTCATCGGGATGGACATCCATATAATTTCGCGCATCCGACAAAGTGTCAAACACTTGGTGTTGTAGGGCGAGCTCATTATAGCTATAAAGATTGAGCTGAGCCTTTTCTCCTGTTTCAAAAGTATACTGTCCGGGTGCCGAGCCTGGCACCGAGCGCCTGAGCGATTTTTTCTTGGCACTTCTCCGTGTCTTCTTTTTCATTCCCCTCAAAGTTTGACAAAAGCATTGGCAATTGCAATGGATTCTCCTAGATTTGGTTCCTTATGAGTCTGAGCAGCGCGGATATATGGGTCATTGTGATCTATTTCCTCATCACCCTGTACATTGGCTTTCACTTCAGTAAGAAGGCGAGCAAAGGGTTGGAATCTTTCTTTTTAGGCGGAAGAAACCTGCCTTGGTACCTGGCCGGTATTTCTATGGTGGCAACAACTTTCGCCGCTGATACGCCCTTAGCAGTTACCGAATTGGTAGCCAAAGATGGAATTGCGGGGAATTGGCTATGGTGGAATTTTGCCATTGGCGGACTCCTTACCACCTTCTTCTTCGCTCGCTTATGGCGACGAGCCGAGGTTTTGACTGAAGTGGAATTAATCGAGTTTCGATATACCGGCAAACCTGCTGCGATTTTACGTGGGTTTAAGTCGGTCTATTTAGGCCTTTTTATGAATATGATGATCATCGCCTGGGTGAACCGGGCCTTGATTACCTTGTTTATTGTCTTCTTCGGACTCAGCGAAGAAACTGCCTTTATCTATACCGCTATTGCCATGTTGGTGGTAATGGGCTATGCCTCGGTTTCTGGCCTGTTGGGTGTAGTATTCACCGATGTGGTGCAGTTTTTTGTGGCCATGATAGGCTGTATTGTTTTGGCCTATTTGGTATTGAATAGTCCGGAAGTAGGAGGGATGGATGGTCTGAAAGAGAAACTCCCAGAAGGCACATTGAACTTTTTACCGCTCTTGGATAGTTCAGGAGGGATAGATATTAGTCAGCTTGTACTCGCTCCAGCAGCATTCCTCGCTTATGTTGGTTTTATGTGGTGGAGCAGCTGGTATCCCGGACAAGAACCCGGTGGTGGCGGCTATGTAGCACAGCGTATGATGAGCACCAAGAATGAAAAGCATTCGGTTTATGCGAGTCTGTTTTTTAATGTGGCCCATTATTGCTTGCGCCCTTGGCCTTGGATTATCGTGGCACTCTGTGCCGTGGTGCTTTATCCTGAAGTGATTCAATCCGACCCGAAAGCAGGCTATGTGATGGCCATGAAAGATTATTTGCCGGATGGATTGCGCGGCTTATTGCTGGTGGCGTTTTTATCGGCTTATATGAGTACCATTTCTACCCAATTGAACTGGGGAGCGAGTTATTTGGTGAATGATTTTTACCTGCGCTTTGTACCGGGTGCCAATGAAAAAAGCGATAAATACAAAGTAAGAGTAAGTCGATTGATGACCTTGTTCATCATGGCCTGCGGACTTTTCGCTACCACTTTTGTTACCAGCATCGAAGGCGTTTGGACTTTTATTATGGAATGTGGAGCCGGTCTCGGTTTGGTCTTGATACTGCGCTGGTACTGGTGGCGGATTAATGCTTGGTCGGAAATTGCAGCGACGATTACGCCTTTTGTGGTTTATGGTATACTGTTCGGAATTCGCACAGGGATAGAACTTATTATTACTGAAATACCTAAAGGAAGTAGTGCACAATCTATCGTGATGGCTGATCATCCATACCTCTATTTTCCCTATTCATTCTTTATCATACTTGGATCATGTACCTTGGTTTGGCTCACTGTCACTTACCTTACGAAACCTGTTGAAGCCCAACATTTAGAGCGTTTCTATAGAAGAGTACAACCAGGTGGGTTCTGGAAACCAGTAGCCGATCAAGTGCAAGAGAATTTCAATATCCCGAAACTAGGTATTCAGCTTGCTTGCTGGTTGCTGGCGGTTGGCTTTACCTATGGATTTCTTTTTTTTAGTGGCAAACTGATTCTTGGGTTTTATGATGAGGCCCTCTATTTAGGAATTTTTACGGCTGCCTGTTTAGCGGGATTTGTGCTCCTGGTCAAAAGGTCGAGGCTTTTCGACTGACAAAAGGCCATGTTCCGCTTCGTGGCATATTACTTTAATTTTAGCTAGCCCCTGTCTGATGGCGGGGAAGATATTTTAAGTGAAACTGCATGATCAATAAGGATAGATTTGTAATAGCGACGGGAATTTCAGACGATGAGATGGACGGCCCTGAGTTTTTGCCTTTGCTCTCGCAAGAGGACGAAGACGAAATAAATAAGGAAAAGAGTCCGGAAGAACTGCCAATATTGCCGCTTCGCAATACGGTCCTCTTTCCAGGGGTGGTTTTTCCAATTACGGTTGGCAGAGATAAATCCATCAAGCTGATTAAAGACGCCGCAGCCGGCAAAAAAGAAATTGGCGTTGTGGCTCAATTGGACCCATCCATCGAAGATCCTTCATTTGACGACCTTCATAAAACAGGTACCATTGCCAGCATCCTCAAGGTTTTGCGCATGCCTGATGGAAATACGACGGTCATCATACAAGGAAAAAAACGCATTCGTATTGGTGAGATGGTCAGCGCTGAACCTTATTTCAAGGCCAAAGTGTATACCGATGAAGTTGAGAAACTCAAGAAGTCAAAACGCAATGATGCCCTCATCGAAAGCATCAAAGAATTGGCGATTGACATCATTGAAAACTCGCCAAATATCCCAACTGAAGCCAGCTTTGCCCTGAAGAATATCGATAGTCCGAACTTCTTGGTGAACTTCATCGCTTCTAACCTCAACGTAGAGGTAGGCGACAAACAAAGCATCCTCGAAGCTTCTGTATTTGATACCCGTGCGAACCTGGTCCTTTCTTTCTTGACCAAGGAAATGCAGATGTTGGAACTCAAAAATGAGATTCAATCCAAGGTAAAGGGCGACCTCGACAAGCAACAAAAAGAATATTTCCTTCAGCAGCAGATTCGTGCCTTGCAAGAGGAACTCGGACAAGACAGTCCGGATAAAGAACTTCAAAACCTCCGTGAAAAAGCCTCCAAGAAAAAGTGGAGCAAAGAGGTGGCCGAACATTTTAACAAAGAAGCAGAACGTCTGCAACGCCTGAACCCAATGGCGCCAGACTATTCTATCTACCTCAATTACCTGCAATTATTGCTCGAGTTGCCGTGGAATGAATTTACCACCGACCGCTTCGACCTGAAAAAGGCCCGCAAAGTCTTGGACCGCGACCATTTTGGTTTGGATAAAGTCAAAGACCGTATCCTCGAATACCTCGCCGTATTAAAATTGAAAGGCGACATGAAGAGTCCTATTCTCTGCCTTTATGGCCCTCCAGGTGTGGGTAAAACCTCTTTGGGTAAATCTGTAGCAGAGGCTTTGGGAAGAAAATATGTACGCATGTCATTGGGCGGTTTACGTGATGAAGCGGAAATCCGTGGACATAGAAAAACTTATATTGGCGCCTTGCCCGGACGCGTGATTCAATCCTTGAAAAAAGCTCAAACGGCAAATCCAGTCTTTATCTTGGATGAGATTGATAAGTTGAATTCTGATTTCCGAGGAGACCCATCATCCGCCTTATTGGAAGTATTGGATCCAGAGCAGAACAGCGCATTTTATGATAATTATGTAGAAACTGAATTTGACCTCAGCAAGGTAATGTTCATCGCTACGGCCAATTACCTCGATAATATTCAGCCGGCGCTTTTAGACCGTATGGAGATCATCGAAATCAATGGCTATACCCTCCAAGAGAAAGCACAAATCGCCAAAAAACATTTGGTACCGAAACAGCGTAAGGCTCATGGTTTAGGAGCTAAGCAATTATTATTGGATGATAAGGTGCTCGAGAAGGTAATTGAAGAGTATACCAGTGAATCTGGAGTTCGTCAATTAGATAGAACCCTCGCATCCATTGCCCGTTCCGTTGCCAAACATGTGGTGGATGGAGAAGGCGTCATAGGCGCTTTGAATATGGACGATGTCCGCAAGATTCTTGGTCCGCGTTCGCACGACAAAGAAGTCTACCAAGGAAACGATGTAGCTGGAGTCGTTACAGGTTTAGCTTGGACACCCGTAGGCGGTTCAATTCTATTTGTAGAAAGCACGCTTACCCCCGGAAAAGGAAAACTTACCCTCACTGGTAAGTTGGGCGACGTAATGAAAGAGTCGGCCATGACAGCCAATACCTTCCTCAAGGCCCACGCCGAATATATCGGTATCGAGCAAGAATTATTCGACCATTCCGACTTGCATATTCACTTCCCCGCCGGAGCCATTCCAAAAGACGGTCCTTCTGCCGGTATCACCATCCTGACTTCATTGGCCAGTTTGTATACCCAGCGCAAGATTCGTCCGTATTTGGCCATGACCGGAGAAATAACCCTACGCGGAAAAGTATTACCAGTAGGAGGGATCAAGGAGAAGATGCTTGCCGCAAAACGTGCTGGAATCAAGGAAATCATCCTTTGTGAGCAGAACCAACGCGATGTAGAGGAGATCAAAAAAGATTACCTCAAAGACCTGAAGTTCCACTATGTGAAGAACATGTTGGAAGTGGTAGATTTAGCCTTGCTAGAAGAGAAGGTAGAAGGTGCGATAGATTTCACCCGTTTTATCCCGAAGAAAAAAAGAGCAGAAATGAGTGAATCAGAGGATTGATTTGTAATTAGACAATCCTATATTTGCAGTCCTTAAAAATTCATGCTGCTCAGGTGGTGGAATTGGTAGACACGCCATCTTGAGGGGGTGGTGCCAAACTGGTGTAGGGGTTCGAGTCCCCTTCTGAGCACTCATAACGCTAGCAAAACGTAGCAAAATCAACAAAATCAAGCCTTTGAGCGATCCTCAAAGGCTTTTTTCTTTTCAAATTGTACAGAATAGAACGAATTGGCAGGCGTGCAATTAGGTCGGCAGTCGTTTTTTGAAGTAGTGCCGACCTAATTGCAATCGGATTATTTCCCAAGTCTTGGATTGCAGCAATAGGGAATGGCCTGCATTCATTACCTGTCGAATAGGTAACTTTTCTTCATTTGAAAAATAGTCATGGGCTTTTCGTGGAAAAAAAACGCTGAAATTGACCCCTCTTAGTCGGAGGAAACTGACCCTGTTAAAACTACAGAATCACAAGACGATTGTAAATGGCAATGCCGTTGAACACTGATACAATAGGAGAATTGATTCGAATTTGGATATCCTATTCATCAATGGCATCGGCTTCGTCCATTTGTGCGTCGAACCATAAGTCAGTGATTCCTTCTCCTGAAGACCTGTAGAAGTTTATTTCTCTGTAATTCATAATTTCTTTTGCCAGTGTGGAAAAATCGCTGCTGTTGTCACCATTTAGCCGGAGCAAACTGACCCCATTTAACCTTAAGTATTACAAGTAAATACATTAGCTTGAATAGAGCGACTTTTAGGGTAACTTGATTCCGTTATTTCGAATCATATAAAAACAGAAAAATGGGAAAACACTCGGAAACAGAAGAGTTTGAAAGAAAATAAAATTGAAGTCGAAAAGAATAGAATCCATGATGGAACCTCTTCGTAGGGTAGTTCTAAATTTACACTTGGAATAGGCGCATTGAAATTGCTCCTTCTTGGATAACCAGTAATGCTTCGCATTTCCACATTTCTTACAAATGACACCTTGTTGAATGCGTAATTCACGGAAATACTCACTGCAATAGGACTCTGAACTAAAGCCTTCAAAAAATTCAAATCTTGTCATGGCCTGTTTTTTTCAGGCAAGTTCAACGCCAGTACCGCCAATTTGCGACGGAGTTGTATAATTGCGGTGACTCATGAAAGCTTATATCCTTTTGTACCGACAAACTTGGCTAAAAGAGATTATCGTATTAGAAATCCTTAGCGTGTTGAATTTGCATATAAGTGTCGTTTTTAATTAATAAGGAGCCCGCTATGGGGCTCCTTATTAATTCTTATGGACTGACCTTAACCTGAGGGCGGTTGTATATTAGCTTCACCTATTTACCGTAAGTCGTATGACCTTGACTTCTCCATTAAAGTAAGCTTTACAGAGGTAAGACCCCGGCGAAAGGGAACCTCCATCAAACTTGACTTTATGCTTTCCTTGAGAAAATGTTTTTGAGGAAATCTCAGAAACCTTTGCTCCGGCCAGATTATAGATTTCAAATCGCACAGTGGTGGTTGCTGGAACGGAAAATTCAAGGTTTACCTCAGCGGAAAATGGATTCGGATACGCCTTAATAATGATTTTCTCAATGTCCAATTTAGCGATAGAATTGATTAAAAACTCGTTTGAAAAGGTATCTTCAAACGTAAGTATCTGGTTCGTTGAATCGAACCACATAGTATCAGTATACGTTACCGTATCACAAAGATTATAAGCTGTTAGAGAAATTACAAAGAAAGTGTCAACACCAGTAAGTGGGAACTGATGGCAAGGATTAACATCGTCAGTTGAATCACCGTCGCTAAACAACCAACGATATTTTGTGCTAATGGAATATGGCTCAGTGAGGTTACTAAAACAATAGTACATCGTATCCATTTCCTCTATTGAAAACTCAGGTTCTGGGATGGTATCAACATAAACTGTAACCTCATCATATTCTATCGTATCGTTAGATCCGTCGCATACCCACAATGTATAAGTAGTGGTTCCAAGTGGTGCAGCTTTTGGGTTTAGTATTGATCTGGAGGACAGGTGGGCAGATGGTGACCACAAGCTACTCCACCCTGACGGTAGTGTCATACCAGAATTACCGATTTGCACACTATCACCTTGACAAATAAAACGATCCGGGCCCGCATTTGCATAAAGATTTACAACTAGTTCCACTGTGTCTCGATCGGTGCAAGCACTATCTGAAACTGTCAATACATACATCGTAGATTGTTTAAGGGTATCTGTCAAATTGGTATTTACAGAATCTACTTTAGCGCTGTAAGTCCACTGCCAACTATCAAAGTTTGACGATTCGTTCAGGAGTATAATTATTGAGGTGTCATAAAATGTTGTTGTATCGTATCCAATTTTCGCAGCCAAAGTGACTAAAACCGTATCTCTCATAACAGCAATTCCACATCTGTTGCTTAGCGTTAAACTCACCGTGTAGCTGTGTGGTCCGCGTATGGGAAAATGCGGGAACGAAAAATCTGAACTCACAGACCAATTGCCGATATAATCAATTTCGTGCGGTATAAAACTGGTGTCATTATCATGCAATTGAGAATAATCCGCATTCTCAGAAAGCGTCCAATGATGAGTAGATCCGTAACGTGATTTGCTCCCGTTTGCCACAATAGTTTCGTAGCCAGGACAAGCATACTCCGGTACTGTGAACGATACAAGTGGTAGTGGTGAAATATAGAAAATGTGTTCTGCTGGGTAGGAAATTTCAGATTTGCAGTTGAATGACAAAAACAATTACATAATTAGTCAAAATGAAAAGCTTCTAAAACTCTTAGCCTTCGGAAAATGCGTCTTTTCCGAGCATGATGTCCGGTTAACCGGACAATTATTTCAAAAGTATTTAAATTCAATTGGTACAATTGAAGGCAACTACAACCTATTTTCATTTGAAGAATAGTTCCATTTGCAATTAGGTCGGCAGTCGTTTTTCGAAGTAGTGCCGACCTAATTGCAAACGGATTATATCCTAAGTCTTGGATTGCAGCAATAGGGAATGGCCGGCATTCATTTCCTAAATTTTTCATCAACAATCATTGATGATATTGTTCGGTATTTTGTATTGAAATATCCGTATACGGGCTCCTCTGACCCTTATTCAGATGCCTCGTATTATTTAAAAAATGATATTCCTATTGCTGAACTTGCTGAATACTTGGAAAGATATTTTAGGGAGAATAATTCAATAATAGATTTTGAAGATTTTCTCTGGACTTTGGTAGATGCATATGGCGAAGATTTTGATACCATGGTGTCTGATTATATGCCCGATTGTTCGCTTATAAATTGTGTCTTGCCAGAACTAGGTGAGGATACCAGAGGAACAGTAGATGATATGTTCTTCTCTCCTGAGGACCCCTTTATTTTCTCGCAATTATTCTATTGCAATTCAAGTTTGTTCAGCAATAAGGTTACCCAGAATATTACAACGCGATTCTCAAATAATTTAATAGCAAGCTCATATCCGGATTTCTTCGTTAATGCGATAGATAACTATCCTTATACGGGACTTCTTGGAGATTTGGCAGCTGGAGATAATATTCTTGAATTCTATTATTGTTATCCAAAAGAAGTAACACGTGCCTTGTTGGAGATGCTGACTCGGGAATTCATGAATGAATTAGGAGGTCAAATTACTTTGAATGATATAGTAATCGACTTCCTTTTAACTCCTCCTGTTGGAGCTGATTTGGAAACCTACCTTTTGGAGAATATAGATCGTGATCAGTTTATTGACTACCTCTTTATAAACTACGGTTCAGAGCTGGAAACGGTAGTCTCAAACTTGGATGGAGCATATGACGAGGTGCTAGGAAATCGAATACTCCTCAATGCACTTACTGAATGTCAGTTTAAATCCTGTTTGAAAGATAATTGGGATGATATTATTGGATCTGATACGAGTGTTATTTATGAATTTGTCCGTTATAACGACTGGGTGAATGTGGCAAGTGGAGTTTTCACCAGCTATCCTGACAGTTTTACTCAAGCTTTTGCCTACCTTTATTCTACCAATGTAGCAAGCATTTTGGAAAACTGGCATTACTCATTGTACGCATTTATGGATGGCATTGAGAGCTTCTATGGTTCAGGAATGAAGGACAAGGTAGATGGAGATACCCTTGTATTGACTCAATATGTGAGAATGAAAGAGTTCCATCTATATGGCGCATCAAGACTGGGGATACTCAATCAAAATGATACGCTCAAGCGGGCTGATCTCCATTATAAATTGTCGATTTCAGATCCGAGCCAAGAGCCAGAGTTGTTTGTGGAAACAGAGGATATGGATCAATATGCACCAGATTCAATCTACACTTTAAAACAAGGAAACCGATTGTATGAAGGGTCTAATCACCTCGGAAATGTCTTGGTTACATTCTCTGACAAACGAATAGGCTATTGCACCAATGATACTATCTATTATTACCGAGCTGATATAAGAACGGCAAATGATTATTCGGCATTTGGGGCGCCATTGGATGATAGACAGTGGTATTCAACAGCGGATAGTGGAGTTTATAGGTTTGGGTTTAATGGACAAGAGAAGGATGATGAGGTGAGTGGGGTTGGTAATTCAAACACAGCAGCATATTGGCAGTATGATAATAGGCTAGGCAAAAGATTCAATATGGATATGATTGTCAAAGCTGATGAAAGTTCTTATGCCACTTTTTCAAATAATCCGATTTATTTTGTTGATTATAATGGATTAACTCCAACAAATCCAGGAGGCGACGATTTGAATATTGGAGAACCTGTAGACGGACCATCCATGATGGATGATGGGAATTCAGGTGGAGGACATATTATAGCCAAAACGGCGCCTTTGCCAAAAGCAGGGACAAGTGAAGATAACAGGTCAAATTACGGAAGAGTGCCAAGTACCTATGAGGGTAGACTTATACTTGGAAACTTGTTTAATAATTTAGGAAATGCAAAAAACTATTCCCCTACCAATGAGGAATTAGGAGCGAAAGCCTTCCGTGAGGTGAGATTACTTTATAATGGTTCAGCGGTGGCAGATCATTTTATGTCTAATACGGGGACACCTTTGGTAACCTCGGTTCCTCAAAGTGACAATCCAAATGGACCAGCTTGGGATAATTTAATCAGCGAAATCGGGACAGGTCTTTTAAGTCAATACGATGGGCACAATTTGTCTTCAATTAATGACATTCCGATTAGTAATCCTCATTTTATAGGCGTTGGAAATGTTTGTATGGATATATCATATGCAGGTATTTTAGGAGGTATTCAAAATACTTATGTGGTATGTCATAATATTAAGATTATTGAGAAAACCGTATATGAGGTAGGAACAGGTAGGCCAATAACTGTTAGAGGTATTCAAGCAGAAGTACAAATAGTTGTTAGTGATTGGTTTGGCGTGTCTGAAGATGATTACACAAAGAAGATGAATAGCGTAGCCGCATCGCAAAGAGGTGCTCTTGCTGCATTTTGGGCATTGCAGCATCAGCGTGGATATAAGCCATTTGTTAATGTTTATACTTTTAGGACAACTATTACAAAATACGAAGAATGATTAGAAAGAACATTGTTATATCTGTATTTACTCTTGTTATAATTATTGTAGTCTATTTTTTATGGATAAGGGAAACAGAAGAAACCCCAATAAATGACTTCAATTGTGTCACTTTGGTTAGACCTGTCGATACGGTCCAATCTACAAAAGGGCGTAAAGAAGAATGGATTACCTATTATGTTTATAATTTTATCAAAACAGAACCCTGCTACGATAAGGTACTTAATTATATTGATTCTTTTGAGTTTGATACGACGAAAGTCCAAACATTGATTTTTTATCGATATACTAAGAACCTTCCAAAAAAGGACTTTCATAGGATCGCAGCGAATGAAGATATTATATTGCAATGTGTCTATGATAAAGATAGACGCAGAATTAACGTCTATTATTGGAACCAAGGATTTGGTGGGCGTAGAACATTTATGGACTTATAGAGTGGTGTGGAAAAATTGCTCAACGTGTCCCTACTAAGTCGGAGCAATATAACCCCCTTTAACCTACAGACTAACAAGGTGATACGCGAGTTTTTATGGAGCGATTTTTCGGGCAACTTGATTCCGTTTTTTCCAGGCTTTTCCAATCACTCACCACTAGTAAGATTTCTTTATATTGGTAAAAATAGTTGAAGATATGACACGGTTTTTCTCGGTATATTTAGTGCTTTTACTTTTTACATTCTCAAGTTTTGCTCAACTCCAAACAGAGATTAAGCTACCGTCGGGTGCGTCAGTAATTGATCAAGCTAATTTTAAGGAAAAAGGAACTTTTGTTCTACTTGGAAATCATGAGTATGATAATTTATATCGTGTTCGTCTCTTGTTTGTGGATACGTCTGGTGATTTGAAATGGTCAAATAACCTAATTGAAAAATCGAAACATGCTGGGGTAAACCACATGATGCTTGTCGCATCAGAAAGTTCAGTTAATTCCTATGTTGTCGCCTTAAGATATAGAAATTTCAAACCATCAAATGTTCTAGTTTTTGAAATTAACCCACAAGGGCTTGTCCGACATTTTGAATTCGAGATTCAACTGTCGACCGTTACAGATTTCTATTTTGCATGTGCAAGCAGTAAGGGTTTACATCTATTTGTTCGTGCGCCGATGCAAAAAGGCGAAGGAATCTCCTATTTAAGAGGGTCTGCAGGTTTTTATACGGCACAATATTTTATCGCGAATGGATCACAGGAACCTGAGTTTATTAATATGGACAATGAGTTCAATCCTACTACTGTTTTATCCGCACAAAATGGAGATACGCTCTTTGCCTATTTGAGTACGACTGGTTCGATTAAAATGATTAAATATCTACTTTCTAAGAATAAAGTTCTTACCGAAAACGAACAGACTTTGACAGCCTCTCGAGCTATGGGCGTTCGTTATATCAGGCAACAAAATGGATTTTACCAAAAGAGGGATTATTACGATCATTGGACAACCTCGAATCAAAACAGTACTTATTATCATCAAGCTCCAATGGCTTCAGCATATTGGTTCGTAGAGCATAACAATTCAACAGGGCTGTCCTATGCTTTTACCACACTGGATATTGGAAGAAATGTACCTGGAAGAAAAAAGAAGAAAAAGGAATATATAGATAAGGTGTTGATTTATACTTTCGATTCTTCACTTAACGCTATCCGCACCACAGAGGTTACATTTCCATTGGAGATTGATGAAGTGAAGGGCCATGTGAATAGAATTGATTTTTTGGAGAGAGGTTGGTATACTAACGTTTATTGTCATGTTAGTCCAGATGGAAACTCAGTAGATATAGCAGTAATGAGAGGGCATCGTTCTGGAATTGCATGGATGAGGGCAGACATGAAGACTGGGGAAGTGCTTTCTTTTAAAAATATAAGAAAGGAGCCGATAAGAAGGAACCGGAGAGATTACATGGAAAACTATGTGAATGCAATAAATCTTTCTTTGAATTACCCGAGCCTTCCTGATGGTGTGAGGGATTATGTAAGCGCAGGAAAGGCCTTAGAAATATGGAATACTGAATATTCTGAATTGCTCAGTGGGTATTCGGAAGATTCTGCTGTTCTTGTTGAAGTAATTGAGGGAGAGGTATTACGAGTTATTCGTTTTGCTCCCGGGCTTAAAACTGAGAAAAAGGAATTCAAATTTCCTAAAATGGAATATATCGTGGACTCTTTTTAATCGAGAGGAAAATTCAATTAAAAATATATTCTGTCCTAGGTAGAATGTTTCGGAAGGCAGGCAGAGAACTGAGTTGTTCAGTTTGAAAGCAAAATTATAAAGCTTCTAAATCCCTTGCCATTCGGAAAATTCGTCTTTTCCGAGCATGATGTCCGGTTAACTGGACCTTTATTCCAAAGGTATTTGAATTCACTCGGTACACTTGATGGCACCTTCAACCTATTTTCATTTGAAAAATAGTTCCATTTGCAATTAGGTCGGCAGTTGGATTTAGGTCGATTGAAAGGCTTGGTAACAAAGGGTTTTTGGATTTAGGTTCGAGTCCCCTTCTGAGCACAAACAAAAAAAGCTTCCGAAAATGGAAGCTTTTTTTGTTTGAGTGCGGAGTGTGAAGAGTGCGGAAGGGGAGTGCGAAGTGCGAAGTGTGAAGTGTGAAGAGCGAAGTGGTTATACTCGCACCCACACTGTTACTCACACTTTACATTCGTTCTAGCCCAATCGTCAGTGCGAGTTCGAGAGCGGAAGTGCGGAGTGGAAAACCCGCACCCACACTGTTACTCACACTTTACGTTCGTTTTAACGGAAACGTCAGTGCGAAGTGTGAAGAGCGTAGTGCGAAGTGGTTGTCCCCGCACCCACACTGTTACTCACACTTAGCTTTCGTTTTAGCAGAAACTTCAGTGCGAGTGCGAAGAGCGGGAGTGCGAAGTGGTTATACCCGCAGCCACACTGTTACTCACACTTTACGTTCGTTTTAACGGAAACGTCAGTGCGAGTGAGGGAGCGAAGTGCGAAGTGGTTATCCCCGCACTCACACTGTTACTCGCACTTCACGTTCATTTTAGCAGAAACGTCAGTGCGAGTGAGGGAGCGAAGTGCGGAGTGATTTTACCCGCACCCACACTGTTACTCGCACTTTACATTCGTTTTAGCAGAAACTTCAGTGCGAGAGCGAAGTGCGGGAGTGCGGAGTAGTTATCCCCGCACCCACACTGTTACTCACACTTAGCGTTCGTTTTAGCCCAATTTTCAGTGCGAGTTCGAGAGCGGAAGTGCGGAGTGGTTATCCCCGCACCCACACTGTTACTCACACTTTATTTTAGCTCTAGGAAGATTTAAATCAGACACAATTTCCTTTATAACAAACGGGTGCTAGCTCGGTATAAAAACACGGACTCTACCGAACTATCCCCGAGGTATCTCCGAACTATCTCCGAATCATCCCCGAACTATCCTCGAGGTATCTCCGAACTATCTGGGAAGAAGCTCCGAAACTGAACCCATTTAAACTCGGGAACCACAAGTAAATACATGAATTTGAATTGAGCGACTTTTCGGGTAACTTGATTCTGTTTTTTCCATCATTGATTCAAGATTTGCTGAATATTATTTCGGATATGAATTTTGTCAAAGGTTTAATGTCCTTATTGACACTCGCAAGTTCGAGTGCATTCATATATTCGTCCCTTTTCTCTACTGGAATAATTGTCCAAGGATAGCCTCCTGAGGCCAACATGGCATTCATTATAAAACGCCCCATTCTGCCGTTTCCATCTACATAGGGATGTATGAATACAAATATGAAATGACCCAGAACAGCCCGTACGGCAGGATTTGGTTCTTGTTTCAAAAGTTCAAGGTAGATTTTCATTGACGCTCTCATTGATTCCACGCCTGGCGGGGTGTGCTGTGAACTGCCTATTGAGACGAGGGTGTTTCTGTAGCCTGCTAAATCTGAAGGCTTGAGTATACCGGCATTTACACTTGCAGAAAACAATTTCAAATACCATTCTCCATGGTCGTTATGAATTATTTCACCTGGATTTTCTCCTTGCATTATTTTCTCGATACTATTTTTTACCGCTTGAAATGCTTGATGGTAACCAGATGCGGCCATGGCATCACGTTGTGAGTTGTCGGCCGAATTGCCTTGAACGTCCCATTGTCCATTTTTTACTTTCTCGATTAACTCTTCACTAACGTTATATTTTTCAATGGACAAAGAATGATAGGCATCAGCAGTGTAAAGTTCGTCAATCTTATGTAGATATTCCTGAGTGTTATGATGTGTCGGGTTTGGCTTTGGAAATATTTGAATGATCTCTTCACGCATTTGCTCCCACATCAGTTGTATTCTCACAGCGTATGCCGAATTATATCTGTATTTGATGGCACCAAGTGTCGGATTTTCAAACGGATCATTTTCTCGGATATCATATCCAGTAGCTTTCATTGTTCGAACAATTTTGTCTGCGAATTGATTGTTTCCAATATTTCGATATGCTCCCGCAATTGTTCCGGCAATTGTTGAACTGCCATTTTCTAATAGGATTCCTAGAAGTTCTGATGAATCCGAAATTTGTGTTAGTGCTGTTCGCATCTCAATTGGATTTTTTTGATATGCGGTTCTACTACATTGAATGATGGAAGTAGGCAGGGTCAATACCCTAAGTCCTTTCACGGTTTCAATTTCTGCATTATTGGGGAGAGGAGATTTGTACGCGAAAAGTGAAGTGTTAAATGGTAAACTTGTAGGCAAGTTATTACCTTCGGTAGATCGTATAATAAGTTGTTGTGGAATGGTGAGATCCTCAGTATGAATTGCAATTGAATGTTCAGCTGAAAGACAATAGTTTTCTCCGAACCTGTCATTTAAGTATTGGGCACAAAAGTCCCAATATGCTAAATACCATGATGTACTAGATCCGGGTGGGTTATTATAAAAATTGAAGATGTACCAGCCAGGGAGTACTTCTTGAATAAAGTTGTTCATTAAAAGCCTCTCCCTATGAGTTCTTGAAATGTCGCCTGTTTTAAATGCAACTTTATTTTTATTCTGAAGCTCTCGCAGAACCTGGAGGGAAGCTGCTAGTTTTTCTTGAGGAGTTGCCATTGGTTAATTGATTGAAGAGTATTGATTTAACTATGGTGTTTTAATTGCTATTGTTAATTAACCTAGGGTTAATAGACTAATTATTTTTAAAGATATCCCTTTGTCAGGTACTTGTATCAAGTAGCAACTTGTAATCTTAGGGTTCTTGTTATTGTTGTAAGTTGTTCTATTCTTATTATTATATGCAGTGCTTGAATTATTATAGTAAGCCGTGCTATTGTTATTAAAGTAGGCAAATATAAACCTAGTATTCTAAATACCAATGCTATTACCCTTGAAATAAATTATTATGCTTCCTAGAATATTACTGCTGGAAAAGACAGGAATACAAAGGTTGTTACTATTCAAACTCCACAGAAAGCAGGGCAGGATGTTTTGGAATGGTATTGACAAATTGAACGAATCCCATGAAAATCCAATTTAAAAAGCTTCTACATGGAAAAATCGCTGTTTTTGACACCATTTAGTCGGAGCAAACTGACCCCGTTTAACTTACAGGCTAATAAGAAGATACATGATTTTGAATTGAGCGACTTTTCGGGTAACTTGATTCCGTTTTTTTCAACAGTTTAGAATCTCAAAGGGAAAACTAAGTATAGGGAATCCGGAAGAAGGCTATCATATAAAATAGAGGAGGCGCGAAGAATTTTAAAGGAATAATTACTCAAATTCACTCCATCTAGACGGAGGAAACTGAACTCGTTAAACTCCAGGATAACAACAAGATACACGAGTTTGAATAGAGCGATTATTAGGGTGTTTTGTTTCCGTTTTTTCTACCAGCCATCCATTCCTAAAACTAACCGTTTACAGCGTTAAAAATTATGTCCTTTGGGTAAAATCTTGAATTGAAGGGGTGTTTCTTTAGATAGGACAAATACCTCTAATGCATGCTTCAGAAATGAGCTTAAAGGGGTTAGTCCGCAAAGCATTAGGTCAATATGAAAATAGACCCATTGCTGCAGCCAGTTGGTACTGGGGGCCCAAATAAATGAGTGTATGAGACTGTTTTTGCTCATTAGTCGTTTGGCCTGTTTTTGCATGTATTCTTGACTGAGCTCTTTTCTAACACAAAGATGATAGAGGGTAAGATCTGCCGCATTTGTAGCGCGCATAGGACCGAATGATGTCCATAATGCGGTGGTGGATGCCATTGCAGGAATCTCTGGCACAATAAAGTGGTTGTATAATTGGGCCTTAGTATCGAGCTCGAATTTCTCTCCATCTTTTTTAAGCTGCACGGTATCAATTCCACTCCGGTTTCCGGTAGCCCATATCACAACGTCGCATTCCTCTTCGGTGCCGTCTTTTAGCAGCACCCCATTTTCTTTAAACTGGGCAATTTCACCCTTGGTAAATGAAACGCCTTTTAAATCTTTGCGCTGCGTGGCACAAAGCATTCCGCCATGAAAATGCTTAAAGTCAGTATGGGGTTTATCCAATGCGGCTAAATGTCCGGAAGCCCAATGCAGTATAGCTCCTAGTTTTAGCGATACACCCGTCCATAATACGGTGCATAAATAACTCGCTCCACGAACTTTATTGATGAATGATCCATCATGGAGCAATACTTCATAGCGGTAGAATAAGTAAGGCTTCCGCATAATCCATTTATAGTTATGATAGCCCGCCCTTCGCAGGCTTAGCACTATATCGCAGGCGGCCTTACCACCCCCCACTACGATTACCTTTTTATTGTTCGCAATGATATCATCAAATTGTTCTGACTTATACTTGGTCGTATGGTATTGGTTTCCGTTAAAAGTCTCGCTTCCAGGGATTTCCGGTAAGTTGCCGTAAGCGGCCATCGATGCCCATATAACCATATCATAAGGCTGGCTTTCTTTTGATTGTCCGGTGGAAGTATCAGTAATAGAAATCGTTGCAGTACGTTCATCTGAACGGTAGTTAACGCGATCAACTTGTGAGTTAAATTGAACATGCGGACGTAATCCCTTAGCCTCAGTAAATCGGTGAATATAACGCTCCACTTCTTCACCCATTACTTTTCCTCCTTGAATGTCAGGAACTTTGCTGTATGGAAAGTTATCAAAGGAAGTAACGGTCATGCTGCCATGTATCTGGAGGTCTTTATACCGCAGATTTGAATTCCAAGTTCCACCAATATCTGAATACCTTTCAAAAACGTCTACCGATTCTACCCCGTGCCTTTTAAATCTTTCTAGGCATTGTAATCCTGCCCAACCGGCTCCTATAATTGCTATACGAAGGCTTTTTGGGTCGCGATGGAATTTTCGATTTCTCTTACTTAGGACCTGAATGAGCAAAGCAATAATTAGCAATGGTGCCAGAACTACAAACACAGCAAGAATAAAGAGGGTGAAAAAAGCCACCAATAACCAACCAAATGGTGCCCACCATTGCAGCTTTTCTTCCGGTGTTCCGAGCTCTGAAAATGGCGTGATATTACCTGGAGCCTTCGGTATATGTGGCTCTTTTTCTGGTTTTGAAAAGGTTAATTTCTGGTTTTGCGGGCGCTGCACTAGCGGTCTTTCAGCACTTGGGTTATTTTCTATCACGGCGGTATGTTTATGGAGTATGAAGAAAGTATTCTTCTTATTCGAGCGTTAATAGTTTATGTTCTGTCGTAAGAATAGGTTTTTGATTAATTGATTTGATTCAACCGCGCTTCGTATTTGCATTAAGCAAAACGCGATATAAATGCTTGATTTACATTGTTTTCAAGTTTTTCCATCGTAACCATGTCTATGTGGTTAATTTTACCCTGCACATAATCGGCGTGGTAGTCCTTTTGCCATTTCTTATGATTTTCGGCGAGATCTGCCACTGCATCCATCATAAACTTTATTTCTTCATTGGTATGTGTTGGGTGTATGGATAACCTAATCCAACCGGGTTTTAATGAACAATTTCCTTCGTCAATCTGATTGGTAATTGTCCTTGAATATTCTTCGCTCACATTGAGTAAATAATGGCCATAAGTGCCTGCGCAAGAACAGCCTCCTCTGGTTTGAATTCCAAATCGATCATTGAGCATTTTTACCCCTAGGTTAAAATGCAAACCATCAATATAAAAAGAAATAACCCCGAGTCGTTTTTTGTGTTCACTAGCTAGAATATGAAGATTTGGAATTTGACCTAGCTCTTTCCAGATAACTTCTAAGATTTCTTCTTCACGTTTTTGTATGTTGTTAGTTCCCATTTCATCTTTCAATTGCATGCACATGGCTGCTTTTATAGTTTGAAGAAATGCAGGTGTGCCTCCATCTTCACGAGATTCTATGTTCTGAACATATTTGTGTTGTCCCCATGGGTTGGTCCAATCAACAGTGCCTCCTCCTGGATGATCTGGAATTGCATTGGAATAAAGCTTTTGATTAAAAACCAGAATGCCTGTGGTACCCGGACCGCCAAGAAATTTGTGAGGCGAAAAATATATGGCATCTAAATAGCGTCCACTTTCATCGTCTAGATGCATATTGATTTCTACATAGGGTGCCGAACACGCAAAGTCAACAAAACATACACCATCGAATTCATGAATTAGTTTCGCTATTTCCATGTAGGGAGTCATAATTCCGGTCACATTTGAGCAGGATGTAATGGCGGCAATCTTTATTTTTCGATTGCTATAGTTTTGTATCGATTCCCGGAAATTTTCAAGTGATACCAGTCCATTTTCATCTGGGGGAACTATCACCACATCTGATATCGTTTCAATCCAACTGGTTTGATTGGAATGATGCTCCATATGCGTAATGAATACAACGGGTTTGTTTTCTTCACTTAGGTTCATTAATCCGCGGAAGGATTCATGGATTCGAAGGCCCAAAATTCTTTGTAGTTTGTTTACGACACCCGTCATTCCTGAACCTGAAGAAATTAGCACATCATGCATGGATGCCCCAACATGAGCTTTAATAATTTCCTTGGCCCTTTGATAGGCATAAGTCATTTTAGAACCTGTATAGTTGGTGTCAGTATGGGTATTGGCAACGAAGGGTAGAATTTGCTTTTGCATTCGCTCTTCTATTGGAAAATACATTCTCCCGCTAGCGGTCCAGTCTGAATATACGAGAGGAATGGACGAATGAAATGGTGTTTCTATAGTCTGCCTTTGTCCAATAATTCCAGCGCGGTATTTTGAGAAATATTTTTCCATACTAATTTGAATGTTCCTGTTTGGTTCTACACTACATGGTTCAGTTGAATCGGATTAAAAAGGTTTGCGTCTATTGCATGAATCCGAACAATAAAGGGGCATCGCTATAAATTCAGTCTTTTCTTCGATGCTTGGGTTTGCCGACGTCTTCTTGGTATTAGCGTGATAGTTTAGTCATCCTGTTTAGCTTCACTGCGGATGGTTTCAATGGAGCTACGCACCCAGTCTATAAGTTCAACAGACTTGGTAAATGGCGCATTGTCTAGCTCAGCCGCTTCAATCACTTGTTCCACATCTGAATCGGATTTCAAGCCAGCATACATATAGGCAGCCGCAGATGATCTTGGTCCCATCCGACAAGAAATTAGCGTTGGTCTGGGCAGCGAATCGAGTGCCTTAATTTGCTGCTTTGCAATTTCAATACTGAGAGCCATTGGTGGGTCACTAATCACATTGCTGCTTAGGGGTGCAATTGCTTGAATTTGCTCAAAAGAAAGTCCGTTTTCCATATTGGCAAATTCTTCACCCGTTAAACAAAGCCATGATTCACAAGCGCTTTCCGAAAAGTAAAGGTTTGGATTAAGTATGAGTCCTGTGTTATAACTCAGGTCATTTGGCAGTTTGAATTTTCTCATATTCAGAATATTTTGATTATTTCCTTCCAGCCAAGCGATACTCATTTCGGAAGTCAATCAAACTAAATTTTAATTATTCATTCTGATAGGCAGAATTGTATGAACGAATTCATTTTGTGTATGGGGAAGTACTTGAGATAGTACAAGCTAAAAAGCAGAAACTACGAAATCGATACGAATTAATCTTGAGCGTGGATAAGCCATGACAATTTTTTTTGGGGGCGACTTGGTTAGATTTCCATGCCGGAAGCTGAAGCATCCAGCCAAATTATTGTCTCAACTTTCTGCGTTCGCCAAAGACTACCTAATCCCCGTAATCGAAGCAAATTGAGTATTCGATTTTAGGAAGCTCGGTTTGAGGGTATTAAATAGGGAAATGGTAATCATCTTCACAGCCGCAATGTCATTTCGCTCGCGGGCTGCTTGTCCTTCTTGGATCAGCTGTTGGGCGGCTTGGCTGTCTTGGTAGTGTTCCATTGAAATCATGCTCAAATTGAAAAAGATGATGGCGTAGTTTCGGTCATCTTTAAAAAATAGCTGATTATTCAAACTCGAAATGGCATCGCAAGCTTCTTTGATAAAATAACGGTTGTCGCTATTCATCACTTCCCACTCATTCTGTAAAAGCTTGTTGGCTTGTTCTTTTTCAGTAGTATCGGCTAAATGCAAAAGCCCTTGCAAACGTTCAACTTCTTCTTTATAGCGTTCCAGTTCACCAGAGAGTTTGCTGAGTCGCACAATATCATCATAGGATTTTAAGAGATGCCTTTTTTCCTCATCGAGTTTCTGCATCATACCTTGTTCACCCTCTCGGCATTGAGAAAGTAAATGGCGCAGGTCTACCAGAAGGGCTTGGAGCTTGAGTTGGGCCATGTCGTCGATGTCTTGGTCAACAAGGTCTGCCTTGACACGTTGGATGGCTACTTCTAAATCCTGACTCAATTTATTCAGGTTGACCGATTTTTGATGCGGGTTGAATACCTGAGTAAGCCGTTTCTGACTGCTCGGAATAAATACATCAATCTCTAAATCCCGCGACTCGGTCATATTAAACTGCAATTCAATATCCATCCCTTTGACCAAATCTTTGGGGAGCTGAATGCCTTTGACTTCGATAAACCCAATCGATAAATTGGAGCCGGGCATTGTTCCTGCTTTGCCTTCGAGTACATTGATATACAGCGCTTCTTCGCTTCCTGCTGGGATATGGCGATTGACTGTTCGGAATACGGTGCGTTTGATTGGAAGCAAGGCGTTTTTCCTAAAAATGGCCTCCAGCTTCGTGCCTCCTTCTAGTTCATCCAGCTCCAAGCAGATATCGGAGGGAAGGGTTTGTCCGTTTACCGAGTAGTTTCCATGCTGAATGTTAAATGCGGTAGTATAGACTTCCGTGCCTGCTTCATCCTGAATAGCGAGTTGAAATTCATTGTTTTGTTTCGGCTGAATCGGAATAAATGCAGAGGCCTCATGCCGGAATGGGGTCTGTTCAACAACCGCATTGTGATTCGTGAGAATTTTGTAGCTACCGATTAGTCCTCCTTGCACCTTAAAGGCAATTAGCTCTTCATCGTCGAGGGTGCTTGGCTCATAGCTCAGTGTTACTTGAAGTTTGGAGGTGTTTTCTTTTTCCTCCTCATCAATTAGACTACTATCCTTGGAACCCGCAAAATAAGCAGCTCCTTTAACGATAGCTGTACCTGGGTCGATGCTGCTATCTACTTCAATGCCGCTGCGGCGTTTTAGTTCTTCTCGTATGAAGGGGACATAGGTGGTACCGCCCACTAATACAATGCGGTTCACATCGGATACAGCTAAATTATTTTGTCCGAGTAGGCGCTGAATAAGCTGCCAAGAAGCATTAAACTGCGGCTCAATGCAGGCATTAAATTGTGCCCTGCTTACATTGATTTCTCCATAAAACTCAGGTTCGTCCAGTTCAATTTCAATTTGGGCTTCTTCCTTTTGGGTAAGTTCGATTTTCGCTTCTTCTACAAAAAGCAATAGGCTCTTTTTTAGGGTCTCATTTGTGCGAATTAATTCAGACCAGTCGATGTCTTTGAGTTTCTTTAATTCAGGGAGAATATGCCCTTGCAGGAAGGATTCATCCATATCAACACCACCCAGGAAGTTATTTCCCTGATGGTCGATGACCGTCATTTCTCGTTGATTGATTTGAACGAGTGCGCAATCGAAAGTGCCTCCACCAAAATCATAGACCAACCAGCGTTGTTGTGTTTCGGTATCGAGGTTGTTTTCATTGGCGTAGGCCAAACAGGCAGCAATAGGTTCTTGCAATAAGACCACTTCCTTTAATCCAGCTGCGTAGCCTGCTTTTTTGGTCGCGTTGGATTGTACAATATCAAAAGATGCCGGAATGGTGATAACTGCCGATTCAATGGTTTCTTCTGCCTGAAAGCCAATGAGTTGTTCCAGAATCATACTTGAAAACTGAAGCGGGTCATAGGTTTCTTCACCCAGGGTATACTGCAAATCGCTTCCCATATCCCGTTTGAAGGCGGTGAATAGAAATTCGCCAGATTCTCGGGCTTTATCGCCAATTAAAATGCGCCCTTTTCGCATGGCAATCGCGGAGGGTAATACTTCACGGAATCCTCTAGGGTTTCTTAAAACACTAACTTTTCCTTCTTTATAAATGGCTATTGCAGAATTGGTAGTGCCCAAGTCAATGCCATAGTTAATTTTACGAGTCATGGTATTTCGATGAAAACGCGATATTTTGCCTAAGCGTATTTTTAGGTAAAACGCCAAACAAACATACATAATTGGGACTAGCTTTATTCGATCTCCTGGCGTCAAGCGGGATTAATATTGATTCACTTCAATCAGCAGATGAACAGGAGCTGATACGTTTAGAAAAACGCATTAAAGCGACACAAAAACTAAATGATAGCTATCCTCAAGAGTTGGTGGTGCAGGCTATTGATGTGCTAAGAAGAAGAAAGAATGCACTGCTATTCGTCTTATCAGAACAAACCATTCAAGCCTTAAACCGTGGTGAGTTTAAATACCTTTTTAATGCCCAGATTGAATTTCCGACTGGGAATGATCTAGATGAAGTTAAAGCCTTGTTTCGTAGCGCCTTAGAAGATGATTTGCGCGAACATCTTGTTGCTTTGATGCGCAATAATGAATGGACAGGGCTTTACAATTGGTTAAAATTGACGCCCGTTTTTTCTCAAGATTTGCTCACTTCCCTTCAGCGCAAACTGGTGGATGTGGTGAATGATTTGATTCAGAGCCTAGCGGTATCGAATTGGAATGGAGCACAAAAAACTCGCTTCAGTTTTATTGGCGATATCATTTTTTATCAAGTGATGAATCGCTTAGATAGTTCAGAGCTATTGGCCTTGATCTATCAGTTTTTCAATGCTTCTCAATCTTATTATCAACAGGGAGTCAACCTAAATGAGTACAGTAATTTTTTCGATAAAATGAGTCTTTATCGTCCAGATGATACCCGGTTCCATCAAATAAGGAAGTCGGTAAGTTTGTCTCCTATTCTCAAGGAAATACAGGCGGATGCAGACTCAGGTGGCGTTGGTTCGGTCTTGAAAACGGTCGGTATTATCGTGTTTATATTGATTTCATTGGCACGAAGCTGCAACCGAATGGATTCAAACAGGGGTAATTCTAACTCAAGCTATGATAAACACGACATACAGGAGTGGAAGCGTGCGCAAAAACACAAGAACAAAAGGATGATGGATTTCTCTACTTACCAAGCGAATTTAAGCTCCCTTAAGGTATTTGGAAATTGTGACTCGGTAAAAACAGGTGGGCATAAGCGTTACGGGGAACCTCAGCTTTCCGATTTAGAAGCTGTTACTGGATTTATACTCAAGGGTAACCTCAATTTAAAGAATCTAAAATTTGAAAGAAGACCCGTGGTTTTTGTGAATTGGACAAAACAAGACTTGGTAGTATATATGGTGCTTAAGACTGAGAACCCGTTTGAATCTTCGAATGATCCGGATTTGACTACTAGTTTGTCAGCCGGGGCCGTGGTGATTAAGGCTGGAGACTCTTTAATGGTTGGGCCCAAAATTATCCGGTTTTTTCTTCATAGTGGTAAGAGACTTTATAGCTATAGTCACACAAGTAGCGGTCAGTATCAATCCTTGTATAATTGGGCATTTTGTCCAATATCACCACTAGATTCAGCCCTGATTATTCGAACTTTTGAGTTGTATAAAGACACCAAAGATTCCGGTGGAAGAATAGAAATTACAAAGAATAATAAAAGCTATAAACTAAAGTGGACTGGCTTATCCTTTGCCTTGTATGACCATTTTGAAGAGAAATACGTTTCCCGAAATTCAACGCATATCATCGACTTGAAAAGCACTGAGAAGAAGAAGCGGTAGCTATTTCGCGTGCTTGAATCTTTGCGAAAACCAAATTATTTTGACTTGAATAATCTCCATGCAAAAGGTCTTATTTAGCCTCAGTTTGTTTTTTTTCTTCATTGGCTTTTTACTTCTGAAGTACGCCCCTGGTGAAGCCGACGCCAGCAATGATCCAATTATTTTAGAACGAGCGGGGATTATTTCTATAGTCGATATCTCCAAATCTTCAAAAATGGGTGAAATTTTCTCCATAAAACTAGAAGGAATCAATACTTGGTTTTGGCTGAAAACGCAGCTAGACAGCTCGACAAAAGAGCGATTGCAAAACGAATTACATGAAGGCGATTCAGTTACGGCCTTCTATACCTCCTTAGTTGGCACTTCCTATGAATATGAGAATGCTCATTTCAATGTTGAACGTTTGGTTAAAAACGGAAAGAATGTAGAAGGACTGGGTTTTATTGACACGGCTGGTCCGAATCCGATTCTTGTTGGGATGTTTTCTGTGATTGGAAATCTTTTTTTATTGCTTGCTTTTGTGCTCTTTGCCTTGGTATTTCGGCTATGGATGAACGTGCGAAGGCAAGGCGAATGATCCGGTATTTGTCTTGAAACCTCCGCTCCAATTTGATTCAGAAAAGGGTAATTCTTTTCCAATTATTGTAGCATTTTTTCCCCATTGAACAGACTCTTAAATAAAAAATTCATTGATAATCAGGGTATTGAGAAGTGGGCATGGTTCTGTTAACTATACAAGTAAAAAAAACGACTATGGAAGCTTTAAAAGACAAAATCAGCGGTAACTGGAAACTTGTATCTGGAAAAATTAAATCGCGTTGGGGACAAATTACCGACGATGAACTTTTAGAAATGGAAGGCAAAGCGGACCAAGTTGCTGGTTTTATTCAAAAAAAGACGGGAGAATCCGAAGAATCCGTGAATAAGTTCCTAGAAGAACTAAAGCTCTAACTTATAACTCATATTAATTATCGAACCTCCAATCATTTTAATATGATGTTGAAAGTCTTGCTACGAAAGTGGTGAGGCTTTTTACTGTTCAGGAAAGCGCATGGAGAAGCAGGAACCTTCGCCCAATTTACTCTCCAGATGGATTTGGGTATCATGGGCATTGAGGATATTCATTACGGCGGTCATACCTAGTCCCATTCCACCTGACCGACCCGTATAAAAAGGTTCAAAGATGCGGCGTTGGACATCATCTGTCATGCCTCTTCCTGTGTCACAGATGTCCAATTGAATTTGATTTCCATCATCCTGTTTCAAGATGATTTTCAATTGACGACTTTCGCTATCTTCCATGGCCTCAATGGCATTGGTGAAGATATTTAAAATGGCGATGCGCATACGCTCGGCATCCATAGGAAAGTATACTCCTTCAACTAATCCTTCTATTTGAAGATCAATCTTTTTGAGAATAATGCGGTCTTTAATAAGGTCGCAAGCTTCTTCAACCACTAATTTCAAATCATAAGGTTCTTTGGAGAGCTTGGTTTCTTTGGTGGTATTGAGCAAGTCGGTTATAAGTTTATTGATACGTTCGCTATTGCGTTTAATGAGGTCAACAAAGGCCAAGTCATCCTCATCGCTTCCTTTTTCCTCTAACTCTTCGCGGAGTTGATCAGCGGCTAGATTGATATTCGTAAGCGGGTTGCGGATTTCGTGAGCCATGATGCGTGCCATGCGCCCGGTCATGTTCACTTGTTCGGCTAAGGCCAATTGTTTTTCCGCTTCTCTAATTTGAGTAAGATCGTTGATTACCCCAAAATAACGGATTCCTTCGCCAGTATCAGAATGGTAATGACTCACGCTGAGAAGCACATCAATCACTTTTAATTCCTTGTTATGCATGTGGGTAGCATAATTATCTAAGGCTCCATTAACAAGGTGTTTTTCAATCTTTATAGCTTCCTCTAACGAGACGAAAAGACGGGAAAGGGTTTCATTGTCTTGTATAATGCCGAATTTATCAATAAAGGCCCTGTTGACTTCTTCAAAACTCAGGTTGCTTCGTAGAATAAAGGTAGGGGCTAAGCTACTTTCAAAAAATACTCGGAACTGCCGCTGTTGGTCTAAGAATATTTGGCCATATTCATAGCGTTGCAAACAATGGCGAATACAACGCTCCAAGCTTTCAAAATTTAATTCACTCTTCACCAAATAATCGGCGGCACCATAGCGTAATGCCTGAATGTCTAATTGCCTATTTCCGGCGCCGGTAAGCAAAACCATCGGCTTGGAATTCCCTCTTTCAACCCCCTCTCGAATAAGATCAAGTCCATTTTCGGCGCCAAGCAGATTATCAATCATATACAAGTCATGCCGATTTTCAATAAGGGTTTTTAATCCTAAATCATAGGTGCTTACCCATTCGATACTGAGATGTTCACCGAGTTCTTTTACTAAGTCGGAGAGGATGAAGTAATCGTCTTCATCATCATCAATCATCAAGATGCTATATTTCTCTTTACTAAATGGCATTATTCTGGATTGGGGAGACTAACCAAGCGAAACCAATAGTTCCCCATGTTTTTAACCACTTCTACCAAGGCCTCAAAAGTTACCGGCTTGGTAATAAAGCTATTTACACCTAGATCGTAGGTGCGTACTATGTCTTCTTCCGACTTAGAAGTTGTAAGTACAACCACGGGAATTCTTTTTAGTTGCGGATCAGACTTAATTTCTGTTAAAACTTCACGGCCATCTTTTTTTGGCATATTGAGATCGAGCAAAATCAAGTCAGGAAGAGGATGCGTTTTTCCTTTGTATTGATTTCTTCGGTGCAGATAATCCATCAGATCTTCGCCATCTTCAGTAAAATAGAGCTGGTTTTCTAAATGATTTTCAAGAAAGGCTTCTTTCGCAAGAAGTCGGTCATCTGGATCATCATCTGCAATCATTATTACAGCTTCTCTTTTAGGCATAATTAATCTTTCGGTAAATATAAATAAAACTGACTGCCCTCTCCTTCGATACTTTCAGCCAATAGAAGACCTTGGTGGTTTTCAGCCACGCGCTGACAAACAGCCAGACCAATACCTGTGCCTTCATATTCTGTGCGTCCATGTAAGCGTTGAAAGATCGTGAAAATCTTATCGAGGTACTTCATGTCAAAGCCAATGCCGTTATCTATGATGGAAATTCTGTAATAATTCTGGTAGGGATGTTTGCTCCCTTTTAATGCCGGCCAGCTATCTTTCATTCCTTCCTCACAGCGCACTTCAATTTTTGGTTGGCGCGTTGAGTCTATAAACTTTAGGGCATTTCCAATGAGGTTCATAAACAGTTGGAAAAGCTGCATTTCTCGTCCTGCCTTTAAGGTCGGCAATGGGTCTACCTGTATCTGGGCATTTACTTCCTGAATTCTGAATTCGAAGTCTTCAAGCACATTCGCTAGAATTTTATTGAGGTCGACATTGCTCTGACTTTCTAAGTTTCTAGAAATACGCGAAAAATCCAATAAGCTTAATATTAATTTTTGCATGCGCTCAGCGGCATCTACCATTTTTGTGGCATAAGTCAATGTTGCCTCTGGTTCTTTTGGGTCATTATATTTCGCCATTAATCGGTTTCCAAAAGCTTGAATTTTTCGCAATGGCTCTTGTAAATCATGGGATGCTACGTAGGCGAACTGTTCTAATTCCGCATTACTTCGCTGCAAATCGTAAAGCGTATTGTGGAGCTCGAGTTCTTTTTCTTTGAGCTCCGATATATCTCTTAAGGTAGCCACATAATAGGTTTCATCTTCAAAGTGATACGGTTCCATGATAAAATCAATTGGAAATACGGCGCCATGAAATTTTATTCCATCTAATTCGAGATGTTGTCCTGAGCGTTCTTGAAGGTCTTTAAAGCTAGGTGATGTTTTAAGCCCTTCATTATTTTTCTCACTGAGCGGATAACTAACGAATTGGCTTATAGAATGGCCAATTGCCTCGTCGTTTCGAATCCCAAATATTTTCTCAGTTGCCCTATTATACCCCCAAACTTCCCCATTACTATCTAAGTTTATGATGGCATCGCCCACGACAGAAAGTGTCGTTTTTAAACGGTTTTCGCTTTTCGTAACTTTTATATAGACTTCGTTTTTTTGCCTGTTTTCGCGGATAATGGCATAGAACATTAAAGCAAAGAGTATGAGCACCACAAGTGAAAATAGGGTCAGGGTGCGCACTGCATTGGCTTGAGAATTTTTTACTTCAATGGTCCTATGTTGGAGTATTAAGTCCTCTTGCTGATCTATGATACTGAACACTAAACGGATATTATCCATCAAATGATCACCTTGAATGACATAGGATTTTAAGGTGTCTGAATTCCACTCTTCCTGCTTTTCGGCGATTCCGGAAATTATAACAAGTAAATCTATCCGGGCATCGATCAAGTCTGCAAGGATATAGAGGTTCTCTCGCTGTTCTGGAACTCCACCAATCAAAGAATCAATGATGCCTAAATTGGACTGAATGCGTGCAAGAGTGGGATTAAATGTTTCATAAACCTCATCGCTGCCGGTAATAATATAACCACGTTGTGTAGCTTCGAGTTCAAGTAAACCGGCATATACGTCGTCGAGTCTTTCTTTGGTATACTTCCGATATTCAATCCATCCGCTGGTATCTTTTACGTTTTTCAAAAAGTAGACTGACACGCCAATCATACCAACTAAAAGTAGGAAAGAGATAAGGGCGTAAATGGACAAACGTGACATCGTCATTGTGTATCAAATTAAGACTTGCTGGGTAAAGAAGAAGAATTTTTATAATAATTTTAGATTTATGGATGCTAAATAAACGATCTAATCCAAGGATGTCGAATTGTAAGTAAGAGCAGGCAGTCAATTCGAGGCAACATTTGGACAGGCTAAATTTGCCGCATGTTCCTGGATGATTCCACTCTTGAGGGGAATGCTTGGAGCAGTGAACTTTGCGTGATTAGAGTTTTCTTCCCTTAATCACTTGCAGCAAAAGCGAGATTATAGCAATAACCAATAAAATATGGATGAAGCCACCCAGACTGAAACCAAAAAATCCGATTACCCAACCGATAAGGAGAATAACTGCGAGGAGATAGAGTAGATTGTTCATAGTAGTAAAGCTTTTGCCTTGCCTAATGAAAATGATGTAGCGAATTCCTTAATATCTTTATCTTATTGATAGTGATGGGTTTAGTCTCTTTCGCATTGGAGTTCTGTTTCTTATGGTGTAGTGAATATTCCCCAAACCTGGGCTTTAGGTCTCGATATCCAACTGATTCATTTTATTGTACAGCGTCTTGCGATCCACTTTTAATAGGTTAGCTGCTTCACTTTTATTAAAATTGGTAGCTACCAGGGCATTTAGAATGGCTTTTCGTTCTGCTCTTTCCGTAGCACTTTTGAGATCAACAATCTCCCCACTCTCGTCATCTACTTGTTCTAATTCAATTCGGTTTGGATGGACAATTTCTTCTGGTAGGTCCTTCAGCTTGATATTTCCTTTGGCAGCAAAAAGAACGCAACGTCGAATCGTATTGCGTAATTCTCTAAGATTTCCGGGCCATGAATAATCGGTAAATTTTTGTATGATAGCTTCCTCGAATCCTCTCACTTCTTTTCCTAATTCGCTATTGGCTTTTTCAAGAAAATGACCAGCAAAAAAGAGAATGTCCTCTTTTCGTTCGTTCAAAGGACTCAGGCTGATAGAAAATTCTTGAAGGCGGTAGAACACGTCTTGACGGAAAACGCCTTCTTGAACCTTCTTCTTAAGATTATCATTTGTTGCAACGACCAATCGAACGTCCACTTCGATGTCTTTTTCATCCCCAATACGACGAATTTTTCTTTCTTGCAGAACACGAAGGAGTTTGATTTGATTTTCGTAGCTGAGATTTCCAATTTCATCAAGGAAGAGCGTTCCTCCTTTTGCCAATTCAAAGAATCCTTTTTTATCGTTCAGAGCTCCTGTGAAAGAACCTTTACAATGTCCGAACAATTCTGATCCTGCAAGTTCCCTGCTAAGCGCACCACAATCTACGGCAACGAAGGCGTGGGCATTTCGTTCACTGTATCGATGGATGGCCCGCGCAGCGAATTCCTTCCCAGTGCCGCTTTCACCGAGTAAAATTACTGTCATTTCTGTAGGCGCAACCAATTCTATGAGTTTTTGAACCTGTTGAGATGCAGGTGATTCACCAATCAGGTAGTCGATGGAAGCGGATGATTGGCTTTTACCAATGGCTGCCTTTTTTTCGCTTGGTGTATCATTATACTCTGGCTTTTGATTAAGGGCATTGGCAACAGTGATGAGAATCTCATCCGGTAAGATGGGTTTTGAAACATATTCATAAGCCCCCATTTTAACAGCCTTTACAGCGATTTTTACATCAGAATAGGCAGTAATAAGAATGATAGGAATACCTGGTTTGAGCTTGCGAAGTTCTTGAATCATTTCCAGACCGTCTTTGTCTGGCAACCGGAAATCGCAAAGTACCAAATCAAAATTTTCTTCTTCAAAAAGTTTTAATCCTTTGGATCCACTCAAGGCAAATTCAACAGAATATCCATTTTTGCTGAGAAAACGTTTTAAAAGTGTGACCAAATCTAGGTCATCATCAATGCAAAGTATTCTGGCCATAGTTGATTAACGAATTTAGGGTTTTCGCTACTTATTCGCCCTCGTCTAAATTGATTATTTCAGCAACCATATCGAGCATCTTCTGCTTGTCAAAGGGTTTTGGTATGAAACGCAATGATGGATTATTTTTTAATCTATCGGTTTCATTTCCATAAGCACTCATCATCACTACTGAGCTACTATGGTGATTTTTAGGTTCGATATGTTCGAGCAAATCATAGCCGTTTCCATCTCCTAAATTAATGTCAATGAAGAGCAAATTTGGTCTGAGTTTACGCAATTGAACCAATGCCTGTGCGTAATTATGGACAATCTCTACCTGGCAAGAAAAGCGCTTTTTAAGCATCCTTTTTAGAATTGAGGCGATATCTACTTCGTCTTCAATAATTAAAATTAGGTATTCATCCATTCTCTTTTCTCTGTATTCAACTTACATATTTTTTGACAAATACAGCATGCGTGTGTTTAATTGCTTATTTTATCAAAAGGAAAAGGAGGACCGGTAATTTAGTCCTCCCTTAATTAATGGGTTGAGCGATAGGCATTAAAACATCTGAGCAATTCCAACATTAAATCCAAGCATATGATTTCTCAAAGTTTCAGGAGTGGATGGACGCGATTTTTGCATCATGGTGAGACCAGAAGAGTATTCAAGGTTACAAGTGAATTTTGTATTGTTTTGGATTCTATATTGAAAACCAAGGTCCATCACTGCATCCATTGAAAATGGAAGAATATTCGATGCATATGGACCATTCTCATTCATGCTTGTTTCTTTCATGTTCTGTTCCTTCATGTTATAGGTAGCAGCCAATCCAACACCCATTAATGGACGGAATTTATAGCTTTCATCTCTGAAGAAAACATAGGCTTTAGGAACAAAGCGCAATTGATGAAGTCGTATTTCGAAATTTTGGTGTCCATATTCTGGCACCGGATAGGAATAATAACCACCGGCCTGTGAATAGATGAGATCTGCACCGAACACAAAACCATCTGATACATGGAACAAATACTGAAGTCCAAGGGATTTACCATTCATGGTATTGGTTAATTTACTCCCGTCCAAAGTGCTAGATTGGAACCCCGCTTTTATTCCAATACTTTGATGTTGAGCCTGCGATTGGCTGCTAAGGAATAATCCTGCAGCAAGAAGGATTGGTGCTATTTTTAAAGTTTTCATGATGTTGATGTTTAGGTGTAGTGGATTAGAATAGTTTTGATGGATTGAGATTACTCGTTGTCTTCTCCAAAATCTTGGAGGGCTCGTTTTAGTGAGTTCATGTCGTGTTCAAACTCGTCTTTGAAAGAATTCCAGTTTTCTTTGCTTTCATAGCGGAAATCTTTCCAACGGGCTTTTAAATCATTGTTTTCATTTTCGAGTTCGTCGATCGACTTATTGATGGATTCGCGGGCGTCATTTTTCGCGTCTTTTGCTTCCTCCTTCAATTCGGCAAGTTTCTCTTCATTTTTTTCTACTTGCTCTTTGTACTTTTCATTGAGTTCTTCATATTCTTTTTTGAACTTAGCTTCCATTTCTTGACGTTCTTCTTCGAGCGTGGAAGTGTTATTTTTTGCTTCCTTATTTTGTGCGTCGCCACAAGAAGTGAATGCGGTGAAAAGGAATACTGCACTACTGATATAGATTAACTTTTTCATATTTATAAGTTTGTTGGTTGTCCTCTTAAGTTCAAGCCCTATACCAATGCCGTTTTACTGGGTCTTCAGGTGGTTTTGAAGAAAAAGTGTGGAAATTGTTCCCGACTCTCGGGTAGGTTTTGCCCCAATAAATGTGAAGAAGAAGGGTTTTCTCAAAATCCACTGATTCGCCTATATGCTTTAAGCCTCTTTGTTTTGATCGTCAGTTTCAGGTAGTAAGGAGATAAAGTGAGAAGCTATTGAGGCAAAAGCGCTCAAAATCTGTAGAAGATATTTCACATCTTTAATGTGGGTAATCATATAGTTGATTGATATTCAGTATTTAATCTATTTGGAATGATGCTGGGACCCCTTTGGTAAAATCAATTACTATGAAAGCAATTATGAAAATTTGTGGGGCGACACTTGGATTGGTGTTGCTCCTATCAGCAATCACAGGCTGCAACAAGTATGAAGATGGACCAGAAATAAGTATCATTCCACGCGCTGATCGTGTGGCCAATACTTGGATTTTTGCTTATGCCGAAGAAGATGGAAAAAATGTATCAGATCAATATGATCAGTATGAATTATACCTCAATAAAGACGGCGATGCAGAATTAAATGCGAAGTATACCGTTTTTGGAAATTCATACGAAACATCAACCGATGGTACCTGGTCCTTTACCAATGATCAGGAAAATATAAAGCTCGATTTTGAAGACGATGATCAAGATGGCGAATACGTAATACTGCGTTTAACCAGCGATGAACTTTGGATGCGTGATGTTTCTCAAAATCTAGAGATTCATTTACTCGAAAAATAAACAACAACTAAAAATCAATAATTATGAAAAATTTAATCTCAATATTCACAATAGCCATGATCATGGGGACTTTAGGTTCTTGTTCTAAATATGAAGAGGGTCCTTCTCTAAGCTTACGAAGTAAAAAAGCACGTGTCGCCAATACCTGGAAAATCGATAAAGCGTACCGCAATGGCAATGATGTTACCAACGACTACGACCAATATAGCCTCTATATGAACAAGGATGGCGACGCCAGGCTAGTTGCTATTTATAAATCGGGTAATTTTACTTTTGAAGCAGAAACCGATGGTACTTGGAAATTAGAGTCGGACAAAGAAGTCTTAAACCTCGATTTTGAAAACAATGACGCCGACCGAAAATACCAAATTCTCCGCTTGAAAGAAAAGGAGCTTTGGTTACGTGAACAAGGTGGCGAAGACGAATTGCATCTTATTCCTAACTAATGGATTTTAGCTTTTCATTTCCTTAAATGATTCATTTTCATAATGGCATGTAGCCGATATAAAAAAAAGGACCACACAATGCAGCGTGGTCCTTTTTATTAGTTAAGGTGATTGATTAATGTACTAAAGTCACTTTTTGGTTATAGACTATACTATCGATTGTCAATCGGATGATGAGGGTTTGAGGAGCGATATCGCTTGTATTGAACACTTGCGTGTACGTGCCAGCGGTTTGTTTCTCATTGGACACGGATTTAAGTTTGCGTCCCATGAGATCGTATACTTCAATCTTCACATTGGCGGCAGAAATCAAATCATTGGAAGTGGTTCATTCCTTTCTATGGCAACCAAGAATAGCCGTGTTTCGATTTCCATAAAAAATACTTTTCAATGAAAACTTTGGTGAAATCGTAAATAACATTCGGAAGCATCAGAGCAAAGACGCGAGGTCTGAAAAGGCTATTGGAAAATATCAGCACCTCTTTTTTTCCGGCATCCATAACGCAGAGACCGGGAATCTTACCCCAAGGCTTTTCCTTAAGGTCGGTTCTACCTTGACTGATTCTAAAAATATTTTCAGCAACAACCTTCCCTGTTTCATCTGATGGGTATCCCGTTTTCGGTGTGGAGTAAGGAATATTTTTGCATTCAAAGGGGAGATCGACCTGAACGGCAATTCCTGCCGCCCATACATTGGCGATTTCTTTGTGGCGGTAGCTGTCTTCAACTGGGATATAGCCATTTGGAGTAGATGGCAGACTGCTTGAATTGCGTACAAAGTCAACCCCAATAAAAGGTGGCATGAGTTGGGTTAGACTGCTTTTTAGCACTTCTCCAGTCGAAAGAATCACACTGTCGGCAGTCACCTCTTTTATGGCTACTTGCGTGCGATAGTGTATATTGAACATTCTCATAAATCCTTTGAGCATCGCTTCACCCATGGGCATTCCATCTATTCCAAAATGGCCCAAATAATCTTCAGGCGTAACCCAATATAGGTCGACCTTTTTACGAACTTTTTGATCCCGTAGCCATTTTTCAACATTAAAGAGAAATTCATAAGCCGCACCCATACAGCCCGCATTTTGTGTTGCACCGATAACAATTGGTCCTGGATTTTTCACAAATTCTTCAAGCGCGCTTCGAAGTTTCATTGCTCCATTTGGAGTGCCGATATAATGGGAGTATTCAGCTACGCCAGGGGCAATGTCAAATTGTACTTTAGGACCGGTGGCTATAACTAAATGATCATAATGGAAATCGCCTTTGTCGGTTGTTACAACGTTTAACTTAGTGTCGACAGAAATGGCCTCAGCAAGCACAAAATCGACGCCCCGTTTTTTGAGAACGGCCTCTTTTTTAAAACTAATATCCTTCAGTTCTCTCCTGCGAAATGGTACCCAGATAAGTGAAGGGATAAAGAGAAATAGGGGTGATTTATCAATCAGCACCACCTCATGTTTTTCTTTGCCCTTTCGTTTCAACTCCATCGCGGCTGTCATTCCCGCAAAACTTCCTCCAATTACTACAGTTTTAATCATTTCAATGTGAATTAGATGCACCTGCAAATTGGCATTTTTATCACGTGGAAATTATGACCTGAATCAGGATTGGAGATGATATTGTCACGGGTTTTAATCCATAAAGTTGCACCGTTTTATCGTCTCCTTTCATCAGCTATAGAGTGACCGCTTGTAAAGTTGATGAGTAATCATGTCGCAAAGTCGACTTAATCTTGGTCCCGTCGTGCCTCGCGGATAAACACCTGGACACGGCGCTCACTTCCAACGACCCACACCACATCTCCCAGTTCGAAATTCATGCGTGACTCAGGATTTAAGAGATGTTCGTCGTTGCGGTCAATTCCAACCACCAAGCCATGGATCTTCTCACGCAATCGTGATTCACGAATTGTTTTTCCAAGCAGGGAGGAGCTCGGAGTAATCTTAAAATGTTGCAAGGTCATACCCACCTCTTTTTTCGGGGTTTTGATTTGGGCTTCAACCGTTTCTAGGTAATTATTGAAGCGATTCAGGTCGTCGTCAGTTCCAATTACCATCAACTCATCACCTGGAAAAATACGTTCGTGGCGGGTGGGGGTATCGAGCACGTCTTCTTCGCGTCGAATACGTGCGATATTGATTCCGAACTCTTCACGCAAGGAAGATTCCTGCAAAGTTTTTCCAACAAAAGGATAATGGGCGTGCATCGTGAATCGAGCAAAATGGGCGTCCCAAGGCATGAGTTCGGGGATTTTACCTTTATTGATTGCGGCTCGCTGGTTCATATTGCTACGGAAGCGCTCCTCAATGCGTCCATAAAATTTGCGAATCCTAGCCCGGAATAAAAACAGGATAGCGCTGGCAATAATTACCCCCAGTAAAGCCCACCAAGGTGAATACAATCGGCTAAATAAGAGCCCCATAAAGAACAAAGCGATAGCTACTCTCAAAAGCTGCAAAAGAATTAGCGGACCGCGTTGGTAGGGTTTCATCCAAATTTGTGCGTAGGCTTCTCGATTATTTCGGCGGAATGCAATCGCCCAAAGAAAGGGAGCAATAAATAGCAGACTAATCAGGGAGATCGTCAGTTTTTTACCTTCCATGTCTGGAATTAAAACATCCAAGTAACGGGTACATAGCACAATAATGGAAAAGGTAATCACGGAAAAAATGCTGGTATTGAGCACGAAAAGACGGATAAGCTTCTTCCACGCTCCTTCATCCGGAACATCCATCGCGCCTATGCTATATCGGCCTAGTCGAGCTTTCCATGTTTCAGGGAGTACACGGTCGATAAAGAGATTCATGGGCTCCGACAAGCGAATCATATACGGAGTAGTAAATGCCGTCACCACAGAAACCGCAACGGCAATAGGGTAGAGGAAGTCGCTGGTAACATTCAAACTCACCCCTAGAGTAGCGATGATGAAAGAGAATTCTCCAATCTGTGAGAGACTCATTCCTGTTTGCACCGCAATTTTGACCGTTTGTCCGGAAAGGATAGCACCAAGCGTTACAAATAGAGGTTTGCCAATCAATAGGACAAGTGTTGTTATGATAATCGGCTGCCAATGTTCAAGCAACATCGCTGGATCAATCAACATGCCGACCGACACAAAGAAAATGGCGCCAAATAAATTTTTAATAGATTTTATACCGTGTTCAATTCGCTCTGCCTTGGTGGTTTCTGCCAACATAGAACCCATGACAAAAGCTCCTAAAGCGGGTGAAAATCCTGCATTCGCGGCCAATACTACCAGTAAAAAGCATAACGCGAGCGAGATAATAAGCAGGGTTTCCTCATTCAATAAACGACTAAAGGCCCGAAGCATGCTCGGGATAAAAAAGATGCCCAACACAAACCACAGAATCAGAAAAAAGGAAAGTTTAAGCATGGATAGGGCCATCTCTATCCCTTCAAATTCCCGACTCACTGAAATGGTTGTAAGCACCACCATGAGTACGACCGCTACTAAGTCTTCAATAATAAGGACACCAGTAACGATGCCGGCAAATTTCTTTTGTTTAACACCAAGCTCATTAAACGCACGGATGATAATGGTGGTAGAAGCAATGCTCAGAATACCGCCAAGAAAAATAGAATCCATGGTATTCCAGCCAAGAAGCTGTCCCACAAAGAAGCCGGTGAAAAGGGTGAGGAGTACGCCAGATAAGGCGGTTACTAATGCAATAGATCCTACTTTAAAGAGCCGCTTGAAGCTAAATTCTAGTCCGAGTCCGAAGAGCAAAAAGACTACCCCAATCTCGGCCCAGGTTTGGATACCTTCAATTTCTACAACGTTTGGAAATAGCTTAAAATGTGGACCGACCAAAAGGCCAGCAATGATATACCCTAAAACCAGAGGTTGCTTCAGCCATTTGAAGAGCAGAATTGTTACAGCTGCTGCACCAAGGATTAGTGCCAAGTCTTCTATTAAGGATGGGAGGTGATTCATGCAGGAATTGGCAGTTTTCCCACGAAGATAAGACAACTACGCCACACTGAAAGTGAGACGAGCTAAATACATAACCAATTCAGAGCGCACTGTATTTCTTTCTGTTATTTACTATGCTTGAATCTTCCCATTATGATCAGCTTAATTTGGTCCTTTACGAATTGCCATCACTTTCAATAGAAATAACTTTCGTATTTTTCTTTTAGACTATAAAGAAATACGTAAATTGAACTTCAATTGAAGATTCAAGGGAAATGTTGCTATCAACGAATAATTGGATATTCTCATCATCTATACCATGAAAAACGCACGCTATGTTGGCATCATCTTGTTTCTGCTTTCGTGTTCTGTCGGAAAGAAATCGGTGAAAACCCCCTTGCGGGATAGTCAGACTTTTCGGATTGAAAAAATTGCGACAGACAAATCCTATGGCTTTTCACCAAATAACCCTGTAGAAGTAGGAGGTGTGGATAAGCAGGAAGGTCCAATGAATGAAAGAAGGTTTTTGAATGCCTTAGCTGGCCCAAATGGGGAGCCCGTCAGCTATTTTCGGAGGGGAAGTTGCTGTCCGGTGAAAAGTAAGAATGGATTGATGGGTGTCGCCATGCTCGATAATTATCGGGTCACTTGGAGAGGGGCGAAAGATACTGTTTCCATCTACATAAACATGTATGATTATGGTGAGCTGAAGGCACCTGTTGGGTTTACTATTAAGGATTAGCGAGGAGCTGACTTGGTCGATTCAAAGAGACATCTTAGCTAGATTTCCAACTTACCGTTAGATTTTAGCTTTATTTTTTGCGAAGCATTCGTTTTGTTCCTTTCTTAATTTGAAACAAGACGAGCCTTCAACGATTCTCACTTTAGCAGAAAATGAAATTAATCCAACTATTTATTGGGTGCATCTTACTGCAGCTCTTACCCAGTTCAGCACAGGCAAAGAATCAGCAGATTCTACTCATCAAGTCGGGGAATTACTATTTTGTAAAAGCACAATTCAAAGAAGTTAAAATACCAGTCGTTTTTATGTTCGACACCGGAACAAATGCCTTTGGAATCACTCAAGAACTTGCAAACTTGTTAGGTACAGAAGACTCAGATACCATTGAATTTGATATGGGCGACGTCCATTTTAAAACACCTGACTTTCGAATTTGGACTTATTTGGATAAAAACGACTTCATTAAATCAATCATCCGAGAAGAAGTTCCTGATTTCATTTATGGAGGGATAATTGGGAATTACCCACTGCTGAGTGAGTACTATTTAATCATCGACTTCAACAGCCGAAAACTGATTTTAGAAGACCCGTTAGTCGTTGATAATCAAGAAGTACTTCAAGACAGTGCTTTGTATTGCACAGATTTTAAATGGGTGAATCATATGATTTTTGTCCAAGCTATAGTCAATGATACACTAATCGGTTATTTTCACCTCGACACAGGAATTCCAACACATCACTTTATAACCCTGAACGCCGCAAAAAATGCAGGATGTAAGCTTAAATATGATGAGTTGGAAAAGAACCACTTAACTGGAATTCAATGTAAGAGCTTTAAAATGGCTGGCTATGAATGGGGTGTTTCGAATTTTTTAGGTCAGAATATGGATTATAATGTGAATCCCTTTGGTGATTATGAATTGGATAATATCATTGGCTCACTTTGTAACGACAATTTAAATGGTGCAATCATCCATCTAGATTTCGTGAATCAAAAACTTATTCTGGACCTTAGCAAATTATCTGCAAATCCATAATTCGATCGCATTTGAATAAGCTCCTTGATCAATCAAGTGAGGTCAGAATTTTCATAAACATACTCAACAGAAACACCTAATATTGAGTTTTGAATTTGATCTTCATGATCTAAGCATCATGAAAGGAAATCAGAAAAATAAAACGCCATATTCAAAGCCATGAAAAAATTTCTAGTACTTTTTATCCTAGCATTATCTACTATCCATTGCTCCAATGAGTTTAAGCCTGAAAATATGCAGGGAACTTGGGTGATTGAAGACTTAAAAGCAAATATTCAAGATTTGTCACCAGCCGTACTTGAAGGAGGAGAAAAAGAAGCCTATTCGTCTGTCTATGAGTTTCTAGAAAATGATAGGTTTAAATTGAAGTCGAATGCATTTCCTGATGGAATTGAAGGGTCCTATGAATTGAATCTAGATAGCAATTACCTCAAAATGAATATGGTAGAATCTGTTGGGAGCTATGAAAGCTATAAACTCTCAGATATTGCTCCGAATAATATGACTTGGACACTTGATATGGGAGAAAGGGGAAATGTTGTTTTTAAGGTCATCAGAAAATAAAGGACAAAGCCTAGTCCGTGTTGTACGTGGATTTGTTTGGTAAATATGCATTGAGGACTGCTTTTACGGCGGATCAACAATCATCTTGAGCTCATTACTAAGAAATGAAAAGCAGTGTTAAACTTCTGATTGGCTGGGTATTGATTGGCTTGTTTGCTTGCTCTGGGGATAGTTATGAGGAAG
>CAZUIT010000006.1:0-123585 GCA_964620355.1 uncultured Burkholderiales bacterium | reverse complement strand
TTTGGAAACAAATGCTTTGCAGCTTTTTTTATTTATAACCTGCGGAATCTAGGAGGTATCGGAATTAAGATTTGGAATTTATAAATAGCATTATTCTTTTTCATTGGTTCATAGTTTGAAGAGGCCGGGGATTTATTTCTCCGGCTTTTTTGTTTTTCCTTTTCATAGAGCCATTTTTGCAGAAACTTATTCAATCGGCATGAAGCAAATTATCGAATGTGTTCCTAATTTTAGTGAGGGGAATGATCTGAGTATCATCCGCCAGATTACGGCTGAAATTGAGAAAATTGATGGTGTTAAATTACTCGATGTAGATCCTGGGAAAGCAACCAACCGAACGGTTGTAACCATGGTGGGAGAGCCAGAGCCGGTGATTCAAGCTGCATTTATGGCGATTAAAAAGGCCGCTGAATTAATCGATATGAGTAAGCATACTGGCGAACATCCTCGGATGGGCGCTACTGATGTTTGTCCGATGATTCCCGTAGCCGGAATTAGCATGGAAGAAACAGCAGCTTATGCCGTAAAACTAGCCAAACGTGTCGGAGAAGAATTGAACCTACCTGTCTACCTCTATGAACAAGCTCAACCAAATAAGGAAAGAAGTAATCTGTCGGTTATACGAGGTGGCGAATACGAAGGCTTCTTCAAAAAGATAAAAGAAGCCAAGTGGAAACCCGATTTTGGACCCGCAGAATTCCCTGCACGTTCTGGAGCTACCTGTATCGGAGCACGTGAGTTTTTGATTGCCTATAATATCAACTTGAACACCAAATCTACTCGCCTTGCCAATTCCGTAGCCTTCGATGTACGCGAAGCAGGTCGTGTGAAACGCATTGGTCACCCGGTATTGGGTGAATTGGTTTTGGATTCCAATGGAGAGCCGGAGCGAATCCCTGGTACGTGTAAATCGACTAAGGCTATTGGCTGGTATATTGAAGAATATGGCATCGCCCAAATCTCTATGAACCTCACGAATTATTTAGTGACTCCTGTTCATATTGCTTTTGATGCAGTTTGTGATTCCGCACATAGTAGGGGCTTACGGGTTACCGGTTCTGAGCTCGTAGGTCTAATCCCGCTCAAATCCATGCTCGATGCGGGAACCTATTTCTTGGAAAAGCAAGGCCGCTCTTTGGGAGTGAGTGAAGAAGAACTCATCCATATTGCCGTAAAATCCTTGGGCTTGGATGAATTGGGGCCATTTGATCCAAATAAAAAGATTATCGAGTATCAGTTGCGTAATCTAGAGGATGAAAAACTCATCAACATGAGCGCAAAAGACCTAGCCTATGAAACGGCATCTGAGAGCCCAGCTCCAGGTGGGGGTTCAGTTTCAGCCTATGCCGGAGCGCTTGGAACGGCCTTGGGAACTATGGTAGCCAACTTGTCAGCAGGAAAAAGAGGCTGGGAAGACCGCAGTGACTTTTTTTCTGCTAAAGCGACCGAAGGACAGCATATTTTGAAACGCTTACTGGCTCAAGTAGATGAAGATACAAGAGCTTTCAACGCCATTATGGATAGTTTCGGATTGCCAAAGGAAACGGATGAAGATAAAGCCATTCGCAGCAAGGCCATCAAGGATGCGACAATTAATGCCTGTGTGGTACCATTTGAAGTGATGAAAACAGCTTTTTCGGCTTTGCCATTGATAAACGCAATGGTAGCAGAAGGAAACCCGAACTCGGTAACCGATGCGGGTGTTGGAGCCTTATGCATGCGCACAGCAGTACATGGAGCCTATTTGAATGTAAAGGTGAATGCCGCTGGATTAAAGGATAAAGCGGAGATAGAAGGCTTGTTGAAAGAGGCAGAGGATATTTTTCAGCAAACAGAATCGCAGGTTAGCCAAATTCTAAGAGACGTGGAAGGAAAAATCTAGAAACAAAAAAGCCGGTTTAAACGCCGGCTTTTCTTTTATAGATTGGTACAGTTGAACAAGGTTCTCCGTACATGAGACTCTTCACATAAGGAGCCAAAATTCGGGTGATTTCCATATACGCCCCAGTGGGAATGGGTTTGTCGAAACAACCCTTAATTACCACAGGTTTGTCTTGATATGCTGTGGCATCAAAATTACCCAGTGCTCTTTGAAAAAGCGAGGTTTCTAAGGCCTCTAAATCGCCAAAAACGAAGCCTTTTGCATACTGACTGAGCTTTTGGGCCACGAGCATATAAGCCCAAGTCGGAACAATGGCATCTGCCGAACAGATTACCGACACATACGAATCTTGGTATTGGCTCCAATCATTCTCCTTGATAAACCCACGAAAATCTTTCTCACGCAGAATCAATCCCTGAAAGAGGTGCTCTTTCATATCGAAAACCAAGCGCTGACCTTCTGGATAAAATTCTTCCAGATTGATCGTGACCAAGGGACTGCTTGCTACGCGATTAATAATTTCTTCAGTCATGAAACAAAGATAACTAAACAGGAACGATTCTAATTAGAGTGATGATGTCTTGCAGGTATCCCTATACAGTTTTTTAGCTTTATTCTACCGTGCTTACTTTAATGGCATTCGTTCTGGATTTTTTATGTATAGGCATACTGGCAGTATTAATTACCAAGTCGTCTTTGAACACAAAATCATTTTCGCGGAGAATGTCAATCACATCATTGAAGGTTTCATCTGTTGATGAATATTTATCATAGAAGAAACCACGCACTCCCCAAACCAAATTTAAGGTGTTCAGTAAGGGTAGGTTATTTGTGAAGATGTAGATATTCGCTCTTGGGCGGAAACTTGCAATCTTGTATCCAGTGTATCCTGAACGGGTCATCGAAACAATGGCGCGAGCATTTAGGTGAGACGACATACGTACCGCAGTGAAACATACCTCATCAGACAAGAAGGTTGGAGAATCTTCGCTAGGTCTTTGGCCTTTGTAGTATACGTCACCTCGTGCTTCAACATTGCGCACAATACGTTCCATGGCTTGCACCACTTTTACAGGGTAGGCTCCAACGGAGGTTTCGGCACTGAGCATCACCGCATCGGCACCATCTAATACAGCATTGGCTACATCATTTGCTTCTGCGCGTGTTGGTGTTGGACTCTGAATCATGCTTTCCATCATTTGAGTAGCAATGATGACAGGCTTGCTTGCGATGATACATTTTTTAACAATTTCCTTTTGGATGATAGGCACTTCCTCCATTGGCATTTCCACACCAAGGTCGCCGCGAGCTACCATTATTCCGTCTGTGATGGCAATGATATCATCGATACACTTGACTGCTTCTGGTTTCTCAATTTTGGCAATGATGCGTGCATTGGAACCCTGTTCACTAATCAATTTTCGAAGAAGACGGATATCGTCGGGCTTGCGTACGAATGATAAGCCTACCCATTCTACCTCGTGTTGTAAGGCGAATTCTAGGTCAGCTAAATCTTTTTCGGTAAGTGCTGGGATGGAAAGATCAGAGTTTGGCAGGTTGAATCCTTTTTTGGAAGAGAGTACGCCTCCATGAATAACCCTCGCTTTAACGGTATGATCATCGATAATTTCTTCAAAGACTAGCTCAAGCTTTCCGTCATCCAATAATACCTTTTCGCCTGGCTTTACATCTTTGGCTAGCTTATCATAACTAACAAAGATTTTTTCAGTAGTTCCCAAACACTCAATTGAGCTTAAGAGTATTTCATGGCCTCTCTCAAGGATAATGGAATTATTTTCCACCTTGCCAATGCGCAATTTAGGGCCTTGAAGGTCGAAAAGCATGCACACATTGGAGCGCAATTCGGCATTGATTTTCTTTACATTTTCTATCACAGCCGCATGGTCTTCATGGGTTCCATGCGATCCATTGATACGGCAAACGTCAACTCCTGTAAAGATAATTTCTTTCAGAGTTTCATAAGAAGAAGTAGCCGGACCGATAGTCGCTACAATTTTGGTTTTGTTAAAATTCGTTTTATAACTCACAGTACTAGGTTTGCTTTTGATTTGAGTGATTCAGGCTTGACATCGAACAAATGAACAATTCCAGAAATCTCTTTCAGTGTCTTTAAGACACTAAGGTAAAATGTTCTGTCAATTTCTCCTTCCAGTTTCAAATAATAATCTACCACTTTTTGTTCTGGAACCAGAAAGCCATTTCCTGATTTGTTGCCAATAATAGTCCAACGTTGGTAGTTTTCTTCTTCATTTAAATTATAAAATACCGGAAAAAAACTTTCAGGTGCTCCCCGCTTCGAAGTAAGCACTAATTCGTCACCTCTTTGTAATGGGAGCATTAATTTTTGTTCAATCCACCAACAGAGGGTATGCGCTGGTAGTGCGCTTACCATGGCAATGAGCTTGAAATCATAATCCGGTTCAAATTCTAAATAGGTTTTTTTCACCGCTTATTCCTAATCGCCGGTGCAAGTTAAGGGAATAGTCCTGAAAACATTTTGTTTGTGATTTAAAGCTAAAAGTTTGTTATTTGCACCCAATAAAAACCCGAACAAATGTCTGATATTGCATCTAGAGTAAAGTCCATCATCATCGATAAACTCGGTGTTGAAGAAAGCGAAGTAACACAAGAAGCTAGCTTCACCAATGATTTGGGAGCTGACTCATTGGATACCGTTGAGTTGATCATGGAATTCGAAAAAGAGTTCAACATCGCAATTCCTGATGACCAAGCTGAGAAAATCGGTACTGTTGGTCAAGCAGTTTCTTATATCGAACAAAACGCTAAGTAATTTAAGATTCCTGTATGCAACTTAAACGAGTTGTCGTTACTGGGTTAGGTGCCCTTACGCCAATAGGTAATACAGTCTCAGAATACTGGGATGGTCTTTCTAATGGCGTGAGCGGTGCTAATCTTATTACCAAATTCGATGCGAGCAAGTTTCGGACGAAATTTGCTTGTGAGGTCAAGGATTTTGATCCGCTTAATTTCATTGATAGAAAAGAGGCGCGCAAGATGGATCCATATACCCAATATGCTGTCGTGGTAGCAGATGAAGCAGTGGCTGATTCTGGTATCAATGCTGAAGGGATTGATCACAATCGAGTTGGGGTGATTTGGGGATCCGGAATTGGTGGCCTTCGCAGCTTCCTTGACGAGGCGATTACTTTCGCTCAAGGAGATGGTACGCCTCGATTTAATCCTTTTTTCATCCCGAAAATGATTTCCGACATTGCAGGAGGTCATATTTCCATTAAATATGGATTCAGAGGTCCTAACTTTACAACGGTTTCGGCCTGTGCTTCTTCAAATAATGCCATTGTCGATGCGTTCAATTATATCCGTTTAGGGATGGCTACCGCCTTCGTAACGGGTGGATCTGAAGCTTGTGTCAATGAGGCTGCCATGGGTGGTTTTAATGCCATGAAAGCTTTATCTGAAAGAAACGACGACTATGCGACTGCATCACGTCCATTTGATCTTAGCCGCGACGGATTCGTCCTTGGTGAAGGGGCAGGTGCTTTAGTACTTGAAGAGTACGAGCATGCAAAAGCACGTGGTGCCAAAATCTATGCAGAAATTGTAGGTGGTGGATTATCTGCCGATGCCTATCATATTACTGCTCCACATCCTGATGGGTTAGGAGCTACAACCGTAATGAAAAATGCACTGCAAGATGCCGGAATGCACCCAGAGGAAATTGACTATGTGAATGTTCACGGAACCTCTACACCGCTTGGTGACTTGAGTGAGTCAAAAGCAATTCGTCAGGTATTTGGCGACCATGCCTATAATATGAATATTAGTTCTACAAAATCCATGACAGGTCATCTTCTAGGTGCCGCTGGAGCTGTAGAAGCAATTGCGGGTATCTTAGCGATGAAACATCAGCTTATTCCTCCCACCATCAATCATACGACGGATGACCCTGAGTTTGATTCTAAGCTCAACTTCACCTTCAATAAAGCGCAAAAACGCGAGGTTAATGCCGTGTTGAGTAATACCTTCGGATTCGGAGGGCATAACGTTTCTGTGATTTTCAAAAAGGTTGATTAATAGCCAGTAGTTTGAAATCGGCTATCCTGAATCGGCTTTTCGGAAATAACAGGAAATCAAACAATCCCAAACTTAAGAATCTACAGCATTTACTGGGCTTTCGTCCGGGTAACGTAGCGCTCTACGAACAGGCATTTCGGCATAATTCTTATGTCAACCAAAATTTCCCTGATGAAACCGGGGTGCTCAGTAACGAACGTCTTGAGTACCTTGGAGATGCAGTCCTTGATTGCGTGGTAGCCGAAGTATTATTCCTAACTTACCCGAATAAGGGAGAAGGTTTCCTTACTGAAACCCGTGCCAAGATTGTAAGCAGAGCCATGTTAGGTGAGTTAGCAGTGAAAATGGGCTTGGATGAACTTATTCAATATGGCAAAGGGCTTGGAAATAATAAACAGGTAATGCGCTCCCTTAGCGGCAATGCCTTGGAAGCATTGGTAGGAGCTATTTATATGGATAAGGGGTATAAGTTTACCCATAAATATATCCTCAAACGCATCCTGAAAAATTACGTGGATATCCATGAGTTGGCACAGGTTGAGGTAAACTTTAAGAGCCGCTTGATTGAATGGTCACAGAAAAAGCGACGAGAAGCTGCTTTTGAATTGGTAGAGGAAAAACAAAAAGGACGCGCCAAAGTATATGTAATGAGTGCCACAATTGATGGCGTTGAATTTGGCCGTGGAGAAGAATTTTCAAAGAAAAAAGCCGAACAAGAGGCCGCCAGACAAGCATGTCTACGGTTGGAAATAATAGCATCATGAACGACAAACAAATCAAATCAGCACTGATCTCCGTATTTTATAAAGATGGATTAGATGAGATTGCCAAAGAATTGCACCAGCAAGGCGTCACTATCTATTCTACTGGTGGAACACAGACCTATTTAGAGAAACTTAATATTCCCTGTGTAGCTGTTGAATCAGTGACTGGTTATCCTTCCATATTAGGCGGACGTGTTAAAACCCTTCACCCTTCCGTTTTTGGAGGGATATTGGGAAGACGTTATGTAGAAAGTGACTTGGCGGAGATGGAGGAATACAAAATTCCGGAAATTGATTTGGTCATTGTCGACTTATACCCCTTTGAAGAAACGCTTCAAACCACAACAGAAGAGGCAGCCATCATCGAGAAAATTGATATTGGTGGGCCGTCTATGATTCGGGCTGCTGCTAAGAATTTTAGAGACCTCACTGTCCTAGCAGATAAAAATGAATACCCCGCCTTATTGGCTTTATTACAGATGCAAAAAGGTATAACCACTGGAGAGCAGCGTCGCATGTTTGCAGCAAAAGCCTTTGAAGTGGTGATGAATTATGATATTGCTATCAATAATTATTTCAATGGCGATATTTACCGCCCATTGCGTGGAAAGAGAAGTTTGCGCTATGGAGAAAATCCACATCAAGATTCAGGCTTTTATGGTGACACAAATGAGCTTTTCGAACAATTAAATGGAAAAGAACTTTCCTATAATAATTTGGTGGATGTAGATGCTGCATTGCAACTTATCGCTGAATTTAATGAAACGACATTTGCCATTTTTAAGCATACCAATGTGTGTGGCATTGCACAGCGGGATACAGTTAAAGCATCTTGGGACGCAGCATTGGCGGGAGATTCAGAATCTGCTTTTGGTGGCGTTTTAATCACCAATAAAAGGGTAGATGTAGCAACCGCAGAGGCAATTAATGAAATCTTTTTTGAAGTATTGATAGCCCCTGAATATGATGAGGCGGCTCTAGCTATTTTAAGGAGCAAAAAGAACAGAATTATTCTCCTCCAAAAGAAACAATTGGCGCCAGGTATGCAGTATCGTTCTATTCTAAATGGCACCCTTGTTCAGCATACTGACGTGGGAAATTTCCAAGAATGGAAAGAAGCGGGTGCACGGGAAGCCAATGAGGTGGAAAAATCGGATTTGTCTTTTGCGAATATCGTGTGCAAACATCTAAAGTCGAATGCGATAGCTCTCATAAAAAACCGTCAATTGGTAGGGAAGGGATGCGGACAAACAAGCCGTATCGATGCGCTACGTCATGCGGTGGAAAAAGCCAAGCAATTTAACTTCGATTTGAAAGGTTCAGTTATGGCGTCTGACGCATTTTTTCCTTTTGATGATTGTGTGAAATTAGGGCATGCTGAAGGGGTAATTGGCTTCATTCAGCCAGGAGGTTCTATCCGAGATCAGGATTCAATTGATTACTGTGTAGAAAATGGACTTGTAATGGTTATTACTGGTCAGAGGCATTTCCGTCATTAGTCAGAAATGACAACGGCTTGGTTCATATTAGTGCCCTGTACTTTGCAGGAAACGAGAATTCCTTTGAATTCACTAAAAAAAATGACCAGCCACTAGAATTAGTCAGCAAAGTATTGGTATTTTGCGGGAAATAAGGTAGAATACAACGATATTGGGGAACGGATAATGGGAATGTTCAATTTTTTAGTGCAAGAGCTGGCGATTGACCTTGGTACGGCAAATACGCTTATCATCCACAAGGATAAAGTGGTGGTGGATCAACCCTCTATCATTGCCATCAATAGAACCACCAGTCAGGTGATTGCTATTGGTCATCAGGCAATGCAGATGCATGGAAAAGTTCATGAGGACATCAAAACGATTCGTCCGCTTAAAGACGGTGTAATTGCCGATTTTAATGCAGCAGAGCAAATGATCCGAGGAATGATTCGTATGATCAATCCGGGTAAACGTTTGTTCTCCCCTCAGTTGCGCATGGTGATTTGTATTCCTTCTGGAATTACAGAAGTGGAAAAACGAGCGGTACGTGACTCTGCGGAAAGAGCGGGATCAAAAGAAGTCTACCTCATCCATGAGCCTATGGCTGCGGCAATTGGTATCGGCATCGACGTAAGTGAACCAATGGGGAATATGATCATCGATATAGGTGGAGGAACTACCGAAATTGCTGTAATCGCCTTAGGAGGAATTGTTTGCGATGAGTCTATCCGCGTTGCGGGAGACGAGTTTACCCTTGATATTCTTGAATACATGCGCCGTCAACATAACCTATTGATTGGTGAACGTTCTGCTGAGCGTATAAAAATTGAAGTAGGAGCGGCCTTGCCTGAACTTGAAAATCCGCCTGAGGATTATGCGGTTAATGGACGTGACTTAATGACGGGTATTCCAAAGCAAATAACAGTCTCCTACTCTGAAATTGCGCTTGCATTGGATAAATCCATCTCGAAAATTGAAGAGGCCATTTTACGCGCATTGGAATTAACTCCTCCTGAACTTTCCGCCGATATCTATCAAACTGGTTTATACTTGACCGGCGGTGGAGCACTCTTGAGAGGTCTGGACAAAAGGATTTCTGCCAAAACGAAACTTCCGGTATATGTTGCCGATGACCCGTTGAGAGCAGTAGTACGTGGAACGGGTATCGCCTTAAAGAATATCCATAATTTTAAATTCCTTATGACATGAGATTAAAAGCGCATGCGTAATCTTTTCTTATTCATTCAGCGCTTCTATGTCTTTTTTATCTTCCTGTTACTTCTTGTCTTTTCCTTTTTCATTTTAGTTAGCAATAACCTTTACCAGCGCGCGGCATTTATCAATTCGTCGAATCGTATTGCCGGAGAGCTCTATACAGTTGTGAGTGATGTGCGTAGTTACTTTCAGCTCAAAAAAGAAAATGAAGCCCTGTTGCAAGAAAATGCTCAACTCAAATCGTTGATGCGTGATGCCTACTACGTGGATACCACTTCCGCAGTATTCATCAACGATAGCATTTTTAAGCAACGCTATTCCTATATCGATGCACAGGTAATCAATAATTCAGTCGATAAAAAATACAATTATATAACGCTAAACCGTGGGACAATCCATGGCGTAAAAAGGAATCAGGGCGTTATATGCAATGATGGAGTGGTAGGGGTAGTAGTAAAGGTATCCGACCGATTTTGTACGGTGATGAGTCTGCTGAACCGCAAAACAAATATTCCACCAAAGATTGATACCCTGATGTATTTTGGTTCTGTGAAATGGGATGGGAATGCGTTTGAGTATGCGCAGCTTGCTGATATCAATCGTTTTGCACCTATAAAGGCAGGTCAAAAAGTATATACCTCCGGCTATTCGGAACACTATCCAGAAGGTATTCTTATTGGTGACATTGCCGAAGTGAGTTTGAAAGAGGGAAATAACTTTTATGATATCCAAGTGAAGCTATCTACTAATTTCACTTCACTGCACTCGGTTTATATTGTTCAGAATCTGTTCAAAGAGCAAATCTTGGAATTAGAAGAGGAAACAAGAAAGGAGGACGATAATGGGAAGTAGAATTCTTCGCCACATTTTCGCCTTTTTCGCTCTGCTCTTGCTCCAAGTTTTTGTAATAGGGAAACTCAATATAACCCCCCTGATACAACCCAATATCCTATTGCTTTTTTTCTTAACATTACCCATTAATTTGAAGCCAGTCCCTACACTATTTTTGGGTTTTATTGGCGGATTACTCCTGGATATGTTTAATAATTCGGCAGGTTTTAATAGTACTGCGTTGTTGCTTTTGTGTTATGCGCGCATTTATTATATCCGCAACTTTGCACATTTTGATGTAGTGGAGTCGGGGTTGGATCCGGGACTAAGTAGCATGGGGTATCGTTGGTTTATTCTCTATACTGCCGTGATGGTTTCTATTTACCATCTTAGCTATGCATTCATTGAAAGTTTTGGCTTTCGGTATATTCTTGAAAACATTTTGTCGGCAGTATTAAGCGGGGCAGTTTCTTTGGGCCTAATTTTGCTGTTTCAATTACTGTTTTACCGTACGAAGAGGAATACATAATGGGCAATAAACGCCGTCAGTGGTTTTATTATACGTTGTTTTTACTGGTGGGGCTAGCATTCATCATACGCCTGTTTTCGATTCAGGTGCTCGACGACCGCTATATGAGCCTCTCTAGGGATAATTTCCTGAAAAAGGTGATTCAGTTTCCTCCACGTGGATTGATTTACGACCGCAATGGAACCTTGATGGTGTATAATGATGCGACCTACGATTTAATGGTGGTTCCGCGTCAAGTGCAAGATTTGGATACCGCTGAATTTTGCCGTCTCTTGAAAATCACACCCGAAAACTTCATTAAGAAAATGAAGAAATGCAGTGTGAATCCCTACCGTAGCTCCGTCTTTGAGAAACAGATATCCGCCTTAACCTATGCTGGATTTCAGGAGCACCTTTTTGAGTTTCAGGGTTTCTATATGGAAATCCGGACGGATCGACGCTATCAAGGAAAAAGTGCAGCTCACGTGCTAGGTAGCATTGGTGAAGTAAATGATAAGATCATTGAAAACTCAAATGGTTATTACCGCCAAGGAGAGTATATCGGAATTTCAGGAATTGAACGGAGCTATGAAGAAGTTCTACGAGGTACAAAGGGGGTAAAGAACATCATTGTGGATGTGCGCAACAGAACAGTAGGCCCTTATTTCGATGGCGCCTATGACACCGCATCTATAGCGGGCAAAAGTATTTATACAACCCTTGATGCGGATCTACAAACGTATGGAGAAGCATTGATGGGAGGAAAGATTGGTAGCGTGGTGGCCATTGAACCGGCCACCGGAGAAATACTAGCGTTGATTTCTTCGCCAAGCTATGACCCAAATTTATTAATAGGTCGTCAGCGGGGAAATAACTTCGTAAAGCTCATGCACGACCCACTCAAGCCTTTGTTCAACAGACCGCTGAGTGCTCCCTATCCCCCTGGATCTATCTTCAAGGCCATCTCATCACTCATTGCGCAACAAGAAGGGGTTTTGTTCCCTAGCACTCGGTACCCCTGTGGCATGGGGTATAAGGTAGGCTCACATCGGGTTAAATGTAGTCACCACCATCCTTCGCCTTTAGATTTAAGGGGCGCGTTAACGCAATCGTGTAATCCATATTTCTGCTATGTATTTCGAAGCATAGTAGACCAACGTAAATTTAGCACCTTCGAGGAATCATATAATAATTGGCATGATCATCTTGAAACTTTTGGTATTGGGGTGCGCCTTGGAATCGACTTGTATGGTGAGGCAAAAGGGATTTTGAAAGAGAGCTCTTATTATAACCGACTCTATGGGAAAGGTTCTTGGAAAGGGTCGACTATTATCTCGGTTGCTATCGGACAGGGAGAGCTAGGAGTTACACCTCTTCAAATGGCCAACGTCATGGCTATAATTGCAAATCGGGGCTATTATATTACCCCGCATGTTTTACGCTATGTAGATTCTGCGGGACTTCAAGTTCCTCAATTTGAAAAACGCTACTGTTCTGTTGACCCAAAGTATTTCCCAATTGTTGTAGAGGGCATGGCTGATGTGGTGAAAATGGGTACGGCGCGGGTTGCTCAAATTGATAGTTTGGAAGTTTGTGGCAAGACTGGTACAGCGCAAAATCCGCATGGTAAAGACCATTCAATCTTCTTTGCATTTGCCCCTAAAGATAACCCTAAAATTGCAATTGCTGTGGTGGTAGAGAATTCAGGTTATGGATCCCAATGGGCAGCTCCTATTGCCAGCTTAATGATTGAACACTACTTATTTCCTGATAGGGAACAGCGAAGAAAATATTTAGAAGACCGTATGCTCAATGCCGACTTGATCAACCAAAAAACAGGAAATGAACAAGTATCGCACTAACGAAGCATTTGAAACCGGCGGCCTAGACTGGGGTACTATCTTTCTTTATGTTGGAATGGTATTATTTGGATGGATTGCAATCTATTCAGCTGTTTATAACCCAGATGAACCAGGTATTTTTAATATGGGCCAAAGCTATGGAAGGCAAATGGCCTTTATATCCTTGAGCATTATTGTTGCGGCACTCATATTGATAATTGATGCGAAGTTTTATCCAGCCATTGGGTATGGACTGTATGGTTTGGCTATTTTTTTATGTATCGCAGTGATATTTATCGGTGCAGAAACAAAAGGAGCTAAATCTTGGTTTGCCATTGGTGGATTCAAGTTTCAGCCTGTAGAATTAGCAAAATATGCAACGGCTCTGAGCCTTGCCAAATACCTGAGCACATATGGAATATCATTCAAAGAGCTGAAGGTAAAGTTGATAGCCTTTGGCATCATTATTTTTCCTTTAATCCTTGTGCTCTTGCAAAATGATACAGGAAGCGCCTTGGTATTTTTAGCCTTTTTCCTGGTACTTTATCGCGAAGGCCTGCCCTCATGGATCATAGTCATGGCTTTTTATTTGGCGTTGTTATTCATTTTAACCTTGGTGCTGGAAGACCCAGATATGCTTATTTATGGCCTATTAGGAATCGGCGCACTGGTAGCAATTGCCTTGCGTAAGAATCGAAACATGCTCTTTGTGGCTTTGGCTGTTACCATCGTGTCAGTTGGGGCTATTAAGTCGGTAGATTTTGTGTTCAATGAGGTTTTGCAGGAACATCAAAGGGCACGTATTAATGTACTCTTTGGTAAGGGAGGCGATGATTATAATGTTCGGCAGTCGAAAATTGCGATTGGCTCTGGGGGCTTATTCGGGCAGGGTTTCTTAAACGGTACACAAACACGCTATGATTATGTGCCAGAGCAATCGACGGATTTCATCTATTGTACGATTGGCGAAGAATATGGCTTTGTTGGGGCAGCAGGGGTGGTTACCATGTTTGTGGTATTGATGATGCGTCTGGTGCGTTTAGCAGAGCGACAGAAGAATAAGTTCAGCCGCATCTATGCCTATAGTGTCGCTTGCATACTCTTTGTCCACTTTACCATCAATATAGGAATGACCATCGGTTTGATGCCCGTTATTGGGATACCGCTGCCATTTTTTAGCTATGGAGGCTCTTCCTTGCTTGGGTTTACGGTACTTTTATTCACCCTGCTCAAGCTGGATGCGAACAGGGTGAACGAAATGCAAAGTCTAAAAGACTAATCCTTCTTCTGGGCGTACTCGCCGGCTGCTTTTACAAAACGCACGAATAAAGGATGTGGATTATCTACCGTACTTCGGTATTCCGGATGAAACTGCACACCTACAAACCAAGGGTGATCTGCAATTTCGACAATTTCAACCAAGTGAGACTCCGGATTGATGCCAGTGCACTGCATGCCTGCTTTTTCGTAGGTTTCTAAGTATTTATTATTAAACTCGTAGCGGTGACGGTGGCGTTCTTGAATTTTACTTTTTCCATAGGCTTGGTAGGCCTTACTCCCCTTTGATACTTGACAAGGGTAAGATCCTAAACGCATGGTTCCTCCTTTTTTGACAATGGCTTTTTGTTCCGCCATCATATCAATTACTGGATTTGCGGTCTCTGGATTCATTTCGCTGGAAGAAGCATCCGGTAGTCCCACGACATTGCGTGCGAACTCAACTACGGCGCATTGCATACCTAAACAGATGCCCAAGAATGGAATATTATTTTCTCGAACATATTTGATGGTCACAATTTTCCCTTCAATCCCTCTTTCTCCAAAACCTGGGGCAACAAGGACTCCATCGTATTTGCTCAATTTGGATTTAACATTCTCCTCGTTGATCAATTCAGAATGAATATATTCCACCCGCACCTTTGTTTCATTCTCCGAGCCGGAATGAATAAATGCTTCGGCAATAGATTTATATGCGTCAGGTAATTCAACATATTTTCCAACAATGGCAATTTGTACGTCTTGCTTTGGATTTTTAAGTCTCCACAAAAACTCTTTCCAGCTATCTAGATCGGGCTCTACCTTGTTAGGAAGTTTCAGATGGGAAAGAATCACTTTGTCGAGTTTCTCTTTCTGCATCTTTAAAGGCACATCGTAAATGGTTTCCACGTCGATGGATTCAATTACAGCATTGGCCTTTACGTTGCAGAATAGAGCAATTTTTTTCCTTAGGTCGATTCCCAATGGATGCTCTGTGCGGCAAACTAGAACGTCTGGTTGTACCCCATATTCCAACATGGCTTTTACCGAGTGTTGGGTTGGTTTTGTTTTAAGTTCTTTAGCAGCAGCTAGGTAAGGCACCAGAGTAAGGTGGATTACAGCACATTCGTGGTCTTCTTTTTCCCAAATAATTTGACGTACCGATTCAATAAAAGGTAGGGACTCAATATCCCCCACGGTGCCCCCTAGCTCAGTGATAACGATATCATAGTCTCCAGTATCACCAAGTAGGCAAATACGACGTTTAATTTCATCGGTTATATGAGGAACTACCTGAACGGTTTTTCCTAGAAATTGACCGTCACGTTCTTTGTCGATAACGGTTTGATATATGCGACCAGTTGTTACGTTATTGGCTTGCGAGGTGGTTACCCCCAAGAAACGTTCGTAATGACCAAGGTCCAAATCTGTTTCGGCACCATCATCCGTTACATAGCATTCACCATGCTCGTAAGGGTTCATTGTGCCTGGATCGATATTGATGTATGGATCGAATTTTTGAATGGTAACTCGATATCCTCTGGCCTGAAGAAGTTTGGCCAATGATGCTGAAATAATCCCTTTTCCTAAGGAAGAAGTAACCCCTCCCGTTACGAAAATGTACTTTGTTTTTGACATGTGTCGCTATTCGTATACGGGACGCAAAGTTAGAGATTATTTGCCAGAGGCTAGGCCTTGTGAATAAGTATGGAAGAAATTAATTTAACCCGAATCCACGTGATTTGGTCCCGTCAAACAATTTCCATTGAACGCCGAGATTCAAGCCAAGAGAATATTGATGCTGGTTCAGGGTATAATAATTCTGATAGGTGGAGAGCAGGGCATAATTCAATTCCGGACCGGCAGAAAGCATCCATCGGGTATTGATATCATAAGCTAGGCTAGATTGAACATGTGCTCCTACTGTCCAAGTACGCAAGAAATTGGTATTATGCGTATAATGATCGACGCGGAAATCATAGGTGCGACTTGACTCCTTAACAAGGTAGCCAATGGAAAGGCCAACCCCAGTATGTAGACTCAGGCGTTTACTGAGGCTGCGTTTCGCAAATAGGGTAACAGGAAGTTGTAGATAATGGTATTGATTCTGGTAGCTGAGTTGGTTGCCAACTGAATGCATTTCTTCAAGCCTATAGTTATACTCTTCAGCCAACGCTTTGTATAGATCACTTTGTTTTCTAGCAGACATTCCAATGATTTCTCCTTGCTGGCTATAGCCTATACCAAATGCGAGTGAAAAACGATCGGAGAAAAAATAGCGCAAACCAATTTTAGCTGAATAGGTTTTTACGGATTGATCATAGCTGTTTTTTTGCCCGGCAAATGTTTCGGCATAGGCGGTCCGTGCAGACAAGTTTCTATAGGCTAGCGAAGGGGTAAAGCTCGCCTGGAGATACCAACCATCTTTATGACGGAAGGAAATTGGGCGCTTTCTTCTTTTGAGTTGAGTATGATCAATCTCCCGACCAGCTATGGATAGTTGAATATTTTTTGGTGTCACTGTGCGCAAGGAAAGTTGCGTTTTTTGTTGTGTTAATTCCTCATTCAGCGCGACGAGATTGTCGGGGTTCTCATTGGTCTGTTCAAAGCTAGGAAGCGAGCGCAAATTAGAGAAAGCCTGTGTATTCTTTTCTTCACTTGACAGTGCTGGTAGAGAGGGAGTATTTGGAGGAAGTGTCGTATTAATATCCGCAGATTTTTGCTGTGTGGATTGTTTGATGAGTGGAGTTTCAGCAAGAAGGGTTTTTTCTTGATTGTTCTGGAAATAGACGAGGGCAATAGTCACGATGGCACAAGTGCTTACAATCGCCAAGCGGATTGCTTGCTTAATTGATTGCGCCTTTTGCACCCCTCGGTCCACACCTCTCCATGTCGCTACGCGGGGCTGAAGGGTGAATTCATCGGCTTTTTTAGCTAATTCCTCTTCAAATGAATTATGGATGCGAAACTTTGACATGCTCTGTTATACCAAACGACTCGATCTTTTCCAAACGTTTGGCCAACAGGGCTTTGGCGCGAGTGTACTGAGATCTTGAACTGCTTTCATTAATGCCTAACATATCTGCAATCTCTTTATGCGAATAGCCCTCGATTGCATAAAGGTTTAAGACGGTTCGGTACCCATTTGGTAGGTCACGCACCATATCTATCACCTCTTTGGTATACATGGACGCAATAACATCGCCGGATGCTGCGGGGGTATACTGTGCAGAGTCAATATCACACTCGTATTTTAAATTCTGGTATTTGCGGATGATGTTAATGGCGGTATTGACGATGATTCGTCTTAGCCATCCTTCGAAGGAACCTTGAAATCGGAACGTGTCTAATTTTTGAAAAACGCGGATAAATCCTTCTTGAAGCATGTCTTCAGCTTCTTCTCTTGATGAGGCATAACGGAAGCAAACCCCTAACATTTTAGGAGCATGGAGCTCATACAATTTCTGTTGAGCTGCCCGATTCTGCTTGATGCAGGCCTGAATCAAAGAAGTTTCGTCGCGCATGCTAAGACGATTAGTGTTTAAACTATATATACCTGACACCTTTCGGTCGGGTTTCGTTGTATACAACGTTAAAAAAAAATAATGGTTGGAATTGGATTAGTTATTTTTTGGGAAACAGGTATAACTCGAATAGTACTCAGATTTTAATTGCTCTTTTTCATAAACGGAGCGCTGATAAAATTTAAAACTATCAGTTGATTCAAGACTCACATTTTCCTGATTTAACCTCCCTCGATGATAAAACTTGGTGTTCACCTTAACTTTCCCTTCCGAAATTACCTCTCGGCGAGAAGTAAAGACTAAGCGGTTTTTTGCATCATATGATCGATACTCTGACCATTTCTGTTCCTTATTGTAGTCGTTTACCGAACGGATTATTCGTCCTTTTGGATCTCTAGTTTCTTCAATCGTGCGTATTGTTCCATCTGCCAATTCTTCTCTGTGAGAACATCGTGTGACAGTGTCCTTTTGTTTTTCTGTTAAAAGTGAGTTCCCGATTCCGCAATCATAACGGAAGGTTTTCTCTAGCTCTAAGCTGTCTTTATAATACCTCACCTCTTTTTTACTGAAGTCGGCATAATATTCATATTCGATGCGGCTACTCAACTTCCCTTTCTTATAGGCCCTTTGTTCAGTAAATTGATTATTCTCATTATAAAAAAAGCGATATGCCCAAGTTGGTTTGTGGTCTTTATCGTATGCATGGAGTTCGGATATCAAACTATCATTATGGTAGGCGATTTCCCACGTGAATCTGGGCTCGGTCTTTTTGCGATGAAAGGTTTCTTTTTTTACTACACGACCATTGCCATTAATGGTATAGGTATTGGCAACACGGAGTTTGCCTTTGTTTGAATAGTATTCTTCGCGTATAATCTGACCAGAATCATTGTAAAAATAGCGCTGAGATATAAGGGACTTATCTAGGCTCCCATTTTTTTTGTAGCTATTCACTTGAACCGTGCGGCTGGAAATATTCTCTTCTAAAACCTTAGCTTTATCCTGGTTCACATGACTAACTAGCGTTCGGTTGAAACTATAGTCATAGTAGTAGGAATAAAATTGAGCAAGAGAATTTTGCGAGATGCTGATGAGTAGCAAAAATAGAGGAGCAAGTACTTGTCTAGAGTTCATTAGTCAGGAAGTGTTTTACCCAAAGATAGTGCGTTAAACGAAAAAAGGCCGACAAATTGCCGGCCTTTTTCGAGTGTGCTTTTAGTTAAATTTCTCTGTCCATATCCCATTGCTCGAGATAATCAGCAACGCGACGAACGAACATGCCTCCTAATGCGCCGTCTACTACGCGGTGATCATAGGAATGAGAGAGGTACATAAAATGACGGATGGCAATCACATCTCCAGTTGGTGTTTCAATAACTGCAGGTTTCTTTTTAATCGCTCCTACGGCCATGATAGCCACTTGAGGTTGGTTGATGATTGGTGTTCCCATTACGTTTCCAAATCCACCAACGTTTGTTAGGGTATAGGTTCCGCCTTGGATATCATCCGGACTCAATTTGTTATTTCTTGCTTTATTCGCCAGCTCGTTCACTTCCTTGGTTAATCCAACGAGGTTTTTACGGTCTGCGTTTTTAATTACTGGTACAATCAAGTTTCCAGAAGGCAGGGCAGTGGCCATCCCTACATTGATATTTTTTCTTTTGATGATTTTACCGTCATCAACAGAAATATTGATCATTGGGAAATCTTTGATGGCCTTGGTAACGGCTTCAATAAATATAGGAGTAAAGGTAATTTTCTCGCCTTCACGTTTTAAGAAGTCTCCTTTTACTTTATCTCTCCACATCACCATATTGGTTACGTCTGCCTCTACAAAAGAAGTTACATGTGGAGATACATGTTTCGACATCACCATATGGTCGGCAATAAGCTTACGCATGCGATCCATTTCAATGATTTCGTCGCCAGCGTTCAAAGAAACCGCAGGTGCTTTTGGACCTTCTTTCGCAGCAGGCGCTGCAGGTGCTGGTGCGCTAGGCACTGCAGGGGCACTTACTTTACCATTCTTGCGGTCAGTAACAAAGGCAAGGATATCTTTTTTTGTAACGCGTCCTTCATTTCCGCTTCCAGGAATTTGCTCGAGTTCCGACATGGAGATGCCTTCAGTACGCGCAATATTCATAACCAATGGAGAATAGAAACGGCTTCCACCACTCATGTCTCCAGAGGCTGGAGCAGCAGTTTCTTGGGCCGTGCTAACCATTTTTTCTGCTACTACGGCAGGTGCTGAATTTTCTGATGGAGCTGGAGCACTAGGTGCTGGAGCAGATTCGCTGCCTTCCAATTCGATGATGGCAACAGGTTCGCCAACTTTAACTACGTCGTTTTCACCGTATAGTTTTTTCTTCAGGATGCCTCCTTTTGGAGAAGGAACTTCAGAGTCAACTTTGTCGGTAGCTATTTCGAGGACAGACTCATCTGCTTCGATGCTTTCGCCTTCTTCTTTAAGCCAACGTATAACGGTTGCTTCGGCAATACTTTCGCCCATTTTGGGCATGATCAATTGAAACTCGGCCATTCTGCTATTTTAAATTGAACTGGGCTGCAAAAATGCACTTTTATTGGGGTTGTTCAAAATAGAATTGGGTCTATTTCGAAGCTGGGAAGTACTTGCGGAGCATATCCATTCCGGCAATTGCTGCACGTTGAATGATTTGTTCGCGGCCTCCATGGAGTTGATATAATTTGGCTAATGTGCCAGTCGGACCGCTAATAGCAACCCAAACCGTGCCCACAGGTTTTTCTTCAGAGCCACCATCCGGACCCGCAATTCCAGATGTAGCAATGGCGTAAGTGGTACTCAATTTCTTTTTAACTCCCTCAGCCATCTGTTTGACCACCTCTTCGCTTACCGCACCAAATTGTTCAAGATTGCTCGCTGAAACACCTAGTTCTGATTTTTTTATTTCGTTATCATACGAAATTATGGAACCTTTATAATAGCGGCTGCTTCCTGCTACGCTAGTAATTAAATGGGCAATATAACCTCCGGTACAGCTCTCAGCAGTGGAAAGTGTGGCACCTTGAGATGAGAGTAGTTCTCCCAAAATTTCTTGGAGGTTATGATCAGTCTCAGCTGCTAAGAATACGCCGATGGCTTCTTTTACCTCTTTGGCAATGAGGTCTAGCTCCTTGTCAAGCTGTTCGGCATTACCTCCTCGCGCTGAGAAACGCAAGCGCACCGTATTGAAGCTTGGTAAATAAGCCAGCTTAATATGTTCAGGTAATCCAAGTTCAATGGATTCAATTTTTTTACTGAGGAAAGACTCGCCAATGCCGGAAGTAAGCAAGGTTTTATGACGAATAACGGGCATCTCGAAATATTCCTTCAATCGAGGAATCACAAAATTGGTCATCATATGCTTCATTTCATAGGGCACCCCTGGCAATGAAACGATAATCTGCCCTTTATCTTCAAACCACATGCCTGGCGCGGTGCCTCTATCATTATAGATTGGGGTGCAGTTTTCCGGAATCATGGCTTGAAGCTCATTGATGTCGAGCATCGGTGCATTTCTCTTTTCGAAGATAGCTCTCACCAAAGCAAGGGCCTTTTTATCCATCTTTAAACCCACTCCAAAATAAGTGGCCAAAGTCGTCTTGGTGATGTCGTCGCGTGTTGGGCCTAAACCACCTGTTAAAATTAAAATATTTGCTCTTTTCCGTGCGGCTTCAATGGCTTCTACGATATGTCCTGCCTCATCAGAAACCGAGGTGATTTGTTTGATCTCTACCCCAGCAGGATTGAGATTTTGTCCCAACCAGGCTGAATTGGTGTCTACCACCTGACCGATTAACAATTCATCACCAATGGTTATCACTTCAGCAAGTATGCGTTTCATAGGCTGCTCAAAAATTTATTTCATAACACGACAAAGATAGACGCCTTCTTAAGCATCCCGCTTATTTAACAAGGATGAGGCAGTATTCTTTTTTACCCTTCTGAGCCAATAGATATTTGCCTTGTAAGAGGTCGCTTGTATTTACCACCAATTCAGTGTCGTCCACTTTTGCTTTGTTGAGCGAAACACCACCGCCTTTTATCATCTTGCGCACTTCACCTCTTGAAGGGAAGAAGTTTGAATAGTCGGCAAAGAGTTCGGCAATCGGACAGCCTGCTTCGAGCAATGAGCGGTCTACATTTGCTTGTGGAACTCCTTCGAAAATTTCTAGAAGCAAGGCCTCGTCTAAAGTTTTAAGTTGTTCGGACGTATTTTTTCCAAACAATACCGAACTAGCTTCCTTGGCTTGTTGCAAGTCTTCTGCAGCATGTACGCGCGTTGTCAGTTCTTCAGCCAAGGCATGTTGAACAGCGCGTGTATGAGGGGCATCTTGGTGCGCTTTGATGATGGATTCAATCTCTTCTTTGTTTTTTAGGGAGAAGATAGGGAACCAGTTCATGGCATCTTCATCCGAAACATTGAGCCAGAATTGGTAGAATTTATATGGGCTGGTTTTGTTTCTATCCAACCAGATATTTCCACCTTCGGATTTCCCAAACTTGGTACCATCTGCTTTTTTAACAAGGGGTGCCGTCAAGGCATAGGCTTCTCCACCAGTCATGCGTCGAATGAGTTCTGTACCCGTGGTGATATTGCCCCATTGGTCGGATCCCCCCATTTGAAGGCGTACTCCATTTTCGCGGAAGAGGTGCACAAAATCATAGCCTTGAATAAGCTGGTAGCTAAACTCTGTAAACGACATGCCCGTTTCAAGGCGGTTTTTTACCGAGTCTTTGGCCATCATATAATTGACCGACATATGCTTACCCACATCGCGGATGAAGCTAAGAAATCCCAATTCTTTGAACCAGTCGTAATTATTTACGAGAATGGCTCCGTTTGGTTTATCGCTGAAATCGAGGAATTTTTGGAGCTGTCTTTTCTGACATTCCAAGTTATAGTTGATGTCGTCTAGTGATAATAATTGACGTTCCGCAGTTTTTCCAGATGGATCACCCACCATCCCTGTTGCACCACCAACAAGGGCAATCGGACGATGACCGGCTCTTTGCAAATGCACCAAGAGCATGATCGGAACTAAGTTGCCAATATGCAAGGAATCAGCCGTAGGGTCAAAGCCCACATAGCCAGTGGTCATTTCCTTGTTTAGCTGTTCTTCAAGTCCTGGGGTTTTATCATGGAGCAAATTGCGCCACGTTAGCTCTTCGATGAGTGCATTTGTTGTCATGGGCGCAAATATAGAAAGAAGCCCTCAATCCCGTAGGACTCAGGGCTTATTCTATCTATTTTTTCAATGAGTCGCGAATTTCGCGGAGCAATTGGATGTCTTCTGGCGTTGGAGCGGGTGCTGCCGGTGCCGCTGGTGCTTCTTCTTTTTTCCTTTTCGCTGTATTCATGGCTTTGATAATCATAAATACGGCAAAGGCTACGATCACAAAGTTTACAATAGCTTGGATAAAGCTTCCATACATCATTAATGGTGCTCCTGCTTCTTTGGCAGCCTCTAAACTCTCGTAGGTGTTCCCATCTAAAGCATAATAGAGGGTGTTAAAGTTGATGCCGTTCATCATTTGACCAATTGGCGGCATAATCACATCCTTTACTAGGCTGGAAATGATTTTCCCAAATTCTGCCCCAATAATCAAAGCAACAGCTAGGTCAACTACATTGCCTTTCATGGCGAAGGCTTTGAATTCTTTTAATATTCCCATAATGTTTTGTTTTAAGCAAAATAGGAAAAAAGGGGGAGATACTGTAAAGTATTCATAAAACCGATACTTCATGAAGTTGAGTTTAGTCCTTCAACTTGGTGAAAAGACTCAATCAGGGGGCAAAAATTGGTTGATGGTTAACAGCCTACAGGTGCGCTACAACAAATTTCTCAATTTGATGGTGATTGCCACTTTGAATGAGCATATAATACAATCCAGCGTCGAATGTCGTCACGTCAAAGTTGAGTATAGTGGGGAAATTGTTTCCAGCTTGAATAGCCCGTCGACCAGCAATATGGCCAAAATTATCGATGATATAGAGCGTGGCGTTTCCGCGATTTTGAAATTGATACTGTACAACCAAGTTTCCATTAATGGCCATTGTAGGGTACAGGAAGAAAAAAAACTCTTGGCAGGGGCCACTGTTCAGTTGACTTGCTTGATTGATGCCTCCATGGTAATTTGCTGCACATTGGTTGCGGTAGGTTTTGCCATTGCAGGCGCAAACCGGTTCGAAGATGGTGCCGCAAGGATAATACGCGTCAATGCGGGTTTCGTCTTCACAGGGAGGAATGGTTTGTCCGTCAAGAAAATCGCTCCAAGGAAATAGGCATAGGCAAAGCAGAAGGAGTTTAAATCCTTTCAAAACCGGTATATGCTTGAAGAGCTTTGGGTATGCGAATGCCCGTTTCATCTTGGTGGTTTTCCAATAAAGAAGCAACAATACGAGGCAAGGCCAAGGCACTTCCGTTTAAGGTATGTACCAATTCATTTTTGCCCTCATTTTTCTTCATACGGCATTTCAAACGGTTGCTTTGGAAGCTTTCGAAATTTGACACGGAGCTCACTTCTAACCAACGTTCTTGGGCAGCACTCCACACTTCCATATCATAGGTCATGGCTGAGGCAAAGCCCATGTCGCCACCGCAGAGGTGCAGAACGCGGTAAGGGAGTTCGAGCTTCTGAAGCAGGCCTTGAACATAGAGGCTCATCTGCTCCAGTTCTTGGTAAGAAGTTTCTGGATGCGCCACATGAACGATTTCAACTTTATCGAACTGATGAAGTCTGTTTAAGCCTCGAACATCTTTTCCATAGCTTCCTGCTTCTCTTCTAAAGCATGGGGTATATCCAACATTGCGAAGCGGTAGGTCGTTTTCCTTTACAATGGTATCGCGGTAGATATTGGTAATAGGTACTTCAGCGGTGGGGATAAGGTAGAGTTCGTCTTCATTCATATAGTACATTTGACCTTCTTTATCGGGGAGTTGTCCGGTGCCATAACCGGAAGCTTCATTCACCACGATTGGAGGTTGCACTTCGTTATATCCCGCTTTAATGGCTTCATCTAAAAAGAAGTTGATTAGGGCTCTTTGTAATCGAGCGCCTTTGCCCATATAGACCGGAAACCCAGCACCACTTATTTTTACGCCCAATTCAAAGTCGATGAGTTTGAAGCGTTCGGCAAGGTCCCAATGCGGAACAGCCTTAGCGTGCAGGCTTGGTTTAGTGCCCCACTCTAAAACAACCTTATTGTCTTCCGGAGTTTTTCCAACTGGTACCGATGCGTGTGGCATATTTGGAAGTTGTAGAAGCAAGTCTTCCAAAACTTTTTCAGCCTTACCTAAGGCTTCTTCCAGCCGTTTTATATCATCCTTCGCCGCGGCACTTTTTGCACGCAATGTTTCAGCTTCTTCCTTTTTACCTTGTTTGAAGAATTCACCCACCTGACGCGACCATTGATTACTTTCTGCGAGGAGATCATCTAGTTGACCTTGTGTTCTACGGCGATTTTCATCGGCCTGCAAAATCTCGTTTACGGCATCATTGACATCTAGTCCACGTTTGGCTAAACGTTCAATAACTTCTTCTTTGTTGTCGCGGATAAAGGCTATTTGAATCATGATATATCGGTAGGGCAAAACTAATAAATTCTCCTGCTGCTTTAGGCTTCTCTTTTAATTTTCACACTATATTTGATGAACGCTTATGGATATTGAATCATTTCGCAGTTTTTGCATTGCTTTTCCTGGAGTTACGGAACATTTTCCGTTTGATGAAAACACCCTTGTATTCAAGGTGCTTGGAAAGATGTTCGCGCTTTGTAATGTCGAAGAATTCAGAAGCTTTAATGTGAAGTGTGACCCCGAAATAGCGATTGAGTTGAGGGAGCGCTATGAGCAAGTTTTACCTGGCTATCACATGAGTAAAGTGCATTGGAATACCGTGATGATAGAAGGAGAAGCAGATGACCGTTTGTTGGAAAGCTGGATCAAAGACTCCTATGACTTGATTGTCGCTAGCTTGCCTAAGAAGCTTCGTGCGGAGCTTCAAACGCTATAAATTTTTGTATCGTTTCGAGGAGTTTTTTTCTCTCAATCGGCTTGGCGAGATAGGCATCAAATCCAAGTTCGAGATATTTTGCCTCGTCTTCGCGTAATGCATGGGCTGTAAGAACGATATATTTTTTTTCTAGTCCGTTCGGAAGGGCTTTGAGTCGGTTCATTAACACAACGCCGTCCTCATCTTCATGCCCTAAAGAAATATCTAAAATATAGAGATCAAACTCATTTTGAGCGACAATTTTGAGGGCGTCATCTTGCGATATAGCCACATCAACTGCGTAATATGCCTCAAGAAATTTGGAAACAACCAGGGCATTTATTTTATCGTCCTCTACGTATAGTATCCGCTTCATTGTCACAATTCTTTGCTATCAATTTTTATTCTTATAGGGCAATAAGATGCTAAAGCAGCTGCCCTCATTTTTTTTGCTTTTCAACCGGATGCTGCCATTGAGCAAGTTGATGTATTTTTGCGTAATTGCCAAGCCAAGCCCGCTCCCTTCATATTTTCTACTGTTCCCGTGCTTTTCTTGCCTAAATGTGTCAAAAACGTGGGGGACAAATTCAGAGGACATTCCTATACCTGTATCTTCGACCTCGATTTGGATATGTGAATTTTTCTGAATTTGAACCAAAGATAAGCGAATCGTACAAGCTCCGGTATTAGTGAATTTTAATGCATTACCAACCAGGTTATTCATAATCTGATTGAGCATCGCTTCGTCTCCATGGCAAATAATTGCTTCATCTGTTAGATTTAATTCCAGTATCAATCCTTTTTTCTCAAATTGAATACGGAATTGTTTCCAAGTGGCTAAAAGAATATCATTCAGGTTAACGGGCGTAAGTTTTAATTCATTGTTTTCTGCCTCTAGGCGCGACAAGTCTAAAATAGAGGTGAGCGTGTTTAAAAGCCGCACGCCTGATTCTTTTTGAAGGGTAACAAACTCTTGAATCTCACTGAGGTCATCGCTCATGGATATAAGTTCTGCCAGGCCTAATACACCATTTAGTGGGGTGCGTATTTCATGACTCATATTAGCCAAAAAGCTTGATTTGAGGCGAGCCAACTCTTCAGCACTATCTTTGGCTTGAATGAGTTTTTGTTCGATGCCTTGTTGTTCCGTAATGTCAAAAACGGTGGCGATAGTTGCTTGCTTATTTTGGTATTCAATCGTTGCGGAATGTACGTCAAGCCAGCGGGTACTTCCGTCTTTATGCAATCCTCTAACTTTATAGTGAAGCTGAGAATTATCTCCTCGAGCACGCATCTCCGCTCGTTGAATCACTCCTAATTTATCATCCGCAACAGTCAGCTCCTCGATAGAGGTATTAAGGAGTTCGGCTTGTGCATAGCCAAGTAATTCAGCAAATTGGTTATTCGTATAAGTAATGTTTAATTGATCTAGAATAAGTATGCCAGCAGAGGTGGTTTTAAGAATAGTTTCAATGGTTTTTTGATGATTGAGCAGTTTCATCTCCGAATCAACTTGACGGGTAATCTCACGAAAATTAATAATGATGGAATTAATTGACGCGTCGTCGAGCCTAGAAATCCAAGAGGATTCAAGGTAGCGTATCATACCAAGTTGGTCTGTAAGCTGAAGTGTCATGCTGTGCTTGAGGGTTCGGCCTTCAATAATGGCATAGAAGAGTCGGATTAAACGCGTTCGGTAGCCAGGAAACAAGGTGATTGCCCCTTGTGCAGATAGGGTGGTAGGATTTTCCCCTAAAAACTCTTGGGTATTCGTAGAAGCGTATTTTATGCGGCCATCCCTGTTGATTAAAACAATGCCATCGTAACCGTTTTCAACGATGCTCTTCCATTTTTGCTCACTGAAAGCAAGTTGCTTTTGAGCATCTACACGCTCGGTGATGTTTCGAACAAAATAGACTGCCGTGCGTTCGTCTGATCGACTAATTCTCGATTCATAGTACTGAAGATGGCCAAGTCGATTATTTCTTTGGTATTCGACTGTTTGAGTTTCTCCTGTTTGCAACGCAATCTGAATCTTACGCCATATCATTTCTTTTAATTCGATGGATTCTGGCATGTCCCAAAAAGAGGAGCCAACAATCATATCGAGAGGAATGGGTAGGTCTTTTTCGTTTTGAGCTCGGCAGTCTAAATATGTTCCGTCCTTACTTATAATATAAATGAGGTCTGGAACAGCTGCTAAAATTCCTTCCTTCTGGGTGTTATAGGATTGTTTCTCCTCTTCCAGTTGACGGTATTCCGTTTTGCTGGAACTTGGATAGAGTAAAACGGTATTTTCACCCGATTCGGTTCGGGTCTTTTGATGATAAAATTGGCCATTAATCGAAATGCGATTTTGGTCCGATGCTTCACATTCGCTTACAAGTGCCTGAATAGCAGTCTCCTTATCCTCACCTTCACTTGATCCCGCGACCAAGTCCGCAAACAAGGTGTTATAGGCAATGATTTGCCAGTTTGAGTTCGTAACAAAACAAGGTAGAGGCAGTCGCTCTAACTTTTCGTTATCAAAGACGGAATTAGTCTCATAGTTCCCCCGATCCATGTAGGGCAAATATACACGAGACCAAGAACAATCAGTATTTTATTGCTTGAGACTTAAATATTTAAAGAATTCTTGGCGCGTAGCTTCGTTCAAAAAGGCGCCACAGTATTCGGCAGTTGTAGTGGAGGAGCTTGTATCCTTCACTCCTCTTGAGGCTACACACATGTGAGATGCGTCAATTACCACGGCCACATCTTCGGTTTGCAAAGCTTCTTTCAGCTCATTGGCAATTTGAACTGTCATGCGTTCCTGAACTTGTGGTCGCTTGGCGAAGAATTGTACAATACGGTTAATTTTGGATAAGCCAACCACCTTACCACTCGAGATGTAGGCTACATGTACTTTACCGATAATTGGAACAAAATGGTGTTCGCAGTTGCTGTAGAATTGAATGTCCTTTTCAACCAGCATTTGTTTGTATTGGTATTTGTTTTCAAACAAGGTAACTGCTGGCTTATTTGACGGGTTTAATCCAGAAAAGATTTCTTCCACATACATTTTAGCCACCCGGTTTGGTGTTCCTTTTAAGCTATCGTCGTTCAGGTCGAGACCTAAAACGTGCATGATTTCTCTGAAATGTTTAGCAATTAGTTCAATCTTAAGCTGGTCGTCCATTTCAAATGCATCTTCTCTCAAAGGAGTTTCACTCGAAAATGACACGTGATCATCGCCAATGGCATCGATATTATTCACCGGTATATTCAACGTAGTTTCGTTCAGTTTCATAAAGCAATACGGTCAATTCAAATTTTCTTTCCGCTGGCAGTCTTCGGTTAATTTTCTTCCAGATAACAGCAGCAATATTTTCCGCAGTAGGAATCAAGTTAAGGAATTCTGGAACGTCTAGATTCAAATTTTTATGGTCGAAGGCATCTTCCACTTCGTCGTGGATTATTCCTTTGAGTATTTTTAGGTCAATAAGGTAGCCAGACTCTTCATCTACCTCCCCTTTAACTTTTATATGAAGATCATAGTTATGCCCATGGTAATTCGGGGAATTGCACAGACCGTAAAAATCTTTGTTCTCTTGCTCCGTCCAGTTTGGGTTATGCAAGCGATGGGCGGCATTGAAGTGGGCTTTTCTCCCGACACTAATTCTCATGTATTTAGCTAAACAGCGCTCTTGGGTTTTTGTTTAAGCGTTCAATTAAATAATTCAACAAGGCGTATTCATCGGATACACTTCCTTGCCGACTCCACTGAATTGGCGAACACCTTAATTCTGCAAAGTTATCAAATCCATAGCAAAGTTTATTCCGTATGTCTTATTTCAACTATAGAGTTACCCGCCTGTTGTTTCCAATCGAACATTTACTGCTCCATGCATTGAAAGCTCGTGGTTCAGTCGGCGTTATTGAATGGACCCGCGATCTAAGTGAGAGGGTTTGTAGCGGTAAGCATTTTAGCACCATCTTGAATTGGGAATTTTAAATTGTTTAATGAAATACTTAAAAGATTAAACAAAACTCTTGGATATATCCCGAAATGACGTTTTCTTTGTGGAAGAAAATATTAAAAAGGTTAAACAATGACTCAGTTAGAATTTAGTCGTATCGTTGAAAGAGAGTCTTTTCCTCTCAAGCATTATGCATTGCAGCTCACCCGGAATACGGATGACGCCGATGATTTGGTTCAAGAAACTATGCTCAAGGCCTTTAAATATAGAAGCAAGTTTTCTGAGGGGACGAATCTAAAAGGTTGGTTGTATACCATAATGAAAAATAGTTTCATTAATAATTACCGCAGGATGATGAAGCGCAATACCTTCATTGATACGACGGATAATTCGTTTTATCTCGATAGCGCAACATCTGCTGCCGATAATCAGGGAGAAAATAATTTTATTCTGAAAGATGTGGCCCGAGCCATGGAAAAGTTGCCTTCAGACTTGCAAAAGACCTTTTCAATGAATTTAAAGGGATTTAAATACCACGAAATTGCCGATATTCTCGGTATTCCAATCGGGACGGTCAAAACGCGAATTTTTGTAGCACGGAGGCAGTTGAGAAAGCGTTTAAATTCTTATGCATCCCATTACGGCTATGATACCAACTAAATGAAAGAAGTGATTGTAATAGGAGCTGGTTTTGCTGGATTGAGTGCAGCGTCTTTCCTTGCCAAGGCAGGGTATAAAGTTTCTGTGCTCGAAAAGCATGACGGTCCGGGTGGGCGTTGTAGGGTATGGGAGAAAGACGGATTTAAGTTTGATATGGGACCGAGCTGGTATTGGATGCCTGATGTATTTGACCATTATTTTGAATCCTTCGGAAAAAAGACAAGTGATTATTACGAATTAGAAAGACTCAATCCCTCCTATAAGGTGTTTTTTCCTGATCAAGAATGGGATATCCCGGCAGGCAAAGATGCGTTTGGTGATTTGCTTGAATCGCAGGAAGCTGGAGCAAAGGAAAATCTGAAGACCTTTCTAGATGAAGCAGCGTATAAATATGAGGTGGGTATGAAAAGCTTGGTGTATAAGCCAGGACGTAGCATTCTGGAATTTGCTGAGTGGCGTGTGGTGAAAAGTGTATTTAAACTGGATCTGTTTAAATCCATGTCTGGACATCTTCGTCGGCTATTTCATGATCAGCGCATTCTTCAACTTTTGGAATTTCCAGTACTGTTCCTTGGTGCAAAGCCACAAGATACTCCAGCACTATACAGCCTAATGAACTATGCTGATATCGCATTAGGTACTTGGTATCCCAAAGGTGGGATGTATCAAATTGTTCAAGGAATGTACGACTTGGCCATTGAGCTAGGAGTATCATTTCATTTCAATTCCGAAGTTCAAGCGACAGAGGTGATTGATGGACATCTTCGCTACCTCCAAACAAGTGTGGGTAAATTTAGAGCCGATATTGTAATAGGAGGTGCTGACTATCATCATATAGAAAGCCAACTACTTGAAAAGAAATACAGAAATTATTCGGACGAGTATTGGGAAAGTCGGACCATGGCCCCTTCATCCTTACTCTTTTATTTGGGGGTAAATAAACGGATCCCAGGACTCTTGCACCATAACCTCTTTTTTGATTCGGATTTTGATCAGCATGCACGTGAAATTTATGATGCTCCGAAATGGCCAAGCAACCCGCTATTTTATGCTTCTTGTACGTCAAAAACAGATTCTAAGGTGGCACCAGAGGCGTGTGAAAACTTATTTCTCTTAATTCCCTTAGCTCCAGGATTAAAAGATGATGATGTGACTCGGGAAAAATATTATCACTTAATAATGGATCGCTTGGAAGAGCGAACAGGAGAAAATATTCGCGATCATATTGTGGTAAAACGCAGCTATGCCATGCTCGACTTCATCAACGACTACAATTCCTTTAAAGGAAATGCCTATGGTCTCGCCAATACCTTGAAACAAACGGCTGTACTCAAGCCATCCTTAAAAAATAAGAAACTGAAGAACCTTTACTATACCGGACAATTAACCACCCCGGGTCCAGGCGTTCCTCCATCCCTGATTTCGGGAGAAGTGGTGAGCCGAGAAATCGTTAAGGACTTCCCAATAGCGACCCTATGAAACTAGCGAGAACAAGTAATGAAACCGACATGAAACTGTATACTTCCGTATGTGAAGAGTGCAGCAAAATGATTACCAGTGCTTACAGTACCTCTTTTAGTTTGGGAATTTTGGCATTGGCTCCTGAAATGCGTGCGTCCATCCGAAATATCTACGGCTTTGTGCGCTTTGCAGATGAGATTGTGGATACTTTCCATAATTACGATAAAAAGGCTCTACTGACAATGTTCAGAGAAGATACCTACAAAGCCATTGAGCAAGGCATCAGCTTTAACCCAGTTTTGCATGCATTCCAAAAAACGGTTCGTCAGTATCAAATTGAGCCCAAGTTGATTGATGCGTTTCTTGATAGTATGGCAATGGATTTGGGTTACCGTAACTACGAAGATGCGAGCTTTCAAAAGTATATCTACGGCTCAGCTGAGGTAGTAGGGCTCATGTGTTTGAAAGTCTTTTGCGAAGGAAATGAAAAGCAATACCAAAATTTGGTGGAACCGGCACGTGCCTTGGGTGCCGCTTTTCAGAAAATTAATTTCTTGAGAGACCTTAAAAGTGACTTCAAAGAGCGAGGTCGTATCTACTTTCCAAATGTGAATTTCTTCGATCATTTTGATAAGCAGATTAAAGTGAAGATTGAAGAGGATATTGAAGCAGATTTTAAAGCCGCCCTGAAAGGTATTCGCATGCTTCCTCGTAGCAGTAAGTTTGGGGTCTATATTGCCTATGTTTACTTCTATCAATTATTGAAAAAAATCAATCGCCTAGAGCCAAAAAATGTCATGGAAGAAAGGGTTCGAGTAAGTAATCCTGAAAAGCTCATGCTATTTATGTCCTCTTGGGTTAAATTTAGATTGAATAGAATATGATTCAAGTATTCAGTCTTATTTTGGTATTGAATGTCATCCAATCGGATATATCGTCCATTAGAAAGGCTTTCAAAGCAGCCATCTATTCAAGAGAAGAGACAACGAAGCTTTTGGATGAATTAAAATATATAACAGAAGACGAGCCCCTGAAATTCGCCTATAAGGGTGCGACCCATGCATTGTTCGCCCAGTATCAGGTCAATCCATATTCGAAACTGGAAAGCGTTAAAAAAGGATCTGCCATGTTGGATGATGCGGTGATTGTCGCATCAGGAAATATCGAGATTCGTTACTTGCGATATTCTATTGAAAAAAATCTCCCTTCATTTTTACCATACAGGAAACATATTGCCCAGGATGAAACGCGCATTCTTAACGCGCTACTCGAAAAGAAGGATGCTCTAGAACCACATGTTCGCTCGGAAGTGATTCAGTATATGCTGAAAAATGCGCAACTTAGTCCCGAGAAAAAAACCAGCCTTGAGGAAATGGTGAACTAATGTACACGTATTTACTAGTCGATTTAGCCATATTAGCCTTTCCACTTGCATTATCTTTTGATAAAAAGGTGGCCTTCCATACCAAGTGGAAATATATTTGGCAAGGCATTTTATTGAATCTTGTCATATTCCTTCCTTGGGATAGCGCATTTACAGGCCTTGAAGTGTGGGGCTTTAATGCAGATTATTTACTCGGCATCAGTTGGTTTCATCTGCCTTTAGAAGAGTACCTATTCTTTCTTGTTGTGCCCTATGCCGCAATTTTTATCTATGCCTGTTTGGAGGCTTATTTCCCGAAAGATATTTTGTACCGCCCAAGAAAGTCAATAGCTTGGGGAATTGTGCTGCTATGCTTAGTCCTGTATTTCGTGCATGATGATCACCTCTATACGGCTGTAGCTACGCTTTATCTCAGCTTTATGTTGCTGGTTGTATTGATCAGCGGGAAGCATCATTTCTTAGGGCGATTTTTTATGACTTTCCTGGTTATTAGCATCCCTTTTCTTATTTTCAATGGGATACTCACCAGCTTGCCCGTTGTATGGTATGATGATGCGGAGAACTTGGGAATTCGTATTTTCTCAATTCCTGCGGATGATCTAATCTATAATATGGGAATGTTATTGATCCCTCTCGGAATGTATGCCCGATTTACCCGAAAATAAATGCTTGATTGTAGGTGCCGGACTTTCTGGTTTGGCCCTGGCCGCCCGACTTGCAGCCAAGGGTAAGCATGTGGAGGTATATGAGCAAAATGACTATTTCGGGGGAAAAGCATCTCAGACCAAACTTGGTGAATTCATTTTTGATGCCGGTCCAAGTCTTTTCACGATGCCGCAGTATGTTGATGAGGTTTTTCTAGCGGCTGGAAAAAATCCTCGTGAATACTATGCTTATTCTCAACTCGATACGCTTTGTCATTATTTTTATGCCGATGGTTTTCGACTCATCGCGAATGCTGACCGCGAACAATTTGCTAAAGATGCTTCGGTTATATGTAGCGATAGTAAAGAGTCCATTCTAAAATTCTTACATCATTCTGAGCGAATTCATGAGTTGACGGAAGAAGTATTTTTGAGAAAATCACTGCACAAAGTAAAAAGCTATCTATCCAAAGAAACGGTTCGAGGAATTGTCGGCTTTGGAGAGTTGGATGCTTTTCAAACGATGGATAAAGCAATTCGTCGCTATTTGAAAGACGAACATTTGATTCAACTATTTTGCCGCTATGCTACATACAATGGATCAAATCCTTACGCAGCTCCTGGAACCTTAAATGTTATTCCTCACCTTGAATTTGGGCTAGGTGCTTTTATGCCAGATGGAGGGGTTTATGCCATTCCAAAGGCCCTTTATCAGTTGGGCTTAGATTTGGGTGTACAGTATCATTTCGGTCAGAAAGTAGATGAAATCTTAGTTGAGAAAAATTTGGTGAATGGAATACGTATTGGAACAGAAAAGACCCTCTCTAATACAGTGATTACCAATGCCGATATCTGGCCAAGCTTCCGCGAATTAATGCCTCTAGTCAAGGCGCCAGAAAAGACCCTTGCTCAAGAGCGTTCCTCTTCTGCCTTTATTTTTTATTGGGCGATGGATGCAGAATTTCCTGAGTTGGACGTCCATAATATCTTTTTTACAACAGATTACCCTGCAGAATTTGCTGCATTGTTTGAACGAAATGAACTAGGACAAGACCCGAGCATTTATATTCATATCTCCTCCAAAGTTTGCAAAGAGCACGCACCAACAGGAAAGGAAAATTGGTTTGTCATGGTCAATGCACCACAGCATATTGGACAGGATTGGACGGTGATTCGTAAAGTATTGCGGGATAAAATCATAATCAAACTGGGAGCTCGATTGGGGAAAGATATTGGTCCATTAATTCTTGATGAAGCAGTTTTAACGCCACAAGACATTGAAAGGAAAACGTCGAGTTATCGTGGCTCCTTATATGGAACTTCAAGCAATAATCGATTTGCTGCTTTTCTTCGTCATCCCAATTTCAGTCGCTCAATAAAAGGCCTTTATTTCTGCGGCGGCTCAGTTCATCCAGGAGGTGGAATTCCCTTGGTCATGTCGTCTGCCAAAATAGTAAGCGACTTAATCACATCGAGTTAACACAAGATTAAATGCCCTAACCTGTAACCCGAAACTTAAAACCCATTGGAAATTTCGCGTTCTTGTTAAAATCGCCTTTATTTGCGGCATCTTAGGGGTGCTGGAACATACGTTTCGGCTGAGATGATACCCTTGATAGTTTCGGCTGTCGATACCTGATCAGGATAATGCCTGCGAAGGGAAAAGGATGGGTTAACATGTTTTTGTGGGCTACAACCCCTGTAGCGCACTTTGTTATACCTTAATATCTAAGATTTATGCGTTTATCATTTTTGGCTTTGATGAGTTTGATAACTCTTCATGCCTGGTCACAACACGATGTTGATGGCCGACTGATTCAATCTTCCTCAGGCGAGGGAATTGAAGATGCCTATGTTACCCTCTTTGCTGGCGATAAATTTATCGGCAGTGTCAGCAGCGACAAGAGAGGTTATTTTCAGCTGCAAAGTCCAAGCAAAACCAACTTGGTCGTCAGTATCTCCCATATTGCTTACGAAAACCGAACAGTAAATTTGCATAGCGACAGCCTTGCTGGGTTGGTGTTTGAGCTCGAGTCTATCGTAAACGTGAGCGATGAGGCGATGGTAAAATCTACTCGGATGGGCAAGGATTTACCCGGAACACATTCCAACATTTCAAAGAAGGAGATTGAACAAAGTAACCTTGGCCAGGATCTTCCTTTTTTACTCAATCAAATTCCAGGTGCAGTGGTGAACTCTGATGCAGGAGCGGGTATTGGGTATACTGGAATTCGGATTCGCGGGGTAGACCCAACTCGGATCAACGTAACGATCAATGGAATTCCAGTGAACGATGCGGAATCACAAGGTGTATTTTGGGTGAATATGCCCGATTTTGCCAGCTCGGTGCAGAACATTCAAGTACAACGTGGGGTGGGAACTTCCACCAATGGAGCCGCAGCTTTTGGGGCAACCATCAATTTGCAAACCAATGCTGTACAGAAAGACCCCTATGCAGAAGTCAATCTCGGACTAGGAATATTGCAGAACAACTGGTCGAATGAGCCTTATGGACCGGGCTGGAGTTTGAATACACAAAAGGTAAATGTGCTTTTTGGAACAGGTCTTTTAAAGAACAACTGGTCTTTTGAAGGGCGGATATCGCAAATTAAGTCGGATGGATTCATTGATCGTTCGAGTTCTGACCTTACCTCATACTATTTGTCAGGTGCCCGTTATGGGGAGAAAAGTGTGTTTAAGGTCAATGTTTTTGGAGGAAAGGAAATCACCTACCAAGCGTGGAATGGAATACCAGACGCTAAGGTAAAAGGAGATGCTAAGGGGCTTGAGAAATACTACTATATCGCAGGAGATGATTCTACCTTATTGGCGAATTCTGGCGATAGAACATTTAATGGCTATACTTATGATAATGAGGTAGACCATTATGAACAACAGCATGTGCATGTTCATTATTCGTATCAATTTAATCGGAATTTATCGGGTAATATTTCCTTGCATACCACCTTAGGCCAAGGCTATTATGAGCAATTCCGAAGCGGTGAAGACTTTGCTGATTATGGGCTTCAGGATGTCGCTATTGGTGGAGATACTTTGAGCTCTACAGATTTGATTCGCCGAAGATGGCTAGATAATACTTTTAGCGGCATGGTGTATTCTTTGAATTATGCCAAGGATAAATTGAATCTACTCGTGGGCGGTGGGTACAATGTATACCAAGGCAAACATTATGGAGAAATTATTTGGGCCCAATATGCATCCAACGGAGCGATACGTCACCGGTATTATGATAATGATGCACGAAAAGCCGACTTCAATGTATACGTTAAAGGATCTTATTCGCTCACAACACGGCTTTCAGTTTTTGGAGATATTCAATACCGTCAGATAGACTATTCCTTCTTCGGCTTCAATAATCTTGGTGAGAATGTTACCCAAGAAGTAAGTTATCCATTCATCAACCCGAAAGCCGGTTTACAATACGTGCTGAATTCGAAAAGTCAGATTTATGGAACATTTAGTCGGGCGAATCGAGAGCCTGTGAGGAATGATTTTACCCAAAGCACGCCAGAAACGCGTCCAAAACCTGAGGTATTGAATGATATCGAGTTGGGATGGAATTGGCAGAATAAATCTCAGCGTCTTCAAATTGCTGCCTATGGGATGTTCTATAAAGATCAGCTAACTTTAACTGGAAAGATAAACGACGTGGGTGCATATACCCGAACCAATGTCGACGAAAGTTTCCGTGCAGGCGTGGAAGTAGAATATTCTCGAAATATATTTAGCTGGCTGCAATGGAATGCTACCCTGGCTTTAAGCCAGAATAAGGTGAAGAACTTTACTGAGTACTTGGATGAATACGATGCGAATTGGTCGTACCTCGGACAGCAAGAAATCCAGCATCAAAATACTGACTTGGCTTTTTCTCCTAATCTTGTGGCGAGTTCTATGCTACGCTTTGTGGTTTCCAAATCAGTTAGCGTCGATTGGATGAGTAAATACGTTGGGCGTCAATACTTGGATAATACCCAAAGCGAGTCACGCAGCTTGGACGCATTTTGGGTAAATGACCTTCGCTTGAATCTGGCAAGCAAGAAGCTCAATGCCACTAAAGAGGTGCGGCTTTCGGTTTTGGCTGCAAATATTCTCAATGCGAAGTATGAACCAAATGGTTATTCGTATGGATTTATTCTCGGAGCCGAGCGCTTAGATTTTAATTATCTATTTCCACAGGCGGGCATGAATTTCTTGGCCCAGCTAAGTTTTACATTTTAATATGAACCATTAGCACAAAAAAACTCCCTTCCTTTCGGTTGGGAGTTTTTTATCGCTCTACGCGTGCTTATCGGTCTTTAATTTTCTGGTGTCGGTTTTGGAGTTGGCTTTGGTGTAGGTTTTACTTCCAAGGGTTTCTTCGGTGCCGGGGTAGGAGTATTTGGAGTCACTGTAACGCTTTTTTTCTTCTTCTTAGGTTTTGGTGTCACTGTGTTTTGGGAAGGAGTGCTAGAAGGACTCGTGCTTGATTGGGTTCTCATTTTTGGGTCTATCCGAAATACGAAGCCAAAATTATACATGAACAAGTCGGTGTATGAGTTCGATGTTCTGTAAGAAACGGTATTGTCTTCTCTCACCACGCTGTTCAGATTAATCCAATCGGCATTGCTTCCAGCTGAATAGGTAATTCGGGTATCGATGCTGATGGTCCTATTTAGTCTATACATTGCCCCAATAGATGCTCCATATCGAGTAGTCCACTTTCCTAATGTTTGCTCAGAGGTATTGGTTTCGTATTCAGGATTTTCTTTATCAATACTTAATGAACGGTGGGTATAAAAACCCCTCAGTCCCACAAAACCATCTATATATGGACTAAATTTTTGCTCTCCTAGAAAGGTCATGCGCATGGTGCCTCGGAAGCCTAAATGAGTATTGCTGTATTTTTCTGTACCAGGATCATTATTTGAGGTATTAAGTATGATCGAACGTTTTTCATTTCCTGCACCCTGAAAATCCATGCCTCCACCAAATCGAAGGTCAAAGGCATTAGGATTGATTGATTTTCGTAAAATATTATTTGAAAAGAATTCTAGATTGAATCCATATCCATTACGGTATGAAGAATCACAAAATTCATTTAAAGAGGCTGAGCCAATATAGCCCATGCCGATATAAGGCTGTGCAAAGCTCGCTCCGCTTTGGAGCAAATATGCAATAAAGAGAGTAAGGATATTTTTCATAGCGTAGTGTGTGTGAGGTTATTAATTCAAGGTGCGTGCCAATTTTATTTTTGATGGCATAAACTACCTTTGTTCCACTTGCAAAATTCCATCGACCATATAGCCGCAGCCTGCCATGCACATGGAATAAAAGAAGCCGTGATTTGTCCGGGTTCAAGAAATGCACCTTTAACAATTGCATTTGTGCGTTCTGGCCTATTCAATTGTTTATCTGTTGCAGATGAGCGGTCAGCAGGATTTATTGCTTTGGGAAAATCTATCGCGCTGAAAAAACCAGTGGTCTTATTATGCACATCAGGCTCAGCGGTAGCAAATTTTTATCCGGCAGTACTTGAGGCATACTATCAAAAAGTACCGCTGTTAGTGATTACGGCAGATCGTCCGAGTTCTTTGATTGATCAATGGGATGGTCAAACAATACGTCAGGAGAATATTTTTCGGAGTCATGTTTTGGGCTTTTGGCAAACACCAGAAACTTACCAGGATGCAAGGCCATTCGGACGAATAACCGAAGAGGCAATTTTGAAATCAGTAGAAAGCCTTTCTGGCCCTGTTCATGTCAATATACCATTAAAAGAGCCATTCTATCCATCGGCTGATCATGTTTATGCCGCGAAATGGAAGCCAGCAGAAAATGCAAGGATTGAAACAAAAGACACTGACTTTGATTCATCCATACTTGAAGGAAAGCGGGTATTAATTCTTCGTGGAATGAATCCCGAATTTCCTGGCTTTTTGCCGGAGGGAATCGCTGTTTATGAAGATCCCTTGAGTCAGGGAGATTCGAAGGACACCGTTTCAGAATTGCTTTTTATGAGCATGGATAAAGAGAAACTTAAAAGCTTTCGGCCAGAGATAGTGCTCTCAGAAGGAACTGCGATTTTATCCAAGCCCATCAAACAGTTTTTACGAAATCATAAGCCCGACATGCATTTTCATTTTTCCGAAATGGGCGAATTTGCAGATCCCTTTGAATCCAAGCCTATATTGGTCAGAGGCTCATTGTCGGGATACCTTTCGAAGATGATGGCCAAGGTGGATCAAGGTTATGTTGCACACCTTTTGGAGGCGAGCAGTCTTTGCCGAGTGGCCCGAAATGAGGTATTGAGTCAAATAACATGGAATGAATTTATTGCTATTTCTATTTGTATCCGAAAGCTACCAAGCAAAGTGAATATTCATGCTGCTAATAGTATGGCGATTCGGTATGTGGCGTATTGTGAGCCACAGAAATTAGGACATGCATTGTATTCAAATAGAGGGACCAGTGGAATTGATGGTTGTGTGTCTACCGCACTCGGTTTTCAGTCTATGGATAAGAGTAAGAATTACCTCTTTATTGGTGATGTGGCCTTTTTTTATGATAGCAATGCCTTTTGGAATAGCTTGAATGCCGAGAACCTGAAAGTCATATTAATAAATAATAAAGGAGGAGGAATCTTCCGCATGATAGAGGGGCCGGCCCAGCAACCTGAGCGGCAGGTTTATTTTGAATCAGCACACAATCGGGATGCGAAAGATTTATGTAAAAACCTTGGCGTGAATTACTTTCGCGCTACCAATATTTCTGAACTGTATGTTGGAATGGATGCCTTGAACAATTGTGAGGGAGCAGCTGTTTTAGAAATACATACGGATTCAGAACAGAATCAATTGTTTTTTAACCAGTTTAAATCACTTTTTAATGGAATCTAAATTTGCTTGGGAAACCATCAAAGAATTCGAAGAAATCAAATTCAGCTTTTACAAAGGGATAGCGAAGATTAGTATTAATCGTCCAGAGAAGCATAATGCATTCACCCCATTGACGGTAAAGGAAATGAGTGAAGCCATGGAGATGGCACGACAAGACGATGCAGTTGGTGTGGTAATTCTCACAGGAGAAGGTGGAAAAGCCTTTTGTTCAGGAGGCGACCAATCAGTACGGGGCCACGGCGGCTATGTAGGCGATGATGGTGTACCTCGTTTAAATGTATTGGACTTGCAGATGCAGATTCGTCGCATCCCGAAACCTGTTATTGCAATGGTTGCAGGTTGGGCAATTGGTGGCGGACATGTGTTGCATGTGATTTGCGATTTAAGTATTGCGGCAGACAATGCGCGTTTTGGACAAACCGGACCGAAGGTGGGAAGTTTTGATGGTGGCTTTGGAGCTTCGTATTTGGCACGTATTGTTGGTCAGAAGAAAGCCCGTGAAATTTGGTTCCTTTGCGACCAATACGATGCACAAGAAGCCTTGGATATGGGCTTGGTAAATAAAGTTGTACCATTAGATAAATTAGAGGAGACCACAATTGCTTGGTGTGAGAAGATTTTGGATAAGAGTCCGATTGCACTTCGAATGCTCAAGTCAGCATTCAATGCAGAACTAGACGGACAGGCAGGAATTCAGGAATTAGCTGGAAACTCGACCTTACTTTATTACCTCAGCGACGAGGCAAAAGAAGGAAAGAATTCATTTTTGGAGAAACGGAAACCGGATTTTACCAAATTTCAGAAATTCCCATAGCAAAATTTGAAGCCACCTTCGGATGGTTTCTTTTTACCTTCCAATTTTGGCTGAAATGAGCAATACGCTAAAAGTACATTTATCCTTGCTAATAGTGAGTCTCATTTATGGGGCGACCTTTTCAATGGCCAAGATTATCATGCCTTCCCTAATTGAACCCTATGGCTTTATTCTGCTGCGGGTTCTCAGTGGAGCAGTGCTTTTTTTGATTGTCCATACCCTTTTTGTGAAAGAAAAAGTGGAGCGCAAAGATTTGGCTCCATTAGCCATTAGTGCCTTTTTTGGTGTGGCTGCCAATATGTTGATGTTTTTCAAGGGACTCGCGATAACCTCACCAATTAACGGGTCGGTATTGATGCTCGTGACTCCCGTATTCGTATTGGTTTTATCGACCATCATCTATAAAGAAAGTCTGCACTGGCAGAAAGTTTCTGGTGTATTGATGGCCGCTGTGGGAGCCTTGTTTCTAATTGGAGGTTGGCGCTTACGTTTTGAGGCGGATAAAGTTGTGGGTGATATTTTTATCATCTTTAATGCATTGAGTTATGCGATTTACTTGGTTTATGTGCGTAAGCTCATGCGAAAGTACAGCCCAATTACGGTGAGTAAATGGAACTTTTTGTTTGGCTTTCTCTTCGTGCTTCCCTTTGGTTTGGAGGAACTAAAAGCGGTGGATTGGTCGCTGTATGGAAGTGTTGAATGGGGGATTATAGCTTTCGTGCTGCTTGGCACTACCTTTTTAACTTACCTGCTGAATGCCTATGCTTTGGGTCATGCAAGTGCTACCTTAGTGGGCTCTTATATTTATTTGCAACCCGTGGTAGCTACAATTTTGGCGATTATTTGGAAACAAGATGAGCTGAATACACTAAAAGTTATCTATATCCTCACCATATTTGCAGGCGTATATTTGGTGAGCTTTAAAAAGAAACAAATCAATGGCAATTAAAAGCATGACAGGCTTCGGAAGCGGAGCAGCAGAGAATGAGAATATTTCAGTGAACGTGGAATTGAAGGCCTTAAATGGGAAATACCTCGAGCTTAACCTACGCTTGCCAAAATCGTATCAATCCAAAGAACTTCATCTCCGCAAGCTCTTTCAATCACGTATGGAAAGAGGAACGGTTCAGGCTTTCTATAATATTGAAGTGAAGAAAGTGAATCCTGGACAATACACCATCAATAAGGAATTGGCCAAGTATTACTTTGAAGAAATCAGTGAGCTAGGGTTTGAATTAGGTGCCAATATGAATGATCTTTTTGTGAAGATTATGGAATTTCCTGATGTGCTTACTGTTCGGGAAGAAGATGAAGCCCTTGAAGCAAACTGGGAGCTTATTGTTAAGGCATCGGAGCAGGCCATTACTAGCCTTACGACTTTCCGAGAACAAGAAGGTCAGGCCTTAGGAAAGGCGATGGAAGAATCGGTTATCGTGATTCAATCCATGATAGATAAGGTGATTTCTTTTGCAGGAGAGCGGGTAGATGCCATTCGCGAACGTATTGCCAATAACTTGGAAGAATTTATCGGCATGGAGAATATTGACCGCAACCGTTTTGAACAAGAATTGATTTATTTCTTGGAGAAGATGGATATCGCAGAAGAAAAAACACGCTTAACACAACATTGTCGTTTCTTCCTAGATAATCTATACAAAGATTCGGGTGGGAAAAAATTGGGTTTTATCTCTCAAGAAATGGGTCGAGAAATTAATACCATGGGAGCGAAGGCCTATCATATAGGAATTCAACAGGCAGTTGTTACGATGAAAGAGGAGTTAGAGAAAATAAAAGAGCAGGTTCTTAATATTTTATAATGAATAAAGTCATCATATTCAGTGCCCCTTCTGGTGCAGGCAAGACTACAGTAGTTCATCATTTATTGGCCAGTCGCACAGATTTAGCCTTTTCAGTTTCTGCTACAACGCGTGAGCCACGTTCTGGGGAACAGGATAAGAAGGACTATTATTTTTTAACTATTTCTGAGTTTGAGGATAAAATTGCTCGGGAGGAATTTGTTGAATGGGAACAGGTTTATGATGGATTATTCTATGGCACCTTGAAGAAGGAAGTAGAACGCTTATGGGCAGATAATAAGGTCGTATTATTTGATGTAGACGTCGCAGGCGGGATCAATTTAAAGAAGATTTATGGAGATAAGGCCTTGTCCATCTTCATCAAACCGCCATCTTTAGATGTGTTAGAAAAACGCCTTCGGGCACGCGCAACTGAGTCGGAGGAAAAGCTGACCGAGAGAAATACCAAGGCACGCTTAGAGATGAATTTTGAGCGAGATTTTGATGTGGTGCTTCTTAACGATAAATTGGAGGATACCCTACTGAAGGCTTCTGATCTTTGTTCTGATTTTATAAAATCATGAAAACTGGATTATTCTTTGGCTCTTTCAACCCGATCCATGTCGGCCATTTGATTATTGCCAATTATATGCTTCAATTCACTGAGGTAGAGGAAGTCTGGTTTGTTGTCTCGCCTCAAAATCCATTTAAAATTCATGATACCCTTGCAGATGAAAATGATCGCTTGACCATGGTTCGTTTAGCAGTTGAAGATAATCCTCGTTTGAAGGCAGTGGATATTGAGTTTTCTCTTTCTAAACCTTCATTCACTATTCATACTTTGCATCATTTGAAAGAGAACCATCCGGATAGGGAATTTATCCTCATTATGGGCTCTGATAATTTGGCGGGATTGCACAAGTGGAAGGGCTTTGAAGAAATTATTACGGGTTTTTCTCTTTTTGTTTATCATAGAGAAGGTTTTGATAATCAATACCTAAAAGCGAGAGAGAATGTCCGGGTTTTTGATGCCCCTGTGCTAAATATATCAGCAACATTTATTCGAGAAGTGCTTCAGGCCAATAAATCAATTCGCTATTTGGTTCCGGAAGAAGTTGAAGCCTATATCAATGAAAAGAAACTTTATTAAGCGGATTCTGCCGCGCTTCGATACATATTTCGGATGGTATCCAATATTTCATTAAAACGCACCAGCTCATTGTCTGATACACATTCTAAGACAGACTCCATTGATTCAAATGGCACATCGATCTGATTCAAAATTTCTAGGCCTGCCTTGGTGATGTTTATATCTACCTGACGTCTGTCTTCTTTACACTGGATTCTCGTAAGCAATCCTTTTGTTTCCAGCTTATCCACCAAGCGACTTGCGTTAGACATTTTGTCTAACATACGTTCTTGAATATTCAAGACGGAGCAGGATTTTGGGTGGTTACCGCGAAGTATTCTCAGTACATTATATTGTTCAGGGGATAAATCGAATTTTTTGAAAAACCGGCTATTTGATGCATACAAGGTATTGGCCGTGAGCATAATATTGAGCATTGCTTTTTGGTGTTCGCTTTTGAACTTAGTTTGTTTTATCTCTTCGCCTAAACTTAACATAGTGTAGATACAATTAGTGTAGCAACAATTAATCCAAATACTTATTAATCTGCCAGCTAATATACGAAAGGAGTCCTAAGTTTTTAATAATCAGCTGAATTATACACCCAGCATCAAGCGAATAGGGTCTTCCAGAAGTTGTTTGACTTTAACCAAGAAGCTTACACTTTCTCGTCCATCAATGATTCTGTGATCGTAAGAAAGCGCGATATACATCATTGGGCGTGCCACGATTTCGCCATTTACAACTACCGGACGTTCTACAATATTGTGCATTCCAAGAATGGCAGATTGCGGAGGGTTAATGATAGGAGTTGACATCATCGAACCAAATACTCCTCCATTCGTAATGGTAAATGTTCCACCGGTCATTTCTTCGATGGTCAATTTATTGTTACGGGCTTTTCCGGCAAGGCGGGAAACCTCTTTTTCTATCTCTGCAAGGTTCAAGCTTTCTGCATTTCGAATCACTGGAACAACAAGTCCTTTCGGGGCAGAAACAGCGATAGATATATCGCAGTAATCATGGTATTCTACATTTTCTCCATTGATATAGGAGTTAACGGATGGGTATTCTTTGAGCGCTTCGCAAATGGCTTTGGTGAAAAATGACATAAAACCCAGTCCGATTTCATGCTTCTCTTTGAACATCTCTTTGTATTTCTTACGGATGTCCATGATTGGCTTCATATCTACCTCGTTGAAGGTAGTCAACATGGCCGTTTCATTTTTAGCAGCAACCAATCTTTTTGCAACAGTTTTACGCAGGTTGCTCATTTTTTCCGAGCTCACTTCTCTGCTAAAATACGCTGGGGAAGAGGATTCTGCAGTTGCAGGTTTAGCTGATTTTGGCGCATTTGCCTTAGCATTATTGGCATCATCCTTTGTGATTCGTCCATCTTTTCCACTACCGTTAACGCTTGCTGGCTCAATTCCTTTTTCACTTAGGATTTTTTGGGCAGCGGGCGATGGAGTTCCACTTGCATAATTGCTTGTTGAACTTGGTTCTGCTTTTGCAACTGGAACTGAGTCGTTTGATGCAGCTGTTTCTTTTGCAGGTGCAGATGCTGCTGGAGCACTTGCGCTGGTGTCGATGCTGCAAATGATTGAGCCCACTTCAATGGTGTCGCCCTCTGCTGCCATGGTTTTTAGGGTTCCAGCTGCCTCTGCATTGAGCTCGAAGGTTGCCTTGTCGGATTCGAGTTCACAAATCACTTCGTCCATCTCAACATAGTCGCCATCAGTTTTTAGCCACTGAGCAACGGTTACTTCGGTAATGGATTCTCCTACAGTCGGAACTTTGATTTCTAAAGCCATGGATAAAAAGGTTTCCGCAAAAATAATATTCCTGAGCAGAAATCGACTATCTATGCCCGCATTTAAACCTTAAAAATCAAGGTTGCGCGTAAGTTTAAGTTGCATTCCCCATTGCCGTTGGTATTGCTGCACATACTGCGAAAAACGAATATTGGACTGCATGGAATAGCTCATGCTCGGCATGGCTTGTATGTTAAAATAATCGTTAAAGCGGTAGTTCAGTCCAACACCACCTTGAAAATGGAAGGTGCTTCGTATGCCTGGGTAGTTTTCTGGCCCATCTAATCGCAAGATTCCAACATTGTCGATATCCGCCATAAACACTGAGGCAGAACGTACCCAACGGTAGCTTATTCCTATACTAGCTTGAAGAGAAAGTTTCTCATTCAACGCATAATGATAGTTGATATACAAGGGAATTTCTCGTGCGTAATATTTGTTCGTCGCCGTTGCGTTGTTACCCGGAAGTATCGAATCGTTTGCGAATAAATAGTGTCCTCCGGCTGCCGCAGACCCACTTTCAGGAAAATCTTGCGGACCGCGAATAGAATCGTCAAATACATTTTGCACGTTAAAGGATAGGTTTTGGGTGCTTTGAACCATAGAGATACCTGAGCTAAAGCTCCAATGTTCAAATGGTTTGTATTCTACCCAAAGACTCTGTGTAAAAGAAGAACCCGCTTGTTCCATAGATTCTCTCAAGTCTCTATTCCTAGCCACCATTCCTTGTTTTTCAATGAAACTATTTCCTGGGTTTTTAGGCATTTTTTGGGCAAAGGTGGAGTAGAAAGCTCCGGCTCCGATACCGAAGGACCAGGGATGAGTTTGATGCTCCAGTTTTGGTTGAGGTTCAGGCTTAGGCTGAGTCCCGACAGCTTCCCGAAAGCCATCGTGAGGGAGAGCTTCTGAAGGGTTTTCAATTGCATTTGGTTCCTCAGTTTCTGGTGTTGGTGGAGTTTTTATATCAAGTATTTCTTCTTCAGGAGCTTGTTGCTCTTGAGGTTCTTCGGTTTCAGAACCGGTATTGGCTTGAGGGGCTGGAGGAATAAATTGAGATGGTGCTTTATTTCCGCTTCCTTCATTATTTTCTTTTCTCAGTATTTTGTTCTCGGTATTATGGTTTGATTGGTTCTTCTCTTTCCCGAATTGGAGAGGTAAAGAAATGGGTGACTGGTTTATTTCTTTTGTGTTATCAATAGTATTGATTTCAGAAACGGCATGGAATTCTGAAATTGCGCCGTCTTCCTTTGGTTCGCTAAGAATGGGTGTTTCTATTACTGGAGAAACAAGCTTTTTCTTTTCATTTGATTGTAGGTCTGTCAGGTTGCTTTGCTGCAATTGATTTATTCCAACAAGACCAAGCACGATACATGCTCCGATACCTGTGAACCAAATCCAAAGTCCACGGCGTCTGTTTTCCTCAGGGGGTAATGCATTTGCAATTTGCTCCCAGCGGTCCTTGTGATTGGGTGCGAAATCATTTAATTTCTCGCGGAATATATCTTCCATATCATGCTCTGGCATTGGAATCCTCCTTTCTTATATCTAATTGGTCGGCCAACATTTTTACTAAATGTCCTTTGGCCCGTGAAAACTGTGATTTGCTAGTCCCTTCAGAAATTCCCATCAATTCTGCAATGTCTTTATGGGTATAGCCTTCCACTGCAAAAAGGTTAAACACCATGCGGTATCCCTCAGGTAGTTGATTGATGAGTCCTGTAATTTCTTCCGCGCTAAGTTTTTGAATGGAACTGGAATCGAAGCTCGTTTCGTGGGTTCCTTCATAGGATTCGATAAAAACGAGCCGCTTACTCTTACGGTAGACTTCAATTGCATAATTGATACTCACTCGTTTAATCCATGCTTCGAAAGAACCGCCTGGTTTATATTTATCGATTTTAGTAAAGAGCTTAATAAAGATTTCCTGCATGGTATCTTCTGCTTCCATGTCTGAATTCGCATAACGAAGACATATCCCATAAATTTTACGGGAATATTTGCGGTAGAGCGCTTCTTGATACTGGCGTTTGTTGTTCTTACAACCTTCTATGAGCTCCTCTTCCGTCATACCGATATAATAACCTGGCTGTGGCATTCTAGTCTTTTAAACGAGAAGTCCAGCCAATTAGGTTGCATGATATGCTAAATTAAAAAATCCCCGCCAATGGCAGGGATTTCATGGTAGTTAATTTTGAGATTTTCGTCAGTCCGTATTTTCTTAGTGAAATAAAGGAAGCTGAGAATCACTATAAGGTTCACAATCGCAAGGATTATGAACATCCATATCTTTTTCTTGGACTTCATTAGGCAAGAGGTTGCACGTATTGCGCGTCGCGGTTCATGAGTGCTTCACGTACCCAGCGTCCTCTTTCTTCTGCCATTCGGCGTACGGCAAGACGCTCTTTGTTTAGTGGGCCGTCGCCATTGATAACACGCTTAAATTCATCCCAATCTGGCTCGGTGTATTCCCAAAGACCAGTACTTGTATTTTTATGCAAGTTTGGATCAGGAAGCTCAAGACCTAGGTCCCAAATTTTAGGCACATACATATTGAGGAATTGCTGACGCATATCATCATTGGTTGCCATCTTCACTTTCCACTGCATGAGTTTTTCGGTATGAACAGACATCTTATCCGGCGGTCCGAAGAAGTGCATAATTGGAGGCCACCAGCGCGTGAGAGCAGCCTGCACCAATTCGCGTTGAACTTTTGTTCCCGTTGCGAGGTAAACCACATTATCATGACCATATTTTAGATGGAATGATTCTTCTGCACAAATCCTTTCCAGGGCGCGGCAATAAGGGCCATATGAACCTTTGGAGTTGGCAACTTGGTTAACAATCGCTCCTGCATCAATTAGCCAAGCAATTACTGCTGTATCTCCCCAGGTGAAGGCGGGGTAGTTAAATACGTTGGAGTATTTTGATTTACCACTGATCAAATCGTTAATCATGGCCTCACGCGATTTTCCAAGCGTTTCAGCCGCACTATATAATAGTTGCGCATGACCAATTTCATCCTGAACCTTAGCCATCAGCGCAAGTTTTCTACGAAACCCAGGAGCACGTGTAATCCATGTTCCCTCAGGTAATGCACCAATAATTTCAGAGTGGGCATGTTGTTCAATCATACGCACCAACTGTTTGCGGTAATCATGAGGCATCCAATCTTTCGGCTCAATTTTATCGCCAGCTGCTATGCGTGCTTCGAATTCTTCCAGTTTTTTTGGGTCGTCGATTACTTCGCTTTCCGGTTTAGCATCCGGATCAATGTAGGCGTTTCCGTACATGATGTATTGATTTAAAAAGGTTGTTTTTTATTTAGACCTGTTAGCATGAAGTCGCATAATTTGGTAGCTACTTCTTCGGCATTCATTTTTCCATTCGGCTTATACCATTCTACAATCCAATTCACAGAGGAGAGAATGTTTAGCGCGGCAAATTTCTTATCCACTTCTTGAAACACATTTTCATCCATTCCTGTTTGCAAAATGTTTTCAATTCCGTCTTCGTATTGGTCACGTAATTTGATGAAGGCAGCCAAATTCGCTTCATTCAAATGCCTCCACTCTCGCAAAAATACATTGGCTTCCGGGAGGTTTTCAGTAAGAATGTGAACATGACTTTTTACCGCCATGCGCAATTTTTCTTCTCCATTAAAATAGATGTCGTTGACTTCTTCTATGGAATTGATAAAGCGATCGGCAATGGAAAAACAGATGGCATGCAAGATTTCTTCTTTCGATGAAATATGGTTGTATAAACTCGCTGCCTCCATTTTCATATGCTCGGCAATATCGCGCATGGAAGTCGCAGCATAACCTTTCTGACTGAAAAGCACAGCGGCAGTATGAACTATTTCTTCTTTTCTGTTGGCGAATCGCGTAGACATAACTAACGGATGTTAGTCAAAGGTAAAGGATGCAATTGAAAAATGCAAATCAGCGAGCATACACCAAAAATACAGCTGGACGCTTATGAAAATCGCGCTTTTCGTTTTTCCAATCGCGCACAGGTTTGCTCACAATTTCTTCTTTATCCGATTGCAAATCGCAAGCCACGCACAGCCGTGTATTGGGGTGCAGGTGTTCAATCAAACGCTCAAGAAGTTTATTGTTACGGTAAGGTGTTTCGATAAACATTTGGGTCATATCGCGTTGACCGGATTCTTGTTCCAATCCCTTCAGCATACGAATTTGATCCTGATCTTTTATTGGAAGATACCCATGAAAGGCGAATGACTGTCCGTTAAACCCTGACGCCATAAGTGCAAGTAAGAGGGAGGAAGGTCCAACCAACGGTTTAACCCGAAACCCAATATTATGAGCCCTTTCAGCCACCAATGAGCCCGGATCAGCTACACAGGGAACACCCGCATCTGAGAGTAGTCCTACATCGGCTTTTGCATTAAAGGCCTTTTGGAGGAAAGGTTGAATAGCGCCTTTATCCAAATCGTTTTTATTGATTTCTAAGAAGGAGCAGACATCAATATTAAGTTCTCTAAAATTCCACTTCAAAAAGCGCCGCGCCTCCCGCAAGTTCTCCACAACAAAATAGCGTAAATCCGCAATGTCATTAGGAAGATTAAAGGGTTCGGCAATCGGGCTTGGTATGAGGTGGAGGGTAGGCATGGGTGCAAAGGTAGGGTCTTCATTTTATTGAGCGGCATCAGGACTGTTTGGGTGTTTGAATATTTTTCATATATCCAATTAAAAATACGTATAACTTTCACTTGATTTTATTTATTTTCGAACACCATGCCGAAAAAACTCTTTCTCATTTTCATCCTAATAGCAATGTTTGCTATGTTGAAAAGCACGGATGTCCACGCCCAAAGCAAAGGAGTGGAGTATATCGAAGTTTATTCGAAAACGAAACATAAGTCCTATGCTTCGGAAGGGAAGCGTGCCATTGAGGATCATTACGTTGAATTACAAAAAGCGGGTGTCATTGAAGGGTTTTGGCGTACTTTTCAAATTGATGATGATACACTCAGATTGCATTATACACTTGGGTTCAAAGATTCTTTGAGCGCGAAGGAGTTTATAAGTGGCTATCAGAATTATAAATGGATTGAATGGGTGGAATATGTCCCTGAAGTCAATCAATTCTATACGCCGAATGATTTTAGTTCAACGCTCTCATGGCACCTAGCCAAAGTTAATGCTCAAGCGTCGTGGGACTTGGTTAAGGGTGATACAAATATTGTAATTGCTATTGTTGACGATGCGGTTGAATATTATCACGAGGACTTGTTACCTGTGATTTGGAATAATCCAAGAGAGATTCCAGGGAACGGTATTGACGATGATGGAAATGGCTATGTCGATGATATTCATGGCTGGGATGCAGCAAATTGGGACAATGATCCAAGACCACCTTCAGGAACGGGTTCAACGACCTTTTCGCATGGAACGCATTGCGCAGGGATTGCAGGAGCCAGGACAGATAATGGGAAAGGAATGGCGTCGCTATCCTTTAACTGCCGAATAATGGCAGTAAAGACAAAGTTGGATAATACAACAGGCGGAGGATTGTCGGCCACCTTGCAAGGTATGGCTTATGCAGTCGCGTCAGGAGCCAATGTAGTCAGCATGTCTTTTGGGTCGAGCTCCTATAGTCAAACTACGCAAAACCTGATTAGCTACGGAAATAGACAAGGAATTGTGTTTGTCTCAGCTGCAGGGAATAGTAATAATGTCCTTCCTTTATATCCAGCCAATTATGATTTTGTTATATCAGTTGGTGCAACGGATCCCAATGATTTGAAAGCTAGTTTTTCCAGTTATGGAGCGGGAACAGATGTGATGGCGCCAGGGACAGCAATATATAGCACTATTCCAGGGTCTGGAAATAATCGCTACGGTTACAAGAGCGGAACTTCGATGGCCTGCCCATTAGTGGCTGGTTTAGCAGGACTGATGCTTGCAAAAGACCCAACGCTTACCCCTGCGCAAATAGAGGCTTGTATAAAGGCTACGGCTGTAGATATCGATGCGCTAAATCCAACCTATGCGGGGAGTTTGGGAAGTGGGAGGATTAATGCGCACCAGGCGTTGCTTTGCATAAAACCAGTTGTGGCCCAATTCACAAGTGATAAAAAGAGTGTTTGCCCAGGCGGTTTAGTTCAATTTTCAGATCAGAGTTTAAAAAATCCAACAACCTGGTTTTGGGAATTTGCTGGCGGCGCACCTTCCTTTTCTACAAATCAAAATCCACAAGTTCTGTACTCAACGCCAGGTAATTACAAGGTGAAATTGAAAGTAACAAATCAGTATGGAGCAGATTCGCTTGAAATCACCGACTATATCAGGGTAGGAGTGCCAAATGCGGTATTAAGTGGAACCTATACCGTACCTCAAGGGTATTCAGTGAATTTACGAATTGATTTTCAAGGTGAGCCACCTTTCCGGGTGAAATTGAGTGATGGAACTAGTTCAACTTGGATAAATAATATTCAAGCTACTCCTTATTACCATGCTGTATCACCAAGCCAAACAACTACGTATTCGCTTGACTCGGCATATGATGATAATTGCATCGGAACTGATTCTGGAACGGCTAAAATTACGATTGCCCAATATTCCAATTCCGCATGCTCGAATCCTACCTATGCTTTTCAAAAAATATACCGTGCAAATAATGATGAGTTATCTCATGCAACAATTCCATGCAAAACAGGTGGCTTGTTGTGGGTTGGTCTCACGAAATCAGTAGGTGCGGGCAATGATGATATTTTCATATCGAGATTAAATGATACAGGCTACGTGATGTGGTCGAAAGTAGTTGGAAGTAGCGCTCAAGAAATTGGATATAGCATCAAAGCCATAGAAACAAGGGATAGCGGCTTTGCTGTATTGGCAAGCACCAAGGGTTTTGGTTCCGCTAATTGGGATATGTTATTTATTCGACTGGATGCGAATGGTAATATTTTACACCAAAAGAGAATTGGAGGGTCCTATGAAGATTTGGGACGCGCTCTTATTCAAACCTTGGATGGTGGCTTTATCTTAGCTGGAACTACCGGGTCTTTGCCTAGAACGGGATGGCAGGATGGATATTTAGTGAAAATTGATTCTGTTGGCACGATAGAATGGACAAAAAAGCGAGGTTTTCCAGGCTCGACAACATACCACCTTACCTCACTTATTCAGTTGGAAAGCGGAAACATTATGGCTTTTGGGGCAGGAGATAACTTGAGCACAGATTATGTTGCGCTTTCATTCAAGTTTGACGAGGTTGGTAATGTCATTCAAGAATGTCGTCTTCAAACCAATAAGTTTGACGCCATCATGGAAACGGCAAGAATGGCCAATGGAAATATTGCTGCCGTAGGAGTCTACAGCACGAATGATGGGGCAAGCTTTAGTATTCTGGCTATGGTTATGGATACCTCGAGCAATGTTATTTGGGCACATCAGCTTGGTGGATTTTCTGATGCCTGGGGCTGTTCGATTGCAGCAACGGCAGATTCGGGTTTTGTTGTGAACGGGTATGTAAGTGATAATTCCTTAGCTAAAGAAACAGTCAATATACGGTACGCAGCAAATGGGGCTATAAGATGGTCGCGAAGATATGGGTCAACCCATGATGAAGCGACGGATCGATGGAACAAAAATATTTTTGAGGGATCAGATGGAAGTCTGTTTTTCACTTTGAACACTAAATCCTACAATTCGCAGGGTTCTGATCTTATGTTGATGCGGGCAGATCCATGTGGAATTGCGGGTTCGTGTAATGAGGGAATGGCCAATTTTACAGTTAACTCTTTGAACTTTTCACGCACTGTTTTCAATAGTTCAACAAATAGTGGAGGGACGGCATATTCTGTGAGTGTATCTAACTATGATTGGAAAGACAGCTTGAATAATGGGGCAAGTAAAATTTGTTCAATTAATGAGATTATTCCTGAAACCTGCGATTATTCTGCAGACTTTAGTGAGCAGCTAGTATGTGCAGGTGAAGCAAGTCGGTTTACGGATATATCCAAAGACTTTAAGGGCAAACAGCAAGTATACTCAAGGTGGATTATCCAAGGGAAGGATACGATATCCGGAAACAGATCAATAAATTATGTTTTTGACACGGCCGGAACGTTTCTGATAACACTTATTTCGGGAAATAATGGAGTCCCTTCGTGCTATGACACGATTACCAAATCAATTACCATTTTTGATGATTTGAATATCAGCCTTATTGCGCCAGATACCGTTTGTCTATTTGATTCAGTGCGTCTTGCAGCTCCTGAAATTTTCTGTGCAACAGGACGACTTGATTATGCATGGTCACCAGGTAAGTTTTTCCTAGATTCTGCAGCTGTAAATCCAATTGTAGCCATGGATACTTCCAAGTGGATTTATGTTCAGGTAACTGATTCTGCCGGTAGGATTGCGAAAGACTCTGCCTTTATCTTTGTAAACCAATCGTGCTGCGAGGCTAAAGCTAAATGGTATTCACCATCACCAACTGTCTGTATAGGAGACTCGATTGGTTTAGTCAATGCATCAATCACGAAAAGCAATGCTAGTTTTATATGGTCATTTGCTAGTGGAGCCCAGTTAAGCAGCTATATCGGTGTGAATCCTCCTAAATTATATTATCCAAGCACGGGTATTTATGCTATTGACATTATCGCAAGTGATATTTGCGGAACAGATACGTTTACGGATAATATTTATGTTGTAGGTCCACCTTTAATTTCAAGTTTTCCTGACTCAATTCTCTGTGGGCCTGATACCATTCAAATTACCGGGAATGGCGGACTTCCCTCTTCGCTCAGCTTTAATTGGTCGCCAAGCCAATATTTCCTTGATATAGCTGCACCCGAACCCTTTTTGGTGACTAATCGAAACGTTTCTGTTCAATTAGAATTGCGAGATGAATGGTTAGGTTGTTCTGCATTTGATACAATCAATCTAACGCTTGAAAACATAGATACGCTTCGGCAAGCAATAGATAGTCTAGTTTGTTACCCGAACCAATTTAGCGTAGATTATAGCAATACTGGTGTTTCCATAGTTTGGGATGATGGCAGTGACTCTTTAATCAGAAGTTTTCGTGACTCAGGGTTCTATACAGCCACCATTCAACGTAACTTTTGTCAAACAAGAGATACCGTAATTTGCCGAAGTGTGGACTATCAGGCTCAGATTCTGGGTCCCGGCTTAATTTGCGAAAAGGACTCAGGTCTCTTTATCGCCAACAATCCATATGACTCTTTGCTCTGGAATAGAGTGGATACGCTGGATGTTTACACTAAAAAAGACTCCGGATGGCTTCATCTTAGTACCCTTTGGTATGGATGTCTTAGCGAAGACAGCGTCTTGGTTGATCAGTTCAATGAGCACTTATTCATTGGCGGTTTCAGAACAATTTGTGAGTTAGATAGCGTTGAAATGCAAGTAACGCTTTCTCCTAATATTTCTGTTCTCTGGAGCAATGGTGATACACTTTCGAAATCGTGGTATGATACGGCCGGGTTTGTAAGTGTCCGTTCAGAATATCAAGGTTGTTTTAATTATGATTCGGTTGAGTTGAAACTGCTTAATCGCGTATTTATTGATGATTATCCGGATATTAAAATTTGCATTGGTGATACATTTGAAATTGCGATACCACGTATAAATGAAGGCTCTTTAATTTGGAATGATGGTTCTCTAGATTCATTTAGGGCATTCACGGATTCGGGTCTGTACATTGTTCAGATGACTAACTTCTGTAATACAGCGGTAGATACAATTCGCGTTTTTACGGAAGACTGTACATGTATCCCTTATATCCCAAATGCTTTCTCACCGAATAACGATGGACTGAATGATTTTTTCAAAGCAGAATTATGTGAAGTCACTGACTATTCGATGATCATATTGAGTATGTGGGGAGAAATCATGTACAAAACCACAACGCTGGAGCATGGCTGGGATGGAAGTTATCAAGGGACCCCAGCTCAAGAAGGAGCATATGTCTATCTCATTAAATACAAAACGCTGAATGGTGAAGACAAAACAGAAAATGGGGCTTTGATGCTATTAAGGCCAAAAAATTAGCCGAATGGAAACAAAGATGAGTCGCCTCTTTTTCAATCGTTTGAGCAACTTTTCCAAATGGGCTTTTGTTAGTCTGTTTTGCATGATGATTCCCAATAATCTTGCTGCTCAAACTGAGCCGAATCAAATGTATTTGAAGATAAACTTCAATCAAGTGACAGAGGAAGCTGTGACGGATAGTTTAGATATTCTCCTTACTGAAAACTTGATTATTGCGTATGAAAAGACATTCAAATTGGAGCATGACTCGCTTCGTCCTTTCTATACGCTTGAAGTAATAGGCCCTGAGTATAAGCTAGTTTTATTTTCCAAGGCGAATCAATGCCCTTGGATTGAGTTTGTTGAAGAAATCCCCATATATCAGCACCTACTAATTCCTAATGATTTGAATGGGAGACAATGGGGATTGAGGAAGGTCAATGCCGAACAAGCCTGGGATGAAAGCGTAGGAGACTCACTTATTACCATTGCAATTATCGACGATGGAGTATTGTTGGACCATGAAGATTTAATAGGAGCTATCTGGAAAAATCCGAATGAAATTCCGGGAAATGGAATTGATGACGACATGAATGGCTATATCGATGATTTTAATGGCTTCGATGTGGCCGACAATGACCCAGATGTAAGACCACCCCCAACCTTTATAACAAACCAATACTTTAGCCATGGAACGCATTGTGCCGGGATTGCTGGAGCACAGACTAACAATGCCATTGGTATGGCTTCCTTGGGCTATAATATTCGAATTATTCCAGTAAAAGCGGCGCGAAGCTCTTCTAGAGTGGGCTTGTTAACACATTTAGTGCAAGGGATAGAATATGCAGTTGCAGCAAAGGCAAACGTAATTAATCTGTCATTCGGAGATGTTCGACAATCTTCACCGATGAAACAAATTTTATTGGTTGCAAATCAGCAAGGAATCGTCTGCATTGCCGCTGCGGGGAATGGAGGTACTGATGTTCCAATTTATCCTGCCAATTACCCATATGTTATCTCTGTGGGTGCTACAGACTCGATGGATATCAAATCCATTTGGTCAAATTTTGGAGGCCTCACAGACGTAATGGCACCTGGTGAAGTCATATGGAGTGCAATAGCAACATCTAATTCTGCTTATGCTTATATGAGTGGGACCTCTGCATCCTCTTCATTGGTGTCTTCGTTAGCAGCACTTATGCTTTCGAAGGATCCACTTATGACACCTCAAATGATTGAGGATTGCATCAAGTCAACTAGCGTTAATATTGATGCCTTAAACCCACAGTTTCCTGGAAATTTAGGAGCAGGAAGGATTAATGCAGAGGCTGCCATGAAATGTGTGAAGTCAGTTTACGCATTATTCGATGCTGACATGTATCATGTTTGTCCTGGTAATCAGGTTCAGTTTACAGACAATAGCCTTCGGCAGCCTAATGCTTGGAAATGGTCGTTTGAGGGAGGAGTACCCGCGACTTCAAGTACACAGAATCCATCTGTTACGTATCCAAATGCCGGCATTTATAAGGTTAAACTATGGGTGCAAAACGTTAAAGGCGCGGATTCGCTCGAAAAGACAGCTTACATCACAGTTGCCTTACCTACCGCTACGCTGAGTGGTAATTATACCATTCCTACTGGCTACTCGGCCATGTTGAATATCAATTTTACGGGAACCCCACCATTTCGTGTGAAATTGAAAAATGGAGCATTTTCCTATTGGATAGAAAATATTCCTACGAAGCAATATTCATTTCCTGTCACACCCCAGAATACAGCAAATTATGTGATTGATTCAATTTTTGATGTGAATTGCGGAGGTGTTCCTTATGGCTCAGCAATTGTAGTTGTACAAAGTTTTAGCAATGGAAATTGCACGAATGGTACCAATACATTTCAGAAGCATCTAAAAGCATCTGGCGTCGAAGAGATGCATAATGTAATTAAGTGCGTTGATGGAGGCTTTATGCTAATTGGGACGACCACCTCATTAGGAGCAGGCGGACAAGATGTATTCGCCATACGCACAAATGATACGGGTAAAGTAATTTGGGCCCAGTCGATGGGTAGTTCAGGCGTAGAAAAGGGTTATAGCATTAAGTCGACGCAAACGGCCGATTCTGGATTTGCTATTACAGCAGTGACAACTGGGTTCGGCGCGGGGGGAGAAGATCTGTATTTTTTAAAGTTGACGAAATCTGGAACCATTCAAATTCAAACACGTTTTGGAGGATCAGGTACTGATTATGGAAGGGCCGTTGCTCAATTGGCAGACGGTGGCTATTTGATTGGTGGAACTTCTGGGTCCTCGCCAAAGTCAGGAGCTCAGGATGCCTATGTTATTAGAACTGATTCCTCCGGGAATGTGCTTTGGAATAAAAAATTCGGATTTGCTTCTACTACTACCACTCATTTCATTTCTTTCGAACAGCTCCCAAGTGGTAATATTTGGTTGATAGGGCATGGTGATCATTTCACGTCGCCATATGTCAGTTATTTAGCTAAGATCACTACTGACGGCACTATTCTAAATGAATACAGATACAGCACTTCCTTGTTTGATGCAGCGATAGCGGCTACAACTTTGAAGGATGGAAAGATTGCGGTAGCCAGCTTGTCAAGTAGCAATAGCTCGGTTTTTAATTTGCAAGTTTTTGTAATTGATACCTCGGGAAATGTTTCATGGGCGAAAATTCTAAGTAATAACGGAAATACAAGGCCGACTGGGGTAGCAGCTACAAGCGATTCCGGCTTTGTTATAACGGGTTATACAAATGGCTACGGGAATGGTTATGAAATTTTCAATGTTAAATTTAATAAGTCAGGAAATGTCGTCTGGTCAAGGAGATATGGTAGTTCGAGCGATGAACAGCAAGACTCTTGGAGTCAATGTATCGTTGAGACATCAGATGGGGGTTTAGTTTTTGGCTTCCATACCTCTGGTTTTGGCTCTTCAGGTAAGGATTTGATGCTATTCAAGGCCAATGAATGTGGTTTTGCTGGCGGCTGTAATGAAACAGGGGTGACCTTTACCATTAATAACTTGACTCTTCCTAGAGCGAATGTTTCAGCCTATACAAATGATGGCGTCAATGCCAATACAGTTAATACCACTGTTAAAAACTGGAATAATATTATCGATACGGTAAATGTTTGTGTGAACCAAGCGCCCAGTGTGCCTGGCTGCAAGGTTACCGCTGATTTTGAGGTGCAAACGAGTTGCGCTGGCAATGCGAGTCGATTTACTAATACCTCGGTGGATTTAAGTGCCTCGACCATTACTTATTTCAAATGGCAGTTCACTCCGAATGATGTGATTGAGGGAATCCCTTCGCCTCAATTTGTTTTTCCTAGTAAAGGAGTTTATGATGTCACGCTAATTGTTGGTAACAATGGAAATCCAGCTTGCTTTGACACGCTAAGTAGACAAATTGAAATATTTGAAAACCTAAACGTAGAAATTGCGGTTGAAGACACGGTTTGTTCCTTAGATTCTTTTTCAGTAGGCATAGGGAGTCTTGTATGTAATCTGGGAAAAGTCAGCTATAACTGGACGCCATATTCAGTCTTTAATGATTCTTCCTTAAGGTCACCTACCGCCTCACTATCAAGCTCATCTTGGATTAAAGTTGAAATTATTGATAGCCTTGGCAATAGAGCAAGGGATTCAGTTTTTATATTCGTCAATGGAACTTGCTGCAGGAGTTTTGCGAAGTTCGAAATAGAGCCTCCTGTTGTTTGTCCTGGCGATTCTTTTGCCTTTATCAATAAGTCCGTTGCAAAGCCAAGTGCAATATTCACCTGGATTTTTGGCTCTTCAGCGAGCCTGACGAGTTATACAGGGAAATTTGCACCAAATGTCATTTATCCGAATCCAGGCACTTACGAGGTGAAGCTGGTGGTTCAAGATTTCTGCGGTACAGACACTTTTGAATTAAAGGCATATGTGCTCAAAAATCCAATTACCCTTATGGGGCCAGATTCTGTTCTCTGCTTCGCTGATTCTATCGAGGTAGGGGAAACCTTTTTAAGCTCCCTGGCCTATACATGGCATCCAGGTATCGATTTTTCAGATTCAATCAGCGCTCAACCGAAAGTGTGGGTTGGAGAAAATAAGAAGGTGTACTTGGATGTGTATGACTTCTGGACAGGTTGTTCAAATACGGATTCATTGAGCCTAAAAATTGAGAACTTGGATACGTTGAAATACCGCATGGATTCTGTTGTATGTGCCCCAAATGGAGTGTTGATTGACTATCTGCATGCAGGGGTTGACGTGCTTTGGGATGACTTGGATACGAGTAGATTACGGAATTTGACCCAATCGGGAACTTATCGCGTTGAAATCTCCAGAAACTATTGTTCCACTCTGGATACTCATGTGATTCAGTCTGTTGGCCCTAATGTTACCATGACTGGACCAGATTTTTTATGCAAAGAGGATTCTGGGTTATATTTCATCAACCAATTTTATAGCAATATAGCTTGGTCGAATGGAGCAAGTGGCGATACGTTTACTTATTACAATGGGGAAGGGGTGCTTGCTGTATTAGTTTCAGAGGGTACCTGCACCTATGAAGATTCTATACTTGTTGAACGCATGAATACACCTCCAGATATCACTGGAGATGATGCCTTTTGTGAGGGTGATAGCCTGTATCTAGAATTTCAAAATAATGGATATACCGTGAATTGGAATGATGGATCGAGCACCAATTCCATTTGGGCCAAAAGCTCAGGGTGGTATTCGGTTAGCATTGAAAAACAGAATTGTATTTTGAATGATTCCATTTATATCACTGAGCTCTACCCGCCAGCTCTTAATCTTGGAATTGATCAATCACTCTGTCAAGGCGATACTTTTACTGTAAATGTCATCCATCAATTAGGGGATAGTTTGTATTGGGGTGATGGAAGTGGCGACTCAATCAAGTGGATTATTGACCCAGGAATGTATGTGCTGGAAGTATCAAATGTCTGCGGGACGGCCTTAGATTCTATTGAAGTTTATTTTAAGGATTGTTCTTGTGTGTCTTATATTCCAAATGTTTTTACTCCGAATGGAGATGGAAAAAACGACTTCTTTGGTCCTAGTTATTGTGAGATTACCAATTTCAAAATGATCATATTTGATCGCTGGGGAGAAATTCTCTTCGAAACAGATGATATCTTGAATTTATGGGATGGAACCTACCGCGGTGTTCCTGTTCCTGAAGGGGTTTTCGGCTATTTAATTCAGTATAATAGTGTCACAGGAAGAGGAGTGGCCGCTAAAGGTAATGTAACGGTTCTTTACCCAGACTAGATTCTGGAATCTAAATTTTATTGTAATCTTGCTTTCTGAATGGGTGTGATTAGGAAACAGGGGCTAAGCTCTTCAATATTGATATATCTGGGTTTTGCGCTAGGGGCCCTGAATATCTTAGTCCTATTCGCTAAATTTTTAAGTCTCGAGCAAGCAGGATTAATTTTCCTATTTGTTGCAGTTGGTAAGATCATTCTTGGCTTTGCCTCATTTGGCAATACAGCCATTATGAATAAGTTCTTTCCTTACTATTCTAGTTATCTGCCCAAAAAGGAAAATGACTTTTTATTGGCATCTACCATGTTGCCGATTATTGGCATTTTCTTAACGAGTATTGTCTGGTTAGTAGCAGATGACCTAATCATCAGAAAGACCATTGAAAAGTCTCCGCTATTTGTCGACTACTATTACTGGGTCATTCCTTATTCAGCGTTTTTAATTCTGTATACTGTTTTAGAAACCTTCTCTTATACCCGGTATAAATCAGTTTTTCCTACCATTTTACGTGAGTTAGGAATTCGGATACTTACCAGTTTATTGATATTTCTTTTAGTGATTGGTGCGATTAATTTTTACGGACTAGTCGCGGCGTATTCTGTGATTTATTTGCTGTTAGTGGTTTTGATGTTGCTGTATCTACATCGCACGGGAGATTTAATATTCATTCCAAAAATCAGCAAGGTTACCCGGCGTTTAAAGGGAAAAATGCTGGCTTATGGCTCTTATATCTATGGAGGATTAATAATTTCAGCATTAGCGGAAAATGCGGATACGTTTATAATAGGTTCATTAGTTGGGTTGGGAAGTGTTACTATTTATCAAACAGGTCATTTTATTGCAACGATAATTCAAGTTCCTTACCGCAGTTTGAGTGCTATTGCGGCACCTGTAATTTCACAAGCCTGGAAGGATAAGGACTTACGGCTTATACAAGTCATCTATCAAAAAACCTCATTGAATCAATTGTTAGCAGCGCTTATGCTGTTTGGTGCAATTTGGGTAAACATTGATTTTATTCTCAATTTTCTAGGAGAGAATTTTGATGGTGTAAAGGAGATTGTATTCATTCTTGGAATTGCACGAATTCTAGACTTGGGGTTCGGTCAGAATGCGGAAATTCTTCATAACTCAAAATATTGGAAGTTTAATTTCTTCTCCTATGTCTTATTGGTATTGGCCTTCTTACCAACGAATTACTTTTTGGTAAAAGAGATGGGGATACAAGGGTCAGCCTGGTCAAACTTGCTTTCGTTTAGCCTGTTCAATCTTGTACGCTATATATTTCTATGGGTGAAATGTGATTTGCAGCCCTTTAATTGGTCCACGCTAAGTGTGATTGGAATTGCGGCCTTCGCATATTTGATAGCCAATATGGTACATGTTGATATAGATGTGTTTGGCCTCGCGAATTTGACACTTCGCAGTGGGGTTTTCTTAACCTTATTTCTAATCCCATTAATTTACTTCAAAGTGTCTATTGATGTAAATACCTTGCTCTCACAATCCTATCAAAGATTTGTGAAAAAAAAATAGCCTCCCGAAATTCTTCAAGAGGCTAATAAATGATTTCAAGTTTGATTAGCGGATGAATACTTTTTGCGTGTAGGTATTTCCATTAGAGACAACTGATACTAGGAAAAGTCCTTTGCGCTCGATTTGAGCTGTCGCGTGATTTCCTTCAATTTTGATTTCAGTCGTTACTAATTTCCCAGTCATATCATAGACAGAAATGGCTTCTAGGTCTGTTTCATTATCCAAGGCAATCGTAAACGTCCCAGCACTAGGATTTGGGTAGATAGAAAAGGGGAAAGAAGATAATTCTGACACCCCATTTGCTATAGTAAAGAGTTCGGTAACTTCTTGTGCAGTAACTGGTCTATTGTAAATACGGATGTCGTCGACAAATCCTTTAAAAAAATTCGAAGTACCAAATCTAGCGCCAACCGAAAAGGAAAGATTAGAACCGCTATAATCGGCAAGGCCAACGGCTGCAGATGTACCTGCTAAGGTCCCATCTAAGTATAGCTGAATTTTATCGCTAGCACGAGAAACTACTAAGTGATGCCAAGCTCCCTTGGAAGGGAGTGTACCTGTGGTATAATTGTAGGAGGTGCCATTAACAGCATAACTAAATCCACTGAATCCCGTGTAGCCAGCATAGTTATTTGCTAGATTGAGGCCAGCATCTTTCGTAGATCCTCCTACATTCATTAAAAATACTAGATTTCCGGTAGTCGGGTAATCTTCAAATTTGACCCAAATTGAATAGGAAAATGTGTCTAATTCAAGTCCACTGATGTCTCCAGTTAGAGCATCATTATTGCCGTCAAAGAATAGAGCATTATTAGACCGGCCGAATCGGTCTAGGCTAAGAGTAGCTCCTGAATTTGAAATATTTTTAGCACCTTTGATGTCCATTGTGTTATTATCAATAGGGACATGAAGAACCAAATTGTTATCAAGCTGACCAAAGAGTGAAAATGTTGACGCAAGGAAAGTAAGAGTTAGTAGATGTTTTTTCATGAAGTTAGTTTCTTGTAAATATAATTATATTCAGTGCTTTTAAGCAAGTCTGTACCTGTAAGAATATCCCCTTCCCAGTAAAATGCAGTGTAACCAAGCTCTAAAAGCAACTTGTGGGTTTCGTGGGCATTTGGTACAGTATGGATTAGCTCTATTTGAATTATTGGAGATTGTTCAGAAAGGGTCGTGGCCAAACCCCTGATAACGTCTAGTTCAAATCCTTCCACATCGATTTTAATTCCGCAAATATTCTCAAGTTTGTAAGTTGAAATAAAATCATCTCCCTTCATGACAAAGGCATTATTTACTCGGACCAATTTGGAACGTTCACCTTCCACAAATGAAGAAAGAGCATCATCCTCATATTCGAAAAATGTATGAATGGAATTATCATTTCCTAATCCCAAATTTATGGGAAGGACGTTTTTAAAGACGGATGTGTTTTGAAGCAATGTTCTAAAAACATGGTTGGCCGGCTCAAATGCATAAACTTTTACTTCTGGCCTGTTTGAAGAAATTAGACAGGAATAGAGCCCAATATTTCCCCCAATATCTAAGAAGTTTCCCTCATGAGGAACAAGTGAAATCAAATTTTGAATATCGGATTTTTCAAAATCGTTCTGCAAAACCAATCTAGAACTTACCGAAGAATTGACTGGGTCAAGCAGAAAGTCAACTCCTAAATAATTAGAATGGAATTCTCGAACACCAAGTTTACTCAGAAATTTAAAGAAGTCACGCTGGTTGTTTGCTTTGATTTTACCTTTCAAAGTCGAATTAATGGCCGAAAAAAGGAAGAAAAGTATCTTAGTCATTAAGGTTTATTTAAAATAACGCGATCTATGAATTTTTGTGAGTTTATTTTGGCTTCCTCTTTAAGTTTATTTAACAACTCGAGATTGGTCAGTTCATCAAAAATAGATTTCAGTTCGGAATAATCTTTAAAAGTTTGAGTGCTGGTTCTGAGTTCTTGAAGCACGCTATACTCCGCAGGCATAATTCCTGGTTTTGCGGCACGAATCATTGTAAATGGTATTCCTGATTCTTTTGTCTTTCCATACCTGCTGCCGCCGCCTTGATCAATATTCAAATTTCCAAGAATGATATCAGCCTTGCTTAATTCTATATCAAATTCGTCGAGCTCGATATAGGCTTTCTCGCGTAGAATTATCGGATAATTATTCTTGATGAGCCGCTTGGCATTTTTCACTACAATGTCAGATTGCTCGCCAGCAGTGGGACTTATTCCTCCTAACAAATCGATTTCAATCTTTTCAAGTAGTGACATAGGCATACTTTCCAAAACCTTGAATAGACTCAAATAATCACGTCGTTTTTGAGAGAGTATTCCTGGAATGCAAATTCGTACTCGCTCATTCTGATGACTCATATCCTTCAGTTCTGGATCGTATACAGAAAATGGAATTATTTTAATTTTGGCTACAGGTACAAAGCTGGATAACTCGGTCTTTAAATCCTCATTTAGTACCAGAAAATGAGCGTTTTCCGTGGCTAATTGCTGCTGAATAATTTGTTTCTTAATTCTGTTCCCTTTGATAGCTCTTTTAAAAAGATAATAGGCCAACCTCGGATTTTTGTCTTTAATCAAGGCGCTGCTCGTTTGCCGGAGGGTTTTGGATAGCGTTAAATCAAACCAATCATCAATATTATGTATGAACATCCAAGTTGGATAATCGCTTACAATTTGGAAAGTCTTGTCCAGTTGATGATCTGGCGTGATGATTACGGCTAACTGAATATTTGAAGGGGATTCAATCGAATCAATAGTCAAGTTAAGTCGCTGCAGTTTTTGAATAAGTTGCGTGCATTTTGACTGATGGTTTTGACTTGTATGAAGGACAACACGGTTCTTTTCAGAAGAACTAAATATTCTTGCAACAGAATCAAGCAAAGTGAAATGACCAGGATCGGCAAATTCAAAAACTCCTATTTCCATGTCTTGTTTAAATAGATGCAGTCCCATTCTTTTAAAAATCCGCCTTCTTTTATCCCCGGAAATAGGTCGGCAATTTCAAATCCTTGGCTACGCATGAAAGCATCAATCTCAAAATAAAGCTCCGCATTTTCATATCCATGGTGATTGGATACTTCGAGTAATATATAACGAACTGTTTTTAATGCTTCGCCACATCCTTTGAGAACGTTTAGTTCAAAACCTTGGACATCAAGTTTCAATAAATCGGTTTTCTTGCTTTCAACTAAATACGATTCCAGACGAACAACCTGAATTTTTTCTTCTCTTGATGGAGTAAGAGCTTGTGCTAAATAAGAGTCTTTATTGTGCGCGCCCGGGTTTAATTGATGCAAGGAGGAGGAAGTTATTCTGTCTGCAACATGAATAATAGCTTCTTCATCTTTGTCGCCTGCCGCGAGATTGTATAAACGCACATTTGCAACCTGTCCGAATTGTTTTTGAATGATTGAATAATTTTCGGCAATAGGCTCGAAGAGACTAATTCGCGCGTTTGGCAATTCTTTATTGAAAATCTTAAGCGTAGTGCCTTGGCCGCCACCGATATCGAATATTACAGGGGATTTAGTATCTGCAAGTAGGTTGCAAGCACGCCGAATATGCGGGTAGTCGTTCAGAAATACCTCGTCGTAATATTGCCAAAATTGCTTTCGAAGCACTTTTTGAAAGCTTAGCTGCATAACAATTCGAATTCGTAATGGCAGCGTATAAAGGCGGATAAGGAAGAAAAATAGTCCCTTAATCGGATTCATTTTAAAGATTTTGACAAGTATACCCATAGTTTCGGATATTTGCCCGCAAAATAGATTTAATGCAAACAGTTCTAGTTACCGGGTCATCCGGATTGATAGGTTCAGAATCGGTTCGTTTTTTTTGTGAGTTGGGCTATCAAGTTGTTGGTATAGACAATGATATGCGTTCTTACTTTTTTGGTGAAGGAGCTTCTACCAAATGGAAAGGGGCCGAATTGCAGGAGAAATACCCAAATTTTAGTTTAGAGACGGCAGACATTCGGGACAAAGACGCGATTTTCAATATTTTCGATAAATACAGCAGTGATCTTTCCCTTATTATTCATACTGCCGCGCAACCTTCACATGATTGGGCTGCAAAAGAACCCTTTACTGATTTTACAGTAAATGCAAATGGGACATTGAACTTGTTAGAGGCAACTCGACTCAAGGCGCCAAATGCTGTATTTATTTTTACATCAACTAATAAGGTATACGGTGATCAGCCTAATTATCTACCTCTTGTGGAGCTCGACACCCGCTGGGAAATTGATACAAACCACGCCTATAATAAAAATGGGATTAGTGAATCGATGAGTATTGATCAAACACTGCATTCCTTGTTTGGCGCTTCTAAAGTGGCTGCAGATATATTGGTTCAAGAGTATGGTCGCTATTTCAATATGAAAACGGGCATTTTTCGAGGTGGTTGCCTAACAGGCCCTAACCATTCTGGGGCAGAGCTTCATGGGTTTCTTGCCTATTTGATGAAGTGTGCCGTTACAGGCAATAAGTACACTGTCTTTGGCTATAAAGGGAAGCAGGTTCGCGACAATATTCATAGCAATGATTTGGTAAATGCATTTTATCACTTTTATCAAAACCCGCGTGTTGCCGAGGTGTATAATATTGGAGGAGGTAGATATAGCAATTGTTCTATGCAAGAAGCTATTCAAATGGCTGAGGAAATTACCGGGAACAAGATGAACTATACCTATGCTGAGGAAAATAGAATTGGAGATCATATCTGGTGGATTAGTGATATCTCCAAGTTTCAATCTCATTATCCCGACTGGAAGTTGGCATATGATGTTCCCGGAATCTTGGAAGAGATGCTTTCTTCACTAACATCCAAATTGTAGTGACAAATTTCCCCATCGCCATATTTTGTTATAACCGACCTGAGCATCTAAAGCGCACGGTGGATTCACTTTTGGCGAATCCAGAAGCAAAGGAAATGGTGGTGCATTTCTTTTCTGATGCAGCAAAGTCGGATTCAGATGCACAAAATGTGAAGGCGGTGCGTAACTATATAAAGACGGTTAAAGGCTTTGCTTCTATCCATACCCATGAGGCAAGTGAAAATTTAGGACTGTCAAAGTCGATTATTGGCGGTGTAACGGAGATTTTGAAGACATCCGAAGGAATTATTATCTTAGAAGATGATATGGAATGTCGTCCGTTTTTTCTTTCCTATATGCTTGGTGGCTTGACAAAATATGCTTCGGATAAAAGGGTTGCTTCTATACATGCCTATAGCTACCCAATAGAAAATTTACCGGAATCTTTTTTCTTGAAAGGAGCAGATTGTTGGGGGTGGGCTACTTGGCCAAGAGCTTGGCAATTCTTTGAAGAGGACGGAAACTCCCTCATGAATGCACTTAAAAAGAAGTCGCTATTAAAACGCTTCAACTACGAAAACAGCTATCCATATCAGCGTATGCTGGAACGTCAAATTAAAGGGGAGAACCAATCTTGGGCTGTTCGTTGGTATGCTTCTGCCTTGCTGAATGATATGCTCACGCTCTATCCTGGCCGCTCGCTCATTCGTAATTTGGGGAATGACGATTCAGGAACGCATGGCGCAAACACAGGAATTTATGAACCACTTTTAGCAACATCATTGCCTGGTCTTCCTAACAAAGTGGAAGAATCGAATGCTGGGTATAGAGCTTTTGTTCGCTTTTTTAAAAAATCACGGAGAAGAGCAATCCTTGAAAAGCTAGGACTCAAAAGGCTATTTTAGCGGCGAATGTTGAGGCAAGTTTACCGTATATTGATTAGCGCTTACCTAAGCGTAAAGACACTTTGGAAACCGTATGGCTATTTCGGCTCTTTTACTTCCTGGGATCAAGCCTTAGCAGAAACAGGTTCTTACGATGATGTGAGCATTTTTAATCGAGTTTTGGAGGCAAGTCGAAAGGTCAGGGATAAAAAAGCTTCATATGAAAGGGATGGCTTGGCATTTTCAGAATCATTTGAGTGGGAGGCGCTACCTTATTTCCGAAAAGCCGCTAAGGGTAAAAAAAGATTACGGGTTCTCGACTTTGGAGGTGCTTTGGGCAGTCATTATTTCCCAACGTGTCGTGCCTTGCCAGATATTGAATTCGAATGGACCATCATCGAACAAGCTGGATTTGTGAAACTTGGAAAAGGGGAGTTTGAATCCGATAACCTGCATTTCGAAGGAAGCCTAGAAAGGGCACTGGAAAAGGAGTACGACCTGATTTTATTAGGCTGTGTTCTACCTTATTTGCCTGATCCATATTCAGTCTTGAGTCGTCTTTTGCAGGCCAATGCTGCTTATTTGCTTATCGATAAACATCCAATTATAAAGGCAGCTTCCGACCGACTCACGATTCAACGAATTCCTCCTTCCATCTATGAGGCGAGTTATCCGGCTTGGTTTTTTTCAGAATCGAAGTTTTTGGACGTTATGAAGGCGCACGACTTGGTCGATTTCTACGATTGTCCGGATATCTTTAACATCAATTCCCAATTCAAAACCTATTTTTACCAGCTGAAACAAGGCACATGAGTTTCAGAAGCTTCAAATACAAACAAGATTTTAACCCGGGATTGGCGGGCTTGCTCATCAATCCTTTCTATTTTGCGCGAAAAGGTCTCCGAAAGGCAATTGCTCAATTGGCCAATCATATTGATGGACAAGTGATTGACGTAGGTTGCGGCCGCAAACCGTATCGCTCGCTTTTTAGCACCAAAACATATGTGGGACTCGACATCGAAAACCCAGGTCACTCGCATGAAAATGAAGATATCGATGTGTTTTATGATGGAAAAGTTTTTCCTTTCGAAGAGAATCATTTCGACAATGCACTCTGTAACCAGGTTCTTGAGCATGTTTTTAATCCAGAGGAATTTCTCCGTGAGATTCATCGTGTATTGAAGCCTGGCGGGAAACTTTTGCTTACCGTTCCCTTTGCTTGGGATGAGCATGAGCAACCATATGACTATGCGCGGTATTCTTCTTTTGGATTGAAACACCTGATGGAACAAGCGGGTTTTGAAATAGAGGTATCTATCAAGAGCGTGAATGATGCACGTGCCCTAGCTCAGCTTTGGAATACCTTCATCTATAAAAAAACATTAACGAAATCTGGTCCAATGAATATGCTTATCACCATGCTCCTGATGGCACCGGTGAACATTGTTTGGTCGATTATTTGGCCTCTCTTTGGAAAAAGCCGCGACTTCTACCTCGATAATATCATCCTAGCAGTAAAAAAATGAGTCGCCTGAATTTTTGTACCCTTTTCGATTCAAACTACTTGACGCGAGGTTTGGTAATGTATGATTCACTTATTGCACATTGTCCGGATTTCCATCTCTACGTTTTTGCTTTTAATCAAGTCGCCTTCGATGTGCTGCAGAAATTGAATTTGCCGAATATGACGGTGATTTCCCTGAATGACTTCGAAGATCCTGAACTTCTTGCGGTCAAACCTGGTCGCAGCAGAGCAGAGTATTGCTGGACCTGCACTTCGAGCACGATTCATTATGTACTGGAAAATTTTGAGGTGGAGAATTGCACCTACCTCGATGCCGACCTGTGCTTCTACTCCAATCCGAAAGTATTGATTGATGAGATGGAAGCTTCCGGTAAATCGGTGCTCATTACCAGTCATCGCTATACGCGCAGATACGATCAATCTTTGCTCCGTGGTAAATACTGTGTTCAATTTATGTATTTCAAAAACAACACTGAAGGGCGAGAAGTGCTGGATTGGTGGAGAGCACGTTGTTTGGAATGGTGTTATAATCGGGTGGAAGATGGCAAGTTTGGCGATCAAAAATATTTGGATGATTGGTGTATACGGTTCCCATCTGTGCATGAACTGGAGCATCTTGGAGGTGGATTGGCGCCCTGGAATTGTCAGCAGTATGCATTCAAAGGAGAATTTCCATCCATTGAGCTATGTCAAGGTTCAAAAAACTACCCCGCAGTATTTTTCCATTTCCATGGCGTAAAATTGTATGAAGAAGGAAATGTGATAAATGCCCCACGCTCTTATATGCTTTCAGCTAAGGTGAGGCGTATTTTTTATGTTCCTTATCATCATGCTTTGAAACAAAAAGCAAAGGAATTGGCACCAATTTTCCCAGAATATGACTTGCAAGGAACAGGTGATATTAGTGTTTATCGAAGGGAAAAACTGTTCGTTGGACATTATTCTTGGCTGAAGCGAAATGTCTTACGCCGCATATTTCCACCGAAACTGCCCTAAAGCATTCTGAATAATCTGTTACATTTGCGCTAGATGGCCAATTTGATAGATATCCCTGCCTTTAAAGATGACCGCGGCGAGCTGCGTGTAATTCAACGTCAACTGCCCTTTGCGGTGAAACGTGTCTATTATATTCACGGAAAACCCAATGTGGTGCGAGGCGGGCACCGACATTTAAATACCGATCAAGTATTGGTTTGCCTGCATGGAGCCTGCACCGTTTCGTGCAATGATGGAAAAGGCTTTGAAAGCTTTGTTCTAGATAACCCGAGCAAGGCTCTTTATGTAGACCGCGACGATTGGCATACCATGCAAGGATTTACCGAAGGTGCTGTGCTATTGGTTCTTGCCTCAACGAACTATGATGTAAACGATTATATCGATGAACCCTATACCTAATATCGATTACGAAAACCTTTCTGGATTAAATGCACCATTTAAAGAGGCGTATGAAAAGGAATTTTCGCGCCTACTTGAAAAAGGGTGGTTCGTATTAGGCGAGCAGGTAAAGGCCTTTGAAGAAGAATTCGCTTCCTATATTGATGCAGCTGCTTTTTTGGGAGTAGCCTCAGGTTTAGATGCACTGGAAATACCCCTGAAGATTTTGGATTTCCCAGCAGGTTCTGAAATCATCGTCCCATCGAACACCTATATCGCCACGATTAATGCCATCATCAATACCGGTCATAAGCCCGTATTTGTCGAGCCGGATATCCATACCTATCTAATAGACCCAAGTAAGATAGAGGAGAAGATTACTTCAAAAACAAAAGCAATCATGGTGGTTCACCTGTATGGAAAACCTTGTGAGATGGACCCAATTGCTTCACTCTGCGAGAAATACCAGCTCGAATTGATTGAAGACTGCGCGCAATCGCATGGGGCAAGGTACAAAGGCAAAAATACCGGAACTTTTGGATATGGTGCTTTTAGTTTCTATCCTACAAAAAACCTTGGTGCTCTGGGCGATGCGGGAGGGATAAGCCTTCCCGATATGACACATTACGATAAATTAAAGGCTTGGAGGAATTACGGTTCTTTTGTGAAATACCAGAATGAATACGTGGGCGACAATTCCCGCCTGGATGAGATTCAAGCTGGGTTTCTTCGGATCAAGCTTCAGGCATTACCTGAAATTACAGCACACAAACAGAATCTGGCAAAATTGTACCATGAGTTGTTGGATGGAGATAAATTTGTTCTCCCACATCAAGCAGACCACCTGGATGAAGTGCATCATATTTTCCCAATCCGTCATTTGAAACGAGATGCTTTAAAAGCCTACTTATTAGAGAAAGGTATCCGCACGGAAATTCATTATCCAATAGCGCCTTGCGATCAAAAATCGGTACAGGATGTGTTTGCGAGAAATGCTTGGGAACTCGATGAAAGGGACTTTCGCTTGGCCAAAGAAATTCATTCGTCCATACTTAGTCTACCCATTTCAACCATTCATAGCGAGTCGGATGTACGCTATATTGCCGAGTGCATCAACGCATTTCCAGATTGAAGATTCTTCTCATAGACAATTACGATTCATTCACCTTTAACCTCGCTGATTATTTAGCCCGCGCAGGAGCAGAATTGCTCATCTTGCGGAACGATGCCTTTGAGATGGATGACCCACGCTTTTCAGACACAGATGCAGTGGTACTTTCACCGGGTCCATCGAAGCCAAAAAATGCTGGACAGCTGATGCCTTTCATTGAGCACTTTGTCGGACAAAAACCTATGCTAGGAGTTTGCCTTGGGTTCCAAGCATTAGGGATCCACTTTGGAGCTCAACTCGTACCGTCTGATATTCCGGTCCATGGAAAAAGTTCAGAGATAGATTGCACAGCGCACCCGATGTATGCCGGAATTCCCAGAAGACACAGAGTAGGACGTTATCATAGTCTGCGGCTGACTTCTCTACCCGAGACTTTACAAATAACTGCCCAAACAAAGGATGAAATTCCTATGGCATTTGCCCATAAACACTTTCCTATTTGGGCTGTGCAATACCATCCGGAAGCCGTTTTATCGGAGTTTGGACTGCCATTTATTCGCAATTGGATGAATTTGGTGAAAGAATCCATACGATGAACAGTTTTGGTTGATTTTTTGTTTTAATTGTAAATATGCTAGCCCACGATTTTCTATCTACAAAATTATTTGCTCTCAAACCTACTGACTCAGCGCAGATGGCATTGGAGATGATGAATGAAATGAGTGTGGCCTATCTGCCAGTTGTAAATGAAGGAAAACTGCTAACCTACCTTTCTTCATCTGAGTTGATGGATGTGAAGCCAAAGACAAAAAAGCTACAGAACATTATCTCTGCTACTCAAGCACCACGCATCAATGAGAACCAGCATTTTTTTGAAATCATTCGCGTCTTTGCAGCAATTCCGAATACTGTAATTGCTGTTGTTAATAATGAAGAAGAGTTTGTTGGGATTATTTCTGCCAAGGAGCTCATCCGCCAGATGGCCCAATTTAGTGGCTTTCTTGAACCCGGTAGTATTTTGAGCTTGAATATTGGAATTCAGGATTATAGCCTTTCTGAAATTGCTCGAATTGTTGAATACAATAATGCTAAGATTCTCAGTGTCCACTTGCAGGCATTGAAAACCGACAGACGTCTGCTTGTGCATTTAAAATTAAACACCAGCGATTTAAAAAGTTTGGTAGCTACCTTTGAGCGGTACAATTATCAGGTGGCAGCCTCTTATTATAACGACGACGACAATGGTGCGTTAAAAGATCGGTATAATTTGCTGATGCGTTACCTCGACATCTAAGTATGCCGACACTTCGTCTTTTACTCTTCTGTGGATTCATAATACAGGTTGCATCAGGCTGGGCTATGGCTTCAGATTCTGTGCGCGTGAATGAAATCTCCATTCAAGGGAACAAAGTGACAAAAGACTTTATTATTCTACGGGAACTGGATTTTCAAGTCGGGACCTACCTAAATACACAGGAGATCAATGGCCGCCTTCAACAAAATCGAAATCAAATATTCAATACACGCTTGTTTAATGTCGTTCAAGTATCATCCATGCCAGTTGATTCGAATGGCATTCTTGTTATTATTGAACTCACTGAGAAGTGGTATATCTGGCCCTATCCAGTGATCAAATTTGCAGATCGAAATTTCAATATTTGGTGGGAAACCAAAGATTTAGGAAGGCTTAATGCTGGGCTGAATGTGTATGACTATAATTTTCGAGGGAGGGCTGAAAAGCTCAAGATAAGAACCCTGCTTGGGTATACCCGTCTTTTTATGGTGGATTATGAAATTCCTTATTTAGACCGGAAGAAAAAGAAAGGACTTCAGCTTGAATTGGGTTATCAAAGCAATAAAGAGATTTGGTTGAAACCTGAAAACAATCGATTGCAATTTTTATTTGACCCAAATCAACGCGCCATTCGATTTTTTAGCTCCGATGTCTCTTTTTTATACCGACCGCAAATTTTCACTCGACATCGTTTTACCCTTGGTTGGGAAGATATATTAGTTAGCGATACTGTCTTGCACAGCGAGCAAAATCCAGAATTTTTAGCCGGACGACGAAACAGACAAATGTCGATCAAGTTTTTCTATACCTATAAGTACGATCGGCGAGACATAGCCTATTATCCACTAAAAGGACACTTCATTGAAATAAATGCAGAACCCAGGTATTTGGTTGAAGACCGAAGTGTTTATGCTGATATTAGATTCAATGCAGAAAAATTCTTTGACATGGGGGCGGGTTTTTACGCAGGAATCGGATTAAGAGGAAAAGTTTCCTTTCCTGAAAAGCAGCCGTATAACCTTTATCAATCCTTGGGATACAAATTTTTTGTAAGAGGATTTGAACCCTATGTGATAGATGGTCAGCATTACGGGCTTATAGAATCTAATATTAAGTACTGTCTTTTTCGACGCGACATCGACATTCCACTCATTCGCATGGGGCAGTTTAAAAAAGCGCCAACGGCTATATATTTGACGGCTTACACGGATGGTGGTTATGTGCATAGTACACGTTTTCAAGAACCAAGGAATACCTACCAAAACACATGGTTGCAGGGGTATGGAATGGGGCTTGATTTTGTCACCTATTATGATCGGGTACTTCGTGTGGAGTATTCGCTCAACGCTTTTGGAAGGAAGGGCTTATATTTACACTTTACTGCACCTATATAATGAAAATTGGAGTTTACGGAAAGCAAGTATTGAATGAAGAGTCGATAGACTTTGTGCATTTTATTATTGATTTATTACGAAATAAGGGGGTTGAAGTATTTATTCATGAGGCCTTTATGGATGTAATCCGGAAAGGTAAATTGGTAAAGTCAAAAGCACATTCATTCTCTGAGAAAGACGAGGTCGTTGGAACTTTTGACTTTATGCTAAGCTTAGGAGGCGATGGCACTTTATTGGAAACGGTGACGATCATACGAGACAAAGGAATTCCCATCATAGGAATAAACTTAGGGCGACTGGGCTTCTTAGCAAGTGTTTCTAAAAACGACATATATTATGCGATTGATGAGTTACTGAAAGGGAGCTTTGGCATTGATAAAAGGAGTCTGTTATACCTCGAAAGTGAAGAACCTCTTTTTGGTGATTTAAACTTTGGGCTAAATGATTTTGTCATACATAAAAATGATACGAGCAGCATGATTACTGTTCACGCATTTATTAATGGCGAATTTTTAAACTCGTATTGGGGTGACGGTTTGATTATTTCTACCCCGACAGGGTCAACAGGCTACTCCTTGAGCTGTGGTGGTCCTATTTTATTTCCGCAATCTGGAAGTTTTGCTGTTACGCCTGTTTCGCCACATAATTTGAATGTCCGACCCATCATTATTTCTGACGAAAGTGTGCTATCATTTGAGGTTGAGGGGAGGAGTAGTAGTTTTTTGGTAAGTATGGATAGTCGTTCAACAAGTGTGAACTATGATGTGCAGATGGCAATTCGCCGCGCGCCATTTTCCGTTAACCTTGTGAAACTCAATAATTCGAACTATCTCAAAACTTTGCGTTCAAAGCTGAATTGGGGTGTTGATGTGCGAAACTAGAAATGCGCAATATTTAAAACTCAAGGAAGGTAATTTCAAATAAAAGTATATATTTGCAGCACTTGATTAACCCTTAAAACATCAAGCAATAATGAAACTGAAGTACTTCTTTTTAGCACTCTTAATTGGTTCCGGAACCATTTCTACTCAAGCCCAAGATTATGATTTTGGAGTTTTTGGAGGATTTTCTTTTTATCAAGGAGATTTGTCTCCTGGTCTATCCAATGGTTTGGGTAATTTTCTTTCTGGAAATCGTCCAGCAATTGGTGGAATTGCACGTTATAATTTTCACCCTAATTTTTCTGTTCGTGGAAATTTGAATTTTGGATGGGTTGCTGCCTATGATAAGTATCAAAATGATGGAACTTCACGTGAAGCTAGAAATTTGAGTTTTAACTCTCCAATTGTTGAGCTGTCAGGTACTTTCGAATGGAACATGAAAAAGTACATAGCTGGTTCAAAAAGATATAAATGGACACCTTATTTATTTGCAGGATTAGGGATGACTTATACGCATCCTATGGCTTGGAATAATGGTGATTTAGTTTCTTTAGGCCCCTTGAAAACTGAGGTGCAAAAAGAACGTGCATCGTATTGGGGTAAAAGAGCTATTCAGCCAGTGATACCTATTGGAGGGGGATTGAAATTTAATCTTCGCCGCGATTATACTTTAGGAATTGAAGCAGGATGGAGAATGATGTTTACAGACTATTTAGATGACGTTAGCGGATTCTATACAGGTGGAAATTCAGGAAGTCTTGACGATGTGATGAGCAATAGGTCTGGATCACCGAAAGCAAGAGGTGTGTCTAGAGGAAATGCAAATTACAATGATTCTTATTTCTTCTGGGGTTTGACCTTAACAAAAACTCTGCGTCCATACAAGTGTCGTTAATCTAAACTTTATACTATATTTACAACGGGTTAAGTTCGCTTAACCCGTTTTTATTTTGTAAAATAAATAGTAAAAGAGATCGTTTTAATTATAGAGATGAAGAAAATCATTGTACTTCTTCTGTTTGTTGGTTCTGCTAGCCTTAGCTATGGACAGAAATCGCTGGATGTTGGTATCATGCTGGGTGTCAGTAATTACAACGGTGAATTAACTCAATCGCCATTCGAAAACTTTCATTTTGCTGGGGGGCTTGTCGGACGGTATAACTTGAATGATCACTTTTCATTAAAGGGAAACGTTTTTTATGGGACCATTTCTGGTGCAGATTCTACCGGCACGGATTTTATGAAAGGCCGTAACCTCAGCTTTAAGTCTGGCTTATTTGAATTTGCAGCCTTGATCGAGTGGAATCTATGGGCATTCGACCCTGTAGGAAGAAACGGAAAAAAAGCCTTTACCCCCTTCGCCTTTTTAGGAGGGGCTATCTATAAATACAATCCAAGGGCTTATTACGATGATCCTAATTCTGACTTTAAAGGTTGGGTAGAGTTACAACCAATTGGTACTGAAGGCCAAGGAACTACTCAGTTCCAAGACCGAAAAAAATACAATTTAACGCAATTCTCTATCCCTTTTGGAGGAGGAATTAAACTTCGTGTAGCAAGAGGCTGGACCATTGCTGCTGAATATGGATTGCGAAAAACTTTCAATGATTATATCGACGACGTCTCAACCACTTATGTGGAGCCTGGTGTTTTAACTGCGGCTTTTGGAGATGGTTCGTACTCTGCGGGATTAGCAGATCGTTCCTTGTCTGATGCACCGGCTAAATCATACGACCCACTAACCTTTACAGGGCCGGGTAGAGGGAATCCTGATTCAAAAGATTGGTACGCCTATGGAGGTATAACGATTACCTATACAATTTTTGGAAATCGTGTTAAATGCTACAAATTTTAGGCTTAGCGCCTTAATCGTATTTCTATTTTTCTTTAAACTTAGTGCGTTCTCTCAATATTGGGAGGCGGGAGGTTTCATAGGTGCGTCCAATTACTCCGGTGATTTAGCTCGTCGTGTTGTCCTATCCGAAACGAACATTAGCGTAGGTGCTTTAGGAAAATATAACTTTTCGGAATACTGGTCTTGGAAGTTCGGGATAAACTATGCGAAAGTTTCTGGTGGGGATTACAATTTCAAAGAATACCAAAAACGCAACCTTGAATTCTTCTCCCATATTTGGGAAATAGATAATCGCGTAGAGTTTAATTTTATCCGTTTTGGAACAGGTGTTCTATCTAAGCGTTCTACTCCCTTCTTCTTCGCAGGAATTAATATGTTTTATTTTAACCCTAAAACTGATTTTAGAGGAAGTGTTGTCAGGCTTCAGCCACTTGGAACGGAAGGGCAGAATATTGAAGGAAATAAAAGATACAAACAAATTGGAATAGCATTACCAATCGGTATGGGCTATAAATATAGCTTGTCTCCAAATTGGGTTTTCGGGGCTGAAATTGGAGTACGGAAAACGTTTACGGATCATTTGGATGACGTGAGCGGTATCTATCCGAATTTTGAAAAGCTCCAGTCAAGCAGTGGTTCTGCGGCAGTGGCACTTTCGGATAGATCTGTAGAGTTGGACGGAAGGACCCATTTGGCGACGGAAGGGAATTTCAGAGGAGACCCAACAATCAAAGATTGGTACTTCATTGCAGGCATCTCACTTACTTACCGATTCACCCCAATTCGTTGCATGTTCACTAAATACTGAGATAACTCATTGTTAAATCTTATTTTCGCAGCTTTAGTATCATAGAATGAGCAGTCTTCAAGGCGAAATAAACAAAGAAAGACTCCCAAGGCACGTAGCTATTATCATGGATGGTAATGGTCGTTGGGCCAAAGGGAAGGGGAAATTCCGCGTATTCGGTCATACAAAAGGCGTGGATACAGTCAAGGAAATTACCGAGACGGCTGCAGATCTAGGAATTAAGTATTTGACCCTTTATGCTTTTAGCACAGAAAACTGGAGCAGACCAATTAAGGAAGTGAATGCATTGATGGATTTGCTGGTACGTACCATCAAAAAAGAAATGCCAACACTCATGAAGAACAATATCCGTTTGGATGCGATTGGCAACCTTGATTCCTTGCCAGTCAAGTGTTTGGCAAATTTAAATGAGGCAAAAGAAAAAACGAGTAACAATTCGGGTATGACACTCGTCTTAGCGTTAAGTTATTCGGCCAAATGGGATATTTGTGATGCAGTGAAACGCATTGCTGGGGATGTTCAGTCTGGATTAGTTCAAAAGGATCAAATAAACGACGAATTGATAAGTAAGTATTTATCGACCCACGGTGTACCCGAACCGGAATTGTTGATACGGACAAGCGGAGAGCTTAGAATCAGTAATTTCTTGCTCTGGGAAATTGCCTATAGTGAATTATATTTCACCGATGTACTCTGGCCCGACTTTAGTAAAGAAGAACTGTTCAAGGCATTAATTGACTATCAAAGTAGAGAACGGCGCTTTGGAAAAACAAGCGAGCAAATAGTATGAAACAAACCATTCGATTAATACTCCTATTCCTAGTTACAATTACGGGAAGTGGTTTGCTTGCTCAAGTAGAGCCAAAGGATTCACTCAATCCATATATGCCTTTGAATTACCAACGGCCCGCCAAATATGTTATTGGTGGCTTAGAGGTTGAGGGTATCAGCTATTTTGACCCTAATATTGTAAAGCTTTTCTCTGGACTTTATACCGGACAAGAAATCACAATTCCTGGTGATGAAATTACAAAAGCCATTGAGAACCTTTGGTCACAAAAATTATTCACCAATGTTCAAATACTCCTTACCCGTGTTGATGGGAATAAGGTGTATCTCCGTTTCGTACTTCAGGAAAACCCGCGGCTGTTTGAGTTTGAAATTCGCGGCTTAAAGAAAAGTAAAGCGAAGTCATTACGCGAAGATTTGAGCCTTCGAGGAGGCGATATGATTACCGATAATCTCAAGCAGCGTACCGTTTCAGAAATTGAGACCTACTATATTGATAAAGGTTACTTGAATGTTACCGTTGAAGTAACTGAAGAAGAGGCGGAGGGAAGTGCCAGGAAAAACATGAAGAATCTGGTATTCAATGTAAAGCCGGGAATTCGTACGAAAATTGGCGAAATTGTCTTTGTTGGTAATATTGGGGTAAGTGATAAAAAGTTAAGACGCGCTATGTCTGAAACAAAACAGCGTGGATTGCGGTTCAAACGTTCAAAATTTGTCCAAGATGCATACGATTCAGACAAAGAACAAGTTATTAGTTATTACAATACCGAAGGGTATCGTGACGCACGAATTGTAGAGGATTCTATTTATAAAATGTCACCAAATAGAATTGGAATCCGAATCGAAGTTGAAGAAGGGCCAAAATACTATTTTAGAGATATTAGCTGGTCTGGAAATACCAAATACAGAACAGGTCAACTGGATACCTTATTATCGATTAAGAAAGGAGATATCTATGATATTTCTCGCCTTGAAATGCGCCTGTACATGAGTCCAAATAGCTCGGATATTTCTTCTTTGTATATGGATGATGGTTATCTTTTCTTCAATATTGTTCCGGTAGAAACCAAGGTTGAAAATGATTCCATCGATATTGAAATTCGAATTACTGAAGGCCCACAAGCCATTGTCAATAAGATTTTAGTGACTGGAAATACCAAAACCAGTGATTATGTCATCCTGCGTGAAATCCGTACCAGACCGGGTCAGAAATTTTCACGTTCGGATATTCAACGTTCGGTAAGAGAATTGGCAGCTCTCGGTTATTTTGACCCAGAAAAAATTGAAGTGAACCCGATTCCGAATTATGCGGCGGGGACAGTGGACATTGAATATCGCGTCGAAGAACGACCATCCGACCAAATTGAACTTTCAGGTGGATTTGGTGCTGGATTTATTGTTGGAACATTGGGATTAAACTTGACCAATTTCTCTACGAAGAAAATGTTCAACCCTAAGGCCTGGACCCCAATTCCTGCAGGAGATGGTCAACGTTTGAGTATACGCGCCCAATCAAATGGGAGTTATTTTCAGTCGTATAATGCAAGCTTCACAGAGCCTTGGCTAGGTGGAAAAAGACCACAGTCACTATCGGTGAGCGTATTTCATTCGATTCAAAGTAACGGGTTAAAGAAAAATAACCCGGAAAGAGCATCGATAACCATTACCGGGGTAACAGTAGGAATTGGAAGATTGCTTAAGTGGCCAGATGATTATTTTTCCTTGAGTTATGGGGTGACCTATCAACGCTATTTGCTCAGTAATTATCAATCAATATTTTCGTTTGGAACAGGTATTTCCGATAATCTTAACTTTAAAATTGCCCTGAGCAGAAACTCAGTAGATCAGCCAATTTACCCAAGGAATGGTTCTCAATTTTCCTTGTCGTTGCAATTGACGCCGCCAATTTCCTATCTCGCAAATAAAGATTATTCGGAGGCTACAGATCAACAAAAATACCGCTGGATTGAATACCATAAATGGAAATTTGATGCAGCATGGTATGTCAACTTAGTTGATAAGTTGGTATTAACAACTCAAGCACATTTTGGCTATATGGGCAGCTATAATAAAAGCATAGGTGCTTCGCCATTTGAACGTTTCTATTTGGGGGGTGCGGGTTTAATTGGATTCAACTTGGATGGTAGAGAGTTAATTGCCCTGAGAGGATATGATAACAATACCGTTACACCTGTAAATTCTAATACCGGTGATTATATTGGCGGAACGATATACAATAAATTTACGGCAGAAATACGTTATCCAATCTCATTGAATCCGCAGGCGACCATTTATGCGCTGGTGTTCTCTGAGGCTGGAAACAATTTTTCTTCGGCAAAACAATACAGTCCCTTTAACTTGCTAAGATCAACAGGAGGGGGGGTTCGCGTCTTTTTACCTATGTTTGGATTGCTTGGTCTTGACTATGCTTATGGATTCGATAACAATCCGTACCGAGCAAATTCAGGAAGGGGCCAGTTTCACTTCTTTATTGGACAACAGTTTTAATACGGCAGATATGAAAAAGTATGTTTGGATAATTCTCTTGGGTTTAGGTACCCTGATTCCAACCTTAAGCGCTGCACAACGTTTCGCATATGTGGATACAGATTATATTCTGAATCTCATGCCAGAGTATAATAGCGCCCAAAAGCAACTTGACTTGCTGGCATATGATTGGCAGAAAGTAATCGAATCGAAAAAGGCAGAAATTGAAAAGATGAAAACGGCCTATGAGGCGGAAAAAATCTTTTTGGTTGATGATATTAAAAAGCAGAGGGTTGCTGATATCTCTAAAAAAGAAAAGGAGTTATTGGTTTACCAACAAGAAAAGTTTGGAGTAAATGGTGAGTTATTCAAAAAAAGAAAAGAACTCATTCAGCCCATTCAGGATAGAATCTTTGATGCGATTCAAAAGGTGGCTAAAGACAATGCTTTAGACTTTATTTTTGATAAGGCCGGCGGCGTAAGCATGCTGTATACTAATCAGAAATATGACCGGAGTGATGATGTGCTAGAAGAATTGGGCATTGTTCCTGGAGCTAGTCCAGGAGGAGGTCAAAATGATGATTTGCCGAATGAACAACCGAAATAGATTAATATTGCAAAAGATGAAAACAATGATTAGAAATATGGTGCTCTTGGTGGGTTTCGTTTCCTTGTTTGGGACAGCCTCAGCACAAAAAATTGCGCATGTGAATGGAGATTCCGTGGTCTATGAAATATCAATCAGAGACTCCGTTGATAAAAAGTATATGGCAATGGAAAAAAAGTATTCGGTTCAAATTCAGCAAATGGAGGCAGAGATTCAAAAGCTTCAGGCTGAGTTAGAGCGTATGAAAAAGGATCCAACAATGCCTTCTTCCGTATTAATTTATCAAGAAAAAAAGATCACTGATTTATATGGTGCTTATCAGCAGTTTAATCAAGATGCACGTGTTGAATTGAGTCAATATGAGGAAACATTGATGAAACCTATAGTTGAAAAAGTGACTAAGGCAATTGAAGAAGTTGCCAAAGAAAAGGGGTATGCCTACGTGTTAGATGATAAGTTTCTATATTATTCACCAAGTGGTGATGATATTACGAGCTTTGTTCGTAAAAAGTTAGGCCTTTAAAATCCAAAAAAAAACATTCAAATTTGAAGCCGGTTGATACCGGCTTTTTTTATGCAATCTCCAAACGCTCCTATAGGTATTTTCGATTCAGGCATTGGTGGCCTTACCGTGGCTAATGCAATTCTTAAAAGAATGCCCAATGAACGAATCATTTACTTTGGAGACACGGCGCATTTGCCCTACGGGGATAAATCGGCAAAAGCAATTCAAGCATATTGTTCCGCCATCACACACTTTTTAATTGGTAAAGGGTGTAAGATGGTTGTTGTGGCATGCAATACTGCTTCGGCCGTCGCTTTTCGTGAAGTAAAAAAGATTTGTGGAAAGGAAGTATTGTCCGAAAATGTGATAGATCCTGTTGTGGCACATTTGGCTGATATGGAAAAAACCAAGCATGTCGGTATCATTGGCACAAAGCGCACAGTAAGTACGCGTGCATATACCAAGAGAATTCAGAAGGCCCATGCCTATATGAGCACATCCGAATTAGCAACACCATTATTAGCACCCATGATTGAAGAAGGCTTTTTTAATAATAAGATTAGCCAAACAATTATTAATTCCTACCTGTCTCGTAAAACATTGGATAAGATAGATACCCTGATCTTGGCTTGTACCCATTACCCTTTAATACAGGCAGAGATTCATAATTATTATAAAGATGAGGTCCGAATTATAGATTCTGCTGGTGCCGTGGCTGATGCGGTTCAACTGCAGTTGATTGAAAAAGGCCTTTTAAACAAGCAGGTTTCCGCTGCTAAACATGAATTTTATCTTTCTGACTTCACATCCTCTTTCGAGGAAACTGCTAGGATATTTTTCCCTGGACAGCCCAAACTAAAAGAAATGAATCTTTGGGCCTAGGCAAGTTTGCCATGCAACCGTTTCATTGATTCATCTCGTTTCCATTCAAACCCGTAAAAACTTCAGAAATTCAGGGGTGAAATTCTGATGCAATGCCGTTCTTTGAATTAAGATGGATCTTAATTTACCCGTTTTAATCGTTGATGACATGCACGCAAGCTTAATGGAAGGGCTGCAGCGGCTTGGCATCGCCTATTTATACGAACCCCAAGCTTCTCGAGAGCAAGTATTGGAACTTATACCACAATGCAGTGGATTAGTTGTGCGCTCAAAATTACAGGTTGATAAAAGCCTTTTTGAACGTGGAACTAACCTTATGTTCATTGCGCGTGCAGGCTCGGGTATGGATAATGTAGATGAAGAAGAAGCGCGCAGTCGTGGGATTGTATGCATAAATGCTCCGGAAGGAAACAGAGATGCGGTAGGAGAACATGCTATCGGTTTGTTGCTGGCTTTAACACGTCATATTCCCAAGGCTTTTGATGAGGTTAAACTCGGTTTTTGGAATAGAGAAGCTAACAGAGGAGATGAACTCAGCGAACTGACCGTTGGAATTATTGGATTTGGAAATACCGGACAGGCTTTTGCGAAAAAACTGAGCGGTTTTGGTTGTCGCATTTTATTTTTTGATAAAATCTTAAAAAACATTCCAACCCCCTATGCAAAGCCTGCGTTACTTGAAGAGGTATACGACCAGGCGGATGTCTTGAGCTTTCATATACCACTGGATGAAGAGAATAAAGGATTGATTAACAATAGCCTAATAGCTAAGGTTGCTCGGCCCTTTTATCTATTAAATCTTTCTCGCGGTGGAATCATGAATACGATAGATGTCCTGAAGGGATTGAAAAGTGGTAAGATTAAAGCCGCCGCTTTAGATGTTTTGGAAAATGAGAAGCCACACACGTGGAACGAAGAAGAGAAGAGAATGTTACAACACATGATTGAGACTAATCGCGTTATTCTTACTCCTCATATCGGTGGTTGGACCACTGCTTCTTATCGTAAGATATCCGAGGTGCTTTTGGCCAAGATTGAGTCACTGTTAAGTTAAGATGAAATTTGCCCTTGTTATTACTTGGAATATTGGACAAATAAATTTTAACTTGGTCGCTTGTTAAATACCGCTTATCGATTATTGTAATTAACTCAAAACAAGTATGATTAGGAAGCTCTACGCGTGTTTAGTCATTCTTCTTTTCACCGTTCCTTCGACGTTTGGGCAGGCCCAAAGAGGAGAAATTCGTGGTGTAATTAAGGATGCAAAGACCAAGCAGCCATTGGATTTTGTCCAAGTTGCTGCTTTTTTAGGTGGATATAATGCTGGGGGAACCTTGACTGACCTAGATGGAAAATACTCCATCTCAGCCTTGACTCCTGGTAAGTATACCATCAAAATTAGTTTCGTCGGATACAACCCTGTTGAATTCGATGATGTGCTGGTAAAACCAGATCAGATTACCTTTCTCGATATTGAGATGTCAGAGTCTGTAACGGAAATCCCAGAGGTTGTGAAGAAAGTGTACAAAAACCCAATCATTCGTGCGGATGATAATGGTAAAACACTTGATGGCGACCAAATTAAAAAAGTTCCAAACAGGAATACCAACTCGATTGCCAATATGGGTTCGGGAGTATTCAGTTTGGACGGAGGAACACCAAGTTTCCGTGGAGCTCGTGCTTCTGGAACAGCGTATTATATAAATGGTGTTCGTGTAATTGGTAGTGTGGCACTTCCTCAAAATGGTATTGGTCAAACAAACGTTGTAACAGGAGGTATTCCTGCAGAATACGGTGACTTTACCGGAGGGGCGATTTCCATTACAACACCTCCGCCATCTACCCGCTTCCGTGGTGGCGTCGAATTGATCACATCAAGTCTTTTTGATAAATACCACTACAATCAGGTAGAGACGTATTTTACAGGACCGTTGTATATTAAGAATAAAGGCAAGCAAACGGAACGTGCCATAATCGGGTACATGTTTGCGGGTAACTTCAATTATAGGGCAGATGGTTCTCCTTCTTCTGTAGGAGTTTGGGCACTTAAGCCTGATCAACTGAAGTCCATTGAGGAAACACCATTGCGTCCATCGCCAATAGGTCAAGGATTCGTGCCGACTGCAGAATTTGTTACGCAGGACGACATGGAGAATATTCAAGCAAAACAAAATACTCCGGCCTACAGTGTGAATGCAGTTGGTAACATCAACTATGCACCTAACGATAGGATTAGTATTTTATTGGGAGGTACCTTCAATTATTTTAATGGACTTAACTATAGCTTCCGAAACTCCCTTTTCAATTCGAATAATAACTCTCAGAGCATCTCTTCGAGCTTATTGTCCTATTTGACTTTCACGCAGAAATTGGTGGCTCCAGTAGATCCGTCCAATAAAGACGCGAAAAAACGCTTGATTGATAAAGCATTTTATTCTGTTAGTTTACAATACCAGTCCACATGGGGTACAAGCCAAGATGCTGTGCATCAGGATAACCTGTTCGATTATGGATATATTGGCAAATACACCACCTATTCTCGTCCGCAATATGAATTGCGCGGAACAGGTGATGGCCCGAACGGAGCTGGAGGTGATTTATATATTGTTGATGGTGACTCGGTATGGTTGAAAAATTATTTCCGCCAAATTGGATTTGCTGATACATCTTATACTTTCGACCGGACACCAACAAAAAATCCAATACTCGCGAACTATACCAGTAATTATTATGACTATGTTGATGGGAACGTAACGAGTTTCTCTCAGTTGCGTGGTAGTAATGCCGGTTTAACAAATGGTCAAAGCCCCATTGGAATTTATTCAAATATGTGGGTGAATGCCGGTAACGTGATTACTGGATATTCCAAATCACAATCTGAGCAGTATTCTTTGAATGCAGTGGGAGAGGCCTCTATGAAAGGGCATGATTTGAAATTTGGTATCTATTATGAGCAACGCGTAAGCAGAGGCTATGGTGTTGGAGCAAGCTCACTCTGGCAACTCGCATGGCAGTATAGTGCTCGTTTGAATAATGGAATGCGTTTGGACGAGTCTAACCCATTGCTCCAATATGATGAGAATGGAGTATTCACTGATATCGTAAACTTCAATGCTAAAGTAGATGAAGGTACACAGTCTACTTTCGATAAAAACTTTAGGAAATATTTAATCGAAAACGGAAAAGTTGATAGCTATGGAAACTTAGTAGATCAATCAACCTTAATTGACGTCAATTCCTATGATCCATCTGATCTGAAACTTGAATTCTTCAGCGCGGATGAGTTATTAAATAATGGTAACGCGGTAGTATCTTACTATGGTTATGATTATTTGGGTAAAAAAATTGGTGGAAAACAAAGTATTGAGTCTTTTACAGATGATCCTTTGAATCGCTCAGTTGGAGCATTTATGCCGATATATACTGCCGCATTCGTTCAAGATAAATTTGCCTTCAAAGATTTAATCTTCCGTGTTGGAGTTCGTATCGAGCGTTATGATGCGAATCAACCCGTATTAAAAGACCCTTATTCACTTTACCCAGTTAAAACAGCTGGCGAGGTAAGTGATATCAACGGTAATGCCATTTCTCATCCAAATGGAGTAGGAGATGATTACTATGTTTATGTAAACAATTCAAAAAACCCATTGAATATTCTTGGATACCGGAATAATAATATCTGGTATAATAAAGATGGTATACAAATTCAAGACCCTGCGGTTATTGCAAATCAAACAGCCGCAGGAACTATTCAACCTTACTTGGTTGATCCAAATAACGAAGTGGTATCAGGGGCCTCATTTAAAAGCTATGAGCCTCAAGTGAATGTACTTCCTCGTATTTGGTTTGACTTTCCAATTTCATCAGAAGCAAGATTCTTTGCCAATTATGATGTGATTGCACAACGTCCTGATGCAGGAGCGAGTTTTGCACCGATTAACTCATTCTACTATTTGAGATTTAATCCAACTAATGTGGTGGCAAATCCAGCATTGAAACCTCAATTAACCACTGATTACGAGATTGGGTTCAAACAAAAATTATCAGATAATTCTGGACTTAGTTTGATTGCAAATTACCGTGAGCAACGTAACTTGATTCAGCAATTCCGCTTCAATTACGCGTACCCGGTTAGTTATATTTCATATGCTAATATTGACTTTGCAACAATCAAAGGTTTCCGTGTAGAATACGAACTTCGTGATGCGGGTAACTTGAACATGGACGTAAACTATACCTTGCAGTATGCAGATGGTACAGGTTCAGGAACAAATTCTCAACAAGCCTTGATCTCAGCAGGACAACCTAACCTTAGAAACCTTTTCCCATTGAACATTGACATCCGTCATAATATCAAGTTGAATTTGTTCTTTGATTACAGAGGTGGTAAGGAATATAACGGTCCGGTGGTCAACGGAAAACAAATCTTCTCAAACGCTGGGGTAGGTATGTTGTTAAATGCTTTCTCAGGAATTCCATACACAGCCAACCAAATTCCAACTCCAAACGTTCAAAGTGGTATAGTAGTTAGAAGCCCGATTAAAGGAACTCCTTTCGGTTCAAGACTACCATGGCAAATGCAAAATGATATTCAAGTGTATAAAGGATTTAATGTGAAACTCGGCAAAAACAAAGATGGTGTTGTAAAATACGGTCAGCTGAAATTCACACTTTGGGTTCAAAACTTCCTTAACCTTCAAAACATTCGTTCCGTTCACCCCTATACCGGATCGCCTGATACTGATGGTTATTTGAACTCAGCTAACGGACAGCAAGCGATTCAGCAAGCTGTTTCTCAGCAAGCCTTTATTGATTTGTATAACACTGCACTCGCAAATCCTGGTTATTACGGGTTACCAAGGAGAATCAGATTGAACATCAAACTTGATTTTTAAAACTCAGTAATTAGAACGAAGATGAAAATGAACACGATAAAGGGATTAGCAATTGGCTTTTGTGCCTTCTTAAGCTTGCAACAAGCTGAGGCCAAGGAAGTGATTGGTGCCCCAAATACAGGAAGACAAAACAATGGCATGCTTCAAAGAAAAGCTGCAGGTTGTTTACCAGCTACCGCTCAGGTGGATATAGACGTGAATAACGTCCGTGCCCGTATCTTGAATGGCGGTGATATGTGGTGGGATCTCAATTCGGTTGCGAAATATGAGGTTCCTAAAGTAACAGACCCGAATGGCATTAGAAAGAACTCCATGTTCGCTGGAGCTATCTGGGTAGGTGGACTTGATGTTGGAGGGAACTTAAAAGTTGCCGCCATGACCTACCGCCAAAGTGGTAGTGATTATTTTCCAGGGTCATTAGATACGGCAACGGGCGAAGTTGATAAAGCGCGTTGTAGCTATTATGACAAAGTTTGGAAGGTAAACCGTGAAGACATTGAGAAAACGGTTATCGATTATACCACTGCTACAGATGATATTCTAAATTGGCCAGGTAATGGTGGAATGGGAACAGGTGAGCCTACCGTTTTGGCACCTTTCTTCGACGTGTTTGGTGATGGATCCTATGACCCTTCGAATGGAGATTATCCGATTTTAGATCCAACGCGTCCAGTCGACCGTAACCGCCCGGAAGATCAGCCTGATCAAATGCTTTTCTTTGTCTATAATGACAAAGGAAATATTCACTCTGAAACAGGTGGTATTCCAATTGGTATTGAACTTCAAACGATTGCCTTTGCGTTTGCAACAAACGACGAGGTAAATAATATGACTTTCTATAAAACCAAAATCACCAACCGTTCATTTGACGAGATTCGCGATTGCTATTTCGGACAATGGGTAGATGCAGATTTAGGTAACTATTCTGATGATTATGTTGGTGTGGATGTAGGTAGAAATTTAGGTTTCTGCTATAATGGTGATGACGATGATGAAGGGATCCTTGGATATGGATTGAATCCGCCATCTGTAGGAACAACTTTCTTCGAAGGACCTCGTGACTCAGCTGGAAATGAAATTGGCTTGACTAAATTTGTTTACTATAACAATGACTTCTCAGTAAACGGAAATCCAACTACTGCTGAGCATTATTATGGATATCTAAGAGGAATCTGGAAAGATGGATCTCCAATTACCGAAGGCGGTAACGGATACCAAACAGGTGCTCCAACCAGCTATATGTTCCCTGGAGACCCAACAAGTCCTGCGCAATGGCACGAAAAAAGTGCGGGTAATACTCCGGGAGACCGTCGTTATCTTCAATCGGCTGGTCCGTTTAACCTTAAACCAGGCGCGGTCAATTATGTAACCGTGGGTGTTGTTTGGTCAAGAACAACCTCTGGTGGGGCTACCGGTTCATTAAATCTCTTGCGTCTTGCATCAGATAAAGCACAGAAACTATTTAACAACAAGTTTCAAATTTTGGATGGGCCTCCAGCACCTACCTTAAAAATTCAGGAGTTGGATCATCAGCTAATTATTACCATGGTTGATTCTAACCGTACGCTGAAACAAATTGAGTCATTTAATGCTGAGGCTAAAGGAGCGAGCAATACACTGAATTATGCATTCCAAGGATATAAAATTTACCAATTGCGCGATGCAACAGTAACAACTGGAGAATTGGATAATGTGGAAAGAGCTAGACCTCTATTTCAGGTGGACCTTCGTGATGCCTATGGCCGTATTGTTAATCAAGAACTCGATCCAGATTTGGGCGTTAACATTCCTAAAATCAAAGTTGATGGAGCGAATCTTGGAATAAAACATAGCTTTAAAGTAACAGAAGACCTTTTCGCTACAGGTAACTCGACCTTGGTGAACTTCCAAAGTTACTATTATGTAGTATTAGCTTATGCTGTATGTATCGATGATCCAAGCGAGCCAATTCAATACTTAGAAGGACGTTTGAACGTAAATACCTACAAAGCGGTTCCTCATAAAAATGAGCCTCGTAATAATGGAACAAAATTAAATGCGGGATATGCTGATGGTCCACAAATCGTAAAGGTTAGTGGAACAGGTAACGGAGGGGTATTCTTGAATATCACCGAAGAAACAGTAGAAGAAATTTTACGTGCTCCATATATCAGCAATGCGCCAAAGTATTTGGGCGGTGGCGGACCAGTCAACATTAAGGTTGTTGATCCTATTAAAGTTCCAAATGCAAATTTTGAATTGTATATCAATGATTCCTCAGTTGTGAATGCGGGAGAACGTCGTGATTCATTGCATGATATTTCTACGAGTTGGTACCTGATTAATTTAGATGATAATGACACCGTATTTGCGGATACCAACATTCATGTTCCAAACGAACAAGTCATTGCAAAATGGGGAATGTCGGTTACTATCGGACAAGCAGTTGCACCAGGATATCCAAATAATGAATTGGATGATGCCAATGGTTTTATTGGTTTTGAAATTGTGTGGCAAGATGATGCACAACAATGGTTAACTGGATTAGAAGATAACGACAACAGTCTTCCATGGTTCAACTGGATTCGCTCTGGTGCCCGAGGAAGAAACGATAACTTCAATGACATGGCCTATAATCATGACTTCGCGTCTGGTGGTGAGCCGATTGATCCTTTTGAACGTTACGAGAATATTTTTGACGGAAAAATTGCGCCATACGCTCTTGCAGCCCGCGCACCATATGTGAGTACAGCGCAAGCTACCTTTGGGCCGGCTTATGCAAGTAGTCAGGTAGGTTTTGATAATACGTTAACCGATCTACAAAGTGTGGATATTGTTCTCACTCCTGATCGAAGTAAATGGACACGCGTTGTAGTGGTTGAGATGAGTGAAGATCCAGGCCTATCTATTGGAAATGCGGCAAAACACAGCCCAAGACTAAGTAATTCATTGAATGTTGATTTGAAATCAGAAGTAGCAGGTGAAACCGGAAGAAGTTGGTTCCCTGGTTATGCAATCAATTTGGAAACCGGTGAGCGCTTGAATATCATGTTTGGTGAAGATTCATACTTGGCAAGTGCAAATGGTAATGACATGATTTGGAATCCAACAAGTGAATTTGGAACGGCTACTACTCCGGTAATTGGAGGTAAGCACCATGTTTATATCATGGGTAGAAAAACCTTTGCAGGATACCGTGGGCCAGCATACGATGAAGGGAATGAATACCTTGACAAATTGAAGACAGGATCTGTTTCAGAAATGAGAAGGGTATATGCGCAATGTATGTGGGTAATGCCATCTATGATGGCTACTGGCTTCGAAATGAAAGATGGGGTTCCACCAACAGAAGTCACCATCAAACTTCGGGTTAAGAAGGCTTATGGTACACAGTTGAGTAATCTCTCTGATCCAAATAGTCCACACGAACAACCACATTATAAATTCAATACTAGTGATATTGCTCCAGAGCAAAATGCTGAAGTGGGCAAAGATGCCATGGAATTGATTAATGTGGTTCCTAATCCATACTATGCTTATTCAGCCTACGAAAGTAGCCAGCTTGATAACAGGATTAAGTTGATTAACCTTCCTTCAAAATGTACCATCAATATTTTTACACTTAATGGAGCATTGGTTAAACAAATCAAGAAGGATGACGAATCGACTTATGTGGATTGGGATTTGAAGAATCACGCGAATGTGCCTATTGCCAGTGGCATGTATATCATCCATGTGGATGCTGGTGATCTCGGTGAAAAAGTTATCAAATGGTTCGGAGTAATGAGACAAATTGACCTCGACTCTTTCTAAATTGTTTAAAGCAGAAAAGAATGAAAAGATTTAGTATAAAAATAGTTGCAGTTTTGGGAGCCTTAGCGATGAGCTATGGCGCCCAAGCGGGCAACCCGGATCGTATCGGTCAGGCAGGAGCTACTGAACTTCTGATTAATAGCTTTGCTAGAAGCTCTGGTTGGGGAAATGTACACACTGCTGGTATCCGTGGACTCGAAGCTACCCAATTGAATATTGCGGGTATAGCTTATACTCCAAGAACAGAAGTGATTTTTGCCCGTACCAACTGGTTAGTTCCTACAGGAATCTATATCAGCAGCTTTGGTATGTCGCAAAAGTTAAAAGACGAAAGTGCCTTATCTCTGTCAATCAATAACATGAGTTTTGGCGAAATTGATCGTACTACTACACAAAACCCAGAAGGGGGTATCGGGACCTTTTCTCCTCAGTATTTAAATATTGGCCTTGGTTACGCAAAACGATTCTCCAATACAATTTCTGGAGGTATCCAAGTGAAAATTGTAAATGAGGCGATTGAAGATGTTCGTGCATCCGGATTTGCTGTTGATGCAGGGGTTCAATATGTTACTTCCTATAAGAATAAAGGAATCAAGCAAGACGATATCAAATTTGGAATTTCCGTACGTAATGTTGGCCCTGACATGAAGTTCAGCGGAGATGGACTCTCCATTAAGGCTCGTATCAATGGAAACAACAATTACGACAATACGGTAGAAAATCGCGTGGCGTCCTTTAACTTACCTTCACAGGTTAATATCGGTGCTTCTTATGATATACGTTTGGATAAAGATTCTAACACCTATTTTCACCGCATGACTGTGGCAGGTAACTTTGTTTCGAATTCTTTCTCAAGAAATAATTTTATTCTTGGGGTTGAATATGCATTTAAAGAATTCATCATGGTTCGTTCAGGTTTTGTTTATGAGAAAGATATTTTTAGTGAACTAGCTACAGATGGTCGTCAAACGGCAATGACAGGATTTTGTGGAGGTGTTACTGTAGAAGTTCCTTTATCTAAGAAGAATGATAATACCTTTGGTTTCGATTATTCATATAGAAGCACAAACCCATTTCGTGGAATCCATTCGTTTGGAGTTCGATTGAATTTGGGAGCACAGTAAATCTTAATTTTTTAGTATAATTTTGAGAAAGTTCCGGGATAACCCGGAGCTTTTCTTTTTTTTTAAACACATACCACCATGGCGGATATCCAATACTTTACAGCGGAAGGCCTCGATAACCTTAAAAAAGAACTGCACGACCTCAAAAAGGTTCAACGGCCCGCTATTTCACAACAAATTGCCGATGCACGGGACAAAGGCGACTTATCCGAAAATGCCGAATATGATGCGGCGAAAGAAGCACAAGGTCTGCTAGAGGCCAAAATAGCTAAGATGGAAGACTTGCTTTCACGTGCCAGAGTTATGGATCAGAATTTGCTCGATAATTCAAAAGTTATGATCCTGAGCAAAGTGAAGGTGAAAAACTTAAAAACCACAAAGGATCTAGTATATACCATCGTTTCCGAAAAAGAAGCGGATTTAAAAACAGGTCGTATCTCTTCTGGTTCGCCGATTGCAAAAGGTTTATTGGGAAAATCAGTAGGTGCAATAGTTGATATTGAAGTTCCAGCTGGTAAAATTCAATTCGAAATTCTAGAAATAAGCTTCTAATGGCAAGTATTTTCACACGAATAATTGCTGGTGAATTACCGGCCTATAAAGTAGCTGAGGATGAGCATCACTTGGCATTTTTAGATATTCAGCCAGTAAATAATGGCCATGTTTTAGTAATTCCTAAGAATGAAGTCAATCATCTTTTTGATTTATCCCCTGAGGCCTTAAGTGCGTTAATGATTTTTGCACAAAGGGTGGCCATTCGCATGAAGAAGGCAATTGAATGCAAACGAATTGCTGTGAGTGTCATCGGCTTGGAAGTACCACATGCACATGTACACCTCATTCCAATTAATACCATGGATCAATGCAATTTTTCTAAACCTAAACTGAACCCAGATGCGGATGAATTACAAGCAATGGCCGATCGAATTAATGCCGTAAATTAACCGACACGTTTAGGATTATCTTTAACAAAAGCAGCCCAATCGCTGCTTTTTTTAGTTTTCGTCTTGCCTAAGACGGGAGTTTGTCCTCCTTGAAAAAAGTGACAAACAGCTACTGCAAGACCATCGGTAGCATCTAAATAGCTCGGGACTTCTTCAAATTTACATAGGGTTTGAAGCATAGCAGCTACCTGTTCCTTTGATGCATTTCCGCTTCCAGTTATACTCTGTTTCACCTTCTTTGGTGCATATTCAAAGATGGGCATGTCTCGATACAGTGCCGCCGCCATGGCCGTGCCTTGAGCTCGTCCTAACTTCAGCATAGACTGTACATTTTTCCCAAAGAATGGAGCCTCAATAGCAAGTTCATCGGGGTGATATGTATCAATAAGATAAAGACATCGCTCAAAGATTTTTTTTAGCTTTTGAGCATGGTTTTCTAATTTCCCTAAATGAACAACTCCAGTGGTGATCAATTCAAAAGATTTCTTTGTGCATCCTAGCACGCCATATCCCATTATATTTGTTCCTGGGTCTATGCCTAGAATTATGCTTTCGTAGCTAGTTTCTTTCTGCATGAACATCAAAGGTATTTAATTTGAAGCGAAGGATTTTCGATAATAAAGGTCAATTACTGCGGGTTTTAAAATTTGTGGTGATTCTTCTTAGTGCATGGCTTCTATATAAAGAGGTTGTTGATAACCAGCTATTTCAGTCGGAAGTATTGGCCATTTTCAGAGGTGAGAAAAAGTTTGTATATGCTTGGTTGGCGCCTATCTTCATATTGCTTTTTGTGAATTGGGCCTTGGAGACACTCAAATGGAAGGTTTTAATCAACGAATTCGCAAGGCCTTCATTTTTACTCGCTTATAAAGCCATTCTGACTGGAGTTTTTGTGAGCTTTTTTACGCCCAATCGAGTTGGTGAATTTGCCGGTAGAGTAATTTATCTCAAGGAAAAAAAGATTGAGGCTTCACTCCTGACGATTGCAGGAAGCTTAGCTCAGAATATTTGCACCTATTTATTTGGTGCAACAGCGGCCTTATTCTTCTTTGCACGTGAACCACTTGAATGGTGGATGGGTGCAGTATTTCTGGCTTTTTTATTTCTTGCTGTGCTTTTTCTTTTTTTTAATATTGATAGGATAGTTATTGTTTTTCGTTTCCTAAAACTACCCAAAAAGTGGCTGAAGTATTTTATTCCTATTCGACATTTGAGTGCCAGTCAACTTCAAAAAACACTCGCTTATTCAGCAATTCGGTATGTGGTTTTCTCAATACAATTTTATTGCATGTTTCAGGCCTTGTCTGTTCCAATGTCTGCTGCGGTAGCCCTGCAAGGAGTTGGGCTTATGTTTTTAATTCACAGCATAATACCAACGATTGCCATGTTGGAAATCACAACGCGAGGAATAGCTGCACATTATGCGTTTCAAGTTCCGCCCGAGTTTGACGCATCCATATTATTTGCTTCTTATGCCATTTGGCTCATTAATCTTTTTCTACCTGGTATGATTGGGGCTGTGCTTTTTATAATGAACAAGAATAAGGATGTGGATTTATAGCGTTCTCGCATTGGAGATTACCCTGCTTATTTGGTATATCCTCCTATTCTACAAATCAACTTCCGCATGGACTAAGGAGGTTGAAAGATCGTACCAATATGATGGTAAAGAGCATATAACAGTCTTGATTGCTATGCGCAACGAACGCAAACATTTGGGTGCGCTTATAAACGCATTAAAGGCGCAATCCTACTTGTCATATGAGGTCTTGTTAATCGACGACCATAGCACGGATGGAAGTTTTGAATTGGCAAAAAGCTTGGGCAGCGATTTGTCCTTTTTGAAATGCCTTAGATTGGAGGATGGGAAACGGGGTAAAAAAAGTGCACTCGCTTTTGGAGTGACTCATGCTCAGTCCGAATGGATTTTATGTACGGATGCGGATTGCGTGCCTCAGAAGTATTGGATTGATGCAATGCTCAGTTATGCGGTAGCCAAAGAGAAAGTGTTTGTATCTGGGCCGGTGCAGTTTCGCGCTGGAAATACGTGGTTTACACACTGGCAAGCATTGGAGTTTTCTGGACTAATTTCCCTTGGGGCATCAGCCATTTTCCGGAAGGCACCAACCATGTGCAACGGGGCGAATATCCTTTATAGAAAAGATGTTTTTGAAATGGTTGGGGGCTATCTTGGAAATGAAGGTATCGCTTCTGGAGATGATCAATTTCTGATGCATCGTGTATTTGAACGATTTCCAAATGGCATAGGGTTTTGTAAGAATAGATCGGCCATTGTTTCTACAGATCCAGTGATTAATTGGATGGATTTTATTTCTCAGCGCATTCGCTGGGCATCGAAGAATGGCCAATTTGAAAGAAGGTCGGTGACCTGGGAAATGATTGGAGTCTGGTTCATGTCATTTGTTATCTTAGTCAATCCCCTACTTGGCAGCGTGAATCCAGTGTTTTTCCTTGCTTTTCTTGTCCTGCTATTCGGAAAAGGATTGGTTGAGTATCAGTTCTATAGAAAAACTTTGTCATTCTATGATGCCTCAGACTTGAAGAAGAACTTTTGGCTTTCGGAACTATTTCAGGTGATTTATGTGTTTTGCATTGGCTTGCTAGGTAAATTTGTTCGCTACGAATGGAAGGGAAGAAAGTAAGCACAATTGAATTAGATCAATACGAAGAAAAGATTCTAGGCCTATTGGTGCATGCGGAGAGTTATGATGCCATTTTATCGGAGTTCAAGGAGAGTGCTTATATTTTAGGTGATTGCTTGAGAAGTTTGGTTCGTCAGAAAATTCTACGCATTTTAGAATGGGAGGAAGCGAGTAATTCTTGGAAGGGCAGAATTATTTATGATGCGGATAGGCTGAAAGAGTACCGCTATCAATTAACTTCACTTGGAATTGCCTACTTAGAACAGAGATGAGTCAGCTCAAAAAGGAAAGATGGAATAAGTTCAAGAAGAATCGTTTGGCCAGCTTCGGGCTCGGATTTATTCTTCTGACGGCTATCGTGAGCCTATTTGCTGTTATGCTGTCGCCAGATTCGACACCTCAAGCAAATAACATCCACCTGCCCTTGGCAGCACGCTCTCCTGGATTTTCAGTTCAAATGCTTCATATACCAATCAAAAATCCACCAGAACATTCATGGAAGGATTTTTTCTTCGGTGCCGCATCAGATTATCAGCAAATACCAATTTTGAACTATCGCTTGAAGGAGGATTCGCTTGAATATACAGAGTATTATGATGATCCGAGTTTAGCTGGAACCAATTTGATAGGTCTTGCTAGCTTTCCAAGCGGTTTTAATGCAAAGGAGCATGTGCTTCGGAAAACATTTTATTTGGGCACCGACCGCTTTGGACGGGATATGCTGAGCAGAATGCTATTGGGAGCAAGAATATCCATTTCAGTAGGATTAATTGCCGTGTTCATTTCCATGTTTGTGGGCATTGTTATGGGGAGCTTATCGGGTTATTATGGAGGGGCGATTGACAGAACAATACAATGGCTGATGAATATTATATGGTCGTTGCCCACCTTATTGTTAGTTATTGCCCTGGCTCTCGCTTTAGGAAAAGGACTGTGGCAAATATTTATTGCAATTGGGTTAAGCATGTGGGTAGATGTAGCTCGCCTGGTACGCGGACAAGTTTTGGGTTTGAAAGAAAAAGACTTTGTGGAGGCAGCCAGGGTGCTAGGACTTTCCGATATGCGAATATTGTTTAAGCATATTTTACCCAATTTAGTTGGGCCTCTTACTGTAGTGGCTGCGGCCAATTTTGCTTCTGCTATATTGTTGGAGGCAGGCTTGAGCTTCTTAGGTTTGGGTGTTCAAGCCCCAGCACCTTCTTGGGGGCAAATGATTAAAGAGCATTACGGCTATATCGTCTTGGATAGTGCTTATCTTGCCATAATTCCAGGCTTGGCTATCATGCTTTTGGTGATGTCATTTAATTTTGTTGGAAATGGACTTCGGGATGCCTTGGATGTAAAACTCAAATAGGCGAGATGTTTGTATGGGCTAGATGATGAAAAAGTTTTTCGCTGTAAATACAAAGTGGTTGGTGTTTGCTGTGCTCTTCATCCTTATGGAAGGGCTCATCAGCAGTCGCTTTCATTATCAGCAGGCGGAAGAAGTATATGGGGCGTCAATTGATCAGCTCATACTTAAAAAACAAAGAGATTTTGAAGCGATTCGTGAAGATGATAGCCTGATGGCACGAATCATGGCGGGCACTTTTGATACCAAGCTTATTAATTATCTCAGGGCGAAGAAGGTCATGGCCCTGCGTTTTGAGGAGGGTGAATTAAAGTACTGGACCAGTGTTGCCATTGATCAGAGTATCGCCTCATACCAAGATTCATCGGGGTTTGGCTTGGCACAGATTAAGCGGGGCTGGTATTTGTATGATAACGTGATTGAAGGAAGAACAAGCACCATGCTTTGTTATCCACTCTATCGGCAATATCAAGTGAGCAATAATCCGCTTTTGGATGAAGGGTTTAATTCAGACTTAACGATACAATCGAAGGCCGAGTTCTCACATCATCCCGAAGGTCCAGAAGATATCCGCATTGGAAATCAAGTCCTTAACCATCCTCATTATGTAAGTTTCAAAAACCCGGAATTACCCTCAACGCCATTTTATCTGAAGTTACTTCTGTTTATTGGCATTGCCTTCTTATCCATATTTTTATTCAACGCTTTTGAATTTCTTGAACATCGCTTTTCATTTCGGTGGGCATGGATCTTTTTATTCGCTTGTTTAGTTGGCCTGCGTGCCATAAGTCAGTGGTTGGGCTATCCATCATTTTTAATGGAATATGAATGGTTTCACTCCGAATTGTATGCCTTGAATGTGATAGTGCCAAGTTTGGGTGATTTATTGATCGACACCTTGATTCTTTTCATTCTCACCTTTTCTGCCTTTAAAGGTGTTTTATTAGTTTCTAGAGATCGGTCGCGATTCGATTGGCAAATATTAAATCGAGGTGGGGTGCCTACCCTTCTATTTGCAGGGATGCTCATTTTCACTGCATTACTTCTCGGTGTATTGCAGTCGTTAATTAATGACTCGGCACTGAATTTTGATGTTACCAATATCCTTAACTCAGGAGTGCAGACAGGATTCGGTCTGCTTATAGCAGCAATGCTGTTAACCATCCATTTTTTAGGAGTCAATATCTTGGTAATCACGGTGCAACGAACCGGATTAAGTAATAGAAGTCTCCTTACACATTTTATTTCATCCGTGGCGTTATTTCTGGCAGCCTATTGGTTTTCTGGTCTCTTTGAATATGTATTGACCATTCAATCAATTTCCTATCTGGTGGCGGTATATATTACCTATCAGCTGGTTATTGGTCAGAATTATTTTCAGAAAACAATTGCTATACTGTTTATTGTTTCGGTATTCGCTTCTTCACTTTTTTACCGCACGATTCATGAAAAAGAGCGCATACTAAGGCAAGAATTGGCGGAGAAGGTCTTTTCTCCAAAAGACTTGAATGCCGAATCGGTCTTCTTAGACATTGAAACTAAGTTGGAGTATGATGCCTTTATTCGAGAGTATTTTAGGAGTCCCGTGCTTCAGAAGTCCCTTCTAGAAAAGAGAATTAAGCAACTCTATTTCACCGGGTATCTTAGTCGGTTTGAAATGGATATATTCGATTTTGACACACTCGGAAATCCATTCAAGGAGATGAATGATTATAGCTATGCTTACTTGGAAGAAGTTTACAATACACGCACCCAAAGTACTCTAAGTAACCATTTCTATTTTGTTAACGACCCTACGCTCCGGTTCGGATATATAGCTAAATATGAGGTGTGTACCGAGAAATCAACCTTAGGTAAGCTCTTTATTTTATTAAAGCCTAAGTTTATTCAAGACGAGAAAATATTTACTGAATTACTCTCTAATACAGATGATCAAGGGGAACAGCTCAATGATTATTCATATGCAATTTACCAAGATGGTTCATTGATTAGTCAGAGTGGGGCCTTTCCTTATGCATTGGCCTATAGTTTCAATCATACCAAGTCTGATCGCTTTACCACCAGCGAGGGGTTTTCGCATTTATTGAAGGTGGGCGATGGAGGAATTAATGTGGTTATTTCCAAAAAACGAGATTCTTTTCTCGAGCCTGTCACCATTTTTTCATTCTTATTTCTCACATTTAGCTTGTTCACCTTTTTGGTGTTCGTTATCAATACCTTATTTATTTGGCTTCGAATTGCATTGGCTCGATTTGGTGGAAAAAAGCGCCAATTGGCATCGTTCTATTCGTGGATGGGCCGTTTTCTCCCTTATCGAAAATTTAGAGGACTCTATTTCAGTACTCGAATTCAATTATCGATGATTGGAATCGTACTGGTAGCCTTATTGCTCACGGGCTATTTTACAATTCAGTATATCACTTTCAAATACAGCCAAAGACAGAATGAACGCTTGGATAGCAAGGTGAAATCGATCTTGTCGGCAATAGAAAATGAGCGGCGTTTTGGAGAGATGATGTCGTATAATGATGAGCTGGCTGCTTATTTGAATCAGTTGGCTGAATTTTATAATACCGATATTAATCTATACAATTTGGATGGGCAATTGCTTGCAAGTACGCAAATGCGGATTTTTCAAAGCGGGGTGCTTTTGGATAAAATTAATCCTTTAGCCTATACCAAAATATCGATAGAAGGACGCTCGCAACATACCCAAACGGAACAGGTGGGCAAGCTAGAATACCTGGCATCTTACGTACCCATATTTGATGGAAATCATCGATCTATTGCCTATATGAATGTTCCATTTTTCTCGAATGAAAAGGAACTTAAGCAAGAACTTTCCTCCTTCTTAGAGAATTTTATCAATATCTATGTTTTCTTTTTTATTGTGGCTGGGATTCTTGCCTATTTGATTTCACAGCGTATCACATTGCCATTGACACTTATTCAGGCCCGCTTAGCTGAGACGCGCTTAGGGAATAGAAATGAACGATTGGAGTGGAGGCAGCAAGATGAAATAGGACAACTTGTGAAGCAGTATAATTCCATGGTTGACCAACTTGACCAAAGCGCACAGCTTTTGGCTAAGAGTGAGCGTGAAGATGCTTGGAAGGAGATGGCGAAGCAGATTGCCCATGAGATTAAAAACCCATTGACACCAATGAAGCTCAGTGTGCAGCATTTGCAACGTGCTTGGGCGAATCAAAATGAAAACTTGGAGCAAACGTTTAAACGAGTTACTTCAGTATTGATTGAACAGATCGATAGTCTATCCTTGCTTGCGACAGAATTTTCCTCCTTTGCTCAGATGCCAACCGCTAGGATTGAAGAATTTGAATTGTCGGAAGTTCTAAGTTCAGTTGTCGAACTTTATTTCAATTCACCAGAAGTAGATATTAATTTCAGTGCTGATAAGGAGAAGATGATTCTCGTTGCGGATAAAAATCAGCTTTCACGAGCCATTCATAATATCCTCAAGAACGCCATCCAATCGGTGCCTGACGACCGAAGAGGAATGATTGAAATCAGTTTGGTAAAGGAAAATAATGCAGCAGTTATACGAATCAAGGACAATGGCTGCGGTATGCCGGAGGAAATAGGAAAACGGATATTCACCCCTAGCTTCAGCACAAAAAACTCAGGTATGGGACTTGGTCTAGCAATTACCAAACAGATTATTGAAACAGCTGGAGGGAGTATTGATTTTACAAGCTCCGAAGATCAAGGAACTGAGTTTGTTATTTCCTTGAGCTTGAACTAAAGTAAAAGCCCGCGTTTGCAGGCTTTTATTTATCGTTGTCTTTAAGCGATTAATTCGTAATCAAAAGCTTTTTAGTCAAAATAGTTCCTTCATCTTCTATCATAACATAATAAACTCCATGAGAAAGTACTGGAAGTTCAATTTGCCTGGTGAAAGTTGCCTTACTTATCAGTTGGCCAGTGGCTGAGTACAAGGTCACCTTGGCATTGCTACTCATTGGCGTCGACGTTTCAATATTCAGAATTGATCCAGAATTTGCAGGATTTGGATAGAGTGTAAGTTCAGTCTGAATGACTTCAATGGTTGATGTAGCAGTTTGGTTAAACAGAGAGGCTACCTCTGTAGCATTTATCGCACGATTGTAAATACGAATATCATCTAAAGCACCTTTGAAATAAAAGGAGTAAGAGGGACGTGCACCAATTACACCGAGCAAGGTTCCTTGCCATCCTGGTGTTTTTCCATTCATGAATGTAGAAGCGGCACGCACTCCATCTACATATAAAATTGCGGAGTCAGCATCACGTGTAAAAACTAAATGGTGCCACGCTGAGGCTGTTGGAGTAACTCCTGAAAGAACATTGCTTAGTCCTCCTTGCGTATGATAAGTTCCTACGGTCCATTCATCGGCATTTCCGCCTGTTGTAATGCCATGATCATTTATGGCTTGATTGCCTACATACATGAGGCCATAAATTCCTACGCCATTATTTTTTGAGCTGTCGTATTGAATATTGGCCCAGATAGAAAAGCTGAATTCGGAATAGTTCCATCCGCTTGGATTAAAGTCGATATGATCACTTGTGCCATTAAAAGCATAGGCGCTATTGGTTTGATTAAATCGGTCGGCTGTTAGACTTGCTCCTGTTACCGTTCCGTGGTCGGCATTGGCCGTGGCATCATTGGCATTTCCGTCAAAAGAGTAGCTTCTGACAAGGCCAGAATCCAGTGTTCCTTGGGCAAGCAGTTGTGTTGCACCAAGTAAAAATGTTGCAGTGAGTAATTGTTTTATCTTCATAGTATTTAGCAGATTGTGCCGTGAAGATAAAACAAGATGACTAAGAAAATCAACTCAATTCTTTCTTCAAGAATTGTCCGGTATAACTTTTTTTAACCTTGACAATTGCCTCCGGGGTTCCAATAGCAATGATTTCGCCACCCCCATGACCGCCTTCTGGGCCCAAATCAATTATATGATCCGCCACTTTGATGACATCCATATTGTGTTCAATCACCAAAACTGTATTTCCTTTATCAACCAATTTTTGAAGTACATCCATCAATACGCTGACATCCTCAAAATGAAGACCGGTTGTAGGTTCATCGAAGATATAAAATGTATTTCCTGTGTCTTTTTTGGAAAGTTCAGTAGCCAACTTTACCCGCTGCGCCTCTCCGCCAGAAAGGGAAACAGAGCTTTGTCCAAGTGTAATATACCCTAGACCGACTTCCGACATCGCCTTAATTTTGCGGTGTATCTGCGGCATGTTTTCAAAAAACTCAACCGCATGTTCGATATCCATATTCAAAACATCAGAAATCGATTTCCCTCGGTAGCGTACTTCCAAAGTTTCGCGGTTATAGCGTTTGCCTCCACATTCTTCACAGCGAACATACACATCCGGCAAGAAGTTCATCTCAATCAATCGCATACCGCCACCTTTGCAGGTTTCACAACGTCCGCCCTTCACGTTGAAGGAAAAACGACCTGGTTTATACCCGCGGATTTTCGCTTCGGGTAATTCAGCATATAGCTTTCGGATATCATCAAAAACTCCCACATATGTGGCCGGATTAGATCGTGGGGTACGGCCAATTGGACTTTGGTCAATCTCAATCACCTTGTCTAAATGCTCTAAGCCTTTCACCTTTTTATAAGCGAGTGGCTTTTTATGGGAACGAAAAAAGTGTTGGTTAAGGATAGGGTAGAGGGTCTCGTTGATTAAGCTCGATTTACCACCACCCGAAACGCCGGTCACGCAAATCATAACGCCCAAGGGAAATGTGACTGAAATATTCTTGAGGTTATTACCTGTGCAGCCCTGCAAAATAAGCTCGTTTCCAGTGCCTTTACGACGCTCATTAGGCACAGCAATTTCTTTTCTTCCACTGAGAAAGTCTCCCGTGATGGTTGGGGCTTTTAATATGTCGGCAAGTTTTCCTTCCGCAACAATTTGTCCGCCATGAATACCTGCACGCGGTCCCACATCAATCACATAATCTGCCTCTTCCATCATTTCCTTATCATGCTCTACCACAATGACAGAATTGCCTAAATCGCGAAGGTTTTTTAAGGATTGTATGAGTTTATGGTTATCACGTTGGTGCAAACCAATACTAGGTTCATCCAAAATATACATGACACCCACCAACTGAGAGCCAATTTGAGTGGCAAGCCGGATGCGTTGAGCTTCTCCACCAGATAATATTTTTGATGGACTATTTACGGTCAGGTAATCCAGACCTACATCGCGTAAAAATCCAAGGCGGTTATTGATTTCCTTGAGAATCTCAATGGCAATAATATTTTGACGGTCAGTTAGCCGTGAGGGAAGGTCTTTTAACCAATCATGCAAGTTAGAAATACTCATTTGACTGAGTTCAGCAATGTTCTTTCCATCGATTAAAAAATAGAGGGATTCTTTTTTCAATCGTCCACCATGGCATTCCGGACAGGCTGTTTCGCTCATAAATTCCTCGGCCCAACGATAGATGCTGTCGTATGACTTTTCATGAAAGGAGCGTTCAATCATGGGGATGATTCCCTCAAAATTGCTGGAATACATCTGCTGGCGCCCAGTACTATAGGTGTATTTTACCTGGAAAGTTTCGTCACTTCCATACAAAATAACTTGCATGGCCTCTTCTGGAATCTGTTCAATTGGGTCAGCCAGACTGAACTTATATTCTTTGGCGATGGCCCTTAGTTGCTGGAAAGTCCAGTTTTCTTTGATATCACCAAGTGGGGTTAGTCCTCCACGATTAATGCTCAACTTTGGGTTTGGAATGAGATTCGAAATTTCTACTTCACTCACTGTTCCGATACCATGGCATTTCGGACAATGTCCGTATGGAGAGTTAAATGAAAAGCTATTTGGTTGCGGCTCATCATAGGAAATGCCAGAATCTGGATCCATTAAAAAGCGGCTGTACTGGAGGTATTGGTCGCTTTCTTCCTCTAATACACCTACTAGGCCTTTGCCAAGTTTCATGGCAGTTTGTACAGATTGAGAAAGGCGTACACGAGATTTCTCGCCGAGTTCAATGCGGTCTATCAATACTTCAATATCATGCAGTTTATAGCGGTCAACCTGCATTTTGGCCTTCATATCTTGAAGCTCGCCATCTATACGAACCTTTTGATAACCCTGTTTACGGAGTTGTTCGAAAAGTTCGCGGTAATGACCTTTTCGTCCTTTAATTACAGGAGCAAGGAGGCTAATTTTCTTTCCTTCAAATTGTTCCAGCAAGGTGGATTTAATTTGGTCCTCAGAAAAACGCACCATTTTAGCGCCACTTTCATAGGAAAATGCTTCACCAACACGAGCAAATAACAAACGCAGAAAATCATAAATTTCGGTAATTGTGCCGACTGTGGAACGCGGATTCCGGCTCACCGTTTTTTGTTCGATGGAGATAACAGGGCTTAGTCCGTTTATTTTATCTACATCTGGCCGTTCCATATTGCCCATAAACTGACGCGCATATGCCGAGAAGCTTTCCATGTATCGGCGTTGGCCTTCTGCATGGATGGTGTCGAAAGCCAATGAAGACTTTCCACTCCCACTCATGCCCGTAATCACAACGAGCTGATTCCTAGGGAATGAAACGTCAATATTTTTGAGGTTGTGTTCACGTGCGCCGAACACTTCCACCATGCCTTCTTCTACTTCTGGAGCTACCGTTTTCTGACTCATTTTTAAAAAGAGCAACAAAAGTACGCAGAAATAGATTGACCTATTGCAATCGATGGTAAATCACTGCCAAAGCTCGAACGAATCTATTACCTTTGCGCCCGTTAAAATGATGGATAGAAATTCGGTTATTGGTCTCACCCTGATATTTTTAATACTGATTGGGACCATCTTTATTAACCAACCTACCGTAGAGGAGGCTCAGCGACTTAAGAGAGAACAAGACAGCATTGCTGCGCTCGTTCAAGTAAAACAGCAAGATTCGATTGCTCATGTTCAGGCTGCTATAGAAGCACGACCAGACAGTATCCGACAGAAGGAAGACTCCATCATGGCGGGTTCACGTTTTGGCTCATTTGCTTCTTTGGCGATGGGTGAAGATGGAACTGCCATTTTAGAAAACGACAAGATTCAGGTGCAACTGAGTCATAAAGGAGGCTTTCCAAAGAAAGTTTGGCTCAAACCATATTTGCGAGCGAAAAAGGAAGGCATTGAAACTCAGGAGCCATTGGTACTCTTTGAAGGAGATGACAACCATCTGAACTATACTTTTGTAAGCAATGATGGAAGGCAAATTCGCACCGACGAACTTTATTTTACGCCAAGCGAGAGCAGTGTAAGCGTTAGTGGCGATTCTGCTACCCTTACCATGACTGCGGCCCTGAATGCGGAGGTGTCGATTAGTCAGGTTTATACCCTGAAAAAAGACGGGTTCATGATGAACTACGACTTGGTAACCAAGGGTTTTGATAAAGTACAATCGCTAAGTAATAATGATTTTCAGGTAGAGTGGGCACTCGAACTTCCACTCCAGGAGCAATCTTTGGAGAACGAGAAAAACATGTCGTCGATATTCTACCAGTTTAAAAATGGCGATCACGATTATATCACTGAAACCAAATATGAAGAAGTGAAAGCAGAAGGAGGGAGTCTAGAGTGGATTTCCTTTAAGCAGCAGTTCTTCAATTCCACCTTGCTTAGTCGAGGCGAAAAGGGTTTTGAAGATGCGGAAATGGCTACTATTGAGCTTCAATCGAGCAATTCAGTTCAAGGCATGAAAGCCACCTGGTTTTTAGATATGGATGGATCGGCAAGTGAGACTGTTCCGATGGCCTTTTATTTTGGTCCAAACCACTATCAAATACTAAAAGCACAAGGCCATGAGTTGCAAAGACTCGTACCATTGGGCTGGGGGATTTTTGGCTGGGTAAACCGCTTTTTGGTAATTCCAGTATTTAACTTCCTGAACCAATATATCAGCAGCTTCGGGTTAATCATCCTGCTGCTTACCTTAATTATCAAAGCAGGTTTGTTCCCGCTCGTATATAAGTCACATTTGTCGACAGCTAAGATGCGTATTCTGAAGCCAGAAGTAGATGAGCTAAAGGAAAAATTTGGCAAAGACCCAGCGAAAATGCAATCGGAAAGCATGAAGCTCTACCGAAAGGCTGGAGTGAATCCATTGGGCGGATGTATTCCAATGCTGCTTCAAATGCCAATCTTATTTGCCTTGTTCCGTTTCTTCCCGGTATCTTTTGAGTTACGTCAACAGAGCTTCCTATGGGCAACGGATCTTTCAACCTATGATTCCATCTGGACCTTCGGTCATATTCCCGTAATCGACTATATCTATGGAGATCACGTGAGTTTGTTTACCCTACTCATGACGGTTTCCACCATTATCTATACCCGCTTGAATAACCAGATTTCGGGAATGAGTGGACAGATGAAGTATATTGGCTACTTGATGCCTATCATCTTCTTGGGCTTCTTCAACAAGTATGCTGCTGGATTGAGCTACTACTATTTCCTATCGAACATGATCACTTTTGGTCAACAATGGGCGATTCGAAAATTTGTGGACGACGATAAAATCCATGCTAGAATTCAGGAGAACAAGAAAAAACCAACGAAAAAATCACGTTTTGCAGAGCGTTTAGAGACGATGGCAAAACAACAACAGCAACAACAGCGTAAACGCAAATAATTATGTTTCCACAACTCATTCTTAAACCTAAAAAAGAGCGTGCCTTCGTGCACCGTCACCCTTGGATATTTTCAGGGGCGGTTGCGAAAGCTCCGCAGGCGGGGAATGGGGAAATCATAGAAGTGGTTTCGAACGAAGGCAAACTTTTGGGCTACGGGTTTTTTAGTCCATTCAACCAAATCGTTTGTCGCGTTTTTGAATTTGATCCAAAAGACAAGGTGATTGATGCCGCCTATTGGAAAGAGAAAATTCGTCGAGCGCTGGAAATCAGAAAAGAACTGATTGACTTTAGTAGAACGGACTGTTATCGTCTACTGCATGCCGAGGGTGATTTCTTTCCGGGAATAATTGCCGATGCATATGGCAAAAGCATGGTGGTCCAATTGCTGATCAAAGGCACGGAAGGCCTCGTTCAAGAATTGAAAAGTGCTTTTATGGAACTTGGCTTTGAGCATATCTATCTCAAGACCAAGCAAAGCTCACAAATAATAGAGAAGATAAACGAAGAGATAACTTGGTTGACCGAGCCAATTGAGCTTCCTGTAGTCGTTCAAGAAAATGGCGTGAAGCTGAAGGTCGATTTTGAAAAAGGCCAAAAAACAGGTTTTTTTCTCGATCAACGGGTGAACCGCGAATTGGCAGGTAGCTACAGTAAGGGCAAGAAAGTACTCAATACATTTTGCTATACTGGCGGATTTAGTGTTTATGCCTTGCAAGGTGGAGCAGAGATTGTACATTCCGTGGATAGTTCTAAAGATGCTATAGCCATGTGTGAGGAGAATGTGGCATTGAATGAGTTGGGCGACCGCCACGAATCCTTTGTAGCAGATTGCTTCGACTATTTGAAGGCCGCTGAGCCTTACTATTATGATATGATAATACTCGACCCTCCCGCATTTGCAAAAAGCGCAAGGAAGGTGGAGAATGCAACAAGAGGGTATAAGGAATTGAATATGCTGGGATTCAAGCGTATTAAACCAGGAGGCTTAATCTTAACCTTCTCATGTTCTCAGAATATTGATAAGCTGCTCTTCCAAAAGATTGTATTTGGGGCAGCCGCGGATGTGGGACGTAATGTGCGTATTCTACAGCAATTAGGTCAGCCACTTGATCACCCAGTAAATATCTTTCATCCGGAAGGAGAATACCTGAAAGGGCTCCTTCTCTATGTAGAATAGAATGCGATTTAAGGGCTTTTGGCGCGCATACAGATCGCACTTCAAGGCGACCTTAAAATTGGCGTGGCCGATTGTAGTTGGCCAAGTAGGTCAGGTGATGATGGGCGTGGTGGATACGGCTATGGTCGGTAAGATTGGTGAAGAGCCAGTGGCCGCGGCAGGGGTAGCCTCTTCAGTTTTCTTTCTTATTACTGTATTTGGGTTTGGTCTTTCTACTGCCGTTTCTCCGCTGGTATCCATGGCTGCGGCAAAAAAAGACTATGCGGAAACTGCTGGAATTCTCCGTGGCTCATACCGTGCTTCAATACTCGTTTCCATCATCATACAAGCTCTGGTGCTGCTTTTGAGCATGCAATTTCACCTTTTTGGGCAAGACCCATTGGTGGCAGACTTAGCGGTAAGCTATCTGCAAATTATTAGTTTTTCTGTTTTGCCCATGATTCTTTTCTTGAGTGCTAAGCAGTTTGCTGATGGATTGTCTTTCACCTGGTCGTCGATGGTAATTACCCTCTTAGCGGTACCATTAAACGCCTTATTAAATTGGGTATTGATTTATGGAAACTTGGGTATTGAAGAATTGGGTTTAGATGGGGCGGGTTACGCTACCTTAATTACGCGTACCTTAATGATGCTGGCTATGTTAGTCTATTTGCATAATTCAAAGGCACTAAATCCATTCGTTGAGCAAAAGCCTAAATTGGCAAAAGTGTTTTCTGAGAAGGTGATGAAGATGGGCATTCCATCAGGATTTCAGTATTTTTTTGAGATTGCTGCCTTTGGTGGAGCGATGATTATGGCCGGATGGATAGGCGTGGCTGAACAGGCGGCACATCAAATTGCAATCAATACCGCAGCGTTAACCTATATGGCTGTAACCGGCTTTGCAGCAGCTGGGGGAATCAGAGTAGGAGCAGCCTTTGGGGCTTACTCTCAAGTACAAGTTCGTGTTGCAGGTAAAGCAGCCCTGTTATTGGGTGCCGTGTGGATGATCTTTTGCGGCGCACTCTTGGCCATTTTTCGTCAGGAGATTGTTGCTATGTTTATTGATAATAAAGAAGTCGAGGATTGGGCGTCACAGCTATTGCTCATTGCCGCATTGTTTCAGCTTTCGGATGGCATTCAGGCTATTGGCCTTGGAATCCTTCGTGGTATTGGAGACGTGAAGCGGCCAATGCTTATCACCTTATTTGCCTATTGGGTAATTGGTATTCCCGTTGGGTATTATTTGGGCTTTAATACCGCATTGAGCGTAGAAGGTATTTGGGTTGGACTTTTACTCGGACTCAGTGTTTCTGCTATTCTACTTTATTGGCGCTTTAATCGCCTGAGTAAACTAAAAATGGAATAGGGATAGGATATCAGCACGAACGCCATCATTTACTCCCATGGCAATTAATACCGATACAATTAACCCGAAACTAGCATAGAGAATATCTTTTCCAGCCAAGCGAATGGCTTTGAATGTATGGGCATTACCTTCTTTTCTGCGCATAAAGTTCATGGCAATCTCTCTTCCACCTAATAGTCCCAGAAATACCCACGTGGTACTCATTGGAATTGTGCTAACCGTAAGTTTATAAAGCATGATAAGCGAGTAAACCAAGTTTACCAAGGTAGCCGCACGCATATCGGTGATTTGAGTTTTCTCCGTTACGATTCCTTGGATCTTGTCTCCTCTGAGGTAGAACAAAAGCCCGAGTCCGAAGAAGATACATAGAGAAAATCCGAGAAATTGATAGATGTCTAATTGACGGGGAAGGTATACGGCAATATTGGCCGCATCCTGCATTACCCAAATTGACCAAAGAGCGCCAGAGGTGAGCCATTGGGCAACTACCCAACCTTTTGCTGGCTTTCTGCTGCTAAAATGTTTGCGAACTAGATTGTTGAGGACGAGATAAACAACGATAGACAAGGCAAAGGCAATGGCATAACCCCCTAAACTTTTGCTTATCATTTGTGATATTCCACCAGCACTGATCGTGAACGCACTCAAAAGCAAGAATGTGGTAGATACTGGCATCTTCAACCGTGTTATAAGAAGAAGAATAAGCGGAGCTGCAATTTGTAGAAAGTTGAAACTAGACGGGTGAGGATAAAGAAGCTCACCGCTAACCTTATCGGTCGACAACAAGCGTTGAAAAGAAACATCGCCATCAAATACAATCCAGCTATAGGTGACTGTTGCTAAAAAGATTAAACCAATGAACAGCCAAAGTACCCACCATTTTTTATCGCCATTGGAGCCTATAAATGTACCAATGGTTTGAATGCTGTCATTAGCAATGGCAGAATAGGCAGCAAAACCGAACCCTAACCACATGGCTATTTGCGGTGTTTGGTAGAACAATATGGTCGCGGCAAACCCTAAAACCATCAGAATCAGGAATCCTTTTTCCTTCTGAATAACTTGAAGTGGCATATTCGTGCGACTTGACTTGGAATCTGATTTGGAATCTGATTGAGAAAGATTTGTATGAATGGATGTTTGATTTGCTACTTCCATAATTCAACTACAAAATTGCAGTCTAAATTTTCTTTCTTTATTAAGCCAATGTTAAATAAATGTTACTTCATCATTTATTGTACTGCGCTAATGTTGTTCGTTTAGCGGATTTTTTTAAAAGATTGTCTAGAAGGAGTGTCGATGAGCGACAATTGGCTAAATTTGTCGCGCACAATAGAAAGACTATTCATGAAAAGAATTTTTACAACGCTCATTGCGTTTTTGACCTTACTTAGTTCGTATGCTGGTTCCTTCGACGAAGGGATGTGGTTGCCAATTTTGTTGAAAGGTCAAAATTACGCCGAAATGCAACGTTTGGGATTGAAACTTACTCCCAAGCAAATTTATGATGCGAATCAAGCGTCGATGAAAGACGCCATCGTATGGTTTGGTGGATTCTGCACGGGAGAGATTATTTCCGATAAAGGATTGGTCCTAACAAATCATCACTGCGGATATGATGCCATTGCCGACTTGAGCAATACTCAGGATAATATTCTTGATAACGGCTTTTTTGCTAAAAGTAACGCTCAAGAACGTCCAGTAAAAGGACTTTGGGCTGCCGTATTGGTAAGAATGGAAGACGTGAGCGCACGTATCCTACCTGAGATAAAAGGCTTGGGTGATACGGAACGCAAAGCGAAAATCCGTGAATTGAGTGCCCAGATTGAAGAAGAAATTACTTCTGCTGGCCATTATACCGCAAGTGTAAAAGGAATCTTTAACGACAATCAATTTATCCTTTTTGTAATGGAGCGCTATTCGGATGTACGATTGGTAGGCGCACCACCACAAAACATCGGGAAATTCGGTGGAGATACCGATAACTGGATGTGGCCAAGACATACGGGTGATTTCTCCATGTTCCGCATCTATGCTGGCCCAGATAATATGCCTGCTGAGTTTAATGAGGCAAATAAACCTTATACACCAAAACATTCTCTACCTGTATCCATCAAAGGAGTCAAAGAAGGTGATTTCTCTATGGTATTTGGATACCCAGGAAGAACCAACCGATACGCTACTTCTTTTGAATTGGAAATTGCCATTGATAAAGTAAATCCTTCTATCGTTGAATTGCGCGATGCTCGCTTAAAGTTGATGATGGAAGAAATGAGAAAAGACGATAGCCTTCGCATATTGATGTCTTCTCGCTATGCCCAAATTGCCAATTACTGGAAATACTATATCGGACAAACCGAGCAGTTAAAACGTTTGAACGTGGTAGGTGAAAAGCAGGCTATCGAAGCGAAATTTGAGGCATGGGCACAAGGGAAACCAGAGTATGCGGATGTATTGAATAACTTACGTCAGGCACATAATAACTACAGCTCGGTTGCGCTTCAGCCTACTTACTTGAATGAAGGTGTTTTTGGAAGCGGAACAGCAATTAATGCATATCGCTTTTTTGCACTTGAACCACTACTTGGTGACAAGGAAAAGAAAGAAGAGTTGGAAACTTCTCTCACAAAATACAAGGGGGCCGTTCCTTTTTTCTTTGATGCGTACAATGCGGTGGTTGACCAAAACATCATGGCTGCAACTCTATACCTCTACTATAAGAATATCCCAAAAGAACAGCATCCTGCAATAATTCAGACCATTCTTAAGAAGTATAGAAAGCTTGAACCAGAAGAAGCATTTAAAGCATACGCAGCCGATGCTTTCAAAAAGACCATGTTCAGTTCTCCTGAGAAAATGCAGGAATTCCTTGAAAAACCTTCTTTGAAAAAATTGACCAAAGATCCAGTTTATGAGTATGCCCATGCTTTCTATCAGCATTATATCGCCAACTTTAAAACGCAAGTGGATGCCTATAATGGAACAAAGTCGCTTCAAATGCGTACTTACTTAAAAGGATTGATGGAGATGGACCCGAAAATGGTGCGCTACCCAGATGCAAACTCAACATTGCGTTTGACATACGGTTCTGTACAAGCGTATCAACCAAAAGACGGGGTGAACTATTCTTTCTATACCACCATCGAAGGTGTTATGGAGAAATATGTGCCAGGCGACTATGAGTTTGACCTTCCGAGTGGCTTGATCGACTTGTATAATAAGAAGGACTACGGTCAGTATGCAAATGCTGCCGGTGAATTGCCTGTTGGATTTATTACCAATAACGATATCACCGGAGGAAACTCAGGTTCACCAGTAATCAATGCAAATGGCGAATTGATAGGATTGGCTTTTGATGGAAACTGGGAAGCCATGAGTGGCGATATCGTATTCGACCCGAAATACAAACGTTGTATCAATGTGGATATCCGCTACGTGCTCTTTATCGTTGATAAATACTTCGGAGCAAGCAATATTATTGACGAATTAAACCTTGTAAAATGATGAAAAAATTCGCACTCATCGCACTAGGACTCGTATTTCTAGCTGCATGTAAAGAAACTCCTAAATCAGGAAATTTCGGAGAAACAATCACCGCAGACGGAGCCGTTGCCATTACCGAAATGGTCGCCAAAATGGAAGGCCAAGACGAAATGACGGGCAAGGTCATTGGGAAAGTAGAAGAAGTATGTCAAGCAGAAGGCTGCTGGTATACCTACGACCTCGGTGAAGGAAAAAGCATGATGGTTATGACCAAAGACCATGCATTCCAATTGCCTAAAGATTGCTCTGGCAAAACCGCCATCGCTGAAGGACGTATCTACTGGAAAACAACTTCGGTAGATGATCTCAAGCATTATGCAGTGGATGCTAAAAAAACGCAGGAGGAAATTGATGCCATCACAGAGCCAAAACGTGAATTGCGTTTTGAAGCCACGGGTATCATTCTTCAGTAATTGATTATTTATCTATAAAAAAAGCATCCTCGATTGGGGATGCTTTTTTTTTTGGCCTCAACCTCGTCATCCTCAGCGTAGCCGAAGGGCTCAAATGCCCCTTACAAAATCCTTAAACACCTGCTTATGGCGCTCCAAATCCATATTTGCAGACAGTGCTACTCTAGCGATATAATCCTTATCGCCCTCTTTGGTGGTGCCCTGTGTAGAGGTTGCAGGTATCGTCCAATAACAGCCTTTTAACTGGCCATAGCTCACGCAGTATTTGCTTTCGTTTGGGATTTCAGTAATCATCATCGAAATGAGCTTATGATTTAATGCCCTTTTGTAATTTTCTCGTTCCTCATCACTATTCCCCTTAGTGGGAAGGTCTAATGAGAATACAGAAGGGGTAAATCCTTGGGCAGCCAGTTCTTCTGACACAAAATTGATTTTAGCGGTTGGCAATACTTCTTTGATGAAGTTAACAAATTCACGAGTATTCTTGTAGGCGCCTTCAATCCGCTGATTCATAGAAGGCAATTGCTCCGACAAGTACGCCATTTGAAGCTCGGTCGCCTCGTTATCGCAAATCTGCATATGTAAAGCGATTTTATCCATCAATGAAGCTGCCTTTTTATTGGCAACGGCATATCCCGCGGTGCATTTTCCTCCGCTTGGGAATTTCGAACCACTTACATATGAAATGACTTTCACTCCAGCGAGTACTTCATCATCCCCAAGGAAGTTGACATTAGGACAAAAGGTTTGGTCCAAGATAAAGACTGGTTCGATGGCCTTTTCACCACTTGGCGTTTGACGTGATTTGCTTAGTGCCTCGTTTAATTTTTTCAGATCAGGAACCTCAACACGCGGGTTGGTTGGAATTTCAGCAATGATAAAGGGAATTGCATCGAGTCGTGCTACTTCATCCAATACAGAATTCGTGCTTTGAACCATGTCGTTATCGCCATCTACAAAAAGGTCCATTACTTCCACTTGATCGAGACAAGCGGCCACGCGTCGAGCTTGGTCGTTGGTGCCGCCATAGCAGTTGGGTGGAACGAGGAACTTGATCGCTTTTTCAGGATATTTATCCATCGCCTCATGAATCAACCCCATCATAATGGAATACTGAACAGAGAGTCCACTAGAACCAATTACTGCCAAAGAATCAGAATGCGTAATTTCTTTAATGGATGTATGGACTTGTTTTTTATCCGAAGCAATATTCTTTTGATCATGATAAATGGCTGGTTGTCCGCAAAGCAGTTGTAATGCAGTCAAACAATTGGCCGGTGTCATCGCTATAGTCTCTCTTCTGCGCACATGCTGAATCGCCGAGATATAGCTTTTGTTTTTCTCCCCATTGACAAGCAGAATGCTTCCTAGTTGAGGATGGATTTGGATATAGAAGTCGATGGCTGGATGGAGGTCGAAGCTGCCAATTTGAGCGGAATGGGAAAGTAAAACAGTGCTGCCATCATAGTCAGATACTTCTGCACTTTGTTCAATCTGCTCCAGATCGAAGTGGTATCCATAAACACGTTTGATGAGTTCAGCATCGAAATTGGCTGAGAGTTCACCAGAATATAGAATTCGGGTGTTTTTGTTGTCGAGCAGGTTCTTTCTCAAAACCGCCATCAAAGGCGTCATATTCGAGGAAAAACTAATAATCTGATCAGGATTCAAGGTATTAATCTGAGCAATTCCCCATTCAAGTATAGAGGATAGTGGGTGTCCCAAACGGATATAGTCATACGCTGTCGGTAAAGCTGCCAGTGCAGATGAATCAGTGATTTGACTATGAAATAAGGTTTCAAATCCATCGAGGAACTGGGTTTTGGCTTGACTTTCATCATAGATATCGAGTCGATGAGTTGTTAGCTTCAACCAATCTGTTGGCATCGTAGCTAAAACCTCATTGATATAGGAAAGTGCGGGGTGATTTGTATTTGTATTTGACATTGGGAGGGCAAAAATAGAGATGTATTCGGGTTATAGCAAAAGAGTTGCGGAGAGCTCTTGTATTAAAAATGCAATACACACGATTATTTTTTCTAGCCTGGGTTCAATCCATTTTTGTCTTTCGTGGATGAACATTGCCGTTTTCCATATAGTACTTCAGCTCTTCGGCAATTTCTCTTGCTGATTTTGCTATTTTGAGTTTGATTAGTGGTGATAATAAATAACCTATTGCGTTTTTTACCTCCATATCAAATTCTAATATAACTTCTGTTTGATTGCTATTTATTGGCCTTAACGACCAAACGGCACTGGCACTTTTTGCAATAGTGGGTATGCCTTTGGTGATATGATAAGCCAAGCGGTAATTTTCAGAATCAAACGTATCTAAAACTTGAATGGTTTCTCCTCTATCTGTTTGAGTAGCGCGAAAAGAATAATCAATTCCACTAAATTTTTCAGTCCCACCCGGCTTAGACGCTTTAAAATTGCTCGACCAAAGATGTACATCACTAAATTGTTTACCCATAATTGCCCACACATCAGCACTGCTGCAATTAATGATTAAGGCAGTTCTGGTTTGGGGTTTTCGTTGTCCAGATAGACTGAGAAGGAGAATTAGTGAGGCGATGATAAATACGGTTGTTAGCATAATCTTTTTTGTTTTTGAATGTGAACGCATGTGCTCAATTTTACATTAGATACAAGAAGCATTCACGTGTTACAAAACAGAATAATGGAACTAAGCCGCATTTTCTAGAAATCAATTTCTCATTTAGTCATTCGAAGTACTTGTGTAAGTCATTGTCGTTCACAATTTCATTGACAACCGTCTGCGTGTCAAAATCCTCCTTTGTAGGGTGCTTTTGAAAGAACGCGATATATTTTCTATCCACAAGGTCGGCTACCTCATCCGCAATGCCTTTCGCATATGTTTCAATGGTAGCTGTGTATTTTGGATCAAACATTTTTTTATCTGTTAGCATTTTACCGGCGGCCTCCATGGCTTTGGCTTTCTTAGAACATCGGCATGGGTTGTCGGTATTTATTAAACCACATTGCTGGTTCATAAAAGCATGAAACTCTTTTCTTGTGCGCGATAATTTTACACGATAATTTTGTTGTGATAGGCCAAATATTTCTGCGCCAATGTGATGATTCAGGTTAAAAACATCGCCGAGAATGTAGAGTAATCGCTGTTCGCGGGTTAGGCACATCAGCATGCCCGACATGCACCGTGTACGTGCTGTTTTTGTTCTTAATTCTTGTTCAATTTCTTCCTCAAGTGACACGTCTGGACTTGGAATAGTATTTAGTTCTTTGGAAAAGACATCAAAGCTTTCCCAACGGTCTTCCATGGGTCTTCTTTTGGCTTGTAAAAATTGATTCACCACAATACGGTAGAGCCATGTTTTGAAAGCACTTTTCCCATTAAAAGTGGAAAGTTTGGTTATGACCTTTATCAATACCTCCTGAGTTAAGTCTCTGGCATCTTCCGAGTTATTTGTGTATTTCCAAGCTACATTATAGATAAAGGGCTCATGTAACATAATAAGCTGGTTGAGCGCTTTTTTGTCTCCGTCTAATGACTTTTGAACCAAATTAATACTCTCGGTATCTGGAAAGGTTGATGAAGTTGAGCTTAGCATAGTTCTATTTTTTTTGGAGCCTTTCCCAATATTTTACCCAGCTAGTCTAAATTGTTTTCTGTGCAGGGCTGCTCTTCTAAAATAAGTAAGCAGCGCATACAATTCTTAACCTGGGATTATTCTTTGGTAAAAGTGAATTTCCCGCCAACTTGTTTCAAGAGCATCGTATTTTCCTCCGGGTTAAATTCTATAATAACACCTGCCTGTTCAAATTTAAACTTGTCCTTTGCGGTTGCTTCCAATGAAAAGGCAGATTGGCCGGTCGCCTGTGCAATCAGTGTTGTTTTGTCCTTAGTGATGGTGATTTTAATCGGGAGTTCACTGGAAACATAAACGCCTAGATATTTGTCCAAGTCTTGCGATGTCACTTGGAAATTAGTAAACTCTGGAATCGAATAAGCTTGGTTATATACAGCACTTAATACGGCGATTGAGATGTCGTTATTTTTAAAATTTGCTCCGTTTGAGGTTAAGGCGTAAGAAATGTTGCCGTCTGAAAAATGGTAGAAAACAGAGCTAAAACCATCGATGCCGCCTGTATGTCCGTATCCTTTTTTATCATTAAATGGAACCTGAAATAGCCCCATGCCATAGCCGTCATTTAAGGTTTTCATGAGTTCCAGACTGCTGGCCTTAAGAATTTGCCCACCGAACAAGGCATCACTGAATTGGGTTAAATCGCTCGGAGTAGAAATAATACTGCCTGCACCAAGTGGGATAGACATATCCGTTTCTGGCTGGATTTTCCAAGCACCTAAATAGGTATAGGATTTACATTCATTCTCCTTTGAATTGATGGTGCCTCCTAATGATGTGTATTTTAGCTCTAATGGTTGAATGATAGATTCCTGCAAAATGTCGGCATAAGGTTTTTTATAGGTCTTTTCCAGAATATAACTCAGCAAGACAAAGTTAGAGTTACTGTATTCGGCCTTAGAATCTGGTTCAAAGTCACTACCTCCTTTTGCAATAATTTCGAGCATTTCTTTTTCTGTCTTGGCTTCTGTATTATAGGTTAGATAGCTTTCATCATCCGTGAAGTTGTGTATTCCACTTCGATGACTAAGAAGGTGCTCGACAGTAATAGACTGACAATTCTTGATGCTGGGGAAATAGTTGTCAATCGTTTGATTGATATCCAATATATTTTCTTCTACCGCTTTCAATACCATTACAGTGGTAAAGGTTTTGGAAATAGAGCCAATTCGGTACTTGGAGTTTTCGTTTGCCTTGAGCTTGTTTTCAATATCTGCATAGCCAATGGTTTTGGAATAAATCACTTTGCCATCCTTTGAAACAGCCACACTACCCATGAATTTGTTATTCGTTTCGAGGGCATCAAAATATTGATCCAACTTGGTTTTGTCGAAGGTCTGAGCAAAACTGAGTTGACTTAAGAAGGCAATCAATAAGGTACTTAAAAACGTATTTTTCATAATAAATATTTTAAACCAACAGCATGTATTGATGCTGAAGGCGCAATGCTCCTCATCCGGACTGTCTCGACCTATAACCCAAAACCTTTTTAGTACCATAAGATAGCCTCCATGGTCCATGGTCTATGGACCGATTACAAACGCTCAAAAATAGCTGCCAATCCCTGACCCACTCCAATACACATCGTAGCTAGTCCATATTTAGCGTCTTCTCTTTTCTGCATCTCATGGAGCAGGGTTGTGGAGATCCGGGCTCCCGATGCTCCTAATGGATGACCAATGGCAATCGAGCCTCCATTTACGTTCACTCTGTTTGGGTCGAGATCGAGGTCTCTTCGGCAGGCGATACTTTGTGATGCGAATGCCTCATTGAGTTCAATCAATCCCAAATCATTGGCGGTGAGACCTGCACGTTTCATGGCTTTCTGACTGGCTGGAATTGGTCCCACACCCATAATCGCTGGATCAACACCGGCAGCGCCAAAGGACACAAATCGTGCGATTGGTTTGAGATTGTATTTTTTTACTGCTTCTTCTGAGGCCAAGATAAGGGCAGAAGCGCCATCATTGATCCCTGAAGAGTTCGCGGCTGTTACACTTCCGTCTTTTTTGAATGCTGGTTTTAGTCCGGCGAGCGTTTCTATGCTCGACAGGCGAGGATGCTCGTCTTTGTCAAATATGATTGGGTCGCCTTTGCGTTGTTTGATGGAATAGGCGGCAATTTCGTTAGCGAATTTTCCTGCTTGATGGGCTTCGTCATAGCGACGTTGCGATTCCACGGCAAAAGCATCTTGTTCTTCGCGGCTGATTTTCCAACGCTCGGCCACGTTTTCAGCAGTCTCACCCATGGCATATGGATAGTAAAGTTCTGAAAGTTTTGGATTGGTAAAACGCCAACCGATGGTCGTATCATACACTTCCGGAACGCGACCAAAAGCCGCATAAGATTTAGCCATAACAAAAGGAGCACGGCTCATGCTTTCCACACCACCTGTGATATAGATTTCACCAGCGCCAGTCTGAATACCTTGAGCACCTTGAATAATAGCTTGCATGCCACTAGCACAAAGGCGGTTTACGGTAATTCCTGGAATAGAAACAGGCAAGCCAGCAAGCAACGCGGCCATACGGGCCACATTTCTATTGTCTTCTCCCGATTGGTTGGCCGCGCCCATAATCACATCTTCTACTTCATTATAGTCGATGCTTGGGTTACGTTCCATTAATGATTTTATCACGAAACCAGCGAGGTCATCTGGTCTTTCTGTTGAAAGTGTACCTCCGTATTTTCCTATCGCTGTACGAACAGCGTCAATGACATAGACAGTTTTCATCGCTGCAAATTTACGTGGGAAGATTGGAAAGGCAAGGGATGGGTTTTGGCTCTTCTGCTACGTGGTTCCATCGCTTCTCCCGCTTAGTTATCGGAATGAGCTTCGGCGCACACAGTCAGAGTGACGGGATGAAGGGGAGTTCATTGCCCACTTTCCCAATGGTCGATTCTCGCATATTTCAGCGTGGAATCCTCGTCTAACTCAATATATAAAGTTTTTGTTTCAACCGGATCGATGTCCCAGCCGTAATCAACCATCACAGTATAGCCCATCGTGTTCTTTTCTTGCAGATGGAGGTTTTCTTGTGGGCCAAGCAATTGGACAATTTCATAGTAGGTCATCCCAGGTTTAAGGTGATTTTCCAGAATATCTTGGATCATTTTTTCTCTACTCGAGTAGAAACCATCATCGATCTCAAGCCATTTTTTCTTGTTGAATTTGATTTGTCTTCCACCACATGAAAACACCAGCAGCAGACCGAAGAACAGAAGTGATATAAGTGCTTTTTTCAAATTTAGGGATTGATTTAATCTCGTAATTTAGAGACCCGTGCCATCAACTCATTATATTTTTTATCGCTTGAATTCCCGTCTTGGTCTACCTGAAAATGCTCCATCAATCCGTATGCTATCTTGTCAAGAATTAACAATTTTTGTTCTTTGCTTTGGAGCTTATTAAGCCTTGCGCTGACCAGATCAGGATTGCAAACGAAGCAGTCGCAAATATAGATACCTGGGATTTCACTTGCTGAGCCTTTGTCGGCCCACATCGTTTCAAAAAACAGGTCAATTATTTGTGTATCTCTTGTCGCACAGAAATAATGGGGGAGAACTTGAAGTACCGGTTCATATTTGGCATCATTATAAAAGTTTCGTTCCTGCGCGTATTTATAGCGGTCAAGACTGTCCTTAGAATTTCGCATGCCACCTGCTATTTTTCGCTGTTGAATCAGGATTTTTGTGATGAGTGTTTTTTGTTTTTTACTGTCAAGTCTGCTGACCTGCTGAATTCGGCTTGTATGGATATAGCCTTCAATTTGGCTTCCTTTCCAAGCAGTTAATTTCGCCCAATCGCTGCATTCATCTATCTCATAATAAAAGAAGTCTTCATTGAATAAAGTGTCAATCACCTTAAAATGAGTCCCAGGGCCACTGCGAATATTGGTAAATCCATCCGCGTCATGGATGATTGCTAGATCATAACCAGCCGATGCAGACAAAGTACCGAAAGTGAAGAGAATCAATAAGGTGTATTTCATTCGTCATTTCGATTTAAGGGCCGACCACCAGCTTGAGTAACATGAGTCTCCGCTATTATACCGCTAATCCTATTTTGGTTTTTGTATCCAGATAATTTATGACAAATTTCCCCTCTCATTAACGTGTTGTTTGCTGTGCATGTCGATGTATTTAATGCCATTATTTACTGGCATTTGCAGGCTTTCTAGCTATTCGTTTTCATCACTAACTTTCCTTGTTCTTTTTGCTTGTCCAAAAAAGAACCAAAAAAAGACACCACGAAAACCAAATTTAGACTTTTCTCCGCTCAAGCCAGCCGCCCCTGGGGACAAAAAGTCCAAATTTACTCACCAAGTTATTTATTTTTATAGGCGTTCGTGAACCCTAATCGGGTTTCGCTCTTTTCGTGGACGCCCCACCGCACTAGGCATCGCGGGATAAGTATCATTCCAATTTTGGCTATAAAACGATTTAGTGGCAAGAAAGCGGTGAGTCATGTTGAAAATAGGAGAGGAGCATTGGGCTAGCGCGGTGTTGTAGCCAGTTCTTTATTTTATTGGCTTTGGAAGTGTGAAACATATTGCTGAATGTCCCGACTTGAAGACTCTATTGTTTTCGGTGTCAAAAACAATGTATTGAATTGTATCAGTACTATAAATCAAATTCAACCTTAAATTATGGGCTCCTTTCCAAGCGCCATCTTTTCTCGCTCTATTTAGTTTCTTAGCGTATGCAATAACATTTTGAGGCTCTTTAATTTCAAAGATTTTATGTTCTTGATTTGATTCCGGGATATATGGATTAATCAATTCAATCCGAACAAGGTATTGCGTTGCTATTGGATTGTTTAGGGTTGAATAAAGCTCTCTGAATCCGCAGCTAACAAAGAGAGTAATTAGTACAATTGCTAAAGCTTTCTGCATAGTAAAGGGAATTGGGTACAACGTGTTTGTGTATGATTAGTGGCGTGTTTAAGCACCTAATTTAGCAAATACAAACCAAATAGAAAATCCGCGAGGATTTT
>CAZUIT010000005.1:99891-140216 GCA_964620355.1 uncultured Burkholderiales bacterium | reverse complement strand
AAATTTGTCGTAAATCAAAGCTTCGACTGGCAGCTCAGGGACCGGATTCTCGCAATCTCGCAATCTCGTAATCTCGAATCCTCGAATAATCTTTACGTTTAAGATAAAGAGCAGGTCAGCGAGACAACGACCTGCTTGAGTAAATTTTGTCTGATGGTCTGGAAGTCTAATTGTCTTGCGGTCTGCTTGTCTGAAAGCCTGGCGGTCTTATTTCCTCTCCCTTCGACCAGCTGTGAAGTACCTACTCAACCTGAATATGGTCTTAGCAGCTCAGGGACCGGAGCTCACAATCTCGCCATCTCGCAACCTCGAATCCTCGCAATCTCGATAACTCGAAAACTCGTTACCTTTGCCCCATGCGCAAGGTCAATTTCCAAGAACTAGGAACCATGCCTTACCAAGAGGCGTGGGAGTATCAGGAAAAGCTGTTTGCTGAGAACGTCGCCATCAAGCTGGCCAAGCGGAAAGCAGAAGTGGCGGAAGAAGCCTATGTCGGTCCGGATACCACAGACTACCTTCTGTATGTCGAACACCCGCATGTCTATACCTTGGGGAAATCAGGTCACCTGGAAAATCTCCTAGTCGATGAGCAAGGCTTAAAAGATATTGATGCCAGCTTCGTTCCTATCAATCGGGGAGGAGATATCACCTACCATGGTTACGGACAATTGGTGGCTTACCCCATTTTCGACCTAGAATATTACTTTACGGATATCCATAAATTCCTGCGCTACCTCGAAGAAGCGATCATTCTTACCTTAAAGGATTTTGACATTCAGTCAGGAAGAATTGACGGTTTGACAGGTGTTTGGTTGGATTTTGACGATTCTGACAGAGCCAGGAAGATTTGTGCAATGGGCATTCGTTGTTCGCGGTGGATTACGATGCACGGGCTTGCGTTGAATGTAAATACTGACCTTTCATACTTCGGACACATAGTGCCATGCGGCATTGACGATAAGGCCGTTACCAGCATGCAAGTGGAGTTAGGGCATGAGGTTTCGATGGATGCGGTCAAAGAGCGGGTGAAATACCACATGGCGCAATTGTTTAGCACTGCCTTTGCAGAGGTAGGGATATAAAAATTACTAAATTAGAAACATGAAAACAGTTTGGATCGTATTGGGTAGCATTGCCGCCTTTTTTTTACTTTTCTTTTTGTACGCAAATAGCGTCTATAATAAGGCAATCACCTATGATGAGGCAGTCAAAGAAAAATGGGGCTATGTTCAATCTGCTTACCAAAGGAGAGCGGATGTCGTTCCTCAGTTAGTTGCTACAGTTAAAGCAGCTGCTTCAAACGAAAAAGAAATTTTATTGGGTGTAACGCAAGCGAGAGCTGGAATTGCATCATACGAAGATAACCTGCCACAACTACAAGGTGAGATTAAATCGGCACAGAGTCCAGCACAATTGCAAAAGGTAGATAAGACCATCAATAATGCAATCAATCTAGCATTTGAGGCCTATCCAAATATTCGCTCAACGGAGAATTTCTCCATGCTTCAATCTCAATTAGAAGGAACTGAAAATCGAGTTAAAACAGAACGCGATAACTATACCTCAGCCATTAAGGACTACAATGCACAAATTCGTGGATTGATTCGAGGATGGGCATTAAGCTTTATTGGAAAAGCGGATGAATTTGAAAAGAAAGAAGGCTTTGAAGCGATTACTGAAAACGCCGAACAAGCGCCAAATGTTGATCAGCTACTTAATGACTAATGGGATTACTCAGTAAGAAATTTTTAAACGAAGCCGAAGAGGCACAGATATTAGCCGCCATTCAAGAGGCAGAAAAGGACAGCTCCGGAGAAATTCGTTTGCATATTGAACCTTACTGCAAGATGGATGTGATGGACAGAGCAGCCGATTTATTCGGATTATTAGAAATGCATAAAACGGCACTCCGCAATGGGGTGCTCTTTTATTTGGCCTATGAAGACCACAAATTTGCCATTTTAGGGGATGGTGGAATCAATGCCAAAGTGCCTGCCAATTTTTGGGATGAAATAAGAGATACTGTAACCAGTGAGTTCAAAGCAAAGAACTATGCCGAAGGCCTAAGTAAAGGCATTCGCATGGCTGGAGAACAACTCAGTGCTCAATTTCCTTATCAATCAAACGACAAAAACGAACTCAGTGACGAGATTTCATACGGTTAAACCTTATCTATTTAGTTTTCTATTTTTACTTTTCTCGCTTGCTAGCCTGCAGGCAAAGGAGTTTCCAAAGCTCATTGAAGGCAAACGCGTTTATGACCTTGCTAATGTCTTGAGCGATCAAGAAGAAGGTCTGCTTGAGCGTAAAATTGTAGCCTACCAAGACAGCACCTCTTCGCAGATGGTTATTCTCATCGAGCAAAGTTTAGAAGGAGACGATGATTTCCTCTATACCCAGCGACTTGCTGAAGCGTGGGGTATCGGACAAAAGGGAAAAGACAATGGACTTATGATTGCGGCGTTTATGGCCGATAGAAAGTTGCGCATCCAGGTAGGACGTGGTCTAGAGCCCGTGGTTACCGATGCGGTGAGTCATAGTATCATCAATGATATTATGAAGCCGGCCTTTCGTCAAAAAGCCTACTACCAAGCATTTGACCAAGCCCTAGACGCTGTATTTGCGGCATCGAAGGGTGAGTTCAAGGGCGATGGAGGCCGGAAAGGTAAAAAAGCTCCAGTACCCGCTTTAGGTATCATCATTTTTGTCATCATCATGATCATTGTTCTCTCTCGCCGAGGTGGCGGAGGATTTGGTGGCGGACTAGCCGGTGGATATATGGCAGGACGTATGATGGGCGGCGGCTACGGTAACTTCTCATCCGGTGGCGGCGGCTTTAGTGGCGGCGGCGGATTCGGCGGAGGAAGCTTCGGCGGCGGTGGCTCTGGCGGAGGCTGGTAGGGGCGCTTCGCGAGTTTGAGTGTGGAGAGCGGAGAGCGTGGTGTTTGTCAAAGTTTCGTCAAAATGCGCCATGCTCATTGTTTCCTTTTAAAATTCTTAAGAACTTGCTTCCATGCTTGAGCAATTGGATTTAGAGCGGGTATTGGTTTTGGATATTGAAACGGTCTCTCAAAAACCGGATTTTGATACCCTCGATGCGACTACCCAAGACTTATGGAAACTGAAGGCGGCCAACCTCAAGGGAGCTGATCAACAGACGCCAGAAGAACTCTACGGCCGTGCGGGTATCTATGCTGAGTTCGGCAAGATTGTCTGCATCTCAGTAGGGATATTTCGCGCTTATGATTCCCATTTCCAATTTCGGGTGAAGTCCTTTTATAGCGATGATGAAAAGGAACTCCTGGAACAATTTGCGGAGTTACTTAATGGCAGTTTCGATAATAGTCGCTTCTTATTGGCCGCGCACAATGGCAAGGAATTCGACTTCCCTTATCTATCCCGAAGAATGACCATTCACGGAATGAAATTGCCTTTGCTCCTAGATACACCGGGTAAGAAGCCGTGGGAAGTTCCTCATCTGGATACCATGGAATTATGGAAGTTTGGCGACTACAAAAGCTTCACCTCCCTCAAGCTCTTGGCGCATATTTTTGATATCCCAACACCCAAAGATGATATTGATGGTTCGCAGGTCGGACAGGTCTATTGGGAAGAGAAAAACCTGGAGCGTATTCGTATCTATTGCCAGAAAGATGTAATCACTGTGGCCCAGCTCTTACTTCGTTTTATGGGCAAGCCACTTTTGAGTGAAGAAGCGCTTATCTTTGCCGACCAAGAAGACGCCTGATTTGAATTTACTTACCCCAACCAACTGGAAAGATTACGAGCTAATCGATTGCGGAAATTTTGAAAAACTAGAACGTTTCGGACGTTTTGTTTTACGCAGACCTGAACCCCAAGCTATTTGGGATAAAGTCCTCGATGAAAAGGAATGGAAGGCATTAGCCGATGGAACCTTTTCGCAAAATGGCTCCCATAATGGTGAATGGGTAGCGCCAAAAGTCCCTACGAATTGGAATATCCATTACCAATACAACGGACTTAAAATGCGTATGAAGTTGGGCATGACCTCCTTCAAACACGTGGGCATCTTCCCAGAGCAAGCAGCCAATTGGGATTTCATCTACGACTCAGTCGAGAAGATGCGCATCAAAGAACCTAAAGTATTAAACCTTTTCGCCTATACAGGCGGAGCATCATTAGCAGCCAAGGCAGCTGGGGCAGATGTGGTTCACGTCGATTCAGTAAAACAAGTCGTAAGCTGGGCCCGCGATAATATGGAGCTCTCCGACTTAAACAATATCCGCTGGACCGTAGAAGACGCTCATAAATTTGTAAAGCGTGAAGTCAAGCGTGAAAAAATCTACCAAGGAATCTTGCTCGATCCACCGGCTTATGGTATCGGAGCAAAAGGCGAACGTTGGAAATTGGAGGAGAGTCTGAATGAAATGCTCACTGACCTCGCCCAGCTCCTTGATCCTAAAAATCATTTCTTCTTACTGAATGTTTATTCTCTAGGCTTATCAGCACTTGTTGCTGAGAACCTCATCAAATCTCATTTCCCCAAAGCCACCATGGTGGATACCGGAGAGTTATACCTGAAGTCAAAATCTGGAATGAATCTACCACTCGGCGTCTACGGACGATTTTCGAGTAGTTTGTAGAGCCCTTCGACTCGGCAAAAAGCCTCGCTAATCCTTCGTTTCCTACGTCAGCTATGGCTTACGCAGTACACCTCCGCCTAACAGCTCCGGCGCACGAGGTCAGGGTGACGGCTTAGTTTTAGTGAGAGATTTTTGTCTGGCTATCTGAAAGTCTGGCTATCTGAAAGTCTGGCTATCTGAAAGTCTGGCAATCTGAAAGGTCATATATCTGGCGGTCTATAGGTCGTCTGCTTAACCTGTTCACTACCAATTCTGACGTTGCGGCTTGCTTAAAAAAGCACGGACTCCCATGGTGAAATAAAAGAAGAAAAAGTAAAGATCGAGGAGCGGCAGAAAGTAGAGTAATGAAGTTTCTTTCAAACGTTTCATCGCAAATCCATAGACGAAGTATTGAGAAATCAATCGACCTAGATAGATGTAAACAGGGACGAGGAAGAAATAATTCTTCTGAATAGGCATGCAGAAATAGATCGCTGCTGCCAAGCTCACGTAGAAGAGGGTATTTGAAATATGCAATCCGGCCAATCTTCTTTTACTGCTTCCGGAATAATGTTTGCCAACACCCAAGTGCCTGTTTTTCTGCTTGATCCAATCACCATAAGAGTCTTTGGGTGCAGATTCTACGAAGGCATCAGGTTCAATACAGATGGAAGTATTTGAATTTGTAGCTGTTTCGTTGATGAATAAATCATCATCGCCAGCGAGGATATGGTTATGAGAGGCAAAGCCCTTAACACTGAAGAATAATGTTTTCCGATAGGCCAAGTTTCGTCCAACGCCCATATAGGGTTTTTTCGCCAAAGCAAAAGATAGGTATTGCAATGCGGTATAAAAGGTGTCGAATCGAATGAGTAGATTTAATATGCTCGATTTCTTTTCATACGGCGAATAACCTAGGCTGATTTGTTTCTTTTCGCTAAACGTTCCGGCCATCGAGCGAATCCAATTCCGGCTCATAGGGCGACAATCGCTGTCGGAAAGCAATAACCACTCATTATTGGCGGCCTTAATGCCTAAAGTTAAGCCGAATTTCTTTCCCTTTGGATAGCGTTCTTGCTCAACAATTTTTACCACTTTTAGGCGCGCATGTTCCGCTTCCATCTGTTCGAGGTATTCTTGGCTTTTATCCCATGATCCATTATTGACGATGACGACCTCAAAATCAGGATAATCTTGATCCAAAAGCGATTCTAAATTGGCCTTGAGGTTTTGGTATTCGTTCCGGGCGACGACAATCACAGATACAGCGGGCAAATGATGATGTCCATTGTCCTTAGGTTTGAACGTGGAAAGGCGCACAAAATATCGGAAGTGAAAATAGAGTTGCCAAGCGGTGATTACACCTAAAACACCAATAGATAGATAGGCTAGTTGCATAGGAATATGCAAAAATAGCCTCTTGGCGCCTGCTCTTATTCACCGATGAGGGCTATTCTTTCCACATATTTGATGGATTGTTGTCTATTCAGAGCATAACCGTGTCTGTTGAGGATGCTAAGAGGTAATAGCGGTGCGATTCTGCCCAAAAACTTGAATTTTTGCGTAAACGTATGGCGCCTGTGGATTTTTTACTTGGTTGGTAATGTTTTATTTAGGTTTTTTGCACCTTCAACTATGAGAAACGTTTCATTGAAATCCTTCTTTTTATTCCTTGCTATGATTTGCCTTACGGCAGCAGCTCAAGCGCAAGAACTCCGTAATACAGGTATGGCATCCACTTATGCCTCTTCCGATGTGGGTATGCCAACTGCAAGCGGCGAATTATACGAAAGCACTGCTTATACAGCTTGCCATGCGACTTTGCCTTTCGGTACTGTGGTAAAAGTGACGAACCTTAGAACCAATAAATCTGTATTGGTCACAATAAACGATCGCTTCGATTATAAGACTAACCGCGTAATTGATGTGTCTCACGCAGCAGCCAAAGAATTGGAATTATTCTCCAATGTAGCTCCTGTGGTAAGCATTGAGGTTGTTTCTTGGCCAACCGAAGAAACAAAAACAGAGCAAACTACCAACGAAGGCTAGTTGCTAAGTACCATTTTTCTGATACACCTTTCCAGGTAAACTGCGGATTAATCCTTTTAATTCGAGTTCTAACAGATTCAGTGATAAGTCGCTGGATGAAATTGCATCATGCTGACTTAACGCATCGATATGCCATTTCTTCTTTGTTTCAAATAGCTGCATGATAGTATCTTCCGCAGGACTCAGTTCAAATACAAGTTGTTGTTGAATGGGCATTTGTTCTTGGTCCCAGCCCATGTATTGCATCAAGTCATCGACCGATTCCAATAATGCGGCCTTATTTTTTTTGATTAAGAAATGTACTCCTTCTTTCCTTGGGTCTCCAACTTGGCCGGGCACTGCAAATACATCCCGGTTATATGAATGGGCGAGATAGGCTGTAATCATCGCTCCTCCCTTAAAAGGAGTTTCTACTACTATAGTGGCATCACACATTCCTGCAACGATGCGGTTTCTGCTAGGGAAGTTCTCGCGATCAGGCCGGGTAGCAATCGGGTATTCAGTTAATATTCCGCCATTATTAAGCATTTCTTTGGCCGTTCCTCTGTGTGCCGCTGGGTAAATTTGATCATGGCCATGCGCCACAACCCCAATTGTTGTAAGATTATGTTTCACGGCAGCGCGGTGGGCATAGATATCAATACCATAGGCAAGTCCGCTAACTACGGCGCAGTTTAATCCGTGTAAATCTGAGACGAATCTTTCGGTAAAAAGTCGGGCTTCGTCGCTGCATTTTCGGGTGCCTACGATGCTGATCATTCGAGGCATATTGAGGTTGGCTTTTCCCTGAAAGTAGAGGAGCAGCGGGGCGTCGGGATTTCGTTTGAGTCGCTGCGGGTAGGAGGGTTCATGAAATCGAATGATGTCAATACCTTGCTTCTTCGCATACAGTAATTGCTTCTCGGCTCGCTCAAAATCCCTAAACGCCAACACACGCTCCGCCACAAAAGTGCCTATTCCCGGTACCTTCTCGAGTTTTCCTTTCGACGTTGTGAATACCTCCTTGGCACTGCCCACATAAGCAAGTAAGTTCTTAGAAAGTACCGGCCCAACATCCGGAATCATCGTCAAGGCAATCGTAAAATAAAGCTCTTCATTGTCCATCGAAGGTAAGTTCTTACCTCCACCGAAGAATGGCAATAGGACGAGCTTTTCTTGACCTTATGATGACCTGGTTTTTACCCAATTATGACATTCAGGTAGAAAATAATGAAAAGCGTAAGTGGTAATCTAGCGGACAATCCGAATTGTCTTCATTGTGTTTTTCGCATAAACCCTTACCCAATAAATTCCTGGGGCCAGACTGCTTTTATCAATTTTTAAAGGCTCAACAGCACCTGGGATATCACGTAAAATTTGGCCGCGTGCATTGAGTAAGCTAAGCTTTTCAATTTCTTCATGCGACTTTATCATCCAATAGGTGGGATGGTTGAGCACCTCAATCTCCAAATTCATTTCTGGAGAGACAAGTGTGTTGGCTGGACCTTTTTCTTTAAAATAGTAGAATGATTTTTCTATAACAGTCACATTATTTCTCAATAACTGAACCTTCCAGAGCCCATCCGTACCATCAATTGGAGTATTGATATAAGTCCAGTAGTAATAATACCACCAGTTTTTTTCTAGCCGATTGGCATAGTCAAACCACAGGATTCCATCTGGGGTATACCAGCGAATTTTTAGCGAATCTCCTGTTCTTAATCCGCCATGCAGACTCCAAAAACTAATGGCTTCATCCTGCTTATAAAAGGTGTCAATATTGGCGAGGCCTTCTTTTAGGGTATCGAGCTTGGGCTGGAAATTGACCAAGCCAGCATCCCAGGTAAAAAAGCTTGAATCATAGGGTATGGATTTGGTCCAATAGCTGAATGCATTTCCACAAGGTCCTTTAAATGGATCGATATAATAGCTTGAGTCATACCAGAGCTCAAAATGTAAATGTGGATCCGAACTGTTTCCGCTGCTCCCTACCTGACCAAGCACTGATCCGGGAAAAATGGTGTCGCCAAGTTTAACGTTTATGGAGCCATTTTTTAGGTGGCCATAATACGATTGAAGCTTATTGGCATGGGAGAGTCCGATATAGTTGCCAAGTCGCTTCGCTGTATCGGATGTTTTTTCGCGATCGAATAGCCCATCCTGTAGCGCGATAACGATTCCTGTATCGATTGCAAGAACATCAATCCCCGCATCCATACTTGAAAAATGCTTGATGACAAAGTCGGTGCCTTGATGTCCGTTATAGCTCTTATCTAAACAATGGTGGTCGAGTACTTGACTGCCTGCACCCCAATCTACATAATTTACAATGATGAAGTCTGATCCATACGTGCCTGCAATCGGTAGGACAAAATGACCTTGTCCGATTAGTCGGAAAGCATTTAAGCATAGAATTGTAGCGAGAATTAATTTTCTCATCCAATCGTATTCCTGTACTTATTTAGTGACAATGATTTTTTCGCTAAGAATGCGAGTAGAATCATTCTCGATGATTAAAAAATATGCTCCTGCAGGCAATGGGCTAGTTGAAAAACGGAATCGATTTAATCCAGCTTTTGTGCGGTCTTTTAACAGGACAGTGATGACCTTCCCATTCATGTCGAGCACGCTAAAGGTAAGATCTTGCTTGGATTCTAGGGTAAATTCAACTTCAAAATACGCAGCAGAAGGATTTGGGTAGATCAAAACTTCCTGGGCCATTGGTTTTGGAGCAATCGAAAGCGTTGGGTCTGAATTGTTGACTTTGGCAATGGTCGTCCGATTGATTCGGTCTCCATACGTGCCCGCCATCCAATAGGTGCGGTCTTCGTTGTATTTGCGCTGAATGCCAGAATAATCGCCCCAGCGTTCAAATGAATCAGCCAATTCATTGATATAGTCTTTTCCTTCTTTTACTCGGGTTAGTTCAGAAAACTGTCCTGAATAGTTCATCAATACCGTGGATGTTCCAGGGAAGGTATTCTCCGATACATGGGAAACGGTCAAGATGGCGGTATGATCATCGGGGTTACCGGAACCCGCATAAGCGATATCTGGATAGCCAAGGTCTAAGGTGTCATAGCTAAGGATATAGATTTTTGCCTCTGAGGCTGTCGGGTCTACAACACCATAATAAATTCCCGCAGCATTATTCAAAGGGTCGATAGTATTTCCAGCAAAATGAATTAACCCATTCTGATGCATCGCAGTAAGTACCCGTGCATCATTGGTTTCTAGGTATTCACCTTTTGGCTGTTTGGCAGATGGCGGCACTCCGTACGGTTTATTGCAACGTACAAAGCGGGTGGTAATTTTCGCGTTTCCAGAACGTACTGAGTTAGATATGGTATGGATGAATAAACTGTCGTTGCTTAAGTCACCTGGACGAACTGAGAGAAAATAGCTTTCGGGTCCGCTAGGTTTCATGCCGCCTTGCGAAGGGCAAATACTCCACACATTTTTTCCTTCAAATTTGATGTCTGTCCATAATATATTTTGAATAGAGTCACCTGCATAGCCATCCTCTAAATCCATCTGCCAAATAATGCTTTGACGAAATCCATCTTTCCATCCTTTATCATCTTCCAAGAGGTTTAGGGTGAGGAAAACGTCCTTATCACTGATGCTTATAATGGGGTAGTCAGACCAGGAATCATCTCCTAAAGGGTCGCCGGGTAGTTGATAGAAGTTCCAGTTTTGGGTGGGGTCATTGCTTTGAGAAAATCCAATAATTGGCGTGCTTGTCGAGCTGGTTGATCCGTTCAAGAATACGGCAATATAGCGGTCGTGGTTTGGGTCGTACGACACACGTGGGTCGAAGGTGCGGTCCATATCTCCTAATTCTTTGGCGAAGAAGGCGAGTGATCCGGTTTTTTTGATTTTGCCCGTGGAATCATACACAAAAAGGGTGCTATTAACCACGCTGATGATGAAGCCATTGTTCCCAATACACATGTCATTATCATTCGGTGTACCCGCACTGATATTTCCATTGAATTCAAATTCGAAGGTTGGGGCAGGAGCAGGAGCTTTCCGTTGCATAGCGCCTTTCGTTTTTGTGCTCGCCGAGCGGATACTATCGATATATGCCTTCTTAAGCTGATAGTTTCCAGCAGGCGATGGGGCAGTTTCTATCGTCTGAATACTGGGGTCGTAGTCGGGGGCGTCTATCGAGAAATTAATGACTTTTTTAAGGGCAATTTTTCCAGGAATTATTTCCGCAGTTTGGGCCGTGGAAGAGGTAAAGCTCAGTCCTACTAGGACCGCCGAGAGTATCCATTTTCGCATGAAACAAATATAGGTGAAATGTGCATTTTTTGCCTTTAGCACAAAGCTTTACATTTGCAGTATGACAAATAATCCAACGAAAAGCGAGCAGGCGATGGCCCTAGAATCCAAGTATGGAGCATTCAACTATAAACCTTTACCGGTGGTGCTTGAAAAAGGAGAAGGAGTGTTCGTTTGGGATGTTGAAGGTCGGAAGTATTTTGACTTTTTATCTGCCTATAGTGCTGTTAACCAGGGGCATTGTCATCCAAAAATCATCAAGGCATTAACAGATCAAGCGTCAAAATTGACGCTCACCTCGCGTGCTTTTTATAACGATGTATTAGGTGAGTATGAAAAATACATCTGTGAATACTTTGGCTATGACCGCGTATTGCCGATGAATTCGGGGGTTGAAGGGGGAGAAACTGCTGTTAAGCTTGCTCGTCATTGGGGCTATGAAGTGAAAGGTATTCCTTCCAATCAAGCCAAGATTATTTTTGTTGAAGGAAATTTTTGGGGGAGAACCCTCGCCGCCATTTCTTCAAGCACAGATTCGGAGAGTACCTTAAACTTCGGTCCGTTTATGCCAGGATATGAAATCATTCCATACAATGATATTCCAGCATTAGAAAAGGCATGTGCCGATCCAAACGTAGCGGCGTTTATGTTTGAGCCGATTCAGGGTGAGGCAGGTGTAGTAGTTCCAGACGATGGATACCTTACGGCCATTCGAAGAATATGTACGGCCAATAATGTGCTTATGATTGCAGACGAAGTACAAACGGGTATTGCCAGAACGGGTAACCTACTTGCTTGCGACCATGAAAATATAAAACCAGATCTTTTGATTCTTGGCAAAGCGCTGTCTGGTGGAGTATTTCCAGTGTCTGCAGTATTGAGCAGCGATGAGGTAATGCTAACGCTAAAGCCCGGACAGCATGGTTCTACTTTCGGAGGGAACCCATTGGGATGTAAAGTAGCGGTGGCTGCTTTGGAGGTGATTAAAGAAGAAGGACTTGTAGAAAAGGCCTTTCAGCTAGGCAAACTCTTTAGAGCACGGATGCAAGGTTTAGTAGAAAAGCATGAAATTGTGACAATGGTGCGTGGTCGTGGTTTATTGAACGCCATTGTAATTGAACCATTTGGTGATGGAAAAACAGCGAAAGATGTTTGTCTGGCCTTGATGGAAAATGGTTTATTAGCCAAACAAACGCATGATCATATTATTCGTTTTGCACCTCCACTCGTGATTACCGAAGAGCAAATTAATGCCTGCTGTGATATTATTGATACCACCATCGCCTCTTTAGTGCAGGAAGCGTAATAGTCTTCTTCGAGGAATTCATTGATTTAACGGCTAGATTATTCTATTTTGCTCGTTCTCAGAGCAGATGAACGCGTTTATTAAATTACTTGACCTACGTAAGTCAGAAACGAACTTAGTCGGTTTACTCCTCTTGCATGCTTTCTTTAACGGAATAGGCATTGCACTTTGCTTTACCGCAGCAAACCTTATTTTCTTGGATAATTATGGTGTAGGAAAATTGCCCTTTGCATATACTGTTACAGCAGGAATACTTCTGGTAAGTGGATATATCTATTCCAAATATGAGGTGAAAGTTAAGCCCTCGCGCTTCTTTCTGTTCGTATTACTTAGCTGTAGTGTGTTGATGCTTGCCAACTGGTTTAGCTTTTTTTCGTTGAACCCAATGGTGATGGCCTTTGTGCTTTTTGTTTCGTATTGGGTTATCTATCAATTAACGAATTTAGAATTCTGGGGCGTGGCGGCCTTGGTATTTAATCTGCGCCAAAGCAAACGTTTGTTCTCCTTGCTAGGCTCTGGCGAGACCGTAGCCAAGATTTTCGGTTACATGATCTCTCCCATCATCATCTCCTATTTTTCAAATACTGCCTTGGTGCTTATTGCCGGAATTGGTTTTCTCTTCTCTTCGATAATCATTTGGAGCTTAACTTCAAGCAAAAAAGATTATCTGCAAGAAAATTCCGAGCATGATGAACATCATCAGCACCAAGAGATGAGCATAGGCGCGATTTTGAACGTGTTGCGCAAGGATACCTTCTTATTCTGGACCTCTATGCTAGCCATGGTGGCCTTGTTCGTCTACTTCACGATAACCTATGCTTTTCTGGATGGGGTACAACATAATATACATGAGAATGCCCAAATGGCTTCTTTGTTTGGCTTCTTATTCGGATTTGGGAAGCTGATGAATTTTTTACTTAAAACCCTGTTATCAAATCGATTGATGCGGAATTTGGGGGTTAAAACGGTTTTGCTTTTACTTCCAATAACCCTTTTGATTATTAATGCCGTGGGTGTATTTGGACAATTCTTTGGTCCAGAGGAGCAGTTTTTTCTATGGCTTTTTGGTTTGAATATGTTTTTCGATGAATTGGCACGTTCATCGGTATTAAAGCCATTTTTCTTAGTTCTTTTTCAGCCACTTCATAATCATCGCAGGCTACAAGGCCATACGCTTGCGAAAGGAATTATGGAACCTGTGGGTATGGGATTGGCAGGAATAGTTTTGATGATTTTGATGCGTACCTCGGGTCTCGACTTGAAGCTGGTGTCGATCTATCTAACCCTTACAGTGGTGGTGTGGATTTTGGTGAGTTTGAAGGTGAGCAAGGAATACGTGAAGGTGGTTCATAGTGCACTCAGCATGCGCTGGCTGGTGCGCAAGGAGGTGAATATATCCGATTTTGCATCACGCAAACTTCTGCTGCAATCCCTAGAGAGCGATGACCCTTTAAAAATTATTTATGCCATAGAATTATTGGGAGTTCATCATGTGCACGATGTGGAGCGGCATATTTCCTTGCTTATAAAATCGGATATTTCGGAAGCTCATTTTAAAGGGCTCCAGTTTATTCAAGAACTAAAAGATCAACGCTATAATGATTTGGTGCTGCAATCGATGCAATCCTCCAATCGGAGAATTATTAAAGAAGCATTCAAAACCTATTTTGTTGTAAATGAAGAGGTAGCAGCTCAGGAGATTGCGCCGTTTTTGGATATTAAGGATCACGAAATTCGTAAGTATGCCTTGGCCAATGTATTGAAATATGGTGGAATTTATGCTGCCACGCTCTATGGGAAATTATTGATAGACTTATTGGAAGACGATTCGTATCAGTCGAAAATTGATGCTGCTGAGATCATTGGATTGATAGGGGCCCATAACTACTATTTCCCACTAATTGATTTATTAAAAACAAGTGATGTTAGTGTAAGAAGGGCTGCTATTGAGGCTGCTGGAGAAACAAAAAATGTGAAGATGCTTCCTCATATTTTAGCCCATCTGGAGGAGCATGGTTTATTTGTAGCCTGTTCAAAAGCCTTGATAAAATTGGGCGTGTCGATTTTCCATGATTCGCAAATTCATGAGCTAAAAGGCTTACGTCTAAAGCTATTTTTAAAGGCCTGCGCAGATATTGAATCGAAAGAATCTATCAACTTTCTATTGACCTATCTTTCTTATCCCGATTCGGATATAGCACGTCAGGCGAGTTATTCATTGGAGAGCTTGGCCTATAAGATGGATGGCCAGAATTTGACTGTTCTCCATACCCGTCTCAAAATTGGTGTGGCACAAATGATGGGGCTGATGCATGTTCGCTCTCTGATCAAAGGAGAACTACTTCACTCGGCTATAGCTAACGAAAAACGCCTCATTCAGGAAGATGCTTTGCGTCTTTTAGGTTTCCTTTATAGCCGAAATGTATTGAATCAGATTAAAGACACTTTGGCAACAAATGATCATGAGTCTTTGGCCAATGCGTTGGAAAGAATTGAGCTGCTGGTGGGTAAGCGTTTTCGAGAAGAAACCATGCTTGTGTTTGATATGCCAGAGTTTGCCAATCAAAGGAAAGATGTACGCAAACGTTATGAATTAAATGAAAATCCAATTGAAATGTTGGGTCAGCTTTTGGTGGGTGAAAAAGCGATTTCAGATTATGGAAAAGCCATTCTCATCCATCATATCCCTGAAGAATATGCGTCTTGCCTCACCAAAGAAGCCTTGGATGAAATGTTGAATGACGATGCGGCGCTTCTGCGTGAAGAAACCCAAGGCTTTATACGAAAATACCGAAATAAAGAATTTGATTTGAATATCCCATCACCCTCAACTGCTCGATAGCCATCGGGACTCACTCTCAACAGCCATGCTTCAAATAGAACGAATAATCATACTCAAGTCCATTGAAATATTCAGTCAGATTCCTGATGATGTATTAGCTGGATTAGCTTCAATTACTGAAGAAGAAAGTTTCCCTGCGGGCGTTGAGCTCATCAAAGAGGGGGATATTGGAGATTGTATGTATATCATTCAATCTGGAAGTATTCGCATCCACCAAGGAGATACTGAGTTGGCGACGATAAAAGGTGGGGATATTTTCGGAGAGATGACTGTGTTAAACCCGATGCCACGAACAGCTTCGGCAACGACCTTGGAGGAAATATTTCTTTTGAAGATCTACCGTGAACCTTTTCTTGAACTAATGGCACAGGAGCCAGAGGTAATTAAAAGTATCTTAAAAGTACTCACACTTCGTATTGTGAAGCAGAATGAGTTATTAAGCAAAAGAGAGATGTATTAGTTTCGCCGGCTTATTTGATGCGCTCTTTCAGCATCTCTAGTGTTGCAAGCTTTTGCGGTGCGCGTTTATTCCGGGCAAATTCAGTGAAATAGCTATGACTTTCCATAAAGCGAATTTGTTTGATTTCAAATTCTTCAGGGTGTGATACCATCTGATAGGATTTCCATTCTGCATAAAGCGACTGGCTGATAGAACTAAAATCTTGGCGGCCAAGGTAATCCAAGTCGCAATCACAGAGTATTTGCTCTAGATGAGTTTTCGGTTGTTGTGGAACTTTTGTGGCAAGAATCATGTTCGCGACAATTTCAATTTCATCGTGAGTATACCCAAAATCGCCTAAGGTAGCACGGGCAATTTTCACCCCGTTTTCTTCATGGTTTTGATAGGCAATGGTAAATCCACAGTCATGCAAAACTGCACCGGTACGAAGGAGTGTCTGGTCTCTTTCGTTTGTGATATTTTCTTCTACCAAGTAGATTTCTAAGGCGGCAAGTACATCACGGGTATGATGTAATCCATGATAACTGAGGTGTTCAGGGAGGGTTTCTCCCAAAAGCTGAAATATGGATTCCTTTAGGTTAATGTAATCCATAGTATGACTCTTTTCGATTTTGCAAAGTACGCTCAGTTAATAAATGTATGGATGAAGTAAACAAATTTGCAGCTATCACATCTTTCCTTCATTCGGAATGGAATTTACACAGAAATTAGAAACAATACTTAAAAAATGTAATTAATGTCCTTTAATCATCACTTTATCTATCCATTCTGAACCAAAAGCATAGGGTATCCAGGCGAGTGAGGGTATCTTCTTTGTTATGATCAAGTTCGCTAATTTTCCCTTACTAATACTTCCTAGTTCTTGCTCAAGTCCCATGGCATAGGCTGCATTGAGTGTGAGTGCATTAAAGGCTTCTTCTGGGAGTAATTTCATTTGGATACATGCGAGGCTTAGAACAAAACCAAGTTTACCGCTTGGCGCCGACCCCGGATTATAATCACTCGCCAAGGCGAAAGGTAATCCAGCATCTATAATTGCTCTTCCTGGCGTATAGGGCATTCTTAAGTAAAAGGAGCAATTTGGCAAACCCACAGGCATGGTCGATGAGCCTCTTAATGCTTCGATTTCTGCCTCGCCCATATGCTCCAGGTGATCCACGCTGAGGGCCTTGGTTTTTACGGCCAATTGAACGCCACCGGATACAGCAAGTTGATTGCCGTGTATTTTTGGAATTAAGCCATGTTTCTTACCCGCTTCCAGAATACGCTCGGCTTCTTCAGGAGTGAAAAACCCATGATCACAGAAAACATCAATGAAGTCAGCAAGCTTTTCCTTTTCAATCGCCGGGAGCATCTCATCTATAATCAATTGAATATAGCCTTCTCTGTTCTCCTTATATGCTTTGGGAAATGTATGAGCACCAAGGAAGGTGGCTTTTACGGGAATAGGCGAGATATTTTTAAGGCGCTTTATCACGCGAAGCATTTTAAGTTCATCTTCAACGCTTAGACCATAGCCACTTTTAATTTCAATGGCTCCAGTCCCATTGGCAATAACTTCTTGAAGTCGTTCTAGGGCCATTTTATAGAGTTCCTTTTCCGACATACCATGAAGCTTGCCTGCTGAATTCAGAATTCCACCTCCAGCCGCCGCAATTTCTTCGTAGGTTTTCCCTTGAATCTTCATGACAAACTCTTCTTCTCTGCTTGCAGGGAACACTAGGTGAGTATGAGAATCAACAAAGGCTGGTAGAACAATTTTTCCCGTAGCATCAATAATGCGGTCGCTGTCATGTGCCGGATATTGTCCATTGTCCTCGGGCATACGTCCGTACGAGTCAATGCGCTGATCTCGAATAAGAAGCCAAGCATTTTCAATAAAAGGGAAATCACTCATTTCTTTTCCTGCACGAAAAGACTTCTGTGATTCGTCGATGCCATATAGGCGCTTAATATTTCGGATGAGAGTTAGCATGATGCCTTGCAAAAATGCTGAAATAGCACAGGGAATCAAAATCTTAATGAGTAAATTCGAATGATGACGACATCCGAACGATTACAGAAAGTATTTACCCATGGGAAAGAAGTATTTGTAGCCAATACAGCAACCGTAATTGGCGATGTGGAGCTAGGTGATTTTTGCTCTGTATGGTTCGGTGCAGTTATTCGTGGTGATTCTGATATCATCCGAATCGGCCATCGGAGCAATGTGCAAGATAATGCAGTAATACATTGTGACCCAGGTGCTCCGGCCATTATCGGTGAAGATTGTGTGATTGGTCATCTCGCCATTGTTCATGGTGCACAACTTGGTAACTGTGTGCTCGTGGGCATGAATGCAACAGTGTTGAACAATGCCAAAGTTGGGAATAATGTTATTATCGGAGCAAACTCATTGGTAACAGGAGGCATGGAAATTCCAGATAATTCACTGGTACTTGGAAGTCCGGCGAAAGTCGTGAAAACATTAACAGCTGAACAGGTTGCTGGCATTAAAGAAAATGCGGCCGTCTATATGGAAAAGGCCGCAGCTTATTTGGCCATGTAGCACTAAATTAGTTCCAATACGTTTTCTGGAGGACGGCCAATTACGGCTTTCTTTCCATGAACGAATATTGGGCGCTCGATGAGTATTGGATGTGCTACCATGGCATCAATCCATGCCGCGTCGCTAAGGACTTTTCCCTTGAATTGTTCCTTGTATATGGATTCTCCTTTTCGGATTAAATCATGCGCTGGAATTCCTAGTTTTGAGAGGATGGCCTGTAATTCTTCATGAGTCGGTGGATTCTTTAAATATTCGCGAACATTGGGTTGAACTCCATTTTCTTGAAGGAGGGAGAGTGCATTTCTGCTCTTTCCGCAGCGTGGGTTGTGGTAGAATTCCATCTTGCAAGTTTCCTCAATTGCCGCGACATTTACAAAGTACTTAGAAAGTGTATTGAAAACTATACCGCTGATTATTCCGTAGATGTGAATAGGGGATAAATTGGACCACGCAACGAAATGCGGTATACTAGTTGTCTCTATATTTGAAACGATGCAAGAAAACAGCTTACATATTACCGGATCAGTAGCTCCAAAAAAGGAAGAAGCAAAAAAGGCCAAGGAAAGAACTTTGGAACAACCTCATCGCGTTTCTTTAAGTCCGGAAAATGATCCTAGACAAAAGCCAGCAAAAGAATAAGCAAGGATTATTCGTCGGCTAAAGTCTTATATTTCATCAAGACTTGGAAAAGCTCATCTGGCCGAAATGGCTTGGATACAAAGTCATTCATGCCTACCATCAGTGTTTTCTCTTTTTTCTCCAATAGAGCCGAAGCTGTAAGCGCAATAATTGGAACATCGGTATTGAATTCTCTGATTTTACGAGTCGCCTCATATCCATCCATCACAGGCATCTGAATATCCATCAATACACAGTCGTACTGATTTGCTTTGACTTTTTCCACGCCAAGTTCTCCGTTTTCAGCCACATCACTTATTACGCCCCATTTCTTCAAGAAATTTTGGCAAACAAAAACGTTGACCATATTGTCTTCAACAATTAATACGTGCATATTAGTGAGGCTTTGTTCCTGAATTTTTGGTTGGTTTATTGTCTCATCCATGGTCATTCCTTTATTCTCTAATTCAAGGTTAAAGCTAAATGTCGAACCCTCATTGATTATTGATTCAACCTCTAACTTACTCTGCATTAATTTTAGTAAGCTTTGACATATTGCGAGTCCTAAGCCGGTGCCCCCAAATTTCCTCGTTGAAGTGCTTGTTGCTTGGGTGAACATATCAAATAGCTGAGGCAGAAAATCCGACGAAATTCCTATTCCTGTGTCTTCTATGGAAAACCTGATTTTTTCACGGTTTCCTTTTTGTTCGAGTCGGGTAATATTCACACGAACGGTTCCTTTATGCGTAAATTTTAAAGCGTTAGAAATCAAATTATTGAGCACTTGGCCAATACGCATTTTATCCCCAAAGTATATTTGACCGTCAGGAATCTCAGAGTTAAATATCAGCTTGTCTTCATTCTCTATGGCTCGGTATTGATTTTCGGCTACTAAGCTTTTAACTAAGCTATTAGGATTGAAATTCTGTTCAATCAATTCAAGTTTTCCGGCTTCAATTTTACTGTAATCCAAAATATCATTGACCAGAACCAGTAAGTTTTCAGCTGAGTTATTGAGGGTATTCACTTTTTCGTCCAACGAGTTATCATGGTTTTCATCCCGAAGTAAATGAGAAATGCCTATGACTGCATTGAGTGGTGTTCGTATTTCATGGCTCATGATGGAAAGAAATTCAGATTTGGCTCGACTGGCCTGCTCTGCGGTTTCTTTTGCGAGTCGTAAATCTTCTTCCGTAATATGGTTTTCTATGGATGAAGATAAAACATTCGAGGCAAGCTTCAGTACATCATGTGCTTCGGCCGCTTCATCCTTATCGTCAACCGACCAGAAGAATACCCATGAACCTACCTGTTCATTATTCACCTCAATGGGTAAGATGATGAATGCATCTCGGCCTACTTCTAAATAATCGCTCACAAGTTCGTGAATTGCAGATTCCTTGAGCTGATTGGTAAAGGTACGATGCCATACCATCGATTCACGATTTATAGCCCCCTCAAAGTGTTTTTCAAATCCGGGTTTAGGACTAATAAAACAGCCGTTTGCGCGAGCTACGGTTTTGAAATTTGGTGCATATTCGAGATAAACACTGGTCCAATCTGTTCTGCGCAGCATTTCCTCAGCAAATCGTCCACTCAAGCCCATCAACCCAGCAGACTTTTCTAAGGTGTTTTTTTGTTTTTTCCAGAGTGTTATTTCACGAAAGCTGAGAAGGAATCCTCTTTTTTCATCTTCACTTGTCCCAATTCTGCTGCCTTTCATCATATACCAGGATAAGCTGCCAGCTTGTTTTAAGGAAACTTCAATTTCTGGTCCTTCATTACCTTCAAAATCTAAATACTGTAAGATTTCTGGTTCAGGAATATCTTTGATGGCATAGCAGAAGTCCCAATAGCTTTGATGCTTTAGGTCCTTTCTTCCGGCCATTTTCCGCGATCTATTATTCGACTCGATTATTTCTCCCTTATAATCAATAACCAAGGCTGGATCATTCAAATTGATGAAAAGGTTTTGGTATGCTAAGGGAACATAATTGAATAGCTTTTTTCTGAAGATGATAATCATACCAATAACACCGGTTATGGTAAAACCAACAGGAGTGGGGTCGAAACCGCGAATTGGGTTAAGCCCGCTGATATAAAGAATATTTCCAATCCAGGGGAACAAGGCGCCAAGGATGATTAATATCATATTGACTCGAAGCAGGGTAACACTGCGAATGGCAGTCATGATTAGCCGAATGGTACCTGCGGATAGACAGAAATAACTTACCAAAACCCAAGCCCAAAAGAATGGACCATATTCGAAGCTTAATCCAAAATCACCAGCCTCGATGCTCCATCTCTTGTACATCATCAAATGGTAGGAGTTGGTCAAAACAATGATCAGAAAAAGGCCGCAAAAGCTGAAAACGAAATACTTGAACCATTTCGGAATTTTCAGTTGGATTTGCGAATAAGTGAAGATAAAACTTACCCAAGCGATTGGCGCTGTGATGATGCCTAAATAGCTGAGTTGAGCAAGAAACATTTTGATTGGAACAGCATCAAAGAAAAATTGGATGGTATCGCAGGCAGCCCACCAGGATATGGCAAACATTAAATAAGAGAATTCATTTGAACCTGGAACCTTGGAACGACGAAACGTAGATATCCCTACTACCAAAGAAAGAAGAGTGGTAATTATTAATAAGAGGTGTAGCAGTTGACCAACGTTTAGCATGAAAGAGCGTCGGTCAAAAATACACAATATCCTTTATTGCTGTTCTAAATGTCTTAAAATTGACTTTTTTAAGATGTTGCGTAAATCTTGTTGCGAATAGGGTTTATATAGAATATGGTCGAAATTCTCTGTTCCTTTCCCTTTAATTTCTTCCTGATCGGCAGCGGTTAGTCCGATGATACAAATTGAATCGCCGTACTGCATCCTTAAATTTTGAGCGGCCTCATATCCATCCATAATGGGCATATGCATATCGAGCAGAATGCACTGGAACTTTTCTTCTTTAGCCGCTTGTAGGCACTCAAGGCCATTTTCCGTCCAGGTGGCCTCGGCTCCTAGCTGATTCAACATCATTTTTAGCAGCATACGGTTTTGTGCGTAATCTTCAGCTACTAATATTTTCCTTGACTTGGGCCATTGCCAATGATCTTCTTCCTCCTGATGGGATAGATCATTTTCTTGGCTACTTAGTTTGAATTGGATAATAAATGAAAATTCGGTTCCCTGGTTTAGGGTACTTTCAATGGCAATAGTTGCTCCCATCATTTCTAGGAGTGAGCTGGAAATCGCCAAGCCAAGACCAGTTCCACTATAGCTCCTATTTAGATCGGAATCCGATTGAAAGAAGGGCTTAAAAATATCATGATGATGTTCTTTTGGAATGCCAATGCCGGTGTCTGCTACAGTAAATTTGATGGCACATAATCCATCGACAGAATTCAATACATTAAGTGTTAAACTCACTTTGCCATCGTCCGTAAACTTTACCGCATTATTCAAAAGGTTATTCAAAACCTGTTCTAGCTTTAGGCGGTCGCCAATAACTTGGGTAGGCAGTTCATCACTAACATGAAGCATGAAAGAAATACCCTTCGCTTCGCAATGTTGTGAATAGGCTCCCTTAAGGGTATGAATTACTTCGTTCAGATCGAATGGCTGTTGACTGATTTTCATGGAGCCGTGCTCCAACTTGTTGAGGTCTAGTATTTCATTAACAAGGTGGGTGAGTTGTTCGGAAGATGCTTGAAGGGCCTTGACTGCTTCTTGTGATTCTAAGTTTAATGTGCTACTGTTTAATGAATTTGCCATGCCTCGAATAACATGCAGAGGGGTGCGAATTTCATGACTTACTACGGAGAGAAATCGAGTTTTCACTGAAAGTGCTTCTTGTAAATCTGACTGTTGGGCTTCGAGTATTTTGTTTTTTCGGAGATTCAAATAGAATAGATAAAGGAGTCCGATCGATAAGAGGACAACGAGAAGTAGACCGATGCTATAATTTCGGCTTAAGGATTCTTCAATTTCAAGTTTTGCGGCAATTTCTTCGACCTCACGTTGACGAAGTTGCAGATTAAATTCTTCCTCAAGCAATTTTCCATCTTTGTAGTTTTGCACCTTACGCAGTGAGTCATTCAGGTGAATATAGTTTTCCAAGAGAACAAGTGCTTCTTTCGATTGACCTAATTCCGCTAATATCTTTGCGCGAATTCTATATTGTTCTAAATGAATCAGTGGGTCTTCAATTTGCTGAGCAAGAACCATTGCACTATCAAGATATACCAAGGCTGTTTGTGGTTTTTTTGCCCCGACCAGCATTTCCGATATTTGATGATAAGCCGTTACCAATGGGCGCTTGGCCCGAGCTTCGCGCTTAAATTCGACGCCTTTAGTATAATAATAAAAAGCACTATCATAATTTCCATAAGCAGTCCAGATTTCTCCCAAACTGCTATAGTCTGAGCCTACCCAATTTGGATTTACCGGTACTGCTTTTAAATCAATTTGTAAACATGCGGTATAATAGCTCAGGGCTTGTTTATATTCCTTCTCCTCCATAGCTACCATACCCAAGTTGGAAAAGGCCATCGCTAAGAGTCCTTCATTTTCGAGAGATTTTGCTACTTCAAGACTGGATTGAAAATGCTGTTTGGCATCATAATAATTCTTCTGATTAAAATGGATTAGTCCAATATTATTCAAAACATTGGCATGTCCGACTTCATCTACTGCAAGCAGAAAAGCAGAGTCAGCACTCAGATAATACTGCAAGGACTTTTGGTAATCGCCTAAAAAGTCGAGTGCAATGCCCATTGAGTTATAGATGCTGCCCTTATCTTCTGTGGTGCCAGAGCGCTTTAAAATGGGGAGACTACTTTCATAGGTTTTAATGGCCATATGATAGAAGCCTAAATCTTCATAGCAAGATCCGAGAAGATAATAGGCCTTCAGCATCAGGCTATCATTTGTTAAAGCTTGTGCACGAGCTAATCCTTCTTTGGCAAGTTCTGTACTCCACTCGAGGGAGGCGGTACGTGAATAAAAACGTGCTAAACGGATGAGGCTGTCTGTTTCCTTGTTAGGGTCGTCGTTGCGTATGGCTAAGGCCACCGAATCGGGTAGCGAGGCATATGTCTGGTGAAATGTGGTGATCACAATCAAACACAAAAAAAGGACGATCGACTTTAGAATGGTCATGAATTAACGAAAATACGCACTCATTAAAGAGGCTACAAAATAGAGAAGATTTTAAAACAAATCCATTGACAATTATTTAAGTGGTTGTTTGCGCCTCAGAACAATATATTATAAGTTGAGAAGTCGACTTGCGGTATACATTAAGGATCGGTTCAAACACGGTTAATCCTTACCCTATCAACTTATTCTGGTATTTGGTAAATCTAGTCTAATGAGATACCGAAACAAAGTTGTTCTTTGTGGAGGTTATGACAGGGAGTCTACATCGAAATGTTTGGGTTTTGGCTGCAGCTCAGTCCTTGGTTATGTGCTTGGGCTCTATGGTGGTTTTTGTCGGTGGAATTATTGGTAGCGACCTTGCACCTTCTTCCAAAATGGCTACCATGCCAGTTGCAGCCATGATTGTAGGTACGGCATGCAGTGTTTTTCCTATCAGCTTTTTAATGCGCCGTTTTGGTCGTCGCCGGGTGTTTTTAACGGTTCTTGCTGGAAGTATTGGCTTGGCGCTATTCATTTCACATGCCATCATACAAGCGTCTTTTGCTCAGTTTGTGCTAGGAACATTTTTATTTGGGATGACAGTAGCAACGGTGATGCAATTTCGCTTTGCGGCTATGGAATCTGCCAAGGAAGAAAATATACCCATCGCAGCCTCAACCGTGCTGGTGGGTGGAATTCTTGCTGCTTATCTAGGTCCGGAATTGAGCTTAGCAGGTAAAGGCTTATTAGAAACCCCATTTGCTGGCTCATTTATTCTGTTGGCGGGCTTGTTTGTCTTGGCATTTTTTATTCTTCTAGCCTATAAAAACACAGCAAAGGAAATTGCATTAATCGATGATGTGCCTAGGCCAGTAAAAGAAATTACTCGGCAAGCAATCTTCTGGGTGGCTCTGTTTGCCGCGGCGATTGGTTATGCTATTATGAGTTTTATCATGACGGCCACCCCTGTGAGTATGAATAAAATTGATGGACTGGCACTTGAAGATGTAAAATGGGTAATCCAAAGTCATGTGCTTGCCATGTATGCTCCGTCCTTGATTACTGGATTGCTCGTCAAGAAATTTGGTCTGCGGAGATTGATGTTCATTGGACTCTTCCTCTACCTATGCTGTATTGGAATTGCTTGGTCCGGACAAAGCTTCTTGCACTATTGGCTGGCCCTGATATTATTGGGGCTCGGCTGGAATTTTCTTTTTGTTGGAGGCACGGTATTGCTTTCGAAAACCTACCGTCCGAGTGAACGATTTAAAATTCAAGCAATCAATGATTTTAGTATACTCGGTATGCAATCAACGGCTGCTTTATGCGCAGGGTGGGTTGTTTTTTCTTTGGGCTGGCAAATGCTTTTGCTGCTAGTTCTTCCATTAATTGCATTTCAATTTTTTCTGCTACTACGGACGAAGTTTTAGCGTGATTGTTTGAAATAAGGGTAAGGCAAATCATCTGTTGTCGCGTATTGGAATTGGGATTTTTCTTCACCAGTATACCAGTCAACCCATCCCCAAACGCCATCCCGTTTAGCAGCTACGTATAGATTTCCTTTTGCTGTAAATCGTTGGAATTCGTGGTAAAGACATGGAACAGTTTCTTTTGCGTCGTCTCCATAACTCCATTGTGAGAGATAAATGCCTGCTTTGCCATGCTGATAGACAATGGTGAATGCGCCATTAAATGGGATGAATTCCAGACTGTCGTAGTTCATCGGGATGAGCTCCCTTACATCAGTGCCTGAATACATGTATTGGTACATGCCCCATTTTTTCGTTTTGTTATTGCGTGCCTTGAAGACACCATCACCGTTTTCGCCATCCATTTGAATAAGATCGGCCTTGAGCTTTTTCTTTAGTTCTTTCTCAGGAAATTCTTGGGAAAATAACTGACTAGAAAATAGAAATAGGACTATAAAAGGAAGGTAGTTTCTCATCTTGCGTTCTTTTCAGGTGTATACCCTTGGGGTATAGTCGGTAAACGAGAAAGGGGTAAGAATATTTTTAGCTAAACGGCAATCCACTTGAAATCAACGCCACGTTCAGGAATGGCGATGCGCTCAGCAATGCGGGTTAGTCGTTGCGGAAGTGCCACAACATAGTCGCGGGCACGTTCGGCTGAATCGTTTAGACCACGAAGATTCTCAATATCCCATTCTTTAACCAAGTCTTTCAAGATATCGATATAATCTTGCGTGGTATAGACCATGGCACGTTGGGCGGCATTTGAAAACTCTTCGAAAAGGTCACCTAACTTTCCTCCGCTTTGGCGTAGCAAGTGAGCTGGCATAACAATCTTCTTCTTCATCATGTCTTCAAAAGCCAACATCATTTCGCTTGGATCGCATTCGAAAATGGCCTTAACGAATTCAGAATAGGCTGTAGCATGACGTGCTTCATCGGCGGCAATTACTCCACATATTTTTGCTAAGCGCTGGTTTCCTGTTTTTTTGGAGAAGCTTGCTACACGGCGATGGGAGATATTGGTGGCCAATTCTTGGAAGCTGGTATAGACAAAGTTTTTATACGGGTCGGCCCCTGTTTGAATGTCAAATCCATCCGCAATTAGAAATTGGGTAGAGACTTGCATTTCACGCATATTTACCCTTCCGGAGAGATAGAGGTATTGGTTCAATAAGTCCCCGTGGCGGTTTTCTTCGGCAGTCCAGGAACGCACCCATTGGGTCCATCCCGTTCTTTTTTCATGATCGACTCCTTTTAATCCCATTAACCAGGATTCGTAGGTAGGAAGTGCCTCTTCAGTGATGGTGTCGCCTACAAGAACCGTAAATAGGTCATAATCCATTTCGCGGCAGAGCTCTTGGATTTCTTTGACTTCATCAAAAAACTTTGGGTCCTTTGAATCAGGGAGAAGCTCAGCAGGTTGCCAGTTTTTCTCAATGGGACGGATATATTGGTCCAGCCATTTTTCCATTGATTTTTCAAGCGTTTGCATCACTTCAATACGCGTTTGATTCAAATTCATATGCACTTCTTTTTTAGATTCAAACATGAAAAGAGAGGGAAAGTTTGAGCGGTAGAACCGCGCTTTCACTCGCCTCTTGCATGAGCCCCGCGAAGGTAGGTTATATTGTCGGGTGATTTCAAATTGAGCGAGGTTTCTTGCTGATTTCTTTGATTGATTCGCACAGTTGATTGAGGCTATCAGCTAGTTTTTCGTCGGTGAGTTGTCCATTTTTATCAAATTTCCCCTTTACTCCAGAAATAAGAAGTTGGCTAGAAGGAATCATTTTCACCTGCAAGGTATTAAGGATGAGTTCGAGCTGCTCAAAAGCTTTTTTTCCAGAGGCCGCAGCAATAATCATAGCACAAGGTTTTTCACTCAAGAGCACGGTGGACACAAGCCAGTCGAGTGCGTTTTTGAAACTTCCTGGGAGGGAAAATACATATTCAGGACTGCAGAAAATAACGGCATCGGCTTCTTTGATGGCCGCTCTCAATTCTTTGATTTCTGATGGAAGTGATTCACCATCCAGAGCAGGATTAAAATGGGGAAGGGTATCGATGGCTGAATAAATCTCAAAATCATCCTCTTTAAAGTGATGCTCTTTCAAGAATTCGAGCACCCGTTTATTAGACGACTCAGTCAAGGTGCTACCATTTATAGCGAGAATACGAAGTTTTTTTGCAGGATTCACCAGATTCCATTAGCAGATATCTTGCCGAACCTTTTAGCAACGATTTTTATGATTCCTGTCCTTCAAGCAAAATTTTTGACTCCACCTTCGCTGGTGAGGCAATAGCGCACATATCGGTCCATGGACTATGGATATTTTTTGCCGTGGACCGTGAACTTTTTTGCTATGGTCCATGGTCTATTGACTTTGGACTTTTTTTGTCGTGGACCGTGAACTTTTTTGCTATGGTCTATGGTCTATGGACTATGGACATTTTTTGCCGTGGACCGTGAACTTTTTTGCTATGGTCTATGGACTATGGACTTTTTGCCAACCACAAACGCTCCATTTACTAAAATCCCCACAGGCAAAAAAAAAGGCGCCAGCCGAAACCAGCGCCCGGGCATGTACATGCCTATACATAAGGGAGATGACAAAGGTGCAAATGACAAGCTTACCGCCTCTCATGGTTTTCCGTGATATTTCCTTGTCAAATTGGCAGCGAAGAGGGGCTGGCATGTTTGCTGATACCTTAGTGAAAAATTCAATCACGCATATGACGACACAAAAAGGTTCAATTCAGGTAAATACGGAAAACATCTTTCCAATCATTAAAAAATTCCTGTATTCCGACCACGAGATCTTTTTACGTGAGCTGATCTCAAATGCCACAGACGCGACCACTAAGCTCAAGCATTTTTCATCCATCGGCGAATTCAAAGGCGACTTGGGCGATTTGCGTATCGAGGTAAAAATCGATAGCGAGAAAAAAACACTGAGTATCATCGACCGTGGTGTGGGAATGACAGCCGAAGAAATTGAGAAATATATCAATCAAATCGCATTTTCTGGTGCAGAAGAGTTTGTTGAGAAATACAAAACAGCAGGAGAGGCCGGTATGATTGGTCATTTCGGACTCGGATTCTACTCAGCCTTTATGGTGGCGAAAAAAGTAGAAATCAATACACTATCCTTTAAAGAAGGTGCAACTGCTGCGAAATGGACTTGCGATGGTTCAACAGAATTCAGCATTGGCAGTTCGAAGAAAAAAGATAGAGGGACAGAAATTATCCTTTATATAGATGATGAAAATCAAGAGTTTTTGGAAAACAACCGCATTGAAGGTCTGTTAAACAAATACTGCCGTTTCTTGCCGATTCCTATTCAGTTCGGAACAAAATCGGAATACGTAGACGATACCGAGAAGAAAAAGGAAGATGGAACATTTGAGAAAAAATCCATCGAGGTAGAGAATGTGGTGAACGATGTTCCGCCATTATGGAAAAAAGGACCAGCTGAGTTGAAGGATGAAGATTATATCGCCTTCTATCAAACCTTGTATCCAATGTCTGAAGCGCCTTTATTCTGGATTCACCTCAATGTTGATTATCCATTCAACCTAACGGGAGTTCTTTATTTCCCAAAGGTGAAAAACGAGTTGGAGCTGCAACGTAATAAAATCCAACTTTATAGCAATCAAGTATTTGTAACAGACGATGTAAAAGATGTTGTTCCAGAATTCTTGATGCTGCTTCACGGGGTGATAGACTCACCAGATATTCCTTTGAATGTATCACGTAGCTTCTTACAAAGTGATGCGCAGGTGAAGAAGATTACTTCACATATCACCAAAAAGGTGGCCGATAAGCTCGACGAGTTATTCCGTTCAGACCGTGAGGCCTACCAACAAAAATGGGAAAGTATTGGAATGTTCGTGAAGTATGGTGCAGTGAGCGATGAGAAGTTTGCTGACAAAGCCTTGAAGTTTGCCTTGCTTAAAAATACAGCAGGCGAGTTCTTTACCATGGAAGAATACAAGAAAAAGGTTGAAGGACTGCAAACAAACAAAGACAAAAAGATTGTTTTACTCTATACCAATAACCGTAAGAGTCAGGCCCCATTCATTGAGTCTGCGAAGAAACGCGGATATGATGTTTTAGATATGGATGGCCCCTTGGACAGCCACTTCATTGGTTTCTTAGAACATAAGGAAACTGATTTGACGGTAGTACGTGTTGATGCAGATGCCATTGATAAACTTATTGATAAAGGCGAAAAGCGCGAATCAGTATTGAGCGACACACAGGTGGAAACCTTGAAAAAGACCTTCACTGATCAAGTGCAAAAACCAGATTGGGATGTACAAACAGAGGCATTATCTCCAGACGATCATTTTATAACGGTGATAAAGCCAGAGTGGGAGCGTCGTATGCGTGAAATGCAAGCAGGTGGCGGCATGTTTGGCGCTTTACCAGAGCGCGTAGTTGTTATGGTAAATACCAATCATCCATTGGCAACGAAGATTGTTGGCGTGGAAGTAGAGGCAGAAAAGAAAGATTTTGTTGAACAAAGTTTTGACCTCGCTTTACTATCTCAGAATATGTTGGACGGCGATGCTTTAGAGCGCTTTATTCGTCGGACTGAAAACATGATGAAATAGGCGTGTATATTTGCGGGCATGCGCGAAAACGTTTCTCTTAAACCCTTCAATACCTTTGGCCTCGAAGCTGGGGCGAAGTATTTCGAAGAGATTAATAACGAAGATGAAGTTTTAAACCTGCTTCATCAGGAACGTTTTGGCGCAATGCCTTTGCTTATTCTTGGTGGAGGAAGCAATGTGCTTTTTACCCAAGATTTTGATGGGCTGGTTCTTCTGAATCGCCTTAAAGGAATCAAAATTCTAAACGAGACGGATTCCGAAATTCTATTAGAAGTAGCTTCTGGCGAGGTATGGCATGATTTCGTGCTTCATGCGGTAAAAAACGGCTGGTCTGGAATTGAGAATTTGTCGCTGATTCCTGGAACAGTTGGAGCTGCACCGATGCAAAATATCGGCGCTTATGGAGTGGAGGTAAAAAATGTGATTGAGCAAGTACGCTATCTCGTATTGGATACCCTACAAATTGAAACCCTTAATGCGGCTGCATGTGAATTTGGCTACCGTGAATCTGTTTTTAAGCATGATTTAAAGGGAAAAGTATTTATCCTTTCTGTGCAATTCAGATTGAGCAAGGGCGCTTTCATTCCGCAAATTTCATATGGAGCCATTCAAGAAACATTAGCGGAAAAACAAATTACCAATCCATCCATACAAGAAGTGAGTGAAGCCGTAATCGCCATTCGTCAAAGCAAACTGCCCGATCCAGCGGTACTTGGTAATTCGGGTTCCTTCTTCAAAAACCCTGAAATTCCGGAAGCGCAATTCAATGAACTCAAGAAAAAATTCGAGACGCTTCCTTCTTATCCAACCACTCCAGGTTTTGTTAAAATCCCAGCCGGCTGGCTCATCGAACATGCAGGTTGGAAAGGCAAGCGTGTAGGAGAAACCGGCTCTCATGCCAAGCAAGCACTGGTCTTAGTCAATTATGGAAATGCAGAAGGCTACGAAGTGAAAGCACTGGCTTTTGAAATTATCGCCGATATCCAAGCTAAGTTCGGTATACGCTTGAGTCCAGAAGTCAATATCTTTTGACCCCTCTAACCTGTGACCTCTAACCCGAAACCCCTTCAGAGGCTCTTCGGATGGCCATCATATACCCGAGATGCAAAGCCTCATGAATACCCACGAAATGCAGCGCTTCTTCAATGCTATTTAGTGTGACTCCAAAACTGGTTTCATAGGCTTGGAAATTGCCAAAACTATTGGATTCATATAGTTTTCTTAAATCAGCGAGGGAATAGTTAGCCATTTGTATGAAATGTGTCAATTCTTCTTGTGTAAGTGGCAAAGTTCCCGCACTTCCTTTTCTGAATTTCGCCAATTCTTGTACACTTAATCCTGTATCTAAACCAGAAATTCCACTTGTTAGCAGTTTGGTGGTTACCAGGGCATGACAAAAGTTCCATCCAGCTGTATTATTGAAACCAGGGAATTGGGTATTGATGGTTTCTAATGACAATGATTCGATAACCTTCACCGCATTTTCACGGGTTTTTTCGAGGGCATAAAACGAAAATTCAACAGAAGCATTCATAAAGTGGAATTAAGTAGGGCCGCAATTTACCGCACAATATTGGTTTTTAGTTCTTGATTTTTTCGGTAATTATTGACCATTGCGTTACCGATAGCTCCGCCTACAATCAGAAACATTCCCATATAAGTCATCCATCCAAAGCCCTCATCAAAGAAGAAGAACCCAAAGGCGAGGGCATATACCAAACCGAAATATTGAAAAATAGCGATGCCACCAAGATCACTCATTTGGAAGGCACGGGTCATGTATACTTGTCCGAATTGAGTTGTAACCCCAACGCCAATCAATATGAGCCATTGCCAGATATCGGCTGGCCAAATCCAAAAGTAAATGGCCGGAAAGATTACTAGAGGAAGGGTTACTAGCGGAAAGTAGAAAACCACTACGTCGGGGTCGTCTTGTTTCCCTATTCGTCGAATCATATTATAGGCCGCACCAGAAAATATGGCCGATGCAATACCCGCGAGCAGCATCCATAGGTCAACCCTAGGGTCATATCCTTTAATAAGAATCACACCGCCCATGGCTACGACATAGAATAGCCAAGTATACCAAGGGCTTTTTTGCTTATTGATATAAATAGCCAATAATGCTGTAAACACCGGGGAAAGGTATTGAATGCTGACCGCGGTGGCCAAAGGAATATGCTGAACGGTGAGGAAATACAGACTGAGTCCACCAAAGCCGAAGAGTCCGCGGAGAATGAGGTGCTTTTTATCATTCCCTAGCGGACTAATTCCCTTTTTTAGGATGAATAGGTAAGATATGATGAGGGTAACAACCGAACGAAAGAAGATGATTTGAAAGATATTGTACTCACCCGACCATTTTACCAGCAGGTTCATCAAAGCCATAAATAGCCCCGATAGCAAGATGTTGACGACCGCCGGATTCATGCCGCGAATATACTTGATTGGCCAAATTTCTTTTACAATGGCCCACTTAATTGACACAATCCGCCCGTTTTTAACACCCTGTGCACCCAGTGCAAAATGTGTCAATCTCTGGTTAATATCAGTCAAACAGCCGCTTAGCTATCCTGCAACTTTGCCTCATCAAATAATTGAACCATGAAAAAAATATCACTCCTCTTAATATTATCGCTCGCCGCCACCCTGGCAGTGAAAGCGCAGAAACTTCCGGGAACTGCAGATAGTTCCTTTAATGGAAATGGATTCTCTTTAATTCCAGCACAGGAAAAATCTTCTACCTTGGTTACTGGCTATCTAGACACGGCAGGTAAACCAATACTAATTGGTGGGTCTCAGAATCTTCAGTTTAAATGGAGCATTGGATCAACGCGAATAAATACAGATGGCAAGCTTGACCTTAGCTATAAAAATAATGGATACGGACTCATCGATTTTGATCCAGAATCAAACGAAAGTGAGTATGATGCTTTTGTGACTTCTGATGGAGGTGTACTGCATGCTGCTGCCTACCATGGGCCTAATGGCTTAGATATGATGATCTATAAGACAAGCATTAATGGAACTTTTGATCTAAATTATGGATTGTCTGGTTTTTGGAAACAAGAAATAGATCCAGGTTACGAACGACCAATAAAGATCATTGAGGACCAAAATGGTTTTACACTAGTATTGGGAGAAATTCCTTTTGGCCCCAAGACAATTTATTTAGCTCGCTTTTTTCCTTATGGTGGTTTAGATAGCTCATTCGGAGTAGATGGAAAAGTTTTGTTGAAACCATTGAATGAAAGCAATAATGCGGTGGCACTTATCGAACGTCCTCAGGGCGGATATTATATTATCTGTAATACCGATCCAAGTGGCAACGGAAAAGTAACGGTCATGTCTATTTCAAAAAATGGAAATTATAATATCGACCTAGGCGGACCAGGTGAAATTCAATTCCAATACAATAAATTGAGTACCCGAGCTACTTCTGTTAAATATTTGAACGGCTCTTTAATTATTGCTGGTGAATACGACAGCCCACAAGGAAATACCGATGGTTTTATCACGCGTTTAGAAATGGATGGTACGATTAATACGACCTTTAACCAAACCGGATTTAATTTTATCCGTAGGTCTTTTGACAATCCAGCCGACGAAGAAGTGCGCGATATGATAATTTCGGAGGATAGCTCGATTTTCGTGATTAGCGTTTCTACCCTAGATTCTAATTTGCTAATTATCTCTCGCTTTCAATCGGATGGCAATGTATATGGACAATTTGGCAATATTGGCGGCCATCATCATACCTATTTGCCAGGTTCTGGATTGGCTAATTCAGGCATTGGGAAACTCTTATTGGATGAAGAAAAAGAACGACTATATCTTCTAGGCCATCCTAGCCAGTTCAATCAAGGAGTCTTTGCTTATGCCGTGTATACTGGAAAATTCGCAGAAAAAGGTGGGCCATCATCCATAAAAGGAGCAAGTAAATTGGCACTTCGGCTGTATCCTAATCCTGCCAATCAATCTGTTCGACTCGACCTTCCAATTGAAGAATTGACAGTTGAAGTATTTAGCCTTCAAGGTCAACGCATTGCTCAGTATAAAAACATCAACCAATTTGATGTGAGCGTCTATACAAACGGCACCTATTTCGTAGTGGCCCACAGTGCTGGTGCTGTGTATTCCAGTCGTTTACAAATTATAAATCACTAATCTTATCCCTACTTAATTTATTGTTTCAAGCATGAAAAAAATCAGCTTACTGGGCCTAGTGCTCGGGTTTTTACAAATTTTATCGGCTCAATCCGGACCAGGCTTTGCAGACAGCACATTCAGCCAGAATGGTCTAAAGATAGTTGACTTGGGCACGCAAGGTGACCGATGCAATACTTCAATTTTAGGCAGCGACGGACGGCTTTGGTTAGGAGGGTACTCTACCAATTCAACAGCTGATATGACAATGATTCGCTTAAATAAGGATGGAGCGCTCGACAATACCTTTAAAAACAATGGCGTAGGAACTTTCGATTATGCACCCGAAGGTGGAGAGTATTTCAAAGCATTCTATTCAGGAAAGGACGGAAGCATATTTGGAGTTGGAATAATTGCCGGCCTAGATAATCCAGATGTTATTGTGGTAAAAATGAATGCCAAAGGAGTGCTCGATGCAAGTTTTGGGAAAGATGGTCATGCCATTTTTGATATTCTTGGGGGTACGGACGAGGCCATTAAAATAATTGAAGATACGGAGGGGAGACTTGTCATATTGGGTAATACGATAAACCAAGGCTACGATATGTTTTTACTTCGCCTAAATACTGATGGGACGGTTGATAGCAGTTTTAATAAGGATGGAATTGTTATTTTGGATCCATTTGGCTATGATAATTATGCCGCAGATTTGTCGGAAAGACCAGCTGGTGGATATTATGTTTTTGGAACAAGTTCTGGTAATGGAAAAATATTTGGGTCAATTATGTCCGTTTCAAAAAATGGAAATTTTAATATTGACCTAGGCGGACCTGGAAGCATGGGATTTCAGGTAGGATCTTATAAAACAGGCATAAATGCCGGTAAGTTTTATAATCAAAGCTTACTCATTTCTGGATCCTTTATTGGGGATGAAGACAATCAGGATGGCTTTATAGCGCGAATAGGGCTTGATGGCAAATTGAATGAATCCTTTAATTTAACCGGCATTGTTGAGATTAAATTGAGTCCAGCAAACCAAGCAGATGAAATCTTTCGCACCATGGAAATAGCAAGTGATAGCTCGATTTTTCTTGGTGGCATTGCGAATGATGGAGAAACTAAAATGCTTGTGGCTAAATATGGGATGAACGGAATTCGGGACCCCTTCTTTGGGAACTTAAATGGGAGACTTTTTAGTGCGTTTCCTGAAGCCAATGCAACAGGCTTTGAGCTGACATCTTCCGTATTGGATGAAGAGAACCAACGTTTTTATCTTACAGGTACTGCCAATATGAGCAATGGAACAGGCCTCGATTATTTTGCCTATGCCATCCGTACAGGTTTAACAAAGGATACGTCAACGAGCACTTCAATAAAATCGATAGCAATACAAACGTTCAGTATCTTTCCAAACCCCTCGAAAGGAACGCTGAATTTGAAAAGTTCAGATTTAATCGGATATTCAGCCTTGATTTTTAATGTTCAAGGTCAATTGGTTCAAAGCATCCAGATTGAAGAATCGTTTATTCTCATGAATCAAGACTTGCAAAATGGAATTTACTTTGTTCGCGTTGTAAGGCCTGAAGGCATTTATCAATCAAAAATTAGTTTACAACGATAAACCCCTTCATGTCGAATCCTGTTCTAGCATATCTAAAGAAATCAATTAATCCAGGAGGCACACCCACTCGTGTTAAAGAGTGGGCGGGCTTTATTTTGCTGGTTCAGGTATTTGTCCTTTATCTTGATAATATCATCCATGGTCCGCTTGATGTGCAGCTGGTGTTATTGCTCACTGTATTTGTTCAAGTATGGATGTTTTGGTTTATTAAAAAACAGAGACATCAACTGCGGATGCTACGTTGGTTGATGTATACCGGTTTGGCAATTCAGGTCTTGGCGGTGCATTTTACCGATGCGGAAATTGCTGGGACACTATTCTTCATGGTTTGGTCATCCATTGCCCTCTTATCAGAACGTCGCGGGTATTTTAGTTTAGGCTTCGGGCTTTTTATATTTATGCTCATCTTCAGTTGCTTAACCGTTACAGTTTATTTGGCAGATGATCAGAGCATCAATAGCAGTACATCCATCGCCACCTTTATTAGCGGCATATCATTCGTGCTCATTAATTTTTATCTACTCTATACCGACTTTAGGGCTGACAAATTAAAACTGGATACCATGCAGCATCAATTCAGAAAGCTGGAATTGATTGCTTCAAGTATGTCGAATATCTTGAATAAAAAGGAGCCTGTTGAAAAATTGCTTTGGCATGTATCCCGCCGCTGTATTCCTTTATTGGGACTGGAGGATTTTGTTATTTACCTTTATAATGAAGAAAACGAATCGCTCTCTCAGGTTGCGGCGTATGGTAACAAAAAAAAGGATGAAAAAGGCATTATCAATCCTATTCGGATTCAACCTGGAGAAGGTGTTGTAGGAACTTGTTTTTTGGAGAAAAGGCCCGTATTAGTGGATGATACGAGTCTCTTTCCCAATTATATTGTCGATCAAAAGGTAAGAGCCTCAGAATTGGCTGTACCCATCTACAGTGGGGATGAGGTAGTAGGTGTGCTTGATTCCGAGAGTTCAAAAATCGCCTTTTATAATCAATACCATCAGCAAATATTTGAGGTAATTGCCTCTTTCTGTGGTGTTAAAATTACTGATCAACGCGCACTTTCTCAAATTCGGGAAGCAGAGGATGCCAAAGAGTTGACTGAACGCTTTAAAGAATTGGATGAAATGAAAAATCGATTCATTTCAAATATCTCTCATGATTTAAAAACCCCACTTTCCTTAATTAAAGGACCGATTCAGCAAATTATTCGCAGCAATACCGATCCTGTCACGCTGAAAAATGCCGGTTATATCCAGAAAAATACGGGGCACCTTCTTCACATGGTCGAACAGCTTCTTCAGTTGCAAAGACTTGATCATGGCCTAAAACACCTCTACCCAGAGCGCTTTCAAATTTGTGATATTATTAAACCGCTTTTGGAGCAGTTTGAATCGTTAATCGAGAGTAAAAATATTCAATTAGAAGCCGAGCGATGCGAAGTAATGCTCTTTACTGACCGCTTTAAATTGCAACAATGTATTCATAACCTACTTCAAAATGCCTTTAAGCATACCCCTATTGGAGGTAAGGTTGGATTAAATGTTTTCAGAGAGGAGGGGAGTGCTGACTTATTGATTGAAATAACAGACAATGGACCTGGAATTTCTTCAGATGATAGTAAGAAAATTTTCGAGCGATTTTATAAAACCGATGTCAATAATCATGAAGGAACCGGCATCGGCCTGGCCTTAGTAAAAGAGTATATGGACATGATTGGAGGGAAGGTCGATTATGCCTTGAATCCAGAGGGAGGTTCCTGTTTTATTTTACGAATAAGTAAGGATGTGCTTGAAGAAATGGATAAAGATTCCGTGGATGAAAGCCAAGTACAAGTATCTGATAATCCCGTGATCTTGGTGGTAGAAGATCACCCGGAATTGAATGATTTTATCTCCTCCAGTATTCGTCAAGAATTTCAAGTAATTCAGGCCTTTGATGGAGAGAAAGCTTGGGAAATGTGTCAATCTGAAGTCCCCGATTTGGTGGTGTGCGACCTCATGCTTCCTGTGATGCAAGGGGAGGAACTCTTGGCAAAAATCAAGGAGAATGATGCCTTGGCTCATATTCCTGTAATCATTCTAAGTTCAAAAAGTAAGGTGCCGGATAAAGTGGAGCTTTATGGATTAGGTGCTGAGAATTATTTGGTAAAACCTTTCGACTCGGATGAGTTGATCGCAGTTATTCAAAACTGTTTTCAGCGCAATAAGAAGCTTCAAGAACTATTGCAACAGCAAAGATTTGACGGGCCAAAGTTTGAATTGGGCAAAGAAAATCATGGTAGTGAAGAGCCAGGTATCGTGTTTAAATCGATTGAGATAATTCTGGAGCAACTTGATTCCCCGGAACTCAGCGGACAAACATTGTGTGAACGATTCGGGATAGGTAGAAATCGACTTCAGAGGGAGCTAAAAACCGCTACCGGATTTAGTCCCGCAGAATTTATTCGCAGTGTTCGCCTGCAAGAAGCACACAAATTACTTGAAGATGGTCGTTTGAATGTTTCTGAAGTCGCCTATTCGGTTGGATTCAATAATTTGAGCTATTTCACTCGCTCTTTTAAGACCCAATTTGGTATGCTGCCATCCGAGACGATACATGCGGAAGAGGCTTAGAAAGCATCATCAGACCCGTCCCACTTAATGCCACTATTTAAAAGGGGTATAAGTCTAACGTTTCAAATTATAATGGTGGTTTCTCGCATCCAATTGGTTTGGCTTGTTGTGTTCCTCGTTTCCAAATTTTGGATTCATAAATGAGATGAAAAATAAAGATGTTGGGAATCAGTAATTTGGGCAAGTGGACGAAAATTATAGTGTTGAAAATCAATAATATAATTCATATTAAATAGTAGTAAGCTACTAGGTATATATAAATGTAAAAACCTTTTTGTATATGGTAAATTCGACTAACTTGATAGGAAATTGAAATATTACCAATAAAAAGTCACAAATTTGAATATTCAGCAATAGGGAAAAACTGATGCATTTGACTTGAATAAGTCAGAATAACCTATTGATGATAACCAAACAACCATATCAATAGCTTAATGAAAATCACGATTAACTCCGATTCATCTCGTGTGAATCCGGGCTCTTTTCTTAAAAGGGCCTTCATGATGCTCGTCCTAGTTGCTTTTGCAGCTACGAGTTCTGCTCAAACGCCTGATTATTACAATGGATCATCAGGTAATTCTTCAAATTCCTTCCCATTAAACAGCGCTACCAATAAGGTGCAATGGATTTATGATGCGGGGATGTTTAACTCAAATGGAACATCCGGAACGCCAGCATTTGCGGGGTTAATTACACATGTTTATTGGAGAATCGGGGGCTCTGCTAATTCAAGCTCTAACTATTCCAATTTTACCATAAAAATGGCTCAGAATGTGGGTACTCAAAACACTTGGACTGGCACTACCTGGAATACTGGAATGACCACAGTATTCAGCCAAGCCAGTTTTCAGCTAACTGGCGCAGCTACAAATAGCTGGGTCATGGTGCAGTTGCAAACTCCTTTTGTATATGACCCAACCAAGTCATTGGTTTTTGAAATTTCCACAACTGGCGGAACCGGAAATACAGTAGCTCAATTTACTACAAATGGAAGCCGCAGAATCTGGGGGAATTCAACTGGGGGTTCAGGAACCGGTTTTGGTACAGGTTTAGTGGACATGGGTTTTGATATCATTCCGTTGAACGTCGACATTACGGCATTGAATCATCCGGCTACGATCTGCGAGAAAGAAACAACTTCAGTTGAGGTTACAATTAAAAACACCGATATCGAGCCGAGAAGTAATTTCTTGGTACAATATAAAATTGATGGTGTAGTTCAAGCGACAGAGCAATACTCGAATAGTATTCCAGCCGGACAATCAGCGAACTATACTTTTACCACACCGATATTCCACGATAAAGCTGGAAATTATGTATTGACAGCAAACGTGCTCGGAAAGAAATCGTTTGAAACCATGAATTATACCGTGGATCCATCGCCAATAGGTTCTTTTATTTCTAAAGGAACCGTATTCAATGGAACCTTCAATAGTGGAAATGCACTCGATAGAGACGTTGTTGCGGATGGAGATGAAATTCGCTATGATATTGAGCCTCCAACCGGATATAATAATACAGACTTTAATACTACCTGGGATTTTGACTTCTGGGAACTGGTTACTTTAAATGGAACACAGGCAGGATCTGGTCATACTACAACAAATCCAAACGGGTCTACTAACGCCTATTCGAAATTTGTACCAACGATGGCGAATAGTGATTCAGTTTATGTTTTGCGCTATGCTATTCATAGTATTAGCAACGGATGTGTCGCGCCTATTCTAGAGCGTGAAATGTATGTTGCTCCAAGACCGATAGCAGGATTTACAGCTACTTCAGCTTGCGAAGGAGCACCATTACAGTTTGCTAGTACTTCTACCATTGCTTCTGGATCTAAATATCATAGTTGGTCTTTTGGTGATGGAGGAAGCTCTTCCAAAATTAATCCTTCCCATGTTTATGCTACGGCTGGAACCTATACAGTTGATTTGGTTGTAACATCTGATTATGGATATACAAGCACCATTAGCCAACAAGTAACGGTATTCCAAAACCCAGAAGCTGAATTTTCAGTGACCAATGTT
>CAZUIT010000005.1:0-99791 GCA_964620355.1 uncultured Burkholderiales bacterium | reverse complement strand
TAAGACGCTTAACCCATAATAAGAAAAGCCCCAGCAGTGATGTTGGGGCTTTTCTTATTTGTAATCAAGGAGTTCTGGATTGGGTCTCAAAATTTCTTTGAAGATTGTATGTTCAATTTTTTAGTGTAAATTGGAACATAAACCAAAACCAAAGGGGATACGAATTCCATGCCTGATGCCATAATCTGTTGGCTGATTTGTGCATGAGGATTGGTATAACCATAAAAATCAAACCAAGAGAATATGAAAACACCAGCATCAACGATTATGAAAATCGGAGGTCTATTGGGATTAGTTTTGTTGTTGTTGTCAACTGATTTGGCAACCGCTCAAACACCTCAATATACTTTCGTGTCCAACAGCACTGCTACAAACTCTATCCCCCTTGGAGGGAGTGTTTGGGCAAGTCAAAAAAATCAATGGGTTTATGGCGTAGGCGATTTCGGTACAGTCCCAGGAGGAATGGCCATCACTACTTTATACCTCAGACAGAGTACCATTTCTGACCCATCAGCAACCTTTACTAATTTCCATATTAAGCTTGGTCAACCAAATATGACTAGCGGTTTTAATGGTTCATGGGTAACAGGTTTGTCTACCGTATTAAGTTCAAGTAGCTATACACTGCCCGCAACTTCTGCGAATCAGTGGTTGCAATTCGATTTGGACGTACCATTCATTTATGATCCTACGCTGCCACTTGTAGTAGAAACGTATCAAACCGGTACAAGCGGTAGAAAAACACTTCAGTCTGGAGGAACGAATTCAACCATGTCTGGAAGTACACAACAATATGGCGCAATCACAGCAGGTAGTGGGTCGGCTAGGAGATACTCTTATTCTTGTGGGTTTGATTTGATTTCCATGAATATTGACGTTACGGAGATAAATTTTGTTTCTGACTTTTGTCAAGAAGAAGTTGAAACAGTAGAGGTAAAGATTGTCAACAATGACATTCTGAACTCTCAGACAGGATTTTGGGTTGAATATTATATCGATGGAAAACATCAAGTAACGGATGTGTTTCCTGGAACCATCTTGCCAGGTGATTCGGCGATGTATACTTTTAGCTTACCTGTAAATAGTTCCACTGCAGGTAATTTTACATTAACCGCAAATATCAACGGAAAAAAAGCAATAGCACAGCATAATTATACGGTCAAGCCTTCTCCTTTGGGTTCTTATGTCGTCGCAGGGTCTCCCTTTGTCGGGAGCTTTAACTCTGGTGATGCGATGGACCCCGATATTGTGGCATATGGTGATAATATAGTATACGAAATCAATCCACCGACGACTTATACAAATGGTGGCTACGGAAGTACATGGCAATTGTCTAGCCTTAGCTTCGAAACAGTAGGTAAAACTGCTGCGGGTTCAACATTCAGCACAACCAATCCAAGTACCGGTACAAATGGAATGGGGTCATTTACCCCAGTAATTGGTCAGAGCGATAGTACTTTCCATTTGTGTTATGCCATTCAGTCATTGTCCAATGGTTGTAATGCACCAGAAATTTGTAGAGAAGTTTTTGTAGCTCCAAGACCAGTAGCTGGCTTCACGTTCGGTTCTTCCTGTGAGGGTGGCGTTCTAAACTTTGTGAATACTTCTACGTTGAGCAGCGGCTTAGTGGATTATCTCTGGGACTTCGGCGATGGTGAATCATCGGTAAAAACGAACCCTCAACATGTGTACAAAGTAGCTGGCGTGTATGATGTAAAATTGACGGCAACTACCAAATATGGTTATACGAATAGTTCAACCCAACAAGTAACGGTATTCCAAAACCCAGAAGCTGAATTTTCAGTGACCAATGTTTGTGAGGGTGCTGCTAATCCATTTGCGGATGCTTCAATCATCCCTGCAGGAATTCCAACCTATGAGTGGAACTTCGGTGATGGTTCTGCAATTTCAACTTCTGCAAATCCAACTCACCAATATGCGACTCCAGGAAACTATAATGTAACCATGAAGGTTACTGCAAATGGTTGTTCAGATATTGCTTCCAAACCGGCTACTTATGCACCACGTGCAGTGCCTGACTTCACCATTGGTGCGGTAGATTGTAATAATACAGATGTATCGTTCACCGATGCAAGTACCTTATCGTTCGGAACAAAGGGATATTCTTGGGATTTTGGTGATGCTACATTTGGCACGGGCCCAACTCCAAAGCATGTTTATTCTGCTTTTGGTTCTATTGATGTAACGCTAACCGTTACCACCGACCTAGGTTGTGCCAATCAAATCACAAAGAATATTGTATTGAAAGACGGTCCTATGGCTGACTTCACCATGTCAAACCTTTGTGATAAAGATGATATTGATTTTACCAATACATCGATTGAGCCAGCTACTGCTGTAACTACCTATGAGTGGAATTTCAGCAATGGAACGAGTTATACGACTACCGATGTAACAAGAAGTTTCGCTTCTATTGGGGCGTATGATGTGACCTTGATTGCTTTTTCAGACAATGGATGTCAAAGCGAGAAGAAAGTTAGCTTTAACGTAGATGAAGAGCCGACGGCTGCATTCTTTGCCACTAATGTATGTGAAGGTTCTCCGGTAATGTTCCAAAACTCAACAAGCGGAAACCAAGGGAATTATACCAGCGAATGGGATTTTGGTGGTGGATTGACCAGCACGGTGAAAAACCCAAGTCAAGTATTGCCAGTAGGCACGAACTCGGTAACCTTGGTGGTAACTACGCCAAGTGGATGTACATCAGATGTCACTAAATCTGTTACCGTACATGCGCTACCAACCCTTTCAAACTTGGTGATTGCCTCTGCAAAAGATGGTGAAGGTGGAATGGATTTAACAGCTGATGTTACTCCTGCAAGTGTCGGTTATACCATTCTTTGGGGAGATGGCGGTCGCGAAATTAGCCAAGCCTCTGGAGGAGCGGTTGCAGCCAACTATACTTACCTAACTGATGGTAACTATACTGTACAAGTGAAATTGAATAATAACAATTGCAACTTCACAGAAACAGGCAAAGCAAGCGTAACCAGAACCGGAGTTATTGCGGTAAATACAAGCGCAATCAACGCTTATCCAAATCCGAGCAACGGAACCTTTAACCTTGACTTGAGCAATGTAGAAGGAACAAATCCAGTGGTACGCATTTATGCTGCCAACGGAGCGGAAATCAATGCATCTGTACTTCTAACTGGAAATGCAGCAACCATTGATATGTCTGGTGAAGCTGCCGGAGTTTATTTAGTAAAAGTAATGAGCGATTCAGGAGTTTACACTAGCCGTGTTACCTTGAGCAAATAAGACGCTTAACCCATAATAAGAAAAGCCCCAGCAGTGATGTTGGGGCTTTTCTATTTTATATGATTTAAATAGGTCTTGTTTTGAAGGTGACTTAATTCAAGGTATATCCGGTTCCATCCGCTCCATCTTTCAACTGAACACCCGCTGCGTTCAGGGCATCACGGATTTTATCAGAGGTAGCAAAATCCTTATTCTGGCGTGCCTCTTGGCGCATTTCAATTACCAACTGCATCAAGTGGTCGAGCACTGCCGATTTCCCTGAATCTTCTGCCTGAATACCCAGAATATCAACAATAATTGCCTGATACTCTTTTTGTAAACGCATGAATAACCCCTCGCTAATGGAGCCTATGGCTAATTTATTCGCGCTGAAACTATTGATTCGCGTTGCGAGGTCAAATAAATTGGCGATACATTTGGCCGTGTTGAGATCGTCGCTCAAGTTGAGAAATGCTTCATTTAATCCGCTTGTGATCTCTTCCTCCAATGCAGGCTCTATCGTCCCTTTTTTATAGGTGAGCTCTTGAGACGCCTTTAAAGCATTCATAAGACGCTTATATCCCTTCTCAGAGGCTTCTAAAGCGTCGTTGCTAAAGTCTAATGTGCTGCTATAATGCGATTGCATCATAAAAAAGCGAACCGTCATTGGGGAATACCCTTTTTTGAGCAGTTCGTGCTCGCCAGTTAAAAGTTCGGCAGGAGTAAATGAGTTGCCTAATGATTTGCTCATCTTCTGTCCGTTAACCGTTAGCATATTGCTATGCATCCAATAACGCACAGGAACCTCTCCATCTGCAGCTACCGACTGAGCAATCTCACATTCGTGATGTGGAAATTTTAAATCCATGCCCCCGCCATGTATATCGAACTGTTTGCCGAGATATTTGGTGCTCATTACAGAACATTCTAAATGCCAGCCTGGGAATCCAATGCCCCAAGGAGAGGGCCATTTCATAATATGACGCTCATCCGCATTTTTCCAAATGGCAAAGTCAAGTGCATTGTGCTTTTCCTCTTGTCCATCTAATTCCCGGGTATTATTCATTAAATCTTCTAATACACGACCGGAAAGCTTTCCATAATCTCCCTTTGCCTCTTGGTATTTGAGCACATCAAAATAAACAGAACCATTCACTTCATAAGCAAATCCATGATCTATTATTTGTTGAACCATCTGGATTTGTTCGATGATATGTCCAGTAGCGCTTGGTTCAATGCTCGGGCTGATAAAGTTGAACAAACGAAGGGTGTCATGGAAATCGTTGGTATACATCTGCACCACTTCCATGGGTTCAAGATTATCCAAACGTGCTTTTTTTGCGATTTTATCTTCGCCTTCATCCACGTCGTCGACCAAATGACCAACATCCGTGATATTGCGCACATAGCGGACTTTATACCCCAAATAGGTGAGGTAACGATAGAGCACGTCAAAGGTCATGAAGGTTCGCACATTTCCGAGGTGTACGAAGTTGTAAACAGTCGGTCCGCAAACATAGAGACCAACTTGGCCCTGATGTATTGGGGTAAAGACTTCTTTCTCTCGCGAGTACGAGTTATAGATTGATAATGGAAAATCAGTATAGCCTGCCATAAAGCCCGCAATTTATAACATTTTCGGCTCTGGCGCGGTGTCTTTACACGTGTGATTCGACCACTTTCAGTAAAAAGATCAGGTAAATCAATATAAAAAGCATACCCTCCCAACGGCTGATTCTTTTGTCGTGCGTAATTAAATAGAAGAACAGGGCAGAAGCAAGCATCACGGGTAAGGCAAAATGTAGGAGCTCAGTTGGCACAGAGAGCGGAGAAATAAAACTGGCAATTGTGGGGACCACCAAGCAATTAAATACACTGGAGCCGAGCACATTCCCAATGGCCATTTCTGCTTGTCCTTTTCGAATAGCTTGCACATTGACTACCAATTCGGGTAAGGTCGTTCCGAGCGAAAGGATGGTTAAGGCCACGATAGAATTGGGAATCTCGAAGCCCAAAGCAAGCGCACTCAAGGAGGAGATAGTATATTCAGCGCCGATATATATTCCAAGTCCACCAATGGCAAGATATCCTAGGTTTTTCCAAGGAAAGACACCTTTCATGTTTAGCCTAATTTTCTTCTGATCAGGCACAACCGACTCGTTCTTTACGAGATACATACTATACACTGCGAATATACCTAAACCGATAAGCGACTCATGCCAATCGATCACTCCATCATAGGAAAATAAAGAAATGGCAAACATGCTCCCTATGAGGTAATGCAGGTCTATGAAAATGTATTTGCTAGAGAGAATGATGTCTCCTTTATGCATCAAGGCAACAACTCCGGTGATAAAGAGAATATTGGAAATGTTCGATCCAAAGACATTGCCCGCCACAATTTCACTCACTCCGTTTTGAGCTGAAATTATCGCAGAAACCAATTCTGGCAGCGAGGTGCCTATCCCTACGATAAATATTCCAATGACCAAAGGGGGCAGCTGGTAATAATGACCAATCTTCTCAGCTGAACTGGTGAAAATTCGCGCAGAAAATATTAGAGCGGCCAAAGCAACGATAAAAACAATAAGAGGGACTAACATATAAGCGAATATCGGAAAAGACATGGATTCTTTGATTCGCCTTTCTTGATGGGAGAGTTATGATTTTGATCCACTCATTTGAATTGCCTATTTGACTTAGTTAGTTTGAGATAATTGAAGTAGCTTTAACCTTACCCAAACATGAAACAAAACGCAAGAAACTCCCTTTTCCTAAGTTTAGTTTTAGTGCTTGTTGCCCTCCTTCAAGGCACTAGCCTACGGGCAGCCCATGTTTCAGCTTCAGAAATTTCCTATACCTATTTGAGTTCTGGCGTTTATGAAATTCGCTTGGTTATAGGGCGGGATTGCAATGGAATCCCGCTTAATTCTTTGGCTCTTGGTTTTCGCTCAAATGGTGTGAGTTTCTCGCAAAATTTAAACGATACCGTAAATCTAGTTGGTGTTCGGGATATTACTGGAATACCAACAAAATGTCCTGTACAGAGTCGCTGTGTGAGTCCTGCCTATCCGTATGGATTTGAAGAATATACCTATTTAGACACGGTTGACTTGAATGCTTATTCCAACTGTGAATGGGACATAGATTGGCAAATTTGCTGCAGAAACGGAAATATTTCCACGGGTTCCTCAGGTCAAAATTTTTACAACTTTGCACGACTGAATAAATGTATCAAAAACAATTCGCCCTATTTCAGTACTGCTGTTCAAACACTCGTTTGTCATGGCGTAGATAATCAGCTATCCTTTGCTGTCAATCCAAATAATGAAACTGGAGATTCCTTTTCGTATCATCTGGTTACAGCGCTGCAAGATTCAGGAAGTCCTACATCATACAATGGCAATTGGAATCCAATACGACCGATCAGTTTTTTAGGTTTTCCAAATGCCAGCCTTTCACTTCCTGCTGGTTTTCATATCGACGCACAATCTGGCTTGGTCTCTTTTCGGCCCACTCAAGTCAACCAAATAGGAGTCATCTGTGTGGAAGTTTGCGAATGGCGAACAATTAATGGAACGATGCAACTAATTGGTAGAGTGCGCCGAGATATGCAGGTAATCATTTTTCCCTGTCCCAATAATACCAATCCTTATATTGATACCTCCACCCACAGTGGTTCAAGCATCACCATCGATGGTTCTGAACGATATGATATTTGCATTAAAGACTCTTTTTGCATCGATATTCATACAGGAGATACCAGCGCATCTAGCAGTGATAGTACCTTTATTTATTATATAGGAAGTATTCCTGGAGCGCAATTCAGCTCTACGAATGGGGCCGAAGTGAACGCAACGGGTACATTTTGTTGGGCGCCATTAAAAACTGCAGTTTCCAATACGCCTTATGTTTTTTCTGTTGAAGTTTACGATCATCATTGTCCATTTCCTGGCAAAGTCATTCGGAATTATATGATTTATGTGCGTGATTCGATAGATGGAGTAAATGTGGATGCTGGTCCTGATAGAATAGACAGTACCGGACTCGATAGCTTCATGCTTTCGGGCACTTTAATGGATTATTCAGGGCAAAATTTGCGTTGGACCACCAATGGCGATGGTTCTTTCTCAGAACCAGACAGCCAATCAACGAAGTATTATCCAGGTCCGCTAGACCGCAAGACATGCAGCTATCAGCTCTACTTTGAAGCCATAGATTCCACTCCATGCTTAGGGAATAGTAAGTTGAAAGACACGTTAACAGTAAGTCAACAATTGATAATTTTTGACGCCGGAACCACTCGGTTATTCTTTCCAAATGATACTTTATTATTGAAACCTGCGCTTGATACAGGCCGCGCTTGGAGTTTTTATTGGCAGGCACTAGGGGATACTTGGTTGGAAGATTCTGTTGCGCTTTTTGGTCGGTATAGTCCTGGTGCAAATGATATATTGAATTGCTCAAGTTCCCTCATTTTGCACGGGTTTGGTTGCGATACACTTTCGGATACCCTTTATGCCAAACGCGACTATCGACCAATGGATGCGGGAATCGATCTTCCATATCTCGACCTTGACAAGGTTCAATTACAAGCGACACTCCCAAAAAACTATGATCAAAAAGGATTTTGGCGTAGCAATGGCAAGGGTTTTTTTTCAGACAGTACGGATCCAACAGCCATCTATCAATTAGATTCCTTGGATCGGAGCCTCTGCAAATTGGAATTTATTTGGCAAGAACTGCCCGAGTCGGTTTGTATGTTGAATGCTGATACTGTATATGTTGATTTAGGCTTTAGCGGCATCTTTGCTGGGAATGATAGCTCAATTGGTATTGCGGATACAGCCTTCTTGTCCGCTGGGCCGAAATTGAATTCTGGGAAAAGTGGTATTTGGTCGAGTTCAGGAGATGGAAGCTTCAGTAATATTGATGACCCGAATGCCATCTATTTGCCGGGACCTATTGATAAAAGAACCTACAGGACATTTTTAATTTGGAGTTTCCCATATTCTCAATGCAGCTTGGCGGCGGATACATTAACGCTCTCCTTTTCTTATACGCAGGCTTTTGCAGGACCCAACCGAACAGTGTTTTATGGAGATTCTGTGCCCTTAGCAGCAAATAAAACGCCTCTTGGCTCAGATCCATTTTACTGGACCACCACAGGTGATGGCTATTTCAGTGATAGCCTGGATGCCTTGGCCATTTATTATCCTGGATATGCGGATTGGCAAAACTGCGGAGCCCAACTCATCTGGCACTCTCCCTATGGACTTTGTGCCAATGGAGATGACACCATGTACTGGAACCTGAATCCATTTGTGGTTGAAGCAGGTTCTGATATAAGCGAATTGATTATAGATTCCATTGCTTTGGCGGCGAGTCCAATTCAAGGAGGGCGCGTGCAAGGTTGGTGGACAAGTGCTGGCTCCGGCGTATTCTCCGACAGTACAAATCCAAATGCAAGCTATTATCCATCAACGAGCGAGAAGCAAACCTGTGAAGGAAAATTGTACTGGCATGCTCCATTCACTGCATGCAGTCCAGTGCTGGATTCAATAACTTGGAAACGTAAGCTGGTTCAGATCAATGCTGGCGCCAATCAAACGGTTAAATTAGGCGAAACCATTACCCTTCAAGGCTCTAGTGGAGCGAAGCAGGTTGTCTGGACCAGCAACGGATACGGACGCTTCTTGGACAGCTCAGCCAAAGCCACGCTTTATTATCCAGATAGTCTAGATTTTCCATTGTGTAGCTTGAAATTTCATCTGCAGGAATTGGACGCCCCTTGTTCCTTACAAGCGGATAGTTTGCAGGTATTCTGGAAAGAAGAGGGAATAAATATTACCGGGCTAAAATATGATGTCTGCTTTATGGACAGCATTCAAATTATCATTCAAGGAAATCAAAAAGTTCAATGGAATTGGCAAACGACTGGTTCGGGCACTTTTGCGCAAAACAATGGTGGACAATGGTATTATATACCATCGAATGAGGATTATTCCATGAACGGAATCCTCCTGACACTGAATGCTAATGGGTATTGTTTTTCGCAAAGTGATTCAGTTTACCTGCCAATTGCTGCAAGAAATCAGCAGAATCAAAATGCGCATCAAAGTGGTCCTATCCTCGTTTATCCAAATCCAACTAAGGACTGGGTTACTATCATTGGGAATTGTCCAGTCAAGGTAGTATCTGCTGAGTTATTTGATATGCGTGGACGCAGCATCCAATTCTGGCAAATCAACGAATTGCCTTATACAGTGAGCATTGAATCCCTTGCATCGGCTGTTTATATGTTGCGAATCAAACTGGAAGGCGGAAGAGAAATCACCATTCCTGTTACCAAGTATGCGGAATAAAACCTAGGCAACAAAAATGAGTGGAAGGGACTCTTCTTTTCAATACATTATCTACGATACTAGCGTATGAAAAGAGTATTACTCTCAACGAAAAGATTCGTCCCTCTTGTCTTGCTTCTATGGATGCTGGGACAGAGTCAAACCCTCAAGGCCAACCATTTATTCGGTACTTACTTTCATACTGAACGCTTGGATAGTGTGAGGTATAAGGTGTTTCTTACTGTTATTCGCGATTGCCATGGGATTGCCTATGCAGCGGAGGATACCATTGATTCTGGTGACTGATCAGGGTGAAAATAGATAATTATTCCGATTCATTAAAAATTAGGTGCTTTATCGTCTTTTTGAAGAGGTAGGCAACTTCTTAGGATCTCATCGCGTCAATAGAGAAAATATAGCATGAAAAAAGTCATACTTCTTCTTTTTATTCTATTTGTCGGAATTAAGGCCAATGCGTCCCATGTTATGGGCTCTGAAATGCACTACAAAGCGCTAGGTAATGGCAAATACGAAGTAACGTTAAAAGTTTATCGCGATTGCAATGGGATAGCGCTAGTTCAATCGAATATTGTTGCTCGTTGTAGTTCAAATACAGTTACAGCCAGTAATCAAACAAAAGTATCGGTGCGCGATGTAACGGGAGTGGGTTCGAACTGTCCGAATCAAAGTCGTTGCAATGGTAACTTTCAATATGGAATCGAAGAGCATATTTGGAAAACAACCATTGATCTAAGTAGCTATTCCTGCTGCGAATGGATTTTGTCTTGGGAACAATGTTGCCGAAACGAGGCCATTACAACGGGTCAATCAACGCAGAATTATTATGTTACGGCAGAGTTGAATAAATGTGTAAACAACTCCTCTCCGAGTTTCTCCAGCCTGCCTATTCGAATTTTGTGTAAAGGATTGAATACGACCTATAATTTAGGGCTAGTAGATACAATTGATGCCAACGACTCATTCTCATTTGAATTAGTAAAGGCCCGTATGTCCTCAACTGCATTTTGCACCTATAATGGGAGTTATTCCGAAGAACGTCCCTTAAGATTTTTAGGATTTCCAAATCAAAACACAGCTTTCCCTGGAGGATTTCATTTAGACCCTTCTACGGGTGATTTACGCTTTCGACCAACCATGGCTGGAGAAGTCGCAGTGATAGTAATTGAGGTAAGCGAATGGCGAAAAGTTAACGGCAGCATGCAGGTCATTGGAAAAACCAGAAGAGACATGCAGGTGATTGTGATTGATTGTCCAAGTTCTGTTACCCAACCGGTTATTGGATCCCCTATTTCCTATGAAGTTTGTGCAGGAGATTCCTTGTCCATCCCATTTACTTCGTTGGATACAAACGGGACTGATAGTACCTTTATTCAGGCCATAGTAACGATGCCAGGTGCTAATTTTGTACATAATAACGGACAAACTCTAAACGCCACTGGAATACTCCATTGGAAAACAGATTCCAGCATGATTCGTAACAAGCCGTATACTTTCGTGGTGCGGGTATGGGACAATGGATGCCCATTCTCCGTAGAATATATTCGAACCGTCAATATCTTTGTCCGGGATTCAATGCACACAGCCAGCTTCTATGCCGGTCCAGATAGAAACATTACTACTGAAGACAGCATTCTTGTCATTGGCCTCGACTCACTAAACATAGGGCAAAGTGCCTATTGGAAATCTTTAGGTGATGGTTATTTTTCTGACAGTTCGGCGGCATTGAGTACCTATTATTTCGGTCCGAACGACCGCTACACCTGTGAGGTTAAACTCTTAAGAATCCCATTAACACAAACTTCCTGCGGGTCAATGGCGCCAGACACAATGGTTGTTCGTCGCTGGTTTGGAGAGGTCAATGCGGATTATGATAAGCAGCAAACAAATACAGATACCGCCTACCTCATGGGAACTTCCTCAATAGATACCTCCTTTATAAGCTGGTGGACAAGCCTTGGGGATGGTGTTTTATCCGACAGCCTTGATATGCGAGCGACCTATACGTTTGGATCGCAAGATTCCTTGAACTGTGGCGCCTGGATTTATCTTTTGAGCAATAGTCCAAACTGCTCGGTCAATCGCGATTCACAATTTGTACAGCTTATTCCAAGCGACTCTTTTCAGTTGGTCTATAGCTTGAGCAATCAATTTGGAGATACCATTCACTTGAGTGTCAATTCAGATCATAGCAGTCCACTTTCTTGGTCGGGTACTGGAAATGGAACATGGTTCATTGACTCAGCGAATCGCACCGCCAAATATGTGCCTGATTTCGGTGAAAAAGCAGCCGGTTCAACGACAATTACGGTGATAGGAACAGGCCTTTGTGGCAACGATTCGGATAGCAGAATCATCAGCTTCTTACCAACAGGTTTAAATCAAGATACAAGGTTACGAAGCTTCAATGCCTTTCCGAATCCGGTGAAAAATAGCCTGTCTTTGGAATGGGAAAAAGATGTGTCGTTTGTCGAATCAAGGATTATTGATGTATATGGAAAAGTATTAATTCGTAGATTAGTCGAAAATGGAGCTTCAAGCCTCATGATTGATATGCATGAGTTTTCACCTGGAATCTATTTTATAGAAATGATAGAAAGCTCTGGCAACCATTCATTGATAAAATTAGTTAAAGAATAAAAATCCCTGTTAACCGATAAGTAAAAAGGGACGCTCAATGGAGCGTCCCTTTTCTTTTTATTTATAATTTGTGATTTTAGATTGAGAAAAAACTATTCTCCATTGTGAAGTTAGATTTCCAGTCTATTGTCTCATCGTCTAATCATCTCACCATCTATAGCGAAAATCTACTTCATCTCTTCCGCACGCTTTTTACGTTGCATCGGATTTTCTTGCTCACGCTGGCGTTGTTTGTAAAGTTCAAAGCGAGTAGGCTCCATTCTTGGTGGCCAATAATTGTTGTTTCTGTTCACATCCGCAGTTTCCAAATTTGGATCTAAACTGATGCGCAGTACTTCTTTCTCAAACCAGAAAACCTTGCTGACCTCTGTATCACCAAAGCGCCAGATTTCTGCAGGGATATAGACTTTTTCCTTAGTGCCATCTTCAAACTCAAATTCCAAAATAACGGGCATGACTAATCCTCCAACCATTTCAAAGTTGAGTTGGTAGAAGTTCAAGTTGCTATTCAGTAATGCTTTTTCTTCTGGACTCAGGCCTTTTACCAAATCCTGATATTCTTTACGATCAAGCTCATTTACTTTAAAACGGTCTGGGTCGGTATAGAAATCATTGGTGCTTGGGTCAGTTTCAACAACCGTTTTATTCACTGTATCCGCACGATTGAGAATATCACCTTGGAAAACCAAACGATCTGCATTCCGCTCTTTTTCATCATTTACTGCTTCAATATCTGGATTTTGTGAATGTACGCGGTACCATTGCACGTCTTTCAAAGAGATATCGCAATAGTCAGTGGTATAAAACCAACCTCTCCAGAACCAATCCAAATCAACTCCTGAGGCATCTTCCATCGTACGGAAAAAGTCGGATGGCTCGGGGTGTTTGAACATCCATCGTTGCGCATAGGTTTTAAAAGCATAATCAAAATTCTCGCGACCTAAAATGGTTTCGCGCAAAATATTCAAGGCCGTTGCGGGTTTCCCGTAGGCATTGTTTCCAAACTGCATGATGCTTTCAGAATTGGTCATGATAGGCGAGATGAAATTGGGGTCTCCTTTCATGTAGTCCACAATCTGGTAGGCTGCTCCTCTGCGTGATGGATAGTTTTCATCCCATTCTTGTTCCGTTAGGTACTGCAGAAAGGTATTTAAGCCTTCATCCATCCAGGTCCATTGGCGCTCATCACTATTGATGATCATAGGGAAGAAATTATGTCCTACCTCGTGAGTGATTACGCCAATCATACCGTATTTGGTCCGCTCGGAATAGGTGCCGTCTTTTTCTGGACGACCACCATTGAAGCAAATCATAGGGTATTCCATTCCGATATTATTGGTATGTACGGATATGGCTACTGGGTATGGATAATCGAAAGTGTATTTCGAATAGGTTTTAACCGTATGCGCCACCACTTTGGTAGAGTATTGTTCCCAGAGTGGATTTCCTTCTTTCGGGTAATACGACATGGCTAATACGGTGCGTTTTCCAAACTGAACACCTTGGGCGTCCCAGATAAATTTGCGGGAACTAGCAAAGGCAAAGTCACGCACGTTTTCAGCATGGAAGACCCAGGTGCGGGTTCCTTTCGCTTTTGATTTTTCTTTTGCGCGAGCTTCTTCTTCTGTTACTATAATTATAGGAGAGTCGCTTGTTTTGGCTTGTTCGAATCGTTTTCTTTCAGTCGACGTCAATACACTGGAAGCATTTTGCAGCTCACCCGTTGCTCCTACGATATGGTCTGATGGTACGGTTAGTTTTACTTTGTAGTCGCCAAAGGGCAAGGTAAACTCCCCACGGCCAAGAAACTGCTTGTTTTGCCATCCATACACATCATTGTATACACACATTCTAGGGAAAAACATGCTCATGGTATAAATGTAATTGCTGTCTTCTTCGAAATACTCGAAGCCCATACGGCCACCGAACTTCGCCCGATCTTGAATGTTAAACCACCATTTTAGGTTCAGCTCAACGCTGGCGCCTGGTTTCAAAGGTTGGTCAAGTTCTACCCGCATCATGGTTTTTACAATATGGTAGGGCATGTCTTTGCCACTCGCTGATTTCACATATTGGATATGATATCCTCCATTAAATTCACTCATTAAGCGGCCGAGCTCATCATAGGTCATACGAGGAGAAATGCTTTCTTGTCCTGTTTTTTTAGTGTCACTCCCTTTCTCGCGCACATTTTGATCAAGCTGTAGCCACAAGTATTCGAGTGCATCGGGCGATTTGTTGATATAGGTAATCTTTTCCGTCCCTTTGATGTTTTGTCCGGGCTCATCAAGGATGACATCAATCTCGTAATTCGCCTCGTTTTGATAGTAGGCATGCCCTGGGGCACCCGCCGCATTCCGATAAGGACTGGGCGTTGGCCATTTGTCTTCAAGTTGACCGAATTTATTTGTGCGCTGCGCAAAAGCAAAACTGCTCAATGCAAGTGCAATGAAAAGGAGTTTGATTTTCATGGTAGAGCAAAAAAAGCGAAAGCAATTCAATTTTCTATAGATTTCGCCAGAGCAGGTGTATTTGTCGACAGATTCTGCTCCTGGAAAGGCGGCACTATTAAGCTAGCAATATTTGAATTTTTTTTCCTACTTATTGATAAAGTAAGAATGAACCCTTTTGAACATGCAAACCGTAGTTGGTATCGTAGGCCTTTAAGTACCAAATGTAAATTCCATCAGGACATTCCTTGCCGCGGAAGGTTCCATCCCAAGCTTCTCCTATTTGGTCGGTGGAGAACATCAACTCGCCCCAACGATCATAAACATACCACTCCAGACTACGAATCCCATTGGTATAAGGCGAAATGGTTTCATTCTTGCCATCATTATTTGGAGTGAAGGCCGTAGGCACATAAAGGTCGGGAGGACAGCTGTCTTTCAATATGATTTCATCGCTGCTGCTGCATCCGAAAGCATCGGTTTTTGTTACCGAATAGGTGCCGGCTTCGGAGACAATAAAATCAATTCCCTGCGAGCCATCTTGCCATAAGTAGGTATAGGAATTATCTCCAGCAACTAATGTCTTGGGCGCCTCATTACAAACAAAACCATCTGGGCCAAGATCGAGATCGGGAGCATTTCGTTGGGTCAATTCAATACTAAACTGACCCGTGTAGCATGCATTACTCACATCAACCGTATAAACGCCACCTTGGTCTACCTGAATGGTTTGGGTCTTTTCTCCTGTGCTCCATTGGTATTGTGAGCCAGGATTGCCTGCATCTAAAATGCGGACAAATTCGCCACAATAAGTACTATCGTTGCCGAGGGTATTTGAAGGAGGACTTGGGTCGAGAGCAAGCACATCAGAGTAAACTGAAGTATCGGTTCCATCGGCAAGCTTAACGGTAATCACAACCTTATAATAACCGGCTTGGGAAAACGAAAATGCAGGAGATTGATCTGAAGTAGTCGAGAAGAATGTATCCGGATTTGCGCCAGGCATTGACCAAGCCCATGACTGCGGTGGCTGACCATTTTGAGTGATCGTAAAGGTATATTGTATGGATGTATTCAGGCAGAATGTATCACTGCGCCAATAGGCAGGATCTTGAGCGCTGAGTTTTGCACTTAAGAGGGTGACGAGAAATAAAATTAGAAGGAAACCTCGCTTTTGTTCCATTGCTGCGAAAATACACAGATTCCGGAAATAATAGTTTCAAGAATCATAATTGAAACAATTCTTCGATAAAGAAATTATGGTGGAGACATAAAGGAATCCACGAAAACATCTAAGGTGCAATCAGTTGTACCGGTAATGCCCGATGATGGTAAAATTGAAAAGACAATCTTCGAGCACCTGACCAGCTCCAATATTGTGGATGATTTGATACCGTTTGTTATCCTCTGATTTCTTGTTCGACACAATGCCAATATGGGTGATGGCCCCACCAAGATTCCAACAAACAATATCACCTGGCTGATAATCTGTAGCGCGTTTAGATTTTGTTAAACGTGTTCCTTTTCGATCAAAAAATACCATCAAATTGGGCACACGACGGTGATCAATATTCTTGTCGGTGCCTTTTAATCCCCAATTTTTGGGATATTTAGCAAAATTTGACTTCATATCTTCATGAACCTCTTTTTGAAGATCAATTCCCAATTTTCGGTAGGCTCGAATAATTACATCAGTACACACGCCTTTACCTGCGGGAACATCTCCATTTGGGTATGGAATTGAAAAGTAGCTGGGGTCATAACTTACCTGGTCTTTGGTGAGCGTATAGGCAGAATCCGCTAGCCGGTCAAAAAAGGAAGATTGCGAAAATGAGGCTGAAGGAAAGAGGAGAAGGGCAACAACAAGAAGACGGTACATTCTCTAGTAACGAGTTCAAATTTAATTTATGATGTGTAATAATCTTTTGAGACGAGCAATAACGATGGGGTCAGCTTGTGGATGATTAATTTTCTCTCCAAGGCATAGCGTACCTTATTTCTTCAGTAACCATATCTTGCTCAAATAATTGGAGGTTTTTCGCATCCCAATACAGCCAAGCAAGGTTAACGAAACGAGGATCACTGCCGTCTTCTTCCTTGATGTCAACGCCCAATTGATAAACTTCAAATGGCCGTCCGCCTATCGTATCCCTCCTGTCGAACAGGATTTTAATTTTATGATCCAATTCACGCTGCGCCATTACCCTGCTGCTTTCGGTAAATTGAATATATTCTTCAATAGCTTCTTGCGAATTTTCTGCAGGGAGACTGCTATTGATTGGAGAAATTATATAAGCGGCAGTGAGTGCAATAATGAGCCATGAAGTGATAATCCAAGTTCTTTTCATTTATAAGATAATTGTCAAAAGGGAAATGCTCTAATTGATTTTTCCTTTCGCTATTTCTGGAATAATGGGTTTTTGAATACGTCAAAATTAGGCACTCATCTAAGGTGCTATTATTTGATAAAGCTCATTTTCGCCATGAAATAATCGAAATCGATATCCTTGTACATGCGAATATTCACAATGAAGGAGTTTTTTTTAGTGGAGACCACATATTGAGTGAGGTATTGAAAAGCTCCGGCATGATGAATTTGATAATGCAGTTTCAACATTTGGCTATTTGAGCCGTTCATGAGTTTATTCTCCAAGCGTTTAAAGTCGATGCCATATTTCTTGCGGTCCTCTTCCATTTTTTCCTGAAAATCATGAAGGTAAACCCCTGCATTTACTTTGTCCATCACTATATGGTCGATTGGGAAAATGCTGATGTTTGAATACGGGTTCAGCGTATCGGCAAGGATGAAGTAATTGACTCCACTTAGTCCCTCCCTTGCTGCCCGACGTCGAGCGGTATCGGGCATTTGGCTACTATCAGCCAGGTCCATTGCTCTTGCCAATTCTTCAAAACTTTTTACTTCGAAAAAATCGGGGAATACCATTCGGGCTTTCACCAGATGTATATCATATTGTTTTTCGTGATCCAATAGCTTTATACCATTGGTTTGGCTACAAGCGATAAATAGAAAGGAAGAGAAAAGAAATATGGGGATAAAAACATGTAGTATTTTCATTGGTCTCGATTAATTCGTCATCGGCTGCATGCGTTTAAACGGAAAATCTTGCTCGTGGTATTTTCCATCCATTTTTCCGGAGATTTTTGCAACCATGGAATCAGGATTAATTAGGCGATAGCCAATATGTTGCGGGAAATCATGGTTCAGGTTTTCAAATAGCAAATGTTTATCCGATTTCTCTTTCATCTTAAAGCGCACAGGCATGCCTTGATTTTGGTTGCTTACAATGGGCACATAGAAGAGGTCAGCACCGAGTTGTTCGAGCTGAATACGCTCCGACGATAAGGTGTCCTCTCCGTCCATGAAAGTTCCTGTGCCAAGAAATACGGTATCATTCAATCGGCTCCAGGATTCATTTAACCCGCGGCTAGTGGTATGGTTTTCCCAGTCTCCAATTAGCCAATTAACATCGGCTAAATGTTGCTCAATATCTTGCGGTTCTTGCTCGGTAATAGAAGGGTTGCTGCTGCAGGCCAAGGCGAAGAGAGGAAGTAGGAAGAGGTAAATAGATGAGGGTTTCATGCTGTTTATTTTAAATCTTTGCTCGTTTCTTCACCCTTTAAAGCGAAGGTTTCTTGGATGCTTCCACAGTCTACCCGAAACAGATTAACCTGTTCTGGATAAACTTCAAGTAGGGCATCACAGTAGATGGTGAGGAATCCTGGATCAATAGCCAAGGAAGGGACTTCTAAATAGACATAAATCACTTCATTTTCCAACTCATAGCCTACATACTGATGCTTTAAATTGGTATCGCGGTCTTTGAACCGAAGGTGTTTCTCAAAGTATGCGGCAATCTTTTTTCCAAGAATTTCCTTGTTCTGTTTTTCATCTATGCGCAAGGTCGGCTCCTTCATTTGAAGTGCCTTTTCCATATCATCCGTGAAGATTTTGGCCACAATCTGCAGCGATTCCTTTTTGTAGTCTACCGAATAATGACTCACATAGAATTTATGCAGCGTATTGGATGAGGAGATGGCTACGAATAGCGCCGCCAATAAAATCTTAATTGACTTTTTCAGCATCGCGCAGGATATAATTCATTTCGTAAATATCGGTGCTATTAAGTTCTAAGGTACCCGTTACTTCAATGCGGGTATCCGTTTTAAACCGCTCGTCCTTTTTCTTAAACTTTAACGACATGACACTTTCGGGTCCGGCACCACCACAGAAGAAACAAGAACTGTATGGAAATGCAGAAAGCACATAAAAGTTCTCGTTATAATCTACTGGAATCACATAGCCACTGATGCGGATTTCCTTGCCTTCTAAATTTTTTACGCTATTTCCAAAGGAAGGGTAGAGCACATACATGCCTTCCTGTTCATCCCATTTTTTTTCAAATTTTACATCGCCTAAGGTTTTCCAACTCACTAAAGTCGGAGCAAGAAGGCTAGGCATAAAAAAGGCAAGGCTGACGAATAGCAATTTCATTTAGTCAAAGATAAGCCGACTATGGGTTTTGCAACAAATCGGCGATATTTATTTGGTAGATTTTACGGGCATTCAACATTGCGGCGACGAATACAACAATGCAGGGAAGACCTAGAAGTTGTAGATCAAAGTTGCTCCACTTGCTGCTATCGAAAGCATAGGCCTGTCCGTAACCTAACTCATCCGAAAACTGCATCAGAAACCATCGAGCTAGCGCCTCGCCGAAAACAAATGCCGTAAATACTAGAATTCCTAATTCAAGGGTAATTAAGCGGAGTAATTTTTTGCTGCTGTATCCAAGACTGCGCAGAAGAGCAAATTCAGTTTTTCGTTGTGCAAGTCCCATCCATACCTGCACCAACATGCTGAAGGCTGCTAAGAGCAAGAGCGCAATTCCAACCCCCTTCAAAGTATCCGAACCCGTATTCATCATATAGCTGAGTCGGTTGATTTCTATCGATGGGGAAGCCGCCTGCAAAGACGAATTTTCATTAATCATCCTCGGCAACTGAATTGCCGCCATTGGGTTTTTATAGCGAATCAGAAGTGCCGTGATTTCTTTTTCTGGATGAGCCTCTAATTCTTGACCATCATTTTCCATGGTCAATGGTCCATGGTCCATGGTCTCTTCGTGTACGTGCCAAACCGTCTCTAACCCACACAAAACAAGCTGATCTAAAACTGTCCCATTTGGCTCAAGAATCCCCACCACACGGTAGTTTCCGTGTCCGCTTTCCGCTTCAGCATCTCCATGTTGACCGCTAAAGGTATCACCCACTTTTAGTCCAGAACTTGCCGCACAGGAAGCGCCTAAAACAACTTCGCTTTCCTTGGTCCATAGGCTTCCTTCAGAAAGCATTCCATCATACCACGATAGGATGGAGGTATCGGTGCCTACTATTTTGTAGGTGAGATAGAAATCGCCATAAGCTAAGGGCAGTGATTGCCGCACCATAGGATGCTTGGCCCAACGTTGCGCTTCACGATAAGAAATATTGCCAGTAGGGGCATCGATATGATAGATGGAAGAAAGTATGATTTGCAGCGGACTTCCCTTCGCCCCAATAACCAAATCGATATTGGCCAAATTTTTAACAAGTTTGTTTTCACTCTGTACCTTGGCCTCATGCATCACCCATAAAAGGGAAATAGATAAGGTGAAGAGGAGCAAGGTCAGTACTTGTGTCATCCATCTAAATCGGATATTTTTAAGTGCAAGTTTGAAAAGCTTCATCGTTCAATCCTCCTTTCAAATGCATCTTTAATTCGATGGTCGTGCGTGACGACTATAAGGCATGAGCCAGCTAGTTTGCATTGATCTTTTAATAAGGTGATTAGTTTTTGGCAATTGATGTCATCTAGGCTAGAGCTCGGTTCATCTGCCAATATGAGTGCAGGTTGAGGCAAAACAGCACGCAGAATTGAGAGCCTTTGTTTTTCGCCTTGACTCAGTCCTGCGGTTTTTTTATGGATGAGCGAATCCAAAGCGAATTCACGCAAAAGATTCATTGCTCGTTCTTCTGGGAAGGGTTTTGTAGCAGGAAAGGCTATGCGCAAATTCTCCCATACATTCAGAGAAGGGATAAAATAATGTTCCTGAAAGATGAACCCTATTTTCTCCGCACGGAAGGCATCAAGTTTGCTTTTGTTTAACGATGAAAGGCTTGTGCCGTCAATTTGAACCTGTCCAGATTCAGGCATTCTTAAGCCAGATAGCAGTTGAAGCCAGGTGCTTTTCCCAGAACCAGAAGCTCCTAGCAGAAGGAGAGCATCGCCTTTCTGAAGTCCAATTTCTGGGAAATCGAATTGCGGTCCTTGCGGATAAGAGAAATGGAGCTTGTCAGTTTGAATCATAAAACGCAACTATGTTGCAATAAAAAAGAAAATACTTAACTTTGTTCCTTCAAAAATGCATCATCACAGCCACAATCCGAAATCCGATATTCTCGGCATGATTAGCTCCGGTCTCTGCCTCATTCATTGTTTGGCTGGACCAGTATTGGTATTGATGGGCTATACCTTTATTGAACCAGATGGCTGGCATTTGTGGGATATTCTATTCCTATCAATCAGCGCCTGGGCCGTATATTCGGTCACCAAAGGTCATAGCCAGCGTTGGATTAAAACCGGACTCTATATTTCTGTAGCGACTTTATCCGTGGCTATTTTCTTCAGTCATGACAATGCTTTTTTCACCGTTATTTCTTGGCTGTCTGCTGCGTCATTAGTTCTTTTCCATTATTTCAATCTCCGTCATATTCGCAGCTGTAAAATAGTTTGAAAAAAGAGGTGCTGGGTTAGGGGTTTCGGGTTAGAGCGGGCTTTATTTGTCGCATTGTCGACCAGTCGATATAAAAAAAAAGCGCTTCGGTCGTCACCGCTGCGCTTCATATTAGTGGTTTATTTCTTGCTATTGACTGATTGCTTTCTTGTAGCGATCGTGGAAGTAAAGAGGAAGGTATCCGAAATTAAGGAGGAGGATTCCGAGGGTGGTCATCATATTGGCGCCAGGCCAGTGTTGAATTTTAAACAAGATGCCAGTTCCGCATAATACAATGGCTACGTAGGCCAAAATGAACATCAATTTTTTCATAATAATCTGTCTTTTATAGGTTAATAAATAAATGGTTTCTGTTTGAATATTTGCTAAATCAGCTTCTCCGAATTCAGCCAAGACGGTGGAATAAGCACTATCAAAATCTTGGTGTAAACCCGCTTCAAGCGCACAGCAAATATGGTCGGTAAGGCTATCCGCCAACTCCGGCATGGTGATTCCTTTTTCTTGGATATCCTGATGAATGAAGTCGATTTGTTCGCTGCTCAGTTCCATTAGTTCGTCGTTTTAGGGTTAAGAATCAATTTCATGGTGAGCAAGAATTCATTGAGCTCTTTCACTCTTTCGCTTACCAAGGTATTGCCTGATTTTGTCAGAGAATAGTATTTACGAACGCGCTTACCGATATATTCCGTTTCAGTTTGAAGAATACCTTCCGCTTCTAGTTTATGAAGGGTAGGGTATAGGGCACCTTCGGTAATTTCAATCTTGCCTTTCGACAAGGTTTTTACCTTTTGTGTAATCTCATAGCCGTACATTCTTTTATTCTCTTCCAAGAGCTTAAGTATGATGGGCTGCAATGTTCCTTTTATCAAATCCTTCGAATACATAGTACAAAGATGCATAATTATCTTAGGTATAACGCAAGCAACTTTTATTTTAGTATTGGAGCTCTGAATCTTTTTTTGAATCGATGCTGTCGATTATTCGATAGATCGACTTATCAACTAGTCGACAGATATTTTTAATCACAATCCAACCCTTGCTTAAATTTGTACGTTAACCAATCAAACGCAAACGCCAACGCATGACGCAAATTTCAGACATAGAGCTGGTACAAGGCTGCGTAGACCAAAACCGGTTCTACCAGAAAAAGCTGTACGAGCGCTTTGCCCGGAAGATGTTGGCGGTAGCATTAAGTTATTCCCGCGACAGTTATGAAGCGGAAAACATCATTCAAGAATCGTTCATCAAAATATTTGATCATATCAAACGCTATCAGCCTACAGGCAGTTTAGACGGTTGGGTGAGAAGAATTGTAGTGAACACGGCAACCGATTATTACCGCAAGAAAAAACGGATCAAGTTTTCGGAAGTCAATATTGATGATGAAGCGTACCATATCGGGACATTGGATTTCGACAGTTTTGCTGTGAAAGACATTCTCGAAGCGGTACAAGAATTACCCGAAGGGTCCAGAATGGTATTTACATTATATGCCATCGAAGGGTATACCCACAAAGAAATCGGGGAAACATTAGAAATATCAGTAGGAACATCGAAGTCGCAGTTTAGTAGAGCGAGGATGTTACTACAAGAGAAGTTAAAGAAAAATGAGCAACGAGAATCTAAACGATTTTTATAATCAGAATCGCTTCAATCAAAAGTTGCGAGAACGCATCGACGGCTATGAGCCCGAGCTATCTGATAGCTTGTGGGATCGCATCGAGCACGATTTAGTAAGGAAGGAATCCAAGGGCAAAAGGGCAGTTTGGATGGTATATCTACTTGCCGGCCTATTGCTAGTGAGCGGTGCGGGTATTTATTATCTCGCCAATGAAAACCATAAGCTGGCTGAAAAGGTAAAAGATAAATCCACTACCGTGGAAACCTTAAAAGGAGGGGAAATTCCATCCAGGGTGTATGAAATGCCTGAAACCACAGTGAAGGTGGAACGCAATCCGAGTCAAGCAACTCAATCAGCAGTTGAAACAAGGCATACGGTTCCTGCAGCTACCAATCCTACACCGAGTGAAGCGATATATCAAAATCCCACCTTCGCAGAGGAAGCACCGATTGAGCTAAATCCATTTCGCACGGCAGAGGGTCTAGTTTACCCCGCAGACCTTCCTGTACAAAGCACAGAAGCCCCTGTACGTTTGGTTGGCTCTCCAGTGCCAGGCAGTCCAGATGCCATAGCTATTTCTGGAAAAGATCTGGCGCCGATCGCATTAACACCAAAAACGAGATTTGTAAATCCAATTCAAGAAAACATCATCAATAAAGGAGCAATTGATCCACGTATCACTCCGTATATCGGAATTTCCAGTGATTTAGGAAGTACACGTCAATTGGTTAGTGGGCCATTGGCTTGGCAATTTGGTCAGGAACATCCATTAATTTACAAGAGCAATGGATTGAATGTAGGTGTACTTTTTAGGAATGGATTATCTTTAGAAAGTGGACTGCGAATTACAATAACAGGCAGTGAATTATGGTATGATTTTATGGTTCGGGATAATAGGGATACGCTTCCTATCGGAGCAATAGCTGATAGTATAGTTTCTGGGGCTAGGCATGACGTAAATCGGCAAAATTGGACGGATGTGCCTATTCTAGTGGGCTACCGCTACCGTTTAAACAGCCATTGGTCCTTGAACGCCCAAACGGGAGTTACCTATTCTATGATAAATGGTTTCAGCGGAGTTGAACCTACACAAAGTTTTTCGAAAATGGATAAGGCGGGTTCGTCTGTTCCACAACCCTTTAAAAATTATTGGAGTTTAAATCTGGGGGTGGGACTTGGGTATCAACTAGGCCATCATTGGATGGTTGACCTTCAAGGAAATTACCGCCGTGGTTTAACAAAAATGAATGCATCCAATCTTCCGAATCATCCGAATCGACTTATGGAAGTTGTAAACGCACGAATTGGTATTAAATACCTTATTCGCTAAAGATTAGTCAAATATAGTAATGCCCGGATTCTTAGGATTCCGGGCATTTTTTTTATCCCGTGAAATACGGATGCAGCATTTCGTCGAATGGCTTGTTTTTATGGATAAAATTCGCTTACTTCGATATACTCTTAATGCGCCATGTATAAGCAGCTCTTATCGGTCTTAGCTATTTGTCTTTCTTTCGCTCAAGTAATTGGGCAAGGGGCTGATTTTCAATCAGGTGTGCTTGAAATTTCTTTTCGCTCCACCAAGGATGCCAATGAAGTTCAATCAGGCGCAAGTCCGAATCCGATCACTCCTTTTCAGCTACTAAAAGAAAAGTATGGTGTAACCGTTTTTGAAACGGCCTACCCAGAATTTCCAAACTTATCGCGTTTTTATACCCTTCATTTTACGGATATTAATCGTACAGAGGAGTTCATTAACGAATTGAAGCTACTTCCTGAAGTAGAAGGGGTTGATCAAATTCCCGTTGCTGTCTTAGACGGGGCGATTCCGATAGACGCTGACGGCTCGAAAATGTGGTTCTTGCAAAAGATTAACCGCAATGGTTGGGATTTTATGAAGCAGATTGATGGTCAAGGGCGTATAGTAAAAATTGCCATTGTTGATTGCGGAGTGCGACTTAACCATGAGGACATTCGGGATATTCTCTATAAAAACCCGCTTGAAATTCCGAATAATCGAATCGATGATGACGGAAATGGTTATGTCGACGATGTTTACGGCTATGATGTTGCCGATCGAGATAATAACGCGAATCCTCCGCTGCATCGCGTAACTGAAAACTTTTTCTCTCACGGAACGAAAGTCGCGGGTCTATCCTCGGCTTCTACTGATAACGGCGTGGGAATCGCCTCCTTGGGTTTAAATACGCGAATAATTCCTGTAAAATGCATTCCGGATGATTCATTGGATATTGTAATTTGGAATGCATGGGACGGTGTTCGCTATGCAATAGCTGCAGGTGCTGATATCATCAATTGTTCTTGGTCCCAGCGCACTTTAACTGAAGGCCAAAGAGCCATTTTGGATGAAGCTATTTCTCGCGGTATAATTATCGTTGCCTCCGCTGGAAATCATGGCGGAAACAATTTGGCTTTTCCTGCTGCTTATGAAGGAGTACTTGCTGTTGGGGCGACCACGAATGAAGATGTTGTTTGGACAAATTCAAATTACGGTTCTTATATCGATGTGATGGCTCCTGGTGAGAATATCTATACCACTACAGCTGCTTCGGATAATTCCTATGGATTTGACAGTGGAACTTCTTTTTCAGCACCGATTGTCTCAGGATTTATCGGCATGTTACTCTCACAAGAAAATGATCCGAAAAAAGTGATTTCCATCTTGAAGAATGGCTGTGATGAAATAGATATTGAGAATCCTGGAAAAGAAGGATTGATGGGAGCTGGTCGCATTAATATTGATCGGACGATAGATTTGCTAGTCAATGGTGACCCAAACGGACTACTTGATTTCAATAAGCCTCAATCCATCAACGTATTTCCAAACCCGACAAAAGGTATCCTTCGTGTTTCACCGGAAATTCAGATGCTGGAACTTCGAGTAGTGGATCTTTCAGGTAGAGAAGTAGCTCGCCTTCAACCGATGAGCAATAGCGCCGACTTACGGGAATTCCAACTCCGCGGACTCTATATCGTCCAAATCCAAACCAACGAAGGTTTGCACACCGCTCGAGTTTCTTTTCAATAGCTATTAAAAGGGTTTGGGTTAGAGGTTTCGGGTTATGGCAATTACCGTCTAAGTCTCTCACTGTCGTTCCGTGACCCTGCGACTGGCCGTAACGCGTAATCTATATCTAATGCCTTGTTTGGCCGCTACACCTTCGCTAATCGCTCCAGCGCACGCAGTCAGGGACCGGAGTCATAGTCTCACCGCTGTAAAGTCCTAATGTCGATACGTCTCAAGACTTTATATTAACTTGCGGCCCATGAGTCAAAAACCTTCCATTCCACAAGGTACGCGCGACTTCTCTCCACAAGAAATGGCGCGTCGTCGGTATATCTTTTCAACCCTTGAAAATGTATTCCGCCGCTATGGATTTCAACAAATAGAAACACCATCCTTTGAAAACCTGAATACCCTGACAGGGAAATATGGTGATGAAGGTGATACCCTCTTGTTTAAAATCCTAAATTCAGGTGATTACCTCAAGAAGGCGCCAGATGAACTTATCCAAGAAAAAAACTCGAATAAGCTGATTAATCATATTGCCGATCGTGGATTGCGCTATGATTTAACGGTACCATTTGCACGCTATGTGGTCATGCACCAAAGCGACATTACCTTTCCATTTAAACGCTATCAAATACAGCCTGTATGGCGCGCAGATCGTCCGCAAAGAGGTCGCTACCGCGAGTTCTACCAATGTGATGTAGATATTGTGGGTTCAGACTCTTTGGTATACGAATCGGAACTCCTTTGTATTTATGATGAAGCCTTCCATGCTTTCGGACTTCCTGTGAGTATTCGTATTAATAACAGAAAGATACTCGAAGGGATAGCGAATGAATGTGGCTTTAAAGAAAGCTTCCGCAGCTTTACCATCATCATCGATAAACTCGATAAAATTGGTGCAGAAAAGGTCAGAGAAGAGTTAGCTGCTTTAGGCGGTGATGCAAAGAGAGCTATGAACCTCCTGCAACAAGGAGCATTAGATGCCGACTTCATTGCCAATATGCGTGCTCATATTAAAGATGAAACCGGTAGGTTGGGTTTAGATGAGTTGGAAGAGGTGATGAATTACCTCGCTAGCTATAAGGCCCAAAATGAAATTGTTTTTGATGGAACGCTCGCACGTGGACTAAACTACTATACCGGAACCATCTACGAGGTTCAGGCTCTTGGCGTAAAAATGGGTAGCATCGGTGGCGGTGGACGTTATGATGATCTCACCAGCATCTTCGGACTTAAAGGAGTGTCGGGCGTTGGCGTGTCTTTTGGCGCAGATAGAATTTATGATGTGCTTTTGGAATTGAACTTGTTTCCAGAATCAGCCTCCAGCTCAAGTACCTTATTGGTTTGTCCGATGGATGATCATGCGAAAAGCAAAGCCTTTGCCCTGGCCATGCAAAGTAGAGCAGCTGGAATTGCTACCGAGGTATATCCCACCGCCGCAAAATTGAAAAAACAGTTGGGTTATGCCGACTCGAATAAAATTGCCTACGCCATACTGTTGGGAGAACAAGAACTCGAATCAGGCGTACTAAGTTTAAAAAATATGCTTAGCGGAGAGCAAGAATCTCTGACTATGGCAGCGATCATTTCAAAACTAAAAGCATGAGTACAATTCATATCGATTGCCGCAAAGAGTTAAAGCCAAGTGCCTTATTTAAGGCAGTAAGAAATGGTGATAAGGCCCAGTTGGCTGAAACATCAAGAGAAGCAATTCTTAAGGTTTATACTTACCTGCAGGATAAGATAAACAAGAGTGAAAGTGCCCATTATGGTATCAACACTGGGTTCGGTTCTTTGTATAATACTGTTATTGCAAAAGATAAACTGGCCGAGCTTCAATACAATCTATTGACCTCTCATGCATGTGGGGCAGGAGATGAAGTGCCTCAAGAAATTGTTCGCCTAATGCTTTTACTCAAAGCGCAGAGTTTGTCGTATGGATACAGCGGTGTGCAATTGGCCACAGTTGAACGGCTCATTCATTTCTATAATGAAGACTGCATTCCAGTGGTTTATGAACTCGGCTCTTTAGGAGCTTCAGGAGATTTAGCGCCATTGGCTCATTTGGCCTTACCTTTAATTGGTAAGGGGGAGGTTGCGCTAAAAGGTCAGCGTATGACGGGGGCTGACGCCTTGCAAAAATTAGGATTAGAGCCACTTAATCTTGGAGCGAAAGAAGGATTAGCCCTCATCAATGGAACTCAGTTTATTTCAGCCTACGCCACAGCCTTAGTAGCTCGTGGAGAAGAATTGGTGCATGCTGGTGATTTAATAGCCGCGTTATCCTGCGATGCTTTTGATGCTAGACTCGATGCTTTTGATATAAAAATTGGACAGGTTCGTCCGCATGCAGGTCACCTTGAAACGTCCCTGGTCATACAAAAATACCGCAAAGGTTCATCTATCGCTGAAGGGGAAAAAGTTCATACCCAGGACCCCTATAGTTTTCGCTGCATTCCACAAGTACATGGAGCAAGTAAAGATGCCTTACGCCATGTGACCCAAGTGGTGGGCACTGAAATTAATTCCGTAACGGATAATCCAAATATTTTTGCTGATGAAGATGAAATCATCAGTGGGGGAAATTTTCACGGTCAACCATTGGCCTTGCCTATTGATTACCTCTGTATGGCCTTTTCAGAATTAGGGAATATTTCGGAGCGCCGGCTCTATCTTTTGGTATCCGGACAAAGAAATCTTCCAGCATTTTTAACGCCGAACCCAGGACTGCACTCTGGTTTTATGATTGTACAATACCTCTCAGCAGGAATTGTTAGTCAGAATAAACAGTATTGCACGCCGGCATCTGTTGACTCGATTGTGAGTAGTAACGGACAAGAAGATCATGTGAGTATGGGAGCGAATGCCGCTACCAAGTGCTATAAAGTGCTGTTGAATTTGGAGCGAATCCTGGCACTTGAACTTATGACTGCAGCACAGGCATTCCATTTCAGAAGGCCCGGGCAGAGTTCTGAACTTCTTGAAGATTTCGTGGCCGATTTCAGATCTCAGGTTCCACAAGTTGAGGATGATGTAGAGATGCATTTATTGATTCGTAAGGCGGAATCCTTCCTTCGCACTTTGCAGGTTTAAGGAAGCAATGTAACTTGCTGCAATGATTCAATTGATTCGTGGTATTCTGTTCGTTTTTCTTTTAGGTAGTGGGTGTTTGACCTTTGCTCAAGACTTCAAATTGGGCTATATCGCAGGTTTAACTGCTACACAGGTAGATGGTGATAACCTTAGTGGCTACAATAAAATCGGACCTCATCTGGGGATATTTGTAGATCGGAGCCTGGGCAATAAACTCAATTTACGCGCTGAATTTCTCTTCACCATCAAGGGCGCAAAAAACTATATCAATATTGATAATATTACGGATCCTTTAAAAACAGCCTTCTATTATATTGAAGTACCTTTTATGCTGAACTATAAGATCAATAAGTTTCAGGTAGAAGCGGGCCCTTCTTTTGGTGTTTTGATGTACGCCTTTAATAATGATAAGACAGGTCGGTATGTAACCACGGCGCAATACAATAGGCTAGATTGGGAAATGAACCTCGGTTTATCTTACAGCTTAAAAGAGCAGATGGTGATTTATAGTCGTTTTGCCTATTCTCTTACCTGCATCGACGGCGCCAATTGTGGTAAGCTTTTTACCGCGCCTAAACGTAGACCTGGCTATTTTCATAATACGGTGAGCCTTGGTATTCGGAAGTATTTTAATGCTGGATAGTCCTCCAATTTCTTAATCTTATTAGGAAACCCGTTATTTGCAACATTATTGCATTAAGCAAGCATGCGAAAATCTGGGCTACTATTTTTTCTTTTACTTTTTTGTGTATCAGTGCAAGCGCAAACCTATGGACTGAAAGGTCGCATTGTAGATGAGAAAGGGCAAGGCTTATTGGGAGCCACTGTTTACTTGCATGAAACATTACAGGGAACTAGTTCTAACGATTCAGGCTATTTCCATCTTCAAGGAATCAATAAAGGTACGTACCATCTTCATGTAACTTTTGTTGGCTACCATGCTTTTAGTCAGCATGTGCGGATTGGGGATTCAACACAGGCCGTATTGATAGAAATGCACCGTTCTGATTTGGAGCTTCACGAAGCAGTGATTGAAGACAACTCGTTGAAGTTAGAACAGCGCGATTATACGGTTTCTGTACAGGTCTTGGATGAAAAATCGTTAGAACGAAATCAAGGCCCAACGCTGAGCAATGCATTGGAGCAAATACCGGGCATCAATAGCATCAATATGGGGGTGGCGGTGAGTAAACCAGTTATTCGTGGCATGTCGGGAAACCGTATAGTGGTGGCAGAAAATGGCATCAAGCAGGAGGGACAGCAATGGGGAGCAGATCATGGATTAGAGATTGATCCCTTTAATGCAGAACGGATTGAAATAATTAAAGGTCCGGCTTCGCTGCTTTATGGATCGGATGCCATGGGAGGCGTCATCCATATCAAGCAACCTCTTATCCCATTGCATGGAACGCACGACGGGAAGGTACAGGGCATCTATAAATCGGTAAATAATACGATGGGTGGCTCAGCCTCGGCTAGTGGGAATAGCTCAGGTTGGGTTTACCGGTTTCGAGCAACTTGGCTAGAATATGGCGACTACCGTGTGCCAGCTGATTCTTTCACCTATAACAGATATACCTTGCCAATTCAAGCGGAATTATTGAAAAATACAGCAGGAAAAGAAAAACATCTTGCTGGTCAAATCGGACTGCATCGGAAATGGGGCTATTCGCGGATAAGCATTAGCAATTACAATCAAAATATAGGTGTATTCAGTGGAGCCATTGGTATTCCCCGGGCGTATAATTTAATAGATGATGGTAGTTCTCGGAATATTGAGCTTCCGAATCAGCAGATTAATCATCTTAAAATAATTTCCAACTCTAATATTCAGTTTGGTGGAAATTGGCTGGAGCTTGATGCTGGTTTTCAGCAGAATATTCGGAAAGAACAATCGAGTCCGCATGCCCACGGACAGCCAATCGGTACAAGCCCCTTGGCGCATGAATTGGTGTTAAGCACTGGGAGTCTGAATGCCCGCTATTACCAAGATAGGAAGCAAGGAAAAAGCACGCTTGGTTTTTCTGGAATCTACCAAGCACATCGTTTTGGTGGCTATGAGTTTCTATTGGCCAATTTTGAACGCGCTGGAGCAGGAATTTATATTTTCCATAATCGGCATGTGAACCCGCTCTTGACAATCAGTGGCGGATTGCGCCTAGATTATGGATGGACCCATATTGGCGGTCATCGTCAAACAAATTATATAAATGGACTTGCTGTTGGCGAAAGTGTGCGCGTGCTTGAAAATACGAGAGAATTCTTGAACTGGTCAGGCGCAATTGGGTTATCGAAATATTTCACCCATGCACTGAATTTAAAGCTTAACCTGGGGAAAAGTTTCCGAATTCCAACGACCCAAGAGCTGAGTGTCAATGGCGTTCACCATGGGTCCTTTCGTCATGAAAAGGGTGATGCTTCCCTCGACCCCGAGCAGGCCATTCAGTTTGATGCCGGGCTTAACTATGAGAGCAAATCTTGGTTTATGAGTATCACTCCTTATTTGAACTATTTTCAAAATTATATTTACCTCCGACCAACCGCTCAATTTTCTCCTTTACCTGAAGCCGGACAAGTATTTCAATATACCGAGGCGAAAGCCTTGATGAGTGGGGGAGAGTTTAGCGTAGAATATCACCCGGTCGAGGCACTGCATCTTGAAGGAGGTTTTGAGTATGTCTATGCACAGAATCTGGAGGAGAAATTGCCTCTACCATTTATCCCACCAATGCAATTGAAATCGGCCATTGAGTTCGAAGGAGATTGGAAAATATTGAAGGATGCCTATATCCGTTTGGCCTGGAATTGGGCGAATGCGCAAGAAAGAACGGATCGCAATGAACGGACAACGCCGGGGTATCATTTGGTGAATTTCGGACTAGGTTCCTCCTTTCAGGTAAAAAAGAACTATGCACTATCCTTGGCCGTGAACGTGCGCAATATTTTTGACATCGCATACTACAATCACCTCTCACGCTGGCGTTATTTGAATCTTCCGGAACCGGGTAGAAATATCAACATTCAGTTAACCGTGCCTTTATGGCAATAGTACCTTCGGTAAGCTTCAATAAACAATTCCGATAGCTATAGGAACCAAATTCCAAGAATCCTTCGAAGTGGAACTTGGAATTTGGAACTTGGATTTTTAGTCCAAGAGGTATCGGAATTGAAAAAAGATATCCCAGTTATTTAATCCCTAGCTTCTTGGCAATACCACTCGGTACGGCATTTTTATGAAGCATGATATTGGTGCTTTTGTACAAGACATAGGACTCAGAAGCATAAAGATATCCATCACAGTCATTGCTCTTATTTCCCCAAGAATTTTTCACTTTATAATAGACGGTGCCATTTTGGTCCTTTACCATCCCGGTAATATGCATTCCATGATCGTCTTGCGTTTCAAAGTTATCGAAAGCCTCTTGGCGGTTTTCTTGGGTAATCACCATTTGAGGGAGCGCATGGTCAGTTAGGCTGTCGATATCTCCTTTTCCATAGCCTGACCATCCCTTTTCAGGAACAATGGCTACTCCATTTTTCCAATTAAATCCTTTTTCGCTCACATCAGCCGCCCAAGCAAAAGTGTATCCTTTGTCGATTGCATTGCTCATAATATCGCGGAAATCATTCAGAGGAACATTATAGCAGGATTGTGCAGCCCAATTGTCTGGAACTTCGAGTACGAAAGAAGAATAAAAAGGATGATGAGAAAATGACGTAATCACTACATAGTCATCTGGATTCACTTTCAAGGAAGTCAAATAGGATTTTGGATCGTAAGATTTTCCATCGACATCAAATTTTGTTGGAATTTCTCCCAAGTAAGCGTCTACAGCACTGTTAAAAGCCGTTTTCCACACCGGGCTCAATACGCCATTTGGGTTGGCAACAACTGCTTCAACAATACCCTTGAGCACTTTATCCATTTCCCAATGCACATGATTTTCTGGGTCTACATTTTTTCCAGCATAAGCAGATTGAGGCACCATGCCATAATTCTTCATCACATAAAGGGCATCATGAAAAGCCCCACCTGCTGCGAAGGTTCCATTGCCATGCATGCGTACATATTTGTCGGCCTTATCACGGTAAGCATGATTCACCACAAACATTTCGGCAAGATTTACCTCCTTTTTACTTTGACGAAGAATTTCCGATTCGAAAAACGATAGCGACGAAAAGCTCCAGCAAGTAGAACTTCTGTATTGATTATCGACCGCCGTTTTGTCGTGGTCTTTTACCACGGTGAAGGTGATATTTCCGTTTTCCTTGTTTTTAAATGTTTGCCCTTGCGCAATTGAGCTAGTAAAAATTCCCAGTGCCACACAGGCAATGCTCCAAGTTTTATTCATCATGATATGTTATTTTTTAAATTGGATGGCAATATAAGGCGTGCATCAGGAGTGTCCAAATGCACCCTGACAAGCTTTTTCAATTTGTCGATAGAAAATTATTACTCAGAAAATCAGCGGTTTAGGTATGAGTTTAGAGAATGGTGCAGCGTTACTCCAACCATTGACCCCTGAATTGCCGTTTTAGTAGTAGTTTAAGATTCCTTTATAACTTGTTGACTTAAAGCTCAATATGAGCCAGTAGAAGAAGTATGCGGTGCACTGCAGGGGAACTTTTTGTTTAACGCCCACGACCTTAAAACCGGGCCTAAAAAGTTTATGCTATGCACAAGTACATCTACCTCTTTTTGCTCCTTGGCATCACGCTGAGTGTCCGAGCACAAAACTCCGCCGAAATTAAAGGCATTGTAAAAGACTCTATTTCTGGAGAAATTCTTATTAAAGCCAATGTTGTTCTCCTTCAAGGGGGCACCATGATAACAGGGGCGGCCACCGACATGGATGGCGAATACTATATCAGTGGTATCTCCCCGGGCACTTATGTGTTGCGCGTAAGCTATTTCAGCTATGGGACTCAAGAACGTAAAGTCGAGGTGAAAGGGGGACAAGTAAATTATGTCAATTTTAGGCTGGGAGAAGCGGCTATCATGTTGGGCGGTACTATTGATATTCTTGGAGAGCGACTCCATGATACGGTATTGAAACTCGAAGTTGGCGGAATACGGGCATTTGGTCCTGATGAACTCAAGAATATTCCAATTCGTGATTTGAATGAGGTTGCTGGCTATTCACCTTCCGTGATTCGAAGAGGGAATCAGCTTAGCATCAAAGGAGCCCGCCCCTCTGCTACCGGATATTATCTTGGAACAATGCCCTTGCTAACTAGCCTCAATTATTCAGCAAGATCTTTGGCTCAGTTTAGCGTTGTTCTCGGAGGAGTTGCGCCAGAATACGGGGATTTTGTCGGTGGCGCAGTAGTTCAAAACTTAACCTCAGTTCAAACAAAGCCATATTTCTCCGCCGAAGTCATCAGCTCAAGCTTATTTGATAAATACCATTATAACCGGGTGGACGTCAACTTCGGTGGACCTCTCGTCATGAAACGGGTCAAAGACAAAGAGTATGATAGAATGGTTCTGGGCTACCACATGAATTTCAACCTGTTCTATCAAAATGACCCTAATCCTTCCGGAATTGGTGTATGGCGTGTTAAGTCCGACAAGCTCAAAGAGATCGAACAAAACCCCATTCGTCAATCCGTATCAGGTTCTGGCTTTGTGCCAAGTGCCGAGTTCCTTGTACAGGATGATTTAGAAAAAGTACAAGCCAAGGATAATGCCGATGCGACAGACTTCATGTGGCTTGGAAAAATAGAATTTCGCCCCCTCACCAACCTGAGTATTGAGGCTGCTGCCATTGTCGATAGAAATCAGTCGCGCATTGCTCCCTTCGGCAACCAGTTGTTGAACAGTGGTGCGAATCCTGTTCGGACAAGCTGGAGTGCTATCAGTTATATCAACATGGAGCATAATCTCTTAGCCACCATGAAGGAAGAAGACATCAAACGGAAGCAATTAAAACGTTTGAAATATAGCGTGAGCCTTCAATACCAAGGGGTATGGAGTAGAACAGAAGATCCAAACTTGGGAGATGATTATTTCCGCTATGGGTATGTAGGCAAGTATACCGCCTACCGTGCGCCGGTTTATCAGTTCCAAGGCAATGAAGGAGCTTCGGGAGGAAGCAAGCCTGTTATTGTTGATGGCGACACAGTATGGATCAAGAATTATTATGAACTTCAAGGCTATACCGATACGCTGATAACGTTTGACCGCAGCACAACTTCCAATCCGCTTTTGGCAAATTATTCAAGCGCCTATTTCGACTTAGCGCCGAAAGTGAGCAATTTTAATCAGATTAGCACCGATGGCGGCGCCGTATTGAATGGAAGAAATCCAATTGGAATCTATTCAAATATGTGGAGCAATGTGGGAACAATGTTAATCGGCTCATCAATCAATTCAGGTGTTGGACGCTCACAAACCGAACAGTTTAGTCTCAACCTACAAGGGGAATTGACCAAAGGCATCCATACCGCTAAAGTGGGATTGTATTTTGAACAAAGAGTTTCCCGTGCCTATACGGTAAATGCCATGAATCTATGGGAATTGATGTACCAAAGTGCCAATGAAGGACTGCAATTGGACAAGTCTGATCCATACCTCCATTATAATGCGATGGGCCAATTCATGGATTCGATATCGTATCCTCAAGTATTCAATGATAAGCAGTCAGAATTCTCTAAAAGACTCCGTCAAACACTGATTGACAAGGGGGTTCGCGATGAATATGGAAGATTGGTTACGCCAGAATCTTATGTGAATGTACATGGTCTGAACCCCGATGATTTGTCACTCGACCTTTTTACCGCCGAAGAATTACTCGGTAGCGGTGGAAATAATCAATACGTGAGTTATTTCGGCTATGACTATTTAGGAAATAAAACACGCAAGAATTTCGGTGTGTCAGAGTTTCTAGACGACCCTGAAAATAGAAGCCTTGGCGCATTTCGTCCGATTTATGCCGCTATGTATTTGCAAGACAGAATTGAACTCAAAGACATGATTTTCCGTCTTGGCGTCCGTATCGAGCGTTTTGATGCGAATACTCCAGTATTAAAAGACCCCTATTCGCTTTATCCTGTGCGCCAGGTTTCTGAAGTTTCATCTTTAAATGGAAATGCTGTAAAGCACCCGAGCACTGTTGGAAATGATTATTTGGTCTACGTGAATGATGTAAAAAATCCAACAAAAGTGGTGGGTTACCGCAAGGGAAATGAATGGTATAATGAAGATGGATTGCGTATCACAGACCCCGGACAATTGGCTCAAAAAACCACCAGTGGAACGATTCAGCCTTTTTTGGTTGATGCCAGTGAGGAGAAATTGACACGCCAATCTTTTAAGGATTATGAAGCCAAAGTTTTAGTGCTTCCACGTTTTTCAGTAGAGTTTCCGATTAGCGATGATGCACGGTTCTTTGCCTATTATGATGTGTTAGCCCAGAGGCCAAGCAATGTGTTTACTCCACTGGATGATTACTATTTCATGCGTTTTAATCCAACCAAGGTGGTGAATAATCCGGATTTAAAACCACAAATCACCACAGATTATGAAATTGGCTTCCGTCAATTGCTTACTCGTTCTTCTTCACTGAGCTTAACTGCATCTTACAGAGAACAAAGAAATATGATTCAGTTGGTGCGCTATTACCAGGCCTATCCAGTTTCATACATTTCTTATGGAAATATAGATTTGTCGACAATCAAAGGCTTACGTGCAGAATATCAATTGCAACGCCGTCACTTTACGTTGAATGCAAGCTATTCTTTCCAAATTGCAGAGGGCACAGGCTCAGGTACAAGTTCGCAAGCTGGGTTAATATCAGCAGGTCAGCCTAATTTGAGAAACCTCTTTCCGCTGAGCTATGATGTCCGCCATAATATTAAAATGATCTTCTTCCAAAACTTCGGAGCTGGAAAAGAATATGAAGGACCAGTAGTGAGTGGAAAGAAAATCCTTGAGCATACAGGTGTTGGACTAACCTTGAATGCCTTTTCTGGACGTCCTTATACCGCTACAAGTATTGCGACTCCGGATGCGCAGTCAGGAATTGCTTCAAGAAGTCCATTAAGAGGAACACCATTTGGATCTCGCTTGCCATGGTCATTGGGGAATAACTTGAATATTCACCGTGATTTTCCAGTAACCTTGGGTAAAAGAGAAGGGCAACCAATCGAAGGCTATTTTACCCTGACTTTATGGATGGAGAATTTCTTAAATATCCAAAATAGAGAAGCCGTTCATTCTTACTCAGGTTCTGCAAGTACCGATGGTTATTTAAGCTCAGCAAACGGTCGCAATGCTACTGAATCAGCTACTAACGCGCAAAGTTTCATTGACTTATACAATACTGCATTAGCCAATCCTGGTTATTATAGTGCTCCAAGAACTACCCGGTTAAGCCTGCTACTTACGTTCTGATATATAACCGGATGAAGAAACCGCTCGCAAGGGCGGTTTTTTTCTTTCTTTGATAAGGCAACTAAAATCTGCAAATTGCAGTCTTAGAGATAAACCGAACGCCTTGAAAAGAATTGCCCTGCTTGTATTTCTTTTTTCATTTACCATATGGGCCAGGTCACAATCTTGTACGATTCTTACTGATTCTGTTGTCTGTTTGAATGATTTCATCTCCTTTCAAGTTCAAACCACCGGCAGCATCGCTTCGTATTCTTGGGATTTTGATGATGGACAGACCTCCAACCAACCAACTCCTTTTGTGAAGTATACGGTCAGTGGGATGAAGAATATTCAAGTCATCGTTACCTTGACAGGGGGAGGAACCTGTACCGCAACTACCGTTATACAGGCTCACCCATTGCCCATCGCGAATTTTGCAATTAACTCTTCGAGCAATATTTGCTTGAGCAAGAATAAAATCTGTATTGACGATCTGTCGATGCCTGGTTCGAGTGGGTCAGGAATCGTTAAAAGGGTGGTTTTGTTTGGAGATGGATTTGCGGATATTTCAGTGAACCCGAATGGAAATAAGCAGGTTTGCCACAGCTATAATAAAGATGGTAAATATACGATCATCGTTGAAGTAACAGATATTAAAGGCTGTATCAATAGGTTTCAACGCGACATAACCATTGTGAGAGATGCACGCGCCTTATATGGATATAACCTTTATGGAAACTGCGATACAGCGTCCCTATGTGTGGTAAACCTTACCCAGGCAGATTCCACAAATATGAGCAAGTGGTATTGGGATTTCGGTAATGGAATTATTGATTCTTCTAACTGGAAAGGGGCCTGCATGGAATACCGTGATTCGGGAACATTTTCTCCTCGATTAATTATTCGCTCAACAAATGGCTGTGCGGATACCTTCCAACAAAATGGTTTAATCAACCTCAGTCCGATTAAGTTTGATGTGATTAAAGATAAGTATACCGACTGTGTTGGTGCTACCTGGACCTTCGAAGACAAGGGCCCAATGAAAGATAAGTACTTCTGGTACTACCGCGACACATTAGATCAAATCAGTCACCCATTGGGACAAGGAAACCCCTTTTCAACAAGTGCCTTTGAACCGGGCAAGAAATACATCTCCGTAACGGTCCATCGTGGAAAATGTATAAGTACCTTTTTATGGGATTCTGTATTGGTGAGGGGTCCAGTGGCCAAAGCAGATGTACGTAACAATTCTATATGTGTAAAAGGGGATACCACCTATTTCTGCGACGATAGCGATTATCGCGGTACAGTTGGGATTAAGCGGCTTTGGGACTTTGGTGACAAATGGTGTCCGAGCTGCACCACCAATACAGCTGCCGGACAAAATGTGGGTGTCAATTGTCGATATTCCAAAGACGTATCCCCAAAACACCTCTATTTAACCGATACCTGTTTTACTGCCAAACTTATTTTGATTGATACAGTTACGGGCTGTGATTGGGAAGAGACTTTTGGCATACAAGTGGGCGCGCCTAAGAAAGAAACCATTCAGTTTTTTTATACTAATGACAAGGCCTGTACGGGACAAGCCGTCGATCGGACATTTTCATTTAATGTTTTAGGCAATTGCTATAATTATCAAGTTCGTCCAGATTCAGCTGGCTCAACCCAATGGTTCCCTTCATTGCAGACTTGGAAATACAATAATTTGAGTAACCCGAGTGGGTTTATAACTGTTGGATTGATTCTGGAAACGGGTCCTATTAAGCCCTATAATTGTCCCGGAATTACCATGGGTCCAGTTTGTCGAGATACCCTGTGGTACTCCGATTGGATTCATATCATTGAAGAGCCCGATCCCTTTTTTACCCTCAATAGCAAGCACGATTGCGCCCCATTTCATGCCGAATTTGCTTTGGCAGATACCAGTGATACTACACTGGTTATGGCCATTTGGGATTGGGGTGATGGTACAACGGATACCGTGAGTATTGTTTCGGGGAGTCTCATACAAAAAGACTTTCAACATACGTATACACAAAATGGAAAGTATTCGGCCAAACTTACACTCATCAATAATCGCGGATGTTCACGCGAATCGGTGGAGGACCTCTCCGTTGGGCATGATGCAAAATTCGATTATGAATTAGAGCCTTGTCTAAATGAGTGCCTTACTTTTTTTGATTCGACCCAATATTATGGAGATTCAAATTACTATTGGACAAACCCAAATCGACTGCTATCTGGGAAAGAAAAAATGTGGTGGAGCTTTGGCGATGGAACGATGGATACCGCAAGTCATCCCATTAAATGCTTCACGGATACTGGAGAATACCGTATTGAGTTGATTACTCTCGATAGTTCAGGATGCTATGATACTGCAATAGCTAATTTAGAAATAGGGGGATATCGAGCAGGTGTACAGAGCAAGGATGTTATTCTTTGTTCTGAGATAGTCCAGTTTTTTGATTCATCATTAAACTTAAATGCCCATTCCAATGAGGCAATTCTATCGTGGTACTGGGATTTCGGCGACGGAACAACGCCGAGTTATTTGATGAATCCTTACCATTTTTATTCTTCTTTTGGCAAATTCGATGTACGGCTCATCATCTATACAAGCAGAGATTGTGCGGATACCGTTTTCAAGACTGTGGAGGTAGCTGGACCATTGCCAGCCTTTGAATTTGTTACGGATTCTATCGGATGTGCTCCCTTCGAAGTAGAGCTTAAGAATGTTTCATCACGTGTGAAAAATTGGATCTGGTATTTCGGCGACCCGGCAAAAACTACTTTTCCGACGCTAACCGATAGCAATGTGCGTTTTGAATATGCACAGCCTGGAACCTATTATTTACAGCTATACGGTGCTGATAGTGTATATAACCCAGCGACACAGAATAATCAATACTGCGCTTTCACATACCCCGATACCACCTTGCCTGGTCAGATTGCAAGAAAGGTGATTGTGCTACCAATTCCTCCAGTGAACTTTATTATGCCTGACACCATTTGCCAAGATGTGGCATTTAATCTGGAGGACCAGAGCGACTCGAAATACACCCAGTATACATGGCTAATGGATAGAAGTGATACTGTAAGGAGTCAGAGCAAGATTGCATCATATACCTTCTATGACACTGGTAAATACACGGTAGATTATTTTCCGACCTATGTTCCGGGTCCTCAGGATAGAGCCTGTTTTGATAGTGCAAGTAAGGAGATTCAGGTAGTGGGTCTACGTGCTGATTTTGATTTTGATCCGCGGAGTACGCCATTAGAAAAGTATTTCGACAATCTCTCCAGCGGGGCAACTTTTTACCGTTGGGATTTTGGTCACCCAAAGTCCGGTGTTGCAAACAGATCTAGTGAATTTGAGCCCAAGCACCGATACCATCCCGACCAAGGTCAGTTTGAAATATGCTTGGTGGCAGCCAATAAGTTCGGGTGCATCGATACGGTTTGTAAGCTGGTAGATCTGGAATATCCGACGAACCTATTCATTCCAAATGTTTTTACCCCAGGAGATGCGGAGGGTATAAACGACGCGTTTGATATTGATATTTTGGGAGAGACGCTTTATCAACTTCGTATCTACAACCGCTGGGGCGACTTGGTCTTTGAGTCAGAAGTGGATGGCGAAGGCGTAGATGTTAATAATTGGAACGGCATGCTGAAAAATGGACAACATGCGCCGGCTGGAGTCTATTATGTTATTTTTGATTACCAATTCTATTATACGGAAGCTGTACGTTATACAGGAACGCTCACACTGATTCGTTGATAAATCGACCACACTAGACTATGCAGCCCTTGTGTTAAGAATTACCTTTGTGAAGTAGATTCCTGCTTCCAAATCTGAAAATTCATTGGTATTTGGAACTTGATGATTGGAATTTACCCAACGCTATGTGGCAACAAGTCGTTAAACATCGCTTCATCATTACCTTTGGGGTATTTGTGTTATGGATGTTATTCTTCGATCAGAATAATATGATGGAGCAATATAAGTTGCGCTCTCAGCTGAACGATTTGGTAGACGAAAAAGAGTATTACGAGAAGGAAATGCATAAAGCTCAGCAGGAATATGATGAGCTGTTCACCAATCAAGAGAGTTTAGAAAAATTCGCTCGCGAAAAGTACCTCATGAAAAAAGACAATGAGGATATTTTTGTGATTGTGCCGGAGGACGACTGATTTCCAGAATTCTCATTATTAAGCAATCTCACCGCCTACTAATCATTCTGAATTTTCAACTTGCCCGATTTCCAAGCCTTGATAAATTGTGCCCAAGCGAAAGGATTCATCAAATTGATTGGGACCATTTGTCCTGTATAGTAATATTTGCCTGCTTCCTGACGGAGATAATATTTCGAATTATCCGCTCCATCCATTTCCATGGCATACGCCAGCTCGCGGATGGTTTCAGGATCTAATCCATCTAATGGGCCTTCTTCTCCTGGAACTTCAAGGTTCACGAAATAATGTTCAAAAAGTTCTTTGCTGATATAGGGCTTAACAATGGCCTCTCCTAGAAAAAAGGTGTCTTGGCTCATGGTTTGAATCATCGTGTATTTTTGCCCAGTTAGCTCGTAGGGCACCACATAATTCACAGAGCGGTAGCCGAGGCAGGAGAATTTAAGTGTGTCGGTTCTTTTTACCACCACGGCAAAAAAGCCTTGGTCATTGGAGACAGTACCCATCATGGTTCCTGCGATTCGGATATTTACATCTGATACGGCTTGCAGACTGTCTGGAGTAACAATAATACCAGTAAACTGAATGAGTTCATCTAAGCGTTCTGCGCTATCGCTTTGAGCGGATGCATGATTGGGCACCAAGGTGAGGCTCAAAAGAGCGGAGAGTATTAAGACGATTTTTTTCATGGATTTATAGGTATCTCAAAAAGTATGCTAAGCAGGATAAAATAATCCAAACAATACAGTAGCCGCTACAATTATTGGCGAAGGGATCTTGGTCAGCATTACCAGTAGCAAGGTAATAAAGAAGACCATGAAATTAGCACTGCTCGATTCCACATCTTGAAAAAGCAGGAATGCGGCAGCCAAAACCAAGCCTGCTGAAACGGCAGTAATTCCGTCAATTGCCTTTCGTACAAGAGGCATTTTTTTCATTTCATCCCATATTGGAAAGAGGAAAAATATCATCAAAATACCCGGCAAAAAGATTCCGACAGTTCCGATGAGGCAACCAAGCAACTGACCCATTATACCCCAATCCGACATGGCTTGTCCGTTGGCAAAAGTGGAAATGCTAAACACAGGGCCAGGAATCGCTTGTAGCAAACCAACACCCAGCACAAAATCTTCAGCACCCATATAGCTTTTAAAGGTTACATATTGTTTGTACATCATCGGTATCAATACATTTCCGCCGCCAAAAACGATGGAGCCATATTGGTACGTGTTTTCAAAAAGTAAGACGGGTTTGCTCTGTGTTATGTTACCAACCAAGGCAGAAACTACCAAGATGCTGATGAAGAGAATGAATATTTTCCAGTTAGGTCGAATCTTCGCGCGGTATGCAGGAAATTCACCTTGACTTGCTCTATGAGAGACGATTGCACCAATTCCTAATAATACCGGAAAAATCCAAGGAGATCGAAAAAGTACAGCTCCCAAGGTTCCCATTGCGTAAAGAGCGACATACAATGTCTTTTTCTTAATCATCAAGAATACTTTAAATGCCGCTGCAGCAATGAAGGCTACTGCCATGGGATGAATATAACTCAGAAACTCCATGGGGATATTTTGAGCTGATGTAAAGTGCCAAGCTAGAACAAAGGCCGTCATAAAAATCGTCGCTGGCAAAACCCAAATTAGCAATGCACTAAAGGCAAGAAGTGGTCCGCCCAATTGATAGCCTAAGCTTGTTATCATCTGCGTGGAGGTAGGTCCAGGAAGCATCAGACAAAAGGAGTGGAGTTCTAAAAGTTCCGCTTTCGTGAGGTAATTTCTTTTATCTACCAACTGCCGAATTATGGCATTGAGGTGTGCACCAGGTCCACCAAATGCCGTGATGGAAATGAAAAAAATTTCCTTCAGGTAAATGAAGCGCTTAATTTGCGACACGGAATATGAGGGTACAGATGACACAGGGATTCGGCAAATTTAGAATAAAGACGCATCTAGGCGAGACCTTCGCGCTTTTTTTCCTGCTCTTAACGGCGATGGGTTTCTGGCAATCCTGTAAAGAAGCGCCAACTCCCGCGGAAAAAATCTACCTCGACACACTCTATTTCAAACTGAAAGGTAATGAGAAAGCCTTAAATATTGATGAACAGACATTGGTTGATAGAAAGGAAACAATCCGCAACGTTTGGTTGCCTTCACTAAAAGATACCCTTCCGGATATCCGCCAGCGCATGGAAGATGAGTTAAGAGGCATGTTGACTGCCTACGATTATTATCTCGATAGACAGCTGCTCTTTAAATCGAGCACCCGTTTATTATTGGAAGATTGGGCGGTGTTTAAAGCCCAAACAGATGCAGATGAAATTTCAAGGGAAGTCTTCAAAGAACAGTACCGAAGTTTGAATGAACGTGTGATGAAAAATACCTTCGAGATTGAATCCTTCGCCAAGCCCATCTACGAATTAGAACCGATGTGGCTTAGGTACAAGCGCATGATGCAACTGCGCGGAGTACCGAATATTTCTGCGGAGAAGGGAAATTCACCCTAGCATCAGCTTGTGAATATTTTGTTCATTCTTTATGAATGAGATAGTACGTTTGTCGAAGACTTACCGAAATATGCTTGGGTTAGGCAACCAAGAGAGGGATAAGATCTACATCTAATCAAAGACGTCGATTATTTATTCTTAACCTAATCATATCCCTCATGAAAAAAGTATCATTTATGCTGCTCATTGCGATTGCAGCGCTTATCACTCAATGTAAAAAAGAGAGTCCCCATGTTTGGAATAGTCCGAATGGTTCTCCTGGCGGAACCGGCGGTGGACAAGTCACTTCTTACCCCATCAATAAGGGAACATCTATCACTATTGATGCCTTCGGTATTATTCTAGATGAACAAGGGAACCCATTGTCGGGAGTTCAAGTGAATCTGGGCTCGGGCGTATATACCAGTAATGATTTGGGCCAGGTTAAAATTAAGCAAGGTTCTGCCTACAAAGAGATTGCCTATTTTAAGGCACAAAAAGCCGGGTTTTTTCCAGGAAGTAGAACGATTATACCGATACAAGGTGTAAATCATTTTGAAATTCGACTATTGGCCAAAGGAGCAGCTCAGGTCTTTCAAGCGGATAAAGGAGCAATTCTGAATGATGGCGGCTTAAAAGTAGATGTAGGTGATGGCTTTGTGGATGCGAGCGGTAATGAATATACTGGGACCATAAATGCGTATGTAAGGCACCTGAGTCCAGATGATCCCAATATCCTAACCATCATGCCTGGGGCGCTTCGTGGCGGCGATGCCGATGGGGAAAAAGTACTTGAAACTTACGGCATGCTGACTGTAGAGTTAGAAGGTACAGGAGGAAAAAAACTTCAGTTGGCGAAAACAAATCCAGCAAAAATTACTTCTCAGATTCCAAATACTATGTTAGCGGATGCGCCAAGTACCATCCCATTATGGCATTTCGATGAGAGTGCAGGAATATGGATGCATGATGGAGAAGCAAAACTAGAGAATGGCGCGTATGTGGGCACGGTGAGCCATTTTTCTACCTGGAACTACGATATCCCGAATTCACCAGGACGCTTGTATGGCAAGATTACCGGTTCAAATGATTTGTCGATAGCTGGCATTTATGTGGATTTTCGGCGTAAAGACAGTAGACATTCGGGAGGAAATGTAAATGAAGATGGAAGCTTTGTGGCACAGTTGCCGCTGAATACTGATCTGGATATGTATATATTATTTCAGGGCAAAACGATCTATCACGAAAAAGTGAATTTGGGCAATAACCTTTCGATGAGCAAAGAGATTGAAATTCCTGCATTCAATCTGACAAAAATCTACGGCACTGTAATGGGCTGTAACGGCTCCGTTGTGGAGTCAGGGTATGTTAGTGCAGCCAATTATATTGCATCCCGAATTGTGAATGGCCGTTACGAGTTTAATACTTGGGCTATTCCGGGCAAGCCACTTGAACTCACTGCGATATACATGGATGGTGGAATTTCCCAAACACGTAGCATTACCATCGACAAAGCACTCATCGAAGTTCCGGTATTTGGTTTATGTCCGAATAATGGAAATACCACTGATTTTGAATTTTCATTCAGTCTAGATGGGAAGAATTATTCCATCGAAGGAGTAAAAGCAGTAACTGAGTCAGATAGCCTTACTTCGTTTGTTGGTGGAATGTATGCCTTAGATTTTAGTACAGATCATGCTTTTAGAGTTAGGTTCAACAATGATAGCGACTGGTCAAGCAAAAGTCAGTTCGAGATTGGAGAAACCACAGGTAAAGGGAACGGTATAATTGATTTTAAATTAGGCGACGGCAGAACTTATTATGCTCAGGATGTTGATGTAACGGTTTCAAGTAAAAGTCCATATTCCATCCAGTTCTCAGGTATATTTAAATATTATAATGCGAATACTTCCCAGTATGTTGATGTGCAACTCAGCAACGGGAAAATTATTGAAAATTAAAACTTAAATTTAAAGTAGAGAAAGCCAGTAATCATAATTTGCTGGCTTTTTTTAGTCGAATAGTGGTAAAAATTGCTTAAGCGAGGCAACCAATTCGCTTGTTAAGCGGTCATTAGTATAGTGAAGGTACTTTATGTTAGAAAGTAGGCCTTTGCTTGAACCTGTTCCCTAACTAAAAATATTCATATGAAAAAGTTATCCCTGCTTTGCCTCTTCGCTTTCGGAATAGTTCTTACTCAATGTCAAAAAGAAACGCCACATAAATGGAATGATGTGCCAGATCCAACAGGTAATTCAACACCTTATGAAATCGAAAAAGGGGCATCGGTAAAAGTGGATGCATTTGGAAAAATTACAAACGAGCACGGGACTCCAATAGAAGGGGTTGAAGTGAGTTTAGAAGGGAAGACCTATAGAACGGATGCAAAAGGGCTTGTACAAATCGCACAAGGAGATGCCTATAAGGAGCTTGCCTATATAAAAGCAAAAAAAGAAGGATATTTTGCCGGATCACGGAGCTTCATTCCTCAAGCGGGTATCAATCGTTTTGAAATTATGTTGGTAAGCAAAGGCTCTCCACAAACTTTTGAGTCAAATTCAGGAGCATTGATTGGAACAGGAAAAGCTTTGATTCAAATGGGTGCGGGTTATATTGATGCGAATGGGAACCCATATAACGGGACAGTACATGCATACGTGAATTATATCAATCCTGAAGACCCCAATATTAGTATAATTATGCCGGGTGATTTAAGAGGAGCGAATGATGATGGAGAGCGACTTTTAGAAACCTATGGTATGATTGCCGTGGAGCTAGAGTCTGAATCTGGCGAGAAATTAGAAATGGCCGAAGGAAATCCTGCGACCGTTAAGCTAAAAGTGCCTGCATCTATATTACACCGTGCCCCGCTTACAATCCCACTCTGGCATTTTGAAGAAGGCAAAGGAATTTGGGGACAAGAAGGGGAGGCCAAACTGGTAAATGACACATATATCGGAGAAGTCAGTCATTTTTCAACTTGGAACTGGGATGTGCCTTTTGATTTAACACGACTTGATGCCTCGATCGTTTCAGGAACCACCCCTATAGGTGGGTTTGATATTAAGATTATTCGTCCGAATGGTGATGTTCGCACTGTAAAATCGACGGATCATGGAAAATTTGGCGGACTCATTCCATCGAATGAAAATCTCCAATTTGAATTCTGGTTTGACGGAATCCGAGTAGCCAACATACCGTTTCAAACCAACTCTGAGGAGAAGGTTGTACATTCTTTTGATGTGAAAATCCCTCATCCAGCGGTTATTTCTGGTTCAGTAAAAGGATGCCTTGGGACTAATGTGGACAGGGGTACTGTAGTGGTGAATGATTGGTTTTTATATCCAATTAAAGATGGAAAGTATTCCATAGAACTTCCCTATGTGGAAGGTAAGGAATTTCGTATTCGGGCAATTTATCTGAATGGAGAATCTTCCCCTACCCAGGAATTTACCATAACAAGCAAAACCATAGCGATTGAAGATCTTTCTCTTTGTTCGAATACCGATACCGAGGATGATTTCTCCATTAGCTTCAAGCTTGATGGGGTGTCGTATGATATAAAAGGCTTGAAAAAAATTGTTGAAACGGATTCAATTCTGAGTTTTAGAGGAGGGAAGGCTGCCTTGGATTTCAGCTTTAATAATGAGTTTCTTTTGAATTTCTATAAAGATGGAGCTTGGGGTTCTAGCAATCAATTTTCCATTAAATTATTTGAGAATAATGGATACGGCGCAATTCAAGTGGAAGGGAGAGAACGGGTGTCGGTTGATAATTTAGATGTAGTGGTAATCAATAGAAACCCTTATAAAGTATTATTCTCAGGAAGTTTTATTTACTACGATAATCAAAGTCAGTCAATCAAGACTGTTATGCTTACCGAAGGACAGATTTTTGAGAAATAGAAATTAAGACTGGTCGATACTTCGTTTGAATGTGAATTTTTTTGTTTTGAACTCTTGAAATAATTGGTAAATTGTGCCTATGAAGAGAACCTATTTATTTGCCTTGATGCTTTGCAGTCTCGTGATTGTTAGCTCTTGCAAAAAAGACGAAGACACCAGCAATGGCGGTGGCGCAACACCAGCTACAAAATATGAGGTAGTTGAGCTGAGCACAATTCATGGGAATTTTTATATCTGGTTGTATGATGAAACGCCACTTCATAAGGCGAATTTTCTAAAGCTAGCGAAAGAAGGTTTCTATGATGGCACAACATTTCACCGATTGGTGACCCAGTTTGTGATGCAAGGAGGAGACCCAAATAGTAAGGATTCAGATCCGAAAAATGATGGACAAGGTGGTCCAGGATACACAATCCCAGCTGAAATTAATGCAAACTTGAAGCATGATGTTGGAATGATTGGCGCTGCGCGAGACAATAATCCAGAAAAACGCTCAAGCGGATCTCAGTTCTATATCTGTTTGAATAAAGATAAAACTGCCGGTTTAGATGGTGGCTATACCGTATTTGGAAAAGTGATTAAAGGAATGGAAAATTCTGGCAAAATTATGTCTGTGCCATTCGACCAAAATGGAAGACCACTTACTGACCTTAAAATGACCATGAAGGTAATTGCTTACGATACAGAAGCTGAAGTTTTGGCCGAGTATGGATTTACAATTCCAAAATAGCATTTAACTCATTGCATAAAAAAAGCCATCTCCTTGCGGGATGGCTTTTTTTATTAATTATTTTTTCGTCTTAGAAACGCTCGAAAGCGGAAAAGAAGAAAGAAGCTTCGATAGCGGCATTCTCATCGCTGTCTGATCCATGAACCGCATTAGCATCAATAGATTTAGCATACAGATTACGAATGGTGCCCGGAGCAGCTTCTGCTGGGTTGGTCGCGCCAATTAAAGTACGGAAATCAGCAACTGCATTGTCTTTTTCCAATATTGCAGCAACGATTGGCCCTGAACTCATGAAACTAACCAAGTCTTTATAAAATGGACGCTCTTTGTGCACGGCATAAAATTCGCCAGCTTTCTCCTCGCTTAAGTGGATGTATTTCATTCCGCGTAGCGTAAAGCCATTGCTGATAATTAGGTCTAAAATTTTTCCAGTATAACCGTTTTTTACGGCATCTGGTTTAATCATCGTAAAGGTGATATTGCCTGACATTTCTTAAATTTTCGGCAAAACTATGATATAAAATTCGATTTAGCGACATTTGCGGCCAATCAATCCCCAGCCGTTTTGCAGGATATCAAAGATCTTTTTACCCTTCTCGATCAAGAACCGAAGGCACGTATACTTATTACCACGCATCATAAACCGGATGGCGATGCCTTAGGCTCCTCACTTGGACTGTGGAAATTCCTTAGAAACCAGGGGTTTGATGCAACCGTGGTGAGTCCTACCGACTATGGCGCACACCTTCAATGGATGCCCAATCAGGAGCATGTAATAAATTTTGAACAAGCGTATAGCAAGTCAAAAGAACTCGTTGATCAGGCTGATTATGTGTTCTGCCTCGACTTTAATGCGCTACACCGTATCAATCAACTCGGCGACCTTATTCGTGCTGCCAAGGCAAAAACGATCATGGTGGATCATCATCAGGAACCTGAAGGCTTTGATGATTTTCGCTATTGGACCACACAAACCACTTCAACCGCGCAGCTCATCCATGAAATTATTGTGATGTGGAAAGGCGAAGAAGCAATTGATGCAGATATCGCTACCTGCCTGTATACCGGTATCATGACCGATACGGGGTCTTTTCGTTTCGACTCAGTTACTCCGCATACCCATCGCACAGTTGCTACTTTAATAGAAAAGGGAGCTCAGGTATCGGATATCCATCAGCGGGTTCATGATAATTTCTCTTTCGATAGACTGCAATTTATTGGTCATTGCTTGGCTCATAAGCTGGAGGTTATCCCGGAGCTCAAAACAGCCGTGATGTCCGTAACGCCAGAAGAGTTGGTGCGCTATAAAATTCAAACCGGAGATACCGAAGGTTTGGTGAATTATGGCTTAAGCATTCGCGGGGTGGAGTTTTCTGCGCTATTTATCGATCGTACAAAATTGGTGAAGATCTCATTCAGAGGCTCAGGACATTTTCCCTGCAATGAGTTTTCACGCGACCATTTCAAAGGAGGTGGACATTTTAACGCGGCTGGTGGACAATCAACTGAAACTTTAGATGAGGCCGTTGCTCGATTCAAACGCACGCTTCCAGAATATAAAAAGTATCTTGCGGACCATTAATATGACTTTTAAACTCATGAAAAGAACAAACATTTTGCTTGCAGGACTGGTGCTCTTCGCATTTTTATCTTGCTCGAATGAAACCTCGGTAAAGGCCGAAACGAATACAAACGAAAATATGACAACAGAAGACACAATTACAACAGCTTCAGGACTGAAAGTAATATTCAGTGAAAGAGGCGAAGGAGAACAAGCAGTTGCAGGCAATGTGGTAAAAGTACATTACGTTGGGAAACTTGAAGACGGAACTGAGTTCGATAACTCCGTGAAAAGAGGTGAACCGATTGCATTTCCTTTAGGACAAGGACAGGTAATCAAAGGATGGGATGAAGGTATTGCAATGATGCGAGTAGGCGATAAAGCAACCTTGATTATTCCACCATCAATTGGATATGGAGAACGTGATATGGGAACTATCCCAGCTAATTCGACCCTCTATTTCGACGTTGAATTGGTGGAAGTGGTAGAAGTAAAACAACCAGTTCCTTTTGATATCGAAGGCAAAAAGGTAGAGTCTACTCCGAGCGGTTTGAAATATGTAATGGTAGTAGAAAACCCTGACGGTGAGCAAGCATATGCGAACATGACGGCAGAGGTTGAATATACTTTATACCTTGAAGACGGTACCATGGTTGACTCAAGCATTCCAAGAGGAACACCCTTGAAGTTCACTTTAGGAGCAGGTCAAGTAATTGCAGGTTGGGATGAAGGAATTCGCTTGATGCAAGTAGGAGAGAAAATGCGCTTGGTAGTCCCTGCAAAATTGGGCTATGGCGACAGAGGAGCCGGTGGAGTAATACCTCCAGGCGCTACTTTGATATTTGACGTAGAATTAATATCCGTAACACGATAATGAAAAAGAATGTGCTGATCACAGGGGGAGCCGGGTTTATCGGCTCCCATGTGGTGAGGCTCTTTGTAAATAAGTACCCTGAGTACATGATTTACAATTTAGATGCACTCACTTACGCGGGAAATCTTGCGAACCTGACCGATATTGAAAACGCCCCAAATTATCGCTTCTTAAAAGCGGATATACGTGACGGAGCTGCTATGATGCAAATCATGACGGAATACCAAATCGATAACGTTATTCATCTCGCGGCAGAATCGCATGTTGACCGATCAATCAGCCACCCAATGGAATTTGTGGAGACAAATGTCATCGGGACAGTGAATTTACTCAACGCGGCCAAAACACTTTGGAAAGACAAGATGGAAGGCAAGCGCTTTTACCATGTGTCGACCGATGAGGTGTATGGTTCATTGGACGATGGAGGGTTCTTTCTAGAGGATACTCCATATGATCCGCAATCCCCTTATTCCGCGTCAAAAGCTTCTTCCGACCATTTTGTAAGAGCGTACCGGAATACCTATAAGCTGCCCATTATTATTAGCAATTGCTCAAATAATTACGGCCCGAATCAGTTTCCAGAAAAGCTGATTCCATTGATGATCAATAATATCATCCATAAAAAACCTTTACCCGTATATGGCAAAGGAGAAAATATTCGCGACTGGCTTTTTGTAATCGACCATGCCCATGCCATCGATGTTGTTTTTCATGATGGGGTGGAAGGGGAAACCTATAATATTGGTGGGTTCAATGAGTGGAAGAATATCGATATTGTGCATACCGTTTGTGCCATTATGGACAAAAAACTCAAACGCTCAGAAGGTGAATCTGCGAATCTCATTACCTATGTTACAGACCGCGCAGGCCATGATCTCCGCTATGCCATCGACGCCAACAAAATTATGCAAGACCTCGGCTGGGAACCTAGCCTACAATTTGAAGAAGGAATTGAAAAAACCATCGACTGGTATCTAGCGAATGCGGAATGGATGGAGGGAGTTACGAGTGGAGCTTATCAGGCGTATTATGCTGAACATTATTCCTAGAAGGGGTTTTGGGTTAGGGGTTACAGGTTAGAGCCGCTATACTCGAATTTTTTGGTAGAAGCGGATCATGCGTTTTTCTAGGATTACCAGCTGGTCTAAGATTTCTTTTGATGGCATTTTTTCTTCTAGAAAGATTCTGTCAGTGAGGAGAAGTAGATTTTCTACTTCGTAGCCTGACCTAACTGCTACTTCAATATATCTTTTAAATTCTTTTTGAGATGTCCGGCTGCATCCTTCAGCAATGTTGGTTGGGATAGATACTGCCGATCGTTTTATCTGCGAAGTCAAATTATATTTTTCACTTTCGGGAAGGAACTTGCAATACGAATCGGCATTAACAGCAAGGTTCATGGCTTCATGCCATATCTGAAGTTCTTTAAAATTTCTCATACTCAAAAATCAAACTTCTATTGTTAGGCGCATGTCAAAAATCATTGAATCGTGTCATTAAAATGTCAATATTATTCCATCACCAACTGGGCTAACCCGCAACCCCTAACCCAAAACCCCTTCATATATCAAAGGTTCTTACTATTTTGCACCATTGATTACTCTAACCCGTAACCTCTAACCCAAAACCCCTTAAAATGAAAGGTATCATACTCGCTGGCGGCTCCGGAACCCGCCTCCATCCCTTAACCTTGGCAATGAGCAAGCAGCTCATGCCTGTTTATGATAAACCAATGATCTATTATCCGCTATCGGTATTGATGATGGCCGGGATACGCGAGATACTGATCATATCAACTCCGCATGACTTACCCCATTTTAAGCGGCTCTTGGGAGATGGAAAGAACTTGGGCTGTGAATTTGTATACGAGGAACAAGTTGTGCCAAACGGACTGGCGCAGGCCTTTGTGATTGGTGAGAAATTTATAGGAAATGATAAGGTAGCCTTGATATTAGGCGACAATATCTTCTACGGATCAGGATTAGCCAAATTGCTTCAAGACAAAACCAACCCTGCTGGGGGCGTTGTATTTGCCTATCATGTAAGTGATCCAGAACGTTATGGTGTGGTCGATTTTGACGAAAGTGGTACTGTATTGAGCATTGAAGAAAAACCGACTCAGCCAAAATCATCCTATGCAGTTCCTGGTCTGTATTTCTATGATAATAGCGTGGTGCAAATTGCCAAAGACTTGGAGCCTTCCCCGCGTGGCGAATATGAAATTACGGATGTTAACAAAGAATATTTGAAGCAGGGTAAACTGCAGGTTGGCATATTGAATCGTGGTACCGCCTGGCTTGATACAGGTACGCATGCCTCACTCATGCAAGCCGGACAGTATGTTCAAGTTATAGAAGAAAGGCAAGGTTTAAAGATTGGCTGCATCGAAGAGGTGGCTTTCCGCATGGGGTTCATCAATAAAGAACAACTTCTGGCTCTTGCCGAACCACTCAAGAAAAGCGGGTATGGAGTTTACCTCGAGAAACTCGTCAAGCCTTAAGGCCGATGACTAACCCTTGGTTCGCTCGGGCACTATGGTTCCTCATGGGACTGTTCTTGGTATTTTTTGCCCTGAATCGTCATGCTCGCTCCGACCGATTTAATTACCACAGTGAAATTTGGTCCGACAAAGCAGGATATCAAATCTACCTGTCGGGCTTCGAGTATGGCTGGGATGCACGAAACTTTCCAGATACCAGTCTTTCTCGAATTACGGGTTATGGATTCTATACCGATCCAGAATCGGGCACCTTGCTCACCAAGTATACATACGGTACAGCGCTCGCTCAATTGCCCTTTTATTTAGTTGGACATTTCCTGGAAGATGAGAAGGAGACGTTCCCCGGATTTTCGGTCATTCAGAATAGGATGGTCAGCGTGGCGGCGGCGTTCTACCTCTTTGTTGGACTCTTTTTCCTCTATCAATTTTTGACGTATTTCTTTAGCAAGAAGGTACTGCCTTGGGTAATCATTATTCTGCTTTTTGGGACAAATCTTCTTTACTATGGAAGTCATGAAACAGGGATGTCGCATGTTTATTCATTTGCCGTATTTGCAGGCCTATTGCTCTTTATAAAGCGTCGATCTTATTTCGAAAAAGAGGCGTTTTGGGAGTTTTTGGTTTTTGGATTACTCAGTGGGTGGATTGTCATGCTGAGACAGAGTAATGCATTATTTCCATTAATTGTGTTGTTTTTAGACATTTCATCGCGGTCGGCTTTCCGCCATCGACTTCGAAGACTAGTGCGGATTAAAAACTTATTTGCCATCGTGGTGGGTGGCTTTTTAATGCTCCTACCGCAACTGGTTTATTGGAATTATGCCTTCGAAAGTATGGTGGCCTATAGTTATGGCAATGAAGGCTTCAATTGGCTTTACCCGCGTATCATCAAAAGTTTTTTCGATCCATACAATGGCCTATTTATCTATATGCCTATTATGTTATTCGTTCTTTTTTGGATGATTCAGATGACACGGAAGAAGGTTCAGAATGGAATGCTTACGCTGCTTTCTTTTGTTATTATTAGTTATGTTTTTTCCTGCTGGTGGGCTTGGTGGTTTGGCTGTGCTTTCGGACAACGGAGCTATGTAGAATACTTGACGCTTCTGAGCATTCCTATTGGATATGGCTTGTCCCAATTGCATACGTTACCCAGACTAAGACGATATGCACTTGTATTGGGAATTATTTTATGTTGTGGCTATACTAGCAAAATGGCGATGTCGATTGACCACTGTTTTGAAGGCTCCAAAAATTGGGATTGGCCGGCTTATGGCGAATTGCTTCAATCGCCAATGAAATAAACATGACGATCTGTTTCAATGCCACCTCGTAGTTTTAATTCCGATTGCTATCCTCGACTTGGAATTTTTGGATTCGGTGCTAGGATTACGGACACCGATGTAAATTAACCAGCTAGTATACGGTTTTGCTCGAATGAATATTTACCCGAAAACACCCGAATTATTGACGTGTTTACTCCCACCACCATTTAGGAGCGGGTTCATAACCAATCATCCAACGTTGAATTGTTGCTTGTTTCTTTCGTAAGCTGCCCGTCAGTTTATTCGGGATGCGTTTAATGGGATTTGGAAAACAAATGACAATCGCCACTGCCTCCGCTTTATTCAATTTGGCCGCGCTCTTTTTGAAATATTTTTTACTAGCAGCTTCAATTCCATAAACCTTACTGCCCATTTCTATGATATTTAGATAGACTTCTATAATGCGACGCTTGTTCCAAAAAGTCTCCACACAAACCGTAAGCGGCACCTCAAGTCCTTTTCGTACCCAACTTCTTCGGGTTCCAAAAAAGAGGTTCTTGGTTGTTTGCTGCGAGATGGTACTTCGGCCCTTAGGTTTTTTCCCTTTGTCGATGGATTTCTCAATAGATTCTTGAATGGCCGCGAAATCAAATCCATAATGAGAATTGAATTTTGGATCCTCTGCAGTGATGGCAGCCTTCACCACCAGCGGATGGATTTCTTCAAAAGGTACCCAAGTTTTTTCATAAGGAAGACCACGAAGGACCATCAATGGGGTTATGGGAATAGGAACAATTCGGTAAAGAATAATAAAGAAGAGAGCCACCTGAAATCCGAGGAGTCCAATGCGGAAAAATACTTCTACCCAAACTTTCCAGGTGCTAGGTCTTTTGCTGGCCATTTGTTTATTTTTGACAATACTACAAAGCAACAACATAAATCACCAGCTATGCAATACCGTCAGTTAGGAGATTCTGGTCTCCGAATTTCGTCCGTCAGTCTGGGTACTTGGTTGACCTTTGGTACCCATGTAGAGCGGGAAACCGCCATATCCTGTTTCGATAAGGCCCTTGAACTGGGAATAAATTTTATCGATACAGCCGATATGTACAACCGTGGAGAAGCCGAAAAGACCTTAGGTGAATACCTGAAGGTGATTGCACGAGATCAGGTTATTATTGGAACCAAGGTTTTTGGTCCCATGAGCGATCATTGGATGAATCAAGGTCTGAGCATGCGGCATATTCGCTTGGCATGCGAGAATTCTCTGCAACGACTGCGCACGGATTATATCGACTTATACCAATGCCATCGTTATGATATTGATACCCCTATGGAAGAAACCTGCTACGCCATGCATAATTTGGTAGAGCGTGGTTATATCCTGCACTGGGGCGTGAGTCAGTGGACGGCGGTACAAATTTTAAATGCAGTTCATATTTGCGAGAAAAATGGTTGGCATAAGCCAATATCCAATCAGCCCATCTATAATATGCTGAACCGTTCGCTGGAATTGGATGTGATGGATGTATGTGAACAAAATGGTCTGGGACTCGTGGTATATTCGCCTTTAGCTCAGGGACTCTTAACTGGAAAATACCGAAGAGATTATACCCCAGAAGGTTCACGCAAGGCACATGAAGCGGCGGGCAATTTCTTTCCTACCAAACGCATGACCGAAGAATATTTTGAACAGCAAGATCAATTGCTCAACCTAGCCAACGAGTTGGAAATGCCAATGGGGCGTCTTGCTTTGGCATGGATTCTTCAAAAGAAACCACTCACTTCCGTTATCATGGGAGCAAGCAATCCAGAGCAGGTAGAAGAAAATGTGATGGCCAATGATGTCGTGTTGTCTGATGAGAATATGGAAAGAATTGAAACGATTCTTGGGAATGCTCCGGTTGATCAATACAGCGGCGCGCGTGTGGGATATGGAATTGTAAAAAGAGGTTATTGATGCATTTAATTGGGGAACATATTGTAGTCAGTGGTCAGGCACTAACTTACCTGAAAAACTACCTTGAGTCGAAGAAGTATTCGAGGGTATTTGTGCTGGTGGATGAAAATACTGCCGAACATTGCCTGCCATTGTTAGCCGACATCAAGTACCAAGAAATTCAAATTGAGTCAGGAGAAATCAATAAGAACCTCGACACATGCACCGACATTTGGGATGCCCTTCTGCATGGTAGGGCGGATCGACATTCAGTATTAATTAACCTAGGTGGCGGCTTGATAGGTGATATTGGGGGCTTTTGTGCTGCGACCTTCCAAAGAGGAATAGATTTTATCCAAGTGCCAAGCAGCCTATTGGCCATGGTGGATGCCTCCATTGGGGGGAAGACCGGTATTGATTACCGAATCTATAAAAATATGATTGGCGTTTTTGCTCAACCGGCTATGGTTTTTATTCAGCCGAAGCTGCTCGATACTTTGCCTGAACGCTATTTTATGGCAGGTTATGCCGAGATGCTGAAACATGGACTTATCGCAGACGCAGATTACTGGCGAGAATTGCGCACCCTCAATAAACGGCGCATCAAATTACAGATTGAAAAGTCAGTAGAAATTAAACGAAGCATTACCGAAGAAGACCCGCATGAAAAAGGGCGACGTAAAATATTAAACTTCGGACATACTTTGGGGCATGCGGTAGAATCTTTCTGTTTGGAGCAGGGGAGAGACCTCTTACATGGAGAAGCGGTGGCGGCAGGTATGTTTATGGAAGCCATTGTCTCAGCTAAGACAGGACTGACCCATGAGGATATCCTTCATATTCGAGAAACGCTTCTGGGATTATTTCCTAAGGCACCCTTATCCTTGGATGAAGGAAAGCATATCTGGAACTACGCACTAGGGGATAAAAAAAATAAATCCGGAAATGTAAACTGCACCCTCCTCACTTCAGTGGGTAACGCGGTTTACGATATCCGGATTCAGTATCCTGAATTTCAGGAAGCGCTTCGAATCTATCTCAGCTCTTAACGAACTTAAAGCGGTGGGTATTGGCGCCGTCTTGCACCACACCATAATATATGCCTTTGCTCAAGGTTTCAGTTTGCAAATCAATGCGGTTGTATTGGGTGGTAAAAGGAAGTTCAATCTCTTTACCTTGTCCATCATATACTTTAATTGTTGCCTCAGCGGCTGAATGAGCCAAGGTTACATGCAAGGTGTTTCCGGCAGGATTAGGGTAGGCCATTAAGGTATTTGGAACAATGGTTTTTGCACTATTTGGTGCATTTACATCCATAGAAAGATAAAAGAGGGTATCGGGTTGTTGCAGTGGAAAGGCTCCTCCAATACGCGCATAAATAATAATGGGAACAACAAAATTATAGGTGCCCGAGGCTGATCCATCAATATCGCCATAAATCACTCCACAGGAAGTTTTGCCGCCAGGAAGTGCACAGGTACTCGGATTACATCCATAGTTTAAGCCAGGAGGTAATCCCATTAAGGAGGTCACCTTAATGGAGTCAATAACGGCATTAACGGTAGTTCCGCTGAATTGAACATTCGTATCAGCAGGAATATTAAATTGAACCACTTCTTCGTAATAGGCCCCAGAGGTTCCCGCAGGCAATTGATTCGGATAGGTGCCCGGGTTGGTAATGGTTGCGTCAGGGGAACATGATTGGGCAAAGGAGCCAAGCGCAATGCTGGCAATTGTGAGGCTTAGTATTAATTTCTTCATAGACTAGGTATATTGCGTTTCAAAATTACGGATTTTTGAAAAGACTCTTGACGTGTATATTTAGTTGCTGTAGCATCCTTCTCTCGTCGGCTCAGCTTCAACATGAAAACATGCTAAAGCGGGAAATTACAGGGTATGTCTACGATGAAAAAACAGAGGAGCCTTTAGTAGGAGCGAGTATTTATTTGAACCCGAAATTCGCAACAATTACAAATCAAGATGGATTTTTTGAACTGTTTATTCCGGATTCTATATGTACCATAAGTGTTTCTTTTATTGGATATGAAACGGTGAAATTGACCACTGATTCTGCTGCCTATACTAAAGTGGAACACTGGAATATTTATTTGAAGGAAAGTTCACGGTTTTTAGAACCGGTGGTGGTCAGTGCAGGAAAAAAGAGCCAACGCGAGGTAGAGACCACGGTAAGTATCTCCACGATTCAGCCTTACCTGATTCAGAACCGCATCACAACGAGCATTCAAAATACCTTGCAGCAAGTACCTGGCGTTTCCAGTACAGATGGACAAGCCAATATTCGTTCAGGCAGTGGGTGGAGTTACGGTACAGGAAGTAGGGTAAGTGTGTTGGTGGATGATATGCCTATGTTGGCAGCTGGAACCGGACAGGCTCTTTGGTCCTTTTTTCCAATAGAAAATGTGCAGCAAGTAGAGGTTATCAAAGGTTCCTCCTCCGTTTTATATGGATCCTCTGCTTTGAATGGAGTAATCAATATTCGAACTGCTTGGCCAGGGAATAAAGAATTGATTTCCGCTTCAATGTATGCTGGAGTCTATGATAAACCCGCCAAGTCGAGCTGGAATTGGAAACCAGCCTCGGAGAAATTTCTCACACAATCGGGTGGGCATATTCTCTATGGAAAAGGGTATGAGCGCTTTCAGTATGTGCTGTCTGTCAATGGTTTGATTGATGAAGGCTACAGAATGGGCGATCAAGATAAACGCATTCGAGCAAGCGGAAAAACCCGGTTTTTTAGCAAAGACAAAAAATGGAATTATGGACTGAATGCCAACTTGCTTTATGGGAAAACAGGAAGCTTTTTACTATGGCAAAACTATGATTCTGCCTATACCAGCAGAGGTTCAAGCTATGGATTAAATAGTTCCCGTCGCTTTAATCTAGACCCTTACCTGAATTACCATGGAACGCAAACCGAACATTTTCTGCAAATGCGTTTTTATGACGTAGAAAACGCCATCGAACAGTTGGATGGAGAGCCGGATCAGAGCAATGCCACCAAGTCGATTTATACAGAATACCGAGTGAAGTGGAAGCAACTTCAATCTAAAGGTTTTCTATTTAATACTGGGTTGGTAAGCGTTTATGGAGAAACGATTGCTACCATGTTTCAGGGTCGCAAGGTGCAGCAAAATCAGGCTGCCTATGTGCAAGGAGATTTCAAAAAAGGTAGATGGAACCTCAGTGCTGGTGCCCGCTATGAGCATTTCCGAATGGAACAACAGGCCGAAGGAAAGCCGGTATTTAAAGCCGGGGTGAATTTCCGCGTAGCAAAAGCGACCTTCGCGCGCGCTAGTTTTGGACAAGGCTATCGCTTCCCCGTAGTTTCGGAATCCTTTATCCGAACGAATTCAGGGCCAGTCAATATTTACCCTAATCCAGATTTAAAGCCTGAGTCAGGTTATTCGATGGAAATAGGTTTGCGCCAAGGTTTTCAAACGAAGTCAGGCTTGAAGTTTATGGCCGATATAGCCTTCTATCGCATGTATTTTGAGAATATGATGGAGTTCACTTTTGGACCATGGGTTCCTACTGATTTAGGTTTTAAGTCAATAAACGTTGGTCCGACCCTCATTCAAGGTGCCGAAATTTCACTGACAGGTGGGGGAACTTGGAGGAAAAATGACATCAAGGTTCTGCTTGGATACACTTATGCAGACCCACAAAATTTACAACCTGACTTTGTCTATACAACAGGAGTTCCCTTAACTTATAAGAGTTCCAGCACAGATACCTCAGGTAAAATATTAAAATACAGAAACCGCCATTTGATCAAGGCGGATTTGCAATGGGAAAGAACCCGATATGGTTTAGGAGCAAGTTATCGGTATACGAGCAAATACGAAGCAATTGACCAAGCTTTTGTCCTCATAATTAACGGTGTGAAAGAATCCTATGCCGAGAATAATAAAGGAAGTCATATTGTCGACCTGCGTGCTTTTTTCCATATCAATGCAGATTGGAAAATAACGGGGACCATCAATAATGTTTTTAACGCCATAGTGCTCTCACGTCCATGTGATATTGGCGCACCGCGTAGTTTTGTTTGTCAAATAAGTTATCGCTATTGATGGGTATTTCACTCGACTATACAGCCCACTCAAAAGATGTTGAGGTAAATTTGCCCGCTTCAAAAAGTGAGAGTAACCGCTTACTCATACTTCAGTTTTTGTCGGGTTATGCATTTGAGATTGAAGGCCTCTCTGCCGCTCGAGATACGCAAGTATTGAAAGAGTGTCTTCAACAAATTAAGGAGCGAAATAAACAGGAGGAACTAGAATTAGACTGCCAAGACGGGGGTACCCAATTACGTTTCTTGTTGGCGCTCTGTTCCCTGATGCCGGGGAAGTTTCTGTTGAAAGGTGCCCCACGATTGATGGAAAGACCACAGCAGGAACTCATCAATAGTTTAAAAACCATAGGGGCAGAAATCATCAATTTGGGAGAGGATACGAATGGACCTTGGCAAATAAACGGCGGTAAACTTCATGCGACAAGCTGGGAAATTTCCATGGCCAAAAGTTCCCAATTTGCTTCTGCACTATTATTGATTGCCCCATTTATGGAGAAAACCATCCATCTTAAAATTACGGATAGAGAAGCCTCTTGGCCTTATGTGGAGATGACTCTTGCCACATTGAAGAAGTTGGGGGTTTCTTGTTCTATGGATGAGGATAAACTAATCATTTCTCCCGGCATGCATTCACCTCATAAGCTAAGTGTCGAGGCAGATTGGAGTTCAGCTGCATTTTTCTATGCGGCCCAAGCCATCAGGAAACAAGGAAGTATTCTGCTCAAGAACCTCAGTTTAACTTCTGTCCAAGGCGATGCAATTATTGAAAACCTCATGCGCTATGAAGGTATGGTGAGCACAGCGGAAGGGAACGGACTTCGTATCCGTTACCATGAACCTGCCTGGAATAAAAATGAGCTAAGCATCAACCTCATTAATTACCCAGACCTTGCACCCGCTTTGGTGATCTATTACTTGAGTGAAGGAAGAAACGTCAATTGGACTGGACTAGAATCATTAAAAAGCAAAGAATCCAAAAGGGATGAAGTATTGGCGGAGATGCTCACCGTCTTTGGTGCTAGACTGGAGAGTCTGAATGGACATTGGGAACAATCAGGTTCAATAAAAGGATCATCTCAAACGTTGAATACCCACGATGATCACCGCATGGCGATGGCTTTTGCGCTCTTAGCAATAACTCAGCAGGGGATAAGTCTGACGGAAGTGGAATCGGTAAAAAAATCATTTCCCAATTATTGGGTGGAATTGGAGAACTTGGGCATTCGTTCGAATCCTGCCTGAGGCTCAATCATTGCCACCCCATTCTTGACTTAGTTTGTTGATACAGGCCTCGCGCAAGTTCCAAAGGCTCTCAAAATCCAAGTCAACTTTATGCTCAGATATCCAGTTTTTCAGATAATCTTTATGGTAGTCGATTTTAAAAGTATTCACCTGCTCGGGATGGATAATGAGCTCAGAAACCAAGGCCGGTTCAATTGCCGTGATGTCTGCATTTATATGGGTGAAGTCATGACGCTTGCCCTCTATTTTTAAGTAACAATGCGCTTCTGGAATGCAAGGTATACCGCTATTTGCTAATGTTTTCCCAATAGCTGGTGTATTCCGCTCATCCATCAAGTAAATGGCTAAAACCAAGTCAACCTGCTTTAGTCCATTTTTATGAGCAATATCCGCTAAAAAGGCATGTTTTGAACTGCAACTTCCTTTGCCTTCCGTAAGAACCAAGGAAAGATCATCACGCGAAGTGGTTCTTCCATACGGTAGCGCCTTTACCGCATTGGCGACTTCTAAAAAATGCTTCAATGATTTTGGTTGTTGGATATGCTCAAAATAAGCTGATCTATCCATCAAGAATACCTTGTTCTTCCAGTTATCTTCGTCGATAAGCTTTGGATCATGCTGAAAACCATGACGCACTAAAAGTTGTATGGATGAAACATTATCGTGTTGGGTATAGGCGGAGACTGAAGTAAGTTTCAATTTCAAAAACCCCTGCCAAAGTATAGCTCTCAAAGCTTCCGCCATTATTCCTTTTCCTTGCCAATCAGGATGCAAGTCGTAACCAAGCTCAGCAGATCGCATATCCTCCGAAAAATTCCAAAAACAAATGGAGCCAATCATGGTGTCGTCATCTTTCTGTGTGATGCACCAGTATATTCCTTTTTGATCAGTAAAGTTATTCCGAACCCGTGCGATAAAGTCCGCGGCTTCATCGAGTGAATTGGAGCCTTTCCGCTTCACATAGCGGTTTACGGCTGAATCATTTCGAAGAAAATGTACGGAATGATCATCGCTGTCATTGGCTTCTCGCAATACCAAACGACCCGTTTCTAAAAGCGGAAATGGTCCTTGAAACATAGAAAGAATTTAGACGAATTTAGCATTTGAATAGGATAACAGCCAAGTGGAAACTTCGAAACCTCGAAACCTCGAATCCTCGCAACCTCGCAACCTCGCAAAAATCGTATTATCTTCGCCGCCGCATGCCGGCCAACACATTTGGGGAATTGTTTCGCGTTAGCACATTTGGGGAAAGTCATGGCTCCGCTGTTGGAGCCGTTATTGACGGGATTCCGGCAGGAATAACACTCGATTTTGAGGCCATTCAGAAACAAATGGACCGTCGCAGACCGGGTCAATCTGCGCTAAGCACAAGTCGTACTGAACACGATATCCCCACCTTCCTTTCTGGATTATTTGAAGGAAAAACCACTGGTGCTCCAATCGCATTTACCATTCCCAATAAGGATTCTCGCAGTGAGGATTATGATGACTTGAAAGAGGTGTACCGTCCTGGACATTCCGACTATACCCTAGATAAGAAGTTTGGTATCCGTGATCACCGTGGTGGCGGGAGAAGTTCTGCTCGTACCATGGCACCTTGGGTTTGTGCAGGAGCAATAGCCCAGCAAATATTGGCATCAAAGGGAGTTAGTATCCAAGCCTATGTTTCGTCAGTAGGTTCGGTGAAAAGTGAGTTGGCACCTGAATCTCTTGATCTTTCTTTGATTGAAAGTAATGAGGTACGTTGTCCGGATACGAAGGCGGCTGAAGCCATGCGCGAGGCGATATTGGAAGCAAAAGAATTGGGTGATAGTTTGGGAGGAATAATATCTTGCGTCGCCAAAGGGGTTCCTGCAGGATGGGGCGAACCGCAATTTAAGAAGCTTCCGGCTGAATTAGCCCATGCCATGTTTTCCATCAATGCAGTGAAAGGCTTTGAAATGGGAGAGGGTTTTGCCTTGAGCAGCATGAAGGGATCTGAGGCTAATGATGCCTTTGAGAGCAGTGAAGGAACAATACAAACACGAACAAATCGCGCTGGCGGGGTGTTGGGAGGAATAAGTTCGGGCATGCCACTTTTTTTTAGGGTAGGCTTTAAACCTGTTTCAACCATTCGCATCCAACAAGATAGCGTGAACCGTATCGGTGAAAATATTACCCTACAAGCAAAAGGGCGTCATGATCCTTGTGTGGTACCTAGAGCAGTGCCCATTGTAGAAGCAATGACGGCCTTGGTTTTGATAGATTTAATGATGATGCAGCAAGCGCGACTATGATAAAAAAAACACCCTTACATGTAAAAATATTGCTCGGTATGATCCTCGGTTTAGCTTGGGGAATTGCCGCAGTGAACCTTGGAACGGCTTGGATTGGGTTTAGCAAAGACTATATCCACCCCTTCGGTACCATTTTTATGAACTTGCTCAAACTGATTGCTATCCCTATGATTTTAACCTCCTTGGTTACTGGGATTGCCAGCCTAAATGATATTGGTAAGCTCGGCCGAATAGGGGGCAAGACCATTGGAATATTTGTGTCGACTACGGTAATAGCGATAACCATAGGCTTGGTACTGGTTAATGTGATACAACCCGGGAAACAGATTTCTGCAGAAACCCGCGACATGCTCATGCAGGGAAATCAGGAACAAATGTTGGAAAAGACCAAAACGGCTGAGGAAGTCAAGAATCGTCCGGCATTGCAACCGCTTGTTGATTTGTTCCCGAGCAATGTGATTGAGGCCGCGGGTGACAATGGCAATATGCTTCAAATCGTCATATTCGCCGTTTTCTTGGGAATCGCTATCACCCTCATTCCGAATGAAAAGTCGGCGCCATTGGTCAAGCTAATGGACAGTGCCAATGAGGTCGTCATGAAAATTGTAGACCTGATAATGATTATTGCTCCTTTGGGAGTATTTGCTCTGTTAAGTGCAGTGATTGTCGATCTAGCCAAGGATGATCCATCCCAGATTTTGGGACTGCTCTCCGCCTTAGGTGTATATTCATTTACCGTGCTATTGGCCTTATTTCTTCATCTGGTTATTACCTATTTAGGCCTGGTGAAGTTCGTAGCTCGGATGAATGTTTGGGACTTTTTAAGGAAGATGCGTCCGGTTCAACTATTGGCTTTTTCAACCAGCTCCTCGAATGCCACCTTACCCGTGAATATGGAGAACTGTGAAGAGGAATTAGGGGTAGATGAAGAAATAACTGGATTTGTTTTACCCCTTGGTGCAACAATCAATATGGATGGTACGTCATGTTACCAAGCCATCGCCGCTGTCTTTATTGCTCAGGTCTTTAATATGGACTTGACTTTATTGGAACAGTTAACCATAATTCTTACCGCATTACTTAGTTCAGTGGGCTCTGCCGGAGTTCCTGGAGCAGGAGTTGTTATGCTGGTGATTGTTTTAAATAGTGTGAATGTCCCTGTAGAAGGAATTGCTCTCATTTTGGGAGTAGATCGAATCTTGGATATGTGCCGCACAGCCGTGAATGTAACTGGTGATGCAGCAGTTTGCTGTTCAGTAGCAAGAATGGAAGGTAAATTGAAGTCAGAAATAGTATAGAAATAAAACACGCGCCATAGCGTAACTCTCATTAGAATGAAAAGAATACTTCTCAGCGCCACTTTTTTAGTGGGTATTTTTAGTGCCAATATGAGTCAGACAAGTTCAGCTCAATGTTTGAATGATGACCATTATTTTGAAAACTTAGAGCAGGAAGATCCTGCTGCTTTTCTTCGTGCGAAGGAAGCAATCCGCGTGGCCAATTCGGCAAGCATCACACCTCCGCTCAACAAAAAGAAAACGGTTTATACCATTCCGGTTGTATTTCATGTCGTACACGAATACGGCGAAGAGAATATCAGCAAAGAACAAATCCAAGATCAAATGCGCATCCTAAACGAGGACTTTCGTCGTTTAAATGCAGATGCATCCAGTACCCGCGACATTTTTAAGTCAGTTGCAGCAGATTGCGAAATTGAATTTGTTTTGGCGAGAAAAGATCCACAAGGGAACTGTACCGACGGAATTGTTCGTATTTATTCAACCCTCACTAACGAAGCCCGCGATAATGTCAAAGCGGTATCATATTGGCCAAGCGATCGTTATTTGAATGTTTGGGTAGTGAAAACAATCAAAAATAGCAGCAATGATCCTGGTGTTATCACTTTGGGTTATGCTCAATTTCCATGGGATAGAGCTTCTAAGCCAACGACAGATGGAATTGTATTGCGTGCTGATTATACAGGCTCAATCGGAACAGCAAAAACGAATAGTGCTGGAAGGACGGCCACCCATGAAATTGGGCATTGGCTAGGTCTCTTACATACCTTCCAAGGTGGTTGCAACCCTCCAGGCTGGGGCGAGCAGATTCAAGATACACCACCAGTAAAAGAATCCAGTTCAGGGTGCTCTATTGGAGCAAATACCTGTACCAATGATAATCCCGACCTTCCTGACCAGGTAGAAAATTACATGGATTACTCCAATGGAAGTTGCATGAACATGTTCACACAAGGGCAAAAGAACGTAATGGTATCTGTAATTTCAGCTTACCGGAGTTTTCTGGTATCAAGTGCCAATGCTGATTATACAGGTATCCTTTTTCCCGCATCAACCTGTGCTCCAGTGGCTGACTTGACGAATATGCGCGCAACGGTATGTGAAGGAAACGATGTAAGCTTTAATGCTTTATACTTTAATGGTACACCGACGAAATATACTTGGACTTTTGAAGGAGGAACACCTGCCAATTCAAATGCCATGAACCCGACAGTAACGTATGCCAATGCCGGATTATATAAAGTGACATTAAAAGTAGAAAATTCTGCTGGTTCCTCAACAATCACCCGCGATTCCATTGTTGCTGTTTATGGTGCGATAAGTACAACCTCAGCACCACTGGCCGAAAGCTTTGAGCAAAGTACATTTCCACCAAATGGATGGACTTTATCCAGTACTAACGGTTCTGTAAACTGGGAACCCGTAAGCGTTGCTGCATCAAATGGATCGCGTTCGGCTCGAGTTCAAATCAATGCGAGCACACCAACAAACACTTCCGTTCGCATGAATATGATGCCAGTGGACTTGGTGGTGATAAAAGATCCAGTTTTAAATTTTGACATAGCCTATGCGAAATTAGAAACGAGCTCGATTGATCGAATCCGTGTTTATGCTTCGGACGATTGTGGCGTTTCTTGGGTTTTAATTTATCAGCGTGCAGGGGTACAAATGGAAACGGGAACAACTGGAACCCCGAATTTTGTTCCTACCTCAAGCCAATGGCAAAATCATATGGTGAATCTGAAAAATTATATTGGCAAACGAAACCTTTTACTCCGTTTTGAAGCGGTAACAGAACAGGGTGGAAATTTGTATATCGATAATATTAATATTGGTTCAATTTCTTCCATAGGAGAATCCATCAATAATACGACGGCGAGTATTTACCCTAACCCGGCAAATGGAACGGCTCTGTTGAGTATGGAAACCTATGAAGCAGGCTCGCTTTCTGTTCGTATCTTAGATATGAGCGGGAAAGAAGTACACCGTGAGGCAGCCCTTCATACTGAACCTGGGATGCAAGAAGTAAAATTGAATATTGAAGGACTTAAATCAGGCGTATATATGGTTGAATCACTGCTTAACGGTCAGAAATTGACCCAAAAATTAGTAGTGACGAATTAAATCTTTACACGCTTTTGACAATACGATTGCCGGTTTTAAAGGATTAAATCTTTTATTTGCCGGCAATTGTTGTTTTATAAACTGGAATTATGGCAAAGAATCTTGTGATTGTGGAGTCTCCAGCTAAGGCTAAAACCATAGAAGGTTTTCTCGGTAGTGATTTTACTGTGAAATCGTGTTATGGTCATATTAGAGACTTGGCAAAGGAGCATAATGGGGTGGATATTGAAAATGGATTTAAGCCTATTTATCAAGTACCTGACGATAAGAAGCAGGTGGTCGCCGAATTAAAGAAATTAGCCAAAGCAGCAGAAGTTGTTTGGTTGGCTTCGGATGAGGACCGCGAAGGGGAAGCTATTTCTTGGCACCTAGCGGAAGTACTCAAGCTGGATCATAGCAAAACAAAACGAATTGTCTTCCACGAAATTACCAAGCCGGCAATTTTAAAGGCAATTGAAAATCCGCGAATTATCAATCAAGACTTAGTCAATGCACAACAAGCACGACGTATACTTGATCGTATTGTGGGTTTTGAACTGTCGCCCGTATTATGGAAGAAAGTAAAACCTTCCCTATCGGCAGGGCGTGTGCAGTCAGTAGCTGTGCGCCTAATTGTAGAGCGTGAAAGAGAAATTACCGACTTTAATGCAGATTCTGCATTTCGGGTAATCGCTATATTCCATGATACAAAGGAGAATAAACATTTTAGAGCCGAGCTGCCAAAGCGTTTCAAAACAGAAGGAGAAGCCAAGGCATTTTTAGAGGCCTGCACTGCTGCTGATTTCACGGTGGATCGGGTTGAAACCAAGCCGGGGAAAAGAACTCCAGCCGCACCATTTACCACATCTACCCTCCAACAAGAGGCGAGTAGAAAACTAGGTTTCTCTGTGGCGCAGACCATGGCCGTTGCTCAGAAACTTTATGAAGCGGGTCATATTACCTATATGCGTACCGATAGTGTCAACCTTTCGGAGCTCGCATTGAACGCCGCCAAGGATGAAATCGAAAAAGCTTACGGCAAAGAATTTTCAAAGACCAGAAAGTACAATACCAAAACCGCCAGCGCACAAGAAGCGCATGAGGCGATACGTCCAACCTATTTTGATAAACATAGTATTGCTGGGGATGGATCAGATAAACGACTTTATGACCTCATCTGGAAAAGGTCTATAGCTTCTCAGATGAGTGATGCGGCATTAGAGAAGACCGTCATTCATATTGCAATTGGGTCAAGCACCGCAAGCGAAAAGGAATTTTTGGCAAGCGGAGAGGTGATCAAGTTTGAAGGTTTCTTAAAAGTATACTTAGAAGGAACTGATGAAGAGAACGAAGATGCCGACGATGGATTACTGCCTGATGTAAAGGCTGGAGACCTGCTTCAAATGGAGCGCATCACAGCGACAGAGAAATTCACCCGTGCCGCTCCGAGGTATACAGAAGCAAGTTTGGTGAAGAAACTCGAAGAGCTAGGTATTGGTCGTCCTTCTACTTATGCCCCAACCATTTCTACGATTCAGAAAAGAGGGTATGTTGTGAAAGAAGACCGAGTAGGTCGTGAACGCAACTACCAGGAGTTGATTTTACAAAACGCAAAAGTTGAAACCAGCACACTTACTGAAAATACCGGGGCAGAAAAATCAAAACTTTTCCCTACTGATATTGGCAGCTTAGTCAATGATTTCTTGGTAGAGCATTTCGATGGAATCATGGATTACAGTTTCACGGCCAATGTAGAAAAGGAGTTTGATGAGATTGCGGAAGGCTTAAAAAGCTGGACGGATATGCTCACGAAGTTTTATGGGCCATTCCATAAGACGGTAGATAAAACGATTGATGAGGCCGACAGAGTAACAGGCGAGCGCGAATTGGGTACGCACCCCGTAAGCGGTTTACCAATTACCGTTCGTATGGGTCGATATGGTCCTTTTGCACAGATTGCCCCACCGTCGGAGGAAGAGAAACCCACCTATGCCAGCTTGCGAGCAGGACAGAGTATGGAAACCTTAACTTTAGAAGAGGCATTAGATTTATTTAAAATGCCGAGGATGATTGGTGATTTTGAAGGGACAGAGATGAAAGTGGCTATTGGTCGTTTTGGTCCGTATGTTCAGCATCAAAAGGCCTTTTATAGCATCCCAAAAGAGGACGACCCATATCAAATAAATCAAGAACGAGCGATTGAGGTTATTCTTGCCAAAAGAAAAGCCGACGCCGAGAAGCTTATCAAGGTTTTTGATGAGGATACCGACCTGCAGGTTTTAAACGGTCGCTGGGGACCTTATCTAAAGAAAGGTAAGGACAACTTCAAGATTCCAAAGGCACGCCATGAGGACGCTATTAAAATCACCTACGAAGAGGCGGTGGATTTTATGGAGAAATCTGCAGCTGCACTGAAGGGGAGAAGAGGGAAGGCGAAGAAGTAGTGAGGAGATGAGGAGTGAGGAGATGAGGAGAATTTAAGCCTCGACGACTAGCAAGCCGTTCTGGTCCTCCGGACCGAACGGCAAAGGGTTTCTATAAACTCCACGCGAGCAGATTCTGGCTTTGTTGAAAAAGTTTCGTCGTTGAAGGAGGAAGCGTCAACCCGATCACTTTTCCAAATCCTACTTCTTAAATCACAATTCATAAATCACAATTCATAAATGGTTTGTGTGTGATTTTCAGTCCTTAAAAGGATGGTAAAATTTTTCTCGCACCTATTTGGTTTTATTGAAATTAGACGTACCTTTGCCGTCCTTAAATTTTAGGAAGTTACAGGAAAAATATGCCAACCATACAGCAATTAGTAAGGAAAGGGCGCACTTCGCTAGTTGATAAGAGTAAATCACCGGCGTTGAACTCATGCCCACAAAGAAGAGGAGTTTGCACACGTGTGTATACCACCACTCCGAAGAAACCAAACTCAGCAATGCGTAAAGTAGCGCGTGTACGTTTGACGAACGGAAAGGAGATAAATGCTTATATCCCAGGAGAAGGTCATAACCTACAAGAACACTCTATCGTACTCGTACGTGGAGGAAGGGTAAAAGACTTGCCGGGTGTGCGTTATCACATTGTTCGTGGAGCCCTTGACACAGCTGGTGTTGAAGGAAGAAGACAAAGAAGGTCTAAATACGGCGCGAAACGTCCTAAGCCAGGACAAGAAGCAGCTAAGAAGAAATAATAAGGAGTAGCTAAGATGAGAAAGAGCAAAGCTAAAAAGAGAATTCTTACACCTGACCCACGTTTTAATGATGTGTTGGTAACGAGGTTTGTAAATAACATGATGTACGACGGTAAAAAGACCGTTGCCTTCCGTATTTTTTATGAAGCGGTTGATCTAGTTGAAGCAAAACTTCAGGAGCGTGGAATTGATGTTTGGAAAAAAGCATTGAATAACGTGATGCCAGCGGTAGAGGTGAAAGCCCGTCGTGTTGGTGGAGCGACTTTCCAGATTCCAATTGAGGTTCCAGCAGAGCGTAAAGTAGCTGTAGGGATGAAATGGATGATTGATTATTCCAGAAGAAGAAACGAAAAATCATACCCAGAGAAATTGGCAGCAGAAATTATTGCCGCTTCAAAAGGGGAGGGTGCAGCCGTTAAGAAGAAAGAAGATACTCACCGTATGGCTGAGGCAAATAAAGCTTTCTCGCATTTTAGAGTTTAATAAGTAGCAAGGTTCAAACAAAATGGATAGAGATTTAAGATTTACGCGGAACATTGGGATTGCTGCCCATATTGATGCCGGTAAAACTACGACCACCGAGCGTATCCTGTATTACGCTGGGGTTAGCCATAAGATTGGTGAAGTACATGATGGAGCTGCCACTATGGACTGGATGGCTCAGGAGCAAGAGCGTGGTATCACGATCACTTCTGCAGCTACAACTGTATTTTGGAATTATAAGAATCAACAATACCATGTAAATATTATCGATACACCGGGTCACGTGGATTTTACCGTAGAGGTAAATCGCTCGCTTCGTGTATTAGATGGTTTGGTGTTTTTGTTTTCTGCGGTTGATGGTGTTGAGCCACAATCAGAAACCAACTGGCGTTTGGCCGACAACTATGGCGTTGCGCGTATTGGTTTCGTAAATAAAATGGACCGTTCAGGAGCAGATTTCTTGAACGTGTGCAAACAAGTAAACACCATGCTTGGAGGTAATGCAATTCCATTGCAGTTGCCTATTGGTGCGGAAGATACCTTTACTGGGGTGGTCGATTTGATTGGTAACCGCGGAATTATTTGGGATGAGGAAACAAAAGGAATGACATTCCAAGAAATTCCTATTCCAGCTGATATGGTAGAAGAAGCGAAAGAATGGAGAGAGAAATTGCTTGAAACTGTTTCTGAGTATGATGATACCTTGATGGAGAAATACTTCGAGGATCCAAACTCAATCACTGAAGAAGAAATTTTAGCGGCTTTACGTGCTGCCACCATCGATTTGAAAATCACTCCAATGGTTTGCGGATCTTCTTTTAAAAATAAAGGAGTTCAAACCATGCTTGATTTGGTTATGGAAATTATGCCTAGCCCAATGGAGCGTGATAGTATCAGAGGTACACACCCTGATACCGGTGTTGAAGTATTTCGTAAGCCATCATACAAAGAACCATTTGCTGCCTTGGCATTTAAGATTGCTACCGACCCTTATGTAGGACGTCTGGCTTTCTTGCGTGCTTATTCAGGTGTGCTGAATTCAGGTTCTTATGTGTTGAATACACGCAGTGGAAATAAAGAGCGTATTTCCCGCTTATTTCAAATGCATGCCAACAAGCAAAATGCGATTGAAAGCCTTGGTGCTGGAGATATCGGTGCAGCTGTTGGATTTAAAGATATCAAAACCGGAGATACCCTTTGCGACGAAAAACACCCAATTGTGTTAGAGTCAATGGTCTTTCCAGAGCCTGTAATTGGTTTAGCAATTGAACCAAAAACACAAGCCGACGTAGATCGTTTGGGTATGGCCCTTGCTAAATTGACCGAAGAAGATCCAACTTTCCGCGCCTTTACTGACGAGGAAACAGGACAAACCATCGTTCAAGGTATGGGTGAGCTTCACTTGGAAATTATCCTCGACCGTTTGAAACGTGAGTTCAAAGTTGAGTGTAACCAAGGTGCTCCACAGGTTGCTTACAAAGAAGCAATCACGGGATCAACACAACACCGTGAGACCTATAAAAAACAAACAGGTGGTAAAGGTAAATTCGCTGATATTCAGTTCGAATTAAGTCCAGCAGATGAAGGACATGCCGGCCTCCAGTTTATTAATGAAATCGTTGGTGGATCTGTTCCTCGTGAATTTTTCCCAGCGATTGAAAAGGGATTCCGTTTGTCTATGGACAATGGAGTTCTGGCAGGATTTAAAATGGATGCAATGAAAGTGCGTCTGTTTGATGGATCCTTCCACGCGGTCGATTCTGATTCGCTATCGTTTGAACTAGCTGCAAAAATTGGTTTCAAAGAAGCAGCAAGAAAATCCAACCCTATTCTTCTTGAGCCAATCATGAAAGTAGAGGTAATCACTCCTGACGAAAATATGGGAGATGTAATGGGTGATTTGAACAAACGTAGAGGTCAAATGGAAGGTATGGATACACGTGGTAATGCCCAGGTAATTAAAGCTAAAGTTCCTTTGGCTGAGATGTTTGGATATGTTACTACATTACGTACCATCACTTCTGGACGAGCGACATCGACAATGGAATTCTCGCATTATGCTGAGGTACCAAAGAATCTCGCGGAAGTAGTATTAACGAACTTAAAAGGTAAAGAGGTTAACGCATAACGACAATGGTTAGTCAGAAAATTAGGATTAAATTAAAATCTTACGATTACAACTTGGTGGATAAATCTGCTGAAAAAATCGTTAAGACGGTGAAGGCCACGGGCGCTGTAATCAGCGGTCCAATCCCGCTCCCGACAGAGAAGAAGATCTTCACAGTATTAAGATCTCCTCACGTTAATAAGAAGGCTAGAGAGCAGTTTCAAATCTGTTCTTACAAAAGACTTCTTGACATCTATAGCTCTACTTCGAAAACAGTAGATGCGCTGATGAAACTAGAATTGCCAAGTGGCGTTGACGTAGAAATTAAAGTTTAGGGAACATGCTAGGTATTATTGGAAGAAAGGTCGGAATGACCAGCATTTTTACCCCAGAGGGTAAAAATGTAGCCTGTACCGTTATCGAAGCAGGCCCATGTGTAATTACACAATTGAAGAATGGAGAGAAGGAAGGATACAATGCCATCCAAATCGCATTCGGAGATAAAAAACTTAAAAATACAACCAAAGCGGAAAGAGGACATGCTGCGAAAAGCAACAGTGAGCCGAAAGCAATGGTAACTGAAATCAGAAACTTCCGTGCGGATGCTGAGCATTCGTTGAAGGTAGGAGACGAAATCAAAGTTGACATTTTCGTTGAAGGCGAGTTTGTTGACGTGGTTGGAACTTCGAAAGGTAAAGGATTTCAAGGTGTTGTTAAAAGACACGGATTTGCAGGGGTAGGTATGGCTACTCACGGTCAGCATAACCGACTAAGAGCTCCAGGTTCTATCGGTGCGGCTTCTTGGCCTTCACGCGTATTCAAAGGAATGCGTATGGCGGGAAGAACAGGTGGTGAGCGTGTGAAGAAAACCAACCTTGTGGTGATGAAAGTGATAACTGAACAGAATCTTCTCGTTCTTAAGGGCGCTATCCCTGGAGCAAAAGGTTCATTCGTAATTGTGGAGAAATAAGATGGAATTGAACGTTTTAAATATTCAAGGCGCAGAAACCGGTAGAAAGATTTCTTTCGAGGATAATGTGTTTGGCATCGAACCTAACGATCATGCCATTTACCTTGACGTGAAGCAATACCTTGCAAATCAAAGACAGGGTACCCACGCAGCGAAAGCCCGTGCGGATGTAGCTCGTACTACCAAGAAACTTAAGAAACAAAAAGGTACTGGTGGAGCTCGTGCAGGTTCTATGAAATCTCCATTGTTCAAAGGTGGTGGTCGTGCACACGGTCCGCAACCACGTGACTACAGTTTCAAGTTGAACAAAAAATTGAAACAAGTTGCTCGTGCTTCAGCATTGGCTTATAAACTTAAAAATAATGAGGTAACTATCGTTGAAGATTTCGACCTAGAAACCCCAAGAACAAAAGAGTTTATCAGCATTTTGAAGAACTTGAACGTAGCTGGAACAAAAACTTTGATGGTTGTTTCTGACAATAAGAATAATGTTTACTTGTCAGGAAGAAACCTTCCAAAAACCGGCATCATGGTGGCCAATGAATTGAACACCTATCAGATTTTGAATACCCGTAACCTGGTATTGTCTGAGAATTCAGTTAAAATAATTCATGACATTTTAAGCAAATAAGATGAGCGTGTTAAAGAAGCCCCTGATTACAGAAAAACAATCAGCTAGTTCCGATAAACTTGGAAGATTTGGATTTGTTGTTGACAGAGATGCAACCAAAGATCAAATCAAGGCTGAGATCGAGAAAGTATACAGCGTTGAGGTAGCCTCTATCAATACCATGGTTATGGCACCAAAAGCAAAACAGAAGTACACAAAAACTTCTGGGTTCACAAGTGGACGTACAGCGATCTATAAGAAAGCAATTGTGACATTGAAGAACGGACAGAAGATCGATTTCTTCGAAAATATTTAAGAGATGGCATTAAAGAGATTAAGACCAATGACTCCGGGTACTCGTTTTAAGGTAGCAAATACCTTTAGCGAAATCACGGCATCAACTCCTGAGAAAAGCCTTCTTGCACCGATGAAAAGAAGCGGTGGAAGGAACAATACAGGTAAGATGACCATGAGATACATGGGCGGAGGCCACAAGAAAAAATACCGTATGATTGATTTCAAACGGAATAAACATCAAGTACCGGCAATTGTTAATGCTATAGAATACGATCCAAACCGTACTGCATTTATCGCTTTGTTGTTTTATGCAGATGGTGAGAAAAGATATATCCTTGCGCCAAAAGGATTAGAAGTAGGTATGACCGTTCTTTCTGGAACAGGAGTAGTTCCAGAGGTAGGAAACGCGATGGCTCTTTCTGAAATTCCTTTGGGTTCTGAGATTCATAATATCGAACTGAATCCAGGTCAAGGTGCAAAAATTTGCCGTAGTGCTGGTAGCTATGCGCAATTGTTAAACCGCGATGGCCGTTTTGCAGTAGTAAAAATGCCTTCAGGTGAAACTCGTATGATTCTAGCCACTTGTATGGCTACTATGGGACAGCTTTCTAACTCTGAGCATAACTTAGAGATTTCAGGAAAAGCAGGTCGCAAACGTTGGCTCGGAAGAAGACCACGTACAAGAGGTGTGGCTATGAACCCTGTCGATCACCCAATGGGTGGTGGTGAAGGACGTTCCTCTGGAGGACACCCAAGATCACGTACCGGTAAATTGGCTAAAGGAGCTAAGACCCGTGACAAGAAAAAAGCATCGAATAAATATATCCTCGTAAGAAGGAAAAAATAAGGTATGGCAAGATCATTAAAAAAAGGCCCATTTATCGACATCAAGCTTGAAAAGAAGGTGTCTGTAGTGAACGATTCAGGGAAAAAATCGGTGATTAAAACGTGGAGCAGACGTTCTATGATTTCTCCAGATTTTGTTGGACATACATTCGCTGTTCATAACGGTAATAAATTCATACCTGTTTACGTAACGGAAAACATGGTGGGTCATAAGTTGGGCGAATTCGCTCCTACAAGAACGTTTAAAACTCACCCAACTAAGTAATAAGATAAGAAATGGAAGCAGTAGCTAAACTGAATAATTGCCCTTTGTCGCCGCGTAAAATGCGTTTGGTGGCAGATCAAATCAGAGGCAAGAGGGTAGATGTAGCCATGAGTATGCTCAAATTTAGCCAGAAACAAATGTATGCTGGATACGTTGAGAAACTCCTTCGTTCTGCAATTGCCAATTGGGAACAAAAGAATGAAGGCTTGAGAGCAGAAGAAAACGAATTGTTTGTAAAAACAGTTTTTGTTGACGGAGGGCGTATGCTGAAAAGAATCAGCCCAGCTCCTCAAGGTAGAGCACATAGGGTCCGCAAAAGATCCAACCACGTAACGATTGTAGTAGATAGCAAAGCAGCAGCTGCGAATAACGAATAATATGGGACAGAAAGTAAATCCGATTGGCTTTAGGCTTGGTATCATCAGAGGTTGGGATTCCAACTGGTACGGCGGCAAGAATTTCGCTGAGAAACTGGTGGAAGACGATAGAATCAGAAGATACATCAATGCACGTATCCCTAAGGGAGGTGTAGCGCGTATCGTGATCGAACGTACTCTTAAAAGGATTATCCTTACCATTCATACATCACGTCCAGGTATCGTTATCGGTAAGCAAGGATCTGAAGTAGATAAAATTAAAGAAGAGATCAAGAAACTGACGAAAAAGGAAGTTCAGATCAACATCTTTGAAATCAAAAGACCAGAATTAGATGCGCGTTTGGTAGGGGAGTCTATCGCCAACCAATTAGAAGCGCGTGTTTCTTATAAACGTGCAATCAAACAATCTATCGCTGCAACCATGAGAATGGGAGCTGCCGGTATCAAAATCCAGATTTCTGGACGTTTGAATGGAGCTGAGATGGCACGTTCTGAAACCTATAAGGAAGGAAGAACTCCATTGCATACCCTGCGTTCTGATATCGATTATTCCATCGTTGAAGCTTTAACGGTATACGGTAAAATCGGAGTGAAAGTATGGATCTGTAAAGGTGAAATATATGGCAAGAGAGACTTGTCTCCTAACTTCGGTGTGAAGGAAGAAAGAGGACCTCGTGGTGGCGGCGGAGCTGCAGATCGCGGAGGTAGAAGAAGAAAGAGAAGAAACGATAAATAAGTAATTGTTGAGCGATGTTACAGCCTAAAAGAACAAAATTCAGGAAGCAGCAAAAAGGTAGAATCAAAGGCGTTGCAACCAGAGGACACCAGATCAGCTTTGGTACATTCGGACTAAAGTCACTGGAGCCCAGTTTTATAACCTCTCGCCAGATCGAGGCAGCGCGTATTGCACTGACCCGTTATATGAAGAGAGAAGGTAAAGTTTGGATTCGGATTTTCCCGGACAAACCAATTACGAAGAAGCCTGCAGAAGTGCGGATGGGTAAAGGTAAAGGTGCTCCAGAATATTGGGTTGCTTGTATTAAACCAGGAACCATCATGTTCGAGGCGGAAGGTGTACCAATGGAAATTGCAAAAGAAGCATTACGCTTAGCTGCACAAAAACTTCCAGTAGCTACACGGTTTGTTGTAAAACACGATTACGTAGGAGAGTAAGAATATGAAATTCCAAGAAATAAAAGACTTGACCACGGAGGAAATCGTTGCCAAGCTCAGAGAGGAAAGAACTCTCTATACTAAAATGAAATTCAACCATGCGGTGTCGCCACTGGAAAACCCAATGACGTTAAAAGCGTCTCGTAGAGTTATCGCGCGCTACCTCACGGAATTAAATGCGAGGAAGAATGGCTGAGATACAGACTAACATGGAAAGAAACGTAAGAAAAGAGATCGTCGGAAAGGTGGTTAGCAATAAGATGGACAAATCCATTATTGTGACCGTGGAGCGCAAAATGAAGCATCCAAAGTATCCGAAATTCGTAAAGAAGACCTCCAAGTTCTATGCTCATGACGAGAAGAACGAGTGCAATATCAACGACGTAGTGAAGTTGATGGAAACCCGTCCTTTGAGCAAAAGCAAAAGATGGAGACTTGTTGAAATTATTGAAAGAGCTAAATAAGATAGAGAACGATGGTACAGCAAGAATCAAGACTCAGAGTAGCTGATAACAGCGGAGCAAAGGAAGTTCTTTGCATTCGTGTTCTCGGAGGTTCTGGTAAGCGTTATGCTTCTCTCGGAGATAAAATCGTCGTGACTGTAAAAGACGCGATGCCTTCAGGAGGTATTAAAAAAGGAACCGTAGCGAAAGCCGTAGTAGTGCGCACAAAAAAAGAAGTGAGAAGACAAGATGGATCTTATATCCGTTTCGATGACAACTCCTGTGTTTTGTTGAACGCAAACGACGAGCCAAGAGCAACACGTATTTTTGGCCCTGTGGCTAGAGAGTTGCGTGAAAGACAATTTATGAAGATTGTTTCATTGGCTCCCGAAGTATTGTAATCATAGACGATAAAGAAAAAAGAGGTGAAGCTGAATATAAAAAAGGGCGATAAAGTGAAAGTCATTGCTGGAGAATCCAAAGGCAAAGAGGGACGCGTATTATCGGTTAGCCCAAAAGAACAAAGAGCAAAAGTTGAAGGTTTGAATTTGGTAAAACGCCATACCAAACCAAATGCTCAAAACCCAAATGGTGGAATTATCGAAAAAGAAGCACCAATTCATATCTCAAACCTCATGTTGGTTGACGGAAAAGGAAATCCTACCCGCATCAAACGTGACCGTGTTGAAGGAAAATTGGCTCGTGTTTCTAAAAAATCAGGGGAGGTAATCAAATGATCGCACCAAGATTAAGAGAACAATATGAAACTTCCATCAAACAAGCGATGATGGAAAAATTCAATTACAAGAATGTAATGGAAGTTCCAAAAATCACTAAGATTTGTTTAAATCAAGGTGTTGGAGCAGCAACCGCAGATAAGAAGTTGGTAGACAATGCTGTGTCAGAAATGACCATGATTGCTGGACAAAAAGCTGTCCCTACTAAATCTCGACTAGCGATTTCTAACTTCAAATTACGTGAAGACATGCCAATCGGTTCAAGAGTGACTCTTCGTGCTGAACGTATGTATGAATTTTTAGATCGTTTAATCTCTACTTCCTTGCCACGTGTTCGTGACTTCCAAGGATTGAAAGTAAAAGGTTTCGACGGACGTGGTAATTATACCATGGGTGTTACGGAACAAATTATTTTTCCTGAGATAAACATCGATAAAACGCCACGTATTACCGGTATGGATATTACTTTTGTGACTTCGGCCAAAAATGACGTTGAGTGCCTTGAGCTTCTCAAATTGTTTGGAATGCCGTTTCAAAACCAAGATAACAAATAAGCATGGCTAAAGAATCAATGAAAGCAAGGCAACGTAAGAGAGAAAAACTCGTTGCCCATTTCGCTGACAAGAGAGCACAAATGAAAGCGGATGGAGACTATGATGGTCTTCAAAAGTTGCCAAGAAATGCATCTCCAGTTAGATTAAGAAACAGATGTAAAATTACAGGAAAACCACGCGGATATATCCGTCAGTTTGGTGTTTGCCGTAATATGTTCAGACAGATGGCTCTCGATGGAAAAATCCCGGGAGTAACCAAAGCAAGCTGGTAATCTGTTGGATATCGATTTGAAGTAAAAACATTATTTAAAAGAAAAAGACAAATGACTGATCCAATTGCAGACTTTCTCACACGATTGAGAAATGCGATCAAAGCGAATCACCGTATCGTTGAAATTCCTGCTTCTAACTTGAAGAAGGCTATGACGAAGGTGCTTTTCGAAAAAGGCTATATCCTCAGCTACAAATTCGCTGAAGAAGGCCCACAAGGTGTGATTAAAATCGCCTTGAAATATCACCCGGTTTCAAAAACTCCGGCAATTCGTTCTCTAAAAAGAGTTTCTCGTCCAGGACTACGTCAGTATTCCGGTTCCGATACGCTACCACGCGTAATCAATGGAATGGGTATCGCTATTGTATCTACCTCAAAAGGGGTGATGAGCGATAAAGAAGCACGTCAGATGAACGTAGGCGGAGAAGTTTTATGCTATGTTTATTAATCGATAGGAGGAAGAAGAATGTCTAGAATAGGAAAAAACCCGATTAATATCCCAGCTGGGGTAGAAATAAACATTGACGAGAATAATCTCGTGACCGTAAAAGGTCCTAAAGGTACGCTTTCACAAAAAGTGGATAGTGATCTTACATTAACTATCGAAGAAGGTATTTTAACCTTGGTTCGCCCAACCGAACAGAAACGTCATAAAGCCATGCACGGACTGTATCGTTCACTCATCAATAATATGATTGAAGGGGTAGCCAATGGATACAAAACTCAACAAGAATTGGTAGGGGTAGGTTTCAAAGCCACCAACCAAGGTCAAATTCTTGATCTAAGCTTAGGTTTCTCACACGGTATTTTGATGGAAATTCCTAAAGAAGTATCTGTTACTACAGAAACTGTCAAAGGTAAAAATCCATTAATCGTTTTGGAAAGTATCGACAAACAGTTGATCGGCCAAGTAGCGGCGAAAATTAGATCACTCAGAAAACCTGAGCCATACAAAGGAAAAGGTATTCGTTTCGTAGGAGAAGTAATTAGAAGAAAAGCGGGTAAATCTGCTGGTAAAAAGTAATTAGGCCATGATTAGAAATAAAACATTTAAAAGAAAAAAGATCAAGGCAAGAGTTAGAGGTAAGGTTAGTGGTACCGCTACTTGCCCACGCTTGAGCGTATTCCGCAGCAACAAGCAAATTTATGCCCAGCTGATAGATGACCTAAGTGGTCGTACCCTGGTAGCCGCAAATAGCCGCATCGAAGCAATCGATAAAGCAGACGGAACCAAAGTTGATAAGTCCTTCAAAGTGGGACAAGAGCTTGCGGCGAAAGCAACCCAAGCTGGAATTACCAAAGTGGTTTTCGACCGTAATGGTTACTTGTATCACGGACGTGTTAAACAACTTGCCGAAGGTGCAAGAGATGGAGGATTAACTTTCTAAGCGAATTACAATGGCAACTGCAAACGTAAAAAGAGTAAAACAAAGCGACCTCGAGCTCAAAGAGCGCGTGGTAGGTATACAACGGGTAGCGAAGGTTACCAAAGGAGGTCGTACCTTCAGCTTCTCCGCTATTGTAGTGGTAGGAGATGGTAATGGCATCGTTGGTTATGGATTGGGCAAAGCCGGAGAAGTAATCGATGCAATTCAAAAAGGAATTGAAGATGCGAAGAAGAACCTCATTAAAGTGCCAATTATCAACGGTACTGTTCCTCACGAACAATACGGTAAATACGGTGGTGGCCGTGTGTTCTTGAAACCAGCTTCTCATGGTACCGGTGTAATTGCCGGTGGTGCGATGCGTGCGGTTCTTGAATCAGCAGGTGTACACGACGTATTGGCAAAATCTAAAGGCTCGTCTAATCCACATAACGTGGTAAAAGCAACCATCGACGCTCTTGTGAGCATGCGTGATGCTTGGACCGTTGCGGAACATAGAGGAGTGAAGTTGAGCAAAGTTTTTAATGGATAAGGTGATGGCGAAAGTTAGAGTAACACAGGTAAAAAGCACCATTGACCGGTCTGTAAGACAAAAGGCAACAATGGAAGCATTAGGCTTGAAAAAAATGAATCATACAGTGGAGCATGAAGCCACTCCTCAAATTTTAGGTATGATCAATAAAGTGAATCACCTGGTTAAAGTTGAAAATATCTAAGGTATGAATCTGAGTAATCTGAAACCTGCAAAAGGTTCAATTAAAAATAATAAAAGAGTTGGTCGTGGCCAAGGTTCTGGTCGTGGTGGTACATCCACCCGTGGACATAAAGGAGCTCAATCTAGATCTGGATATTCTGTAAAGGCAGGTTTTGAAGGAGGTCAAATGCCACTTCAACGTCGTGTTCCTAAAGGAGGATTTAAAAATCCTTTCCGTGTGGAATATATCGGAATTAACTTGGACAAATTGCAAGAGCTTATCGATACCTACAAAATGGAAACTGTCGATATCGCAACATTGCATGCAAACAAAGTGATCAAAAAATCGGACAAAGTGAAGATTCTTGGTCGCGGTGAATTGAAATCCAAAGTAAACATCAAGGTTCACGCTTTCACCGCTACTGCAAAAGAAGCGATAGAGAAGGTTGGAGGAACCGCCGAAACCATCTAAAATGAAAAAATTCATCCAAACCCTTAGCAATATCTGGAAGATTGAAGATCTCAGAACACGTATTGTAAATACGATGATGTTACTTCTAATCTACCGCTTGGGAACCTTCGTGGTACTCCCAGGCATTGATCCGAATATGCTGGAGCAACTTCAAAGTCAAGGAAGCCAGGGAATCTTTGGTTTGATTAACATGTTTGCGGGTGGAGCCTTCTCTAGGGCTTCCATCTTTGCACTTGGTATCATGCCTTATATTTCTGCATCTATCGTTATTCAATTATTAACGGTGGCTGTACCTGCCTTCCAAAAGATGCAAAAAGAGGGAGAAGATGGTCGCCGCAAGATGAATCAAATCACGCGGGTATTGACCATTTTAATCACTCTGGTTCAAGGAATCGGGTATATCATTAACCTACGTAACGAGTCTGGAGCTGCTATCATCGACGATGGTTTTGGTTTTGTGGCTAGTGCAGTAGTGATATTGATTGCTGGTACCATGTTTACCATGTGGCTGGGCGAACGGATTACAGATAAGGGATTGGGTAACGGTATATCGCTCATCATCATGGTGGGGATTGTTGCACGCTTGCCTTACGGACTTGCCGCTGAATTTGATTACCGTTTAGGTGATGCAGGGGGTGGTTTGGTTGTTTTCCTTTTGGAAATTGTAGCCTGGCTTGCTGTTATTCTCGCCGTTATTGCTCTGGTCCAAGGAACACGTAAGATTCCTGTACAATACGCAAAACGCGTGGTTGGAAACCGCATGACAAGTGGAGCAAGAAGCTATTTGCCAATGAAAGTAAATGCGGCCGGTGTAATGCCGATCATCTTTGCTCAAGCGTTGCTTTTTATTCCTGGAACAATCGGTCAATTTCTTCCGGAGACGAGTACGACGGCTGCAGGAATTGTGCAGAGCTTCATGAACCCAACTTCATTAGCCTATACGCTAACGACTGCTATTCTGATTATCCTCTTCACCTATTTCTATACGGCGATTACCTATTCGCCAAACCAGATTGCTGAAGAACTAAAAAGAAATGGCGGATTTGTACCGGGTGTAAAACCTGGAAAACAAACGGCTGAGTTCATTGATAATATCTTATCACGTATTACCCTTCCTGGATCATTCTTCCTGGCATTGGTAGCAATTGTTCCTTCTATCGCTATGCTATTCAGTATTAATAATGAATTTGCACAGTTCTATGGAGGTACCTCATTGCTTATCATGGTTGGGGTGGTATTGGATACTTTGCAGCAAATTGAAAGTCACCTGTTGATGAGACAGTATGATGGACTGCTTCAAGGAGGCGCTAAAATTAAAGGAAGAGTTCCTGCTGGATCAGGAGCTGCAATATAATTTGTTAATAATAAACTAAAATAGTAATTTCGCATCCCCAAAATCAATACGACAACGAGTGGCAAAACAACCCAGCATTAAACAAGACGGTACGATTACAGAGGCGCTTTCGAATGCCATGTTCCGAGTAGTACTTGAGAACGGACATGAAATCATAGCAACGATTTCTGGAAAGATGAGAATGCACTATATAAAGATCCTACCAGGAGATAGAGTAGCTGTGGAAATGTCACCATACGATTTGACTAGGGGTAGGATTACATACCGATATAAATAAGGCAAGGCGATGAAAGTTAGACCATCTGTAAAGAAAAGATCCGTTGATTGTAAAATCGTACGCCGTCATGGCAAGTTGTACGTGATCAACAAAAAGAATCCTAAATTTAAACAAAGACAAGGTTAAGAGATAATTATGGCAAGGATTGCTGGTATTGATTTACCGAAAAATAAACGCGGAGTAATCGGACTCACCTATATATTTGGTGTAGGTCCTGCAAATGCTGCACGCATTTTGACGGCTTGTGGCATCGACCACAATAAGAAAGTTCAAGAATGGGACGATGATGAGCAAACAGCCATCCGTAACTTCATCACGGAAAACATCCGCGTTGAAGGAGAGCTTCGTTCAGAAACTCAACTTAACATCAAACGTCTTTTAGATATTGGATGTTACCGTGGACTAAGACATAGAAGAGGTCTTCCGGTAAGAGGTCAACGTACAAGCACAAACGCACGTACTCGTAAAGGAAAGAGAAAAACTGTAGCAGGTAAGAAAAAAGCTACGAAATAATCTGAATTGATAATGGCTACAGCAAAGAAATCAAACAAAAAAAGAGTAGTGAATGTTGAAGCACTTGGACAAGTACATATCCAGGCGACTTTTAACAATATCATCATCTCCGTTACCAATCAAGTAGGTCAGGTAATCTCCTGGTCATCTGCTGGTAAAATGGGATTCAGAGGATCCAAGAAAAACACTCCATACGCAGCACAAACTGCAGCACACGATTGTGGCAAAGTTGCTTACGATCTAGGCTTAAGAAAAGTTGACGTATTTGTAAAAGGACCAGGATCAGGACGTGAGTCTGCAATCCGTAACCTACAAACCATTGGATTGGAAGTAATGTCTATTAAAGATATCACTCCACTCCCTCATAATGGATGTAGACCGTCTAAAAGAAGAAGAATTTAAGGCTTTCAGAATAAGAAGAAATGGCAAGATATACTGGCCCCAAATCGAAAATTGCGCGTAGATTCAAAGAACCAATCTTTGGACCTGACAAGGCTCTCGATAAGAAGAATTATGCTCCGGGACAACACGGACAAACTCGTAAGAGAAAGAAACAATCTGAATACGCCATTCAGTTGATGGAAAAGCAAAAAGCGAAGTACACCTATGGTGTGTTGGAAAAACAATTCCGTAACACCTTTAAAAAAGCTGCACGTAAAACTGGAGTTACAGGTGAAAACTTACTCCGTTTGCTTGAGTCTCGCTTAGACAATACCGTATTCCGTTTAGGAATTGCTCCTACACGTGATGGTGCACGTCAGTTGGTTAGTCACAGACATATTACCGTTAACGGTGATGTGGTGAATATTCCTTCTTACGAATTGCGTCCAGGTGATGTTGTTGAGATTCGTGAAAAGTCTAAATCATTGGAAGTAATCGCTGATTCACTTTCACGTGGTGTAAAACGTTTCAACTGGCTTGACTGGAATACAAATGATTTAAAAGGAACCTTTGTAGGATATCCTGAGCGTGAGCAAATCCCTGAGAACATCAAGGAACAACTCATCGTCGAACTCTACTCTAAATAATCCACTCCTTAATCCGATTAATCCATGGCAATACTTGCTTTTCAGAAACCCGATAAGGTAATCATGCATAAAGAAACTGACTTCTTTGGTCAGTTTGAATTCCGTCCCCTGGAAAAAGGTTATGGGGTAACCATTGGTAACGCCCTTAGAAGAATTTTACTTTCTTCACTCGAAGGATATGCCATCACCTCCATCAAAATTCCTGGTGTGGAACATGAGTTTTCTACCATCAAAGGGGTAGTGGAAGATGTGGTTGAGCTTATTCTAAACCTCAAGCAGGTACGTTTCAAGAAAGTTGGTGATGTGGCGGACAACGAAAAAATCTTCGTTTCCATCAAAGGAAGAGAACAATTCACCGCTGGTGATATCTCTCGCTTCACTGCCGCTTTTGAAGTTCTAAACCCAGATTTGGTTATCTGTAACATGGAGCCATTTGTTAATTTCGAAATAGAATTGACAATCAATAAGGGTAGAGGATACGTTCCGGCAGAAGAAAATAAGGTTAAAGATTCAGTAATTGGTGTTATTCCAATTGACTCGATCTATACGCCTATCAAAAATGTGAAATACCACGTAGAGGACTACCGTGTTGAGCAAAAAACAGATTACGAGAAACTTCTCCTAGAAGTTGCTACTGATGGATCAATCCATCCAGAAGATGCTTTGAAGGAAGCTGCCCGTATCTTGATTCAACATTTTATGTTGTTCTCAGATGAGAAGATCACCTTGGATAACCAAGTGAAGTCTGCTCCAGCTGAAGTAGATGAGAATATGTTGCATATGCGCAAATTGCTCAAAACTTCATTGGCCGACCTCGATCTATCAGTACGTGCATACAACTGCTTGAAAGCTGCTGAGATTAAAACTCTTGGTGAACTTGTAAGTTATGATATTGCGGACCTTTTGAAATTCAGAAACTTCGGTAAAAAATCGTTGACTGAATTAGAAGAATTGGTACGTGAAAAAGGATTGACCTTCGGAATGGATGTCGCTAAGTACAATTTAGACGAAGATTAAGAAGGCTACATTTAGGAATTTATTGAAATGAGACACGGAAAGAAATTTAATCACCTCGGAAGAACCGCTTCACACAGAAAAGCGATGCTATCCAATATGGCTTCTTCTTTGATTCTACACAAAAGAATCACAACAACCTTAGCGAAAGCAAAAGAGTTGAGAAAGTATATTGAGCCAATGATTACTAAAGCGAAAGACAATACGACGCATAACCGTCGTACTGTATTTAGCTATCTAGCAAACAAAGAAGCTGTGACCCTTTTATTCGGTGAAGTAGCTGAGAAAGTGGCGAACCGTCCAGGTGGTTATACCCGCATCTTGAAATTGGTTAACCGCTATGGTGACAATGCTGAAATGGCAATCATCGAATTGGTAGACTACAATGAATTGATGTTGGCTGCGAAAGGCGAGAAAAAAGCCGGTGCTACCAAAACACGTAGAAGTCGTCGTGGATCTGGTGCTGCAAAACCTAAAGCTGATGCCCCTATTGCAGAAGCTGAAGTGGTAGAAGAAGTAAAAGCTACTGAAGTAGTTGCAGAAGCGGAAGTAGTAGAGGAAACTCCAGCTGCTAAAGCAGAAGACACTACAGAAGAGAAAAAAGACTAAGTCTTTAATCCAACTATACAGAAACCCTGGTACGTTCGCGTATCAGGGTTTTTTGCTTTGGAAAGGGCATAGGGCTCAGAGCGCAGGGCATCCACCGTCGCTTCCTACGTCAGCTTTGGCGGACGGAGAAGGGCATAGAGCAGAAGGGTGGAGCGGAGAATATAATGTCTAAAGTTTGCCTTCCGACCGCGTGAGCCGTAGCTGATCCCGATGGCTATGCGGGAGAAGCGAAGGATCAGCGAAACGAAGTGGAGCCGAGGGAAAAGGCAGCTCAACTAAAATTGCAGGTAAACGGCCAGTTTATTTGCAATCTCCTCATCAATAACCCCCGTTTTAATCAAATCCTCTACATTTTTAAACGCTCCATGTTCCTCCCTATAGCGCACAATTACCTTGGCTTTATACCGAATATAAGGGTGGCGCTCAAGTTCTCCCTGAGTGGCGGTATTTATAGCTATCCTTTTTATGGATGATGGATCAATTTGAGTCTTTAGTTTCAAGGTCTCAATCTGTGCTTCACGTAATCCGCGGATTTCTCGGAATTGGGAGGTATCAACAAATCCTCCTAGCCATTCTCTATAACGTAAGACCTTTGATGCGGTATACGCTCCAATTCCTCGTATGCCAACAAGTTGTATGGAGTCGCAGGTATTGAGGAGAAGCTGAATCTTGGTTTCAGGATAGGTGCTGTGTTCTGCTGGTTCAACTTGCTTTTTCGGCGACTCAAAAGAAGTAGTGATTTGAATCCAGGGTTCAAGATCCTCAAACATCTCATCACCCATAAAGAAGAGCTTTTGAAGATCAGCAGCTTTGCGGAACTGTGCTCCAGCGTTTCTGTAATTAACCCATGCAGCGGCTTGTTTGGGACTTAAGCCTAATTTGACAAGTGAATCCTCGCTAACGGTATTGGGTTCGAAATAGAAGCCTCCATATGATTTCTGAGCCCGTTTATAAGGTTTGGCTTGGGTGGACGATTCGAGTATACGTAATCCTTCTGCCCATTCATCTTGGGAGAGTTGAATAGGTGAACTCGGAAACAAATAGGGGATGGCCATCCGGAATCCCAATAAACAAAAAAGGATGCTGGCCAAAACCAGCATCCCTCTCTTTTCCTTTGCCGAGAAGGAAAAATGTTCCCTCAGCAAAAGTTGTAAGTGCTTTTTCATGGCATGATTAATTCATCGCCACGATACGCTCTACGTTGTAGTCTCCATTGTCCAACTTCATTTTTACTTCCTTGAAGGCCGTGATGGTTTCATTCACGTCGTCAATGGTATGCACCGCAGTTGGAATTAGGCGAAGCAAGATGATTCCTTTCGGTATCACCGGATACACGACTATTGAGCAGAATATATCGTAGTTTTCACGAAGATCCTGAGTCAAAGCGGTAGCCTCTGGGATGGTTCCATTCAAGATCACTGGCGTTACCGGTGTGGTGGTTGTACCAAGATTGAATCCCGCATCACGTAGTCCACCTTGTAGGGCTTTTACGATTTTCCAAAGGTTGGCCTTTAGCTCAGGGTTAGTTTTCAATAATTCAAGACGTTTCAAGGCTCCGACAACCAAAGGCATTGGCAATGATTTCGCGAAGATTTGAGAACGCATATTATAGCGCAGGTGTTTGGTCACCATTTTATTGGAAGCGATAAAGCCACCAATCATCGCCATCGACTTCGCAAATGTTCCAAAGTAGATATCGATTTGGTCAATAACGCCTTGCTCTTCATGTGTTCCTGCTCCGGTAGCACCCATGGTACCAAATCCGTGTGCATCATCCACAAAAAGACGGAAGTTGTATTTGCCTTTCAGCGCAACAATGTCTTTCAAGTTTCCTTCAGCGCCTGACATACCGAATACGCCTTCAGTAATCACTAAGATTGCTCCTCCAGTTTCTTCAGCCATCTTCGTAGCACGTCTTAATTGTGTATCCAAGTTTGCAATATCATTGTGGGCATAAACAAAACGTTTTCCCATATGCAAGCGAACACCATCAACAATACAGGCATGTGATTCAGCATCATACACAATGATATCATGGCGATCTACCAAACAATCAATGGCCGAAAGCATTCCTTGGTATCCATAATTCACCAAAACGGCATCCTCCATCCCAACAAATTCGCCAAGTTGTGATTCCAGTTTCTCATGCAGGTCGCTATTCCCTGACATCATGCGAGCACCCATTGGTAGCGCTAGTCCGTATTCTTTCGCTCCTTCGGCATCTGCTTTGCGCACCTCAGGGTGGTTAGCCAGTCCGAGGTAATTATTCAAACTCCAAATGAGTTTGGTTTCACCACGAAACTTCATGCGGTTGGATATTTCCCCTTCTAATTTAGGAAACATGTAATAGCCGTGCGCATCATCAGCATGCATGCCTAATGGGCCCGGACGAGTAGGTAATTTATCGAAAAGATCTATCATGTTTTAGACTTTGTCGCAAAGTAAACATTCTGTGAACACAAATTAACTAATCTAACTCATGTTTCTTTAAGAGATTTGGGTTAACGCAAGAATTTGACGGAATTATGACAATTCAATCACATGCCTTTTTTTTGGGATTGGCCTGTATCTTTTTAATGGCCTTATTCGTTTTACCCCTGGCAAGTTCTTTGCCTCAGTATTTCATGTTTTTCAAGAAATTAAAATGTATTTTTGCGGGCTAATGCGCAGTAAACTTTCGCTTATATCTCTTCTTCTTGTGCTTTCTCTCGGGATTGGTGCTTGCAGCTCTTATAATAAACTGCTGAAAAGTAACGATCTGGAGAAGAAGTATACCGCCGCTTTGGCCTATTATAAGAAGAAAGACTACGACAAAGCAGGACAGCTATTTGACGAGTTGCTCGTCGCCTTTAAAGGGGATGAACGCTTTCAAGAAATCTATTTTTATTATTCCTATTGCAAGTATGGCAGTGGTGAGCTGATCATGGCGAGCTACCATTTCAAGAACTTTTATGAGTCGTTTCCGACAAGTGAAAAGGCAGAAGAGGCGCTGTATATGCATGTGTATTGCGATTACCTTGAGTCCTATCCCTATTTTTTAGACCCGAGTGTAACGCGCATGGCAATGGATAATTTGCAGTTGTTTGTCAATATCTATCCGGCAAGTCCTCACGTTGAGGAATGCAATAAGTATATGGATGATTTGCGAAGCAGGTTGCGCATGAAGTCATTGGAGTCAGCCAAATTGTATTTAAAAATGCAAGACTACCAAGCAGCTATACTTGCTTTCAATAATACCATCAAAGACTATCCAGAGCTAGAAAATAAAGATGAGATCGAGTCTACCCTGATTCGCTGTCAACTCAAATTAGCGGAGAATAGTGTGGATTCGAAAAAAGCAGAACGCTTCCGTGATGTGAAACCCATGGTAGAAGACTTTCAACGCCGCTATGGTATTTCGAATAAATATTATCCTCTGGTTCAATCCTATTATGCTAAATCAATCGAAGGATTAAATGAGGTAGCATTAGGCGGTGGATATGCACATTTGGACCGCGGTCAATATGCACGTGCCGCTGAGACGTTTAAAGCCCAGCGCAATCAGGAAGGGGTCAATAATAACGATCAATTGCAGTATTTGGTCGTGCGTTCTTTCTTCAAAGCAGCTAAGGCGAAGAAGGATAATTCTTATTACCAGAAGGCAATAGATGAAGCAAATGCTTTTTTAGCTGAATATGGAGAGAAGAACACCTACTCAAATAAGGTGAAAAACTATAAAAAGAAAGCCGAAAAGGCATTGATATAAAGACACTCATGGGAAACATCGTAAATAACTCACAGAACATTCCGGACACTACTGTACCGAGAGACCTTCCGAAATTGGAAATTGGAACTGAAAACTTGTACGAAAGTTTGGCAATCATTTCAAAACGTGCCAACCAAATCAGCGTGCAAATGAAAGAAGAGCTTCATTCAAAATTGGCCGAGTTCGCAACCGACAACGACAATTTGGAAGAGGTATTTGAAAATAGAGAGCAAATTGAGATCGCTTCTTTCTATGAAAGATTACCGAAGCCAACCCTAATCGCTACCCAAGAATTCCTCGACGGAAAAGTTTATTTCAGAAATCCTGCGAAAGAGAATGCTGAGCAATAAGAAGATATTGCTGGGAGTAAGTGGCAGTATTGCTGCTTATAAATCAGCTCTTCTTATTCGGCTGCTGGTTAAAGAAGGAGCGGAGGTGAAGGTGGTAATGACCCCTTCTGCGCAAGAATTTATCACTCCTTTAACCTTGGCCACTCTTTCCAAAAACCCCGTATTGAGCGAGTTTATTCACGCCAATGAAGGAACTTGGAATAACCATGTGGAGCTCGGTCTTTGGGCCGACCTCTACATCATAGCACCCGCAACGGGTGCTACCTTGTCTAAAATGGCAAGCGGACAAAGCGATAACCTGCTTTTAGCTACCTATCTTTCTGCCAGATGCCCAGTATGGTTTGCCCCAGCGATGGACCTCGATATGTGGACGCATCCATCTACCCAAGCCAATGTGAAACGCCTTCGCGAGTATGGTAATACCCTCATTGAACCTGGTAATGGTGAATTGGCAAGCGGACTGGAAGGTCTGGGTCGAATGGCGGAACCTGAAGAAATTCTTGAAAAGGTCAGAATGCATTTTGGAGATGCTTTGAGCTTGCAAGGGAAAAAAGCCTTGGTTACAGCTGGACCTACCTATGAAAACCTGGATCCCGTGCGTTTTATCGGGAACTATTCCTCTGGAAAAATGGGCTTTGCAATTGCAGAAGCACTGGCTCAACAAGGAGCCGAGGTTACCCTCGTTTCTGGTCCTACACATTTGAAAACCAATCACGCTTCTATTCATCGCATCAATATTGTTTCGGCGGAAGACATGCTGAGTACCTGCACAGAATTATCCCCTACCCAAGATGTGGTGGTGATGTCGGCTGCAGTGGCAGATTACCGTCCGGAGAATATTGCGCAACAAAAGATTAAGAAGAAAGACGTGCTCTTTCTCCTGAGATTGACCAAAACTACCGATGTTTTAAAACAACTGGGGGCCAATAAACCCAAGAATCAGATTCTTGTTGGGTTTGCACTGGAAACGGAAAATGAACTTAAAAATGCGAAAGAGAAACTCAAGAATAAAAATCTTGACTTCATCGTATTGAATAGCATGAACGACAAGGGTGCCGGCTTCAGTAGTGACCAAAATAAAATCACCATCATCGACAAGAAAAATAAGGCGAGCTCGTTTCCTTTAAAGAATAAAAGCGAAGTAGCACAAGATATTGTCGCGAAAATTGTAGAATTGACAAATGCGTAAGATACTAGCACTTCTTTTTGTCATCTGTGCATCATGGGCCTCGGCTCAGGATTTTAATGCACGGGTTACGGTCAACCATACTCAGATAAGTACCCAAAATATTCAAGTGTTCAAGAATATGGAAACCTCCATACTTGAATTCATCAATAACAAGAAGTGGGCAGACTTTAAAATCGATGCAAATGAGCGTATTGATTTGAACATGGTATTGAATATTACCAAGTTTGATAATAACTCCACCTTTTCGGCTTCCTTACTCATCAATGCTTCGCGTCCGGTTTTTGGGAGCACCTACAATACGGTGGTATTGAATCATGAGGACAATGATTTTGATTTCACCTATGTGAATTTCCAGCAAATGAATTTCAATGAGCAAACCTTTAGTGATAATTTCACTTCGGTCATTGGATTCTATATTGAAATTGTTTTGGGTATGACCCTCGATACCTATTCTCCAATGGGAGGCTCAACCTATTTTGCTAAAGCCAACAGTGTATTGATCGCCGCGCAAAGTGCGGGTCAACCAGGATGGAATGCCCAAGATGGAGCGAGCAATAAGAACCGGTATTATTTGATGGATGACTTAACCAGTGATCGTTTCCGGGAAATGCGCAATGCCATGTATCTTTATCATCGCAAAGGTTTAGATTTCATGAGTAAAGATTTGGAGACGGGAAGAAATGAGATTACCAATGCCATCAAGGAAATTCAAAAGGTGGCGAAGATTCAACCCAATTCCATGTGGCTGAAGGTGTTTTTCAATTCCAAGTCGAACGAGCTCGTTTCAATCTATTCAACCGCACTCACCAGTGATAAGAATAAGATTGTTGAGATTCTCACTCAAATAGATCCTGCCAATACCACAAAATGGCAGCAGATTAAAACCGGATAAAAGGCTTTCTCTTTTCCTTACTTCACGTATTTTTGGACTGTGCTGAAATCACTGAGTATTAAAAATTATGCCCTGATTCGCGATCTTCAACTGTCGTTTGATAGAGGACTGCTCATTGTTACTGGAGAAACCGGTGCAGGGAAGTCTATCATACTTGGGGCATTGGGCTTGGTGCTTGGCGAGCGTGCAGAAAGTAATGTGGTGGAAGGACATGATGGCAAATGTGTGGTTGAAGCCGCTTTCGATATCAGTGCCCATAAGCTGGAAAAGTTTTTTGATGAACATGACCTCGACTATGAGGTAAACTGTATTCTCCGCCGAGAAATTTCTAAACAAGGGAAGTCGAGGGCGTTTGTAAACGATACGCCGGTAAGTTTGATTCAGCTCAAAGACTTGGGAGAGATTTTGGTTGATATACATTCCCAACATGAAACCCTTTCTTTAAAAGACCGACGCTATCAGATTCAGCTACTTGATAATTTTGCTGGAAATGAGGACTTGTTGAAAGACTATCGTCAAGCATTGCGTAATGATAAAGCGCTGCAAAAACAATGGAAAGACCTATTGGAGCAAGAAGCTATATGGAAGGCAGAGTATGATTTTCTCTCTTTTCAGCTGAAGGAACTTCAAGAGGCCAACTTGAAGGCTGGTGAGGAAGGTCTATTGGAAGAAGAGCAGCAGACATTGGAACACGCGTCGGATATTGCCAAAACGGCATTTGAAGGTTCAGAGGGGATACGGAATGGAGAACAAGCCGCCTACCAGCAATTAAAAGACATTGAAAATGCACTGCGCACACAAGTCGCCTATGATGCACGCTTTGCTGACCTGCTGGAACGGCTGAAGTCAGTGAATATCGAATTAGACGATATTGCGGGTGAGCTGGAGAAAATTTCAGACACGACACATGCAGATGATAGCCGACTTGAGCAAATTAACGAACGCCAAAGTTTACTGTTCACTTTGCAGAAGAAACATCAATGTGCTACGAGTGAAGAACTCATTGAGAAACGCAATGATTTAGAAGATAAAACAGCTCGGGTAGAATCATTAGAGCAAGATAAATCGGCATTGGAACAGGCGTGTAATGAAGCTACTGACAAGCTGAATCAGTCCGCCACGGTACTTCGTGCCGCCCGACAAAAAGCATTGCCTGGCTTACTCAGTAAACTAAAAGGTCTTTTATCGGATGCAGGTATGCCTCATGCTCAGGTTGAGATGCGTATCGAAGCCTTGGAACATGGAACCGAGGATGGTCCGGATCAGGTGAATATGCTTTTCAGCTCTAACCCTGGGTCACCGCTACAAGCATTAAACAAGGTGGCTTCTGGAGGTGAATTGTCGCGCGTGATGCTCTGCTTTAAATCGATTTTGGCCGCATCAAAAGCGCTTCCTACTTTAATCTTTGATGAGATTGATACCGGGATTTCTGGAGAGGTAGCAGCAAAAGTTGGACGCATGATGAAGCAGATGGCACAAGGTCATCAAGTAATCAGCATCACACATTTACCTCAGATTGCGGGCATGGGCGATGGACATTATTTGGTGTACAAAGAGGTAGAGGATGGACATAGTCAAACCTTTATGCGACCACTTTCTCATCAAGAACGTATCAATGAATTAGCGAGGATGTTGAGTGGAGACAAGTTGTCGGAATCAGCATTGGCCAATGCGAAGGAATTACTGGCTCAATGATGATGGCGCGTATACGTCCGGAGAATAAAAAGCTGAGATTGAATCTGATGCCGAGCATGCATTTTTGGCTCGTGCCGGTGGTAGTCATCCTTGAACTCATGCTTTTCTTGGCGATGGTGATATCAGGTATTGATGCATTGAGTCCAGAACCAATGGCACTGTTTGAGTGGGGAGCCAATCAACGTTCAGCAGTGATGGAAGGCGAATTATGGCGCTTACTCACAGCGGTGTTTATTCATCACGGTATTTTCCATCTCGTTGTAAATCTTATTGGGTTTTGGCTGGCGGGTCGCATATTAGAGCCCTTAATTGGCTGGAAAAATAGTGGACTATTGCTCCTTTTTTGTGGGGTAGTATCGAGCGTGTCTTCTTTTTTTTGGCATCCTTATATGCTCAGCGTTGGCGCCTCAGGTATGGTGTATGGATTGATTGGTGCAATACCGGTGTTCTTGTTCACAAGGCCAAGTTATTTTAAAGAACTCGTTCCACACTTGTTCTTGCTTTTTGTGCTCTTCATCGTTCAATGGGTATTTAGTAGTTTCAGTCATCATGTCGACCACGCTGCTCATATTGGTGGAGCACTGGCTGGATTTTTTGCTAGCATTTTGATACGAATTGGTGGTAGTTATCCTTCGGCGGCAACGCCTATTCGCGGGGTCTTAGGCTTCTTTAGTTTACTAGTTATGAGCAGTGTCCTTGTACTGGGTAAACAACTTTCAAATCCATTGGCCAGCTATCAAAAGGTGTCAAAGGTATTTTTTTATGAAGTCTATCAGGCCAATCATGCCTGGTTGAGTCCAAAAGATTCACTTGCCTTTAAATTGGGTATTGAGCATTTGAACAGGGCAGACGAGGCGCTATCGAAGGCTGACCTTAGCGATATGCCGAGTGTATTACAAGTGCGAATTCAGCAGATGGAGCTATATACTTCGCTGAAGAAAAAACAGTTGAGCTATTATATAGATTACCTGAAAGAGGATGGGAGCTTTTCTATGGATATCTATCGGGGAAATCAAGAAGCGTTGAAAGTATTAGAGTTGGATATTATGCAACAAAAAAGGATTCCTCAAGAATAAACTCGAGGGATCCAATATCTCCATTTGACGCTGCTGTGTATACTCCTTGCAAAAGAAGGATAGTTCCTTTACCTCCCTAGGACAGCAAATACCGTTTGAGGTTGACTCGCGTCAGCTAAATTCAATTAATAGGCTTTTGCCAAAGCAATAAGTCGTGCTTTGACTTCAGCATTTACCGGAGCCAAAGGCAAACGAACATCGGTGCCACAGATTCCAAGATGATTCAGAATTTCTTTAATACCACCCGGACTGCCATCGGCAAAGATTTCATTCATCATATCCAAGAGACCATAATGTAGTTCGCGGGCCGCTTTGAAGTTCCCCCCAAGTCCCATGCGCACCATTTCTGAGAAATTGCGAGGATAAGCATTGGCCATAACTGAAATTACCCCATCCATACCCGTGCTTAAAAAAGGAAGGGTGAGGGCATCATCACCCGAAAGGACATAAAACCCTTTCGGGCGATGGCGGATAATCTCCATGCATTGCTCAAAATTCCCACTGGCCTCTTTCATGGCGATAATATTGCTATGCTCCGCCAAGGCAAGGGTAGTGCTAGCTGTCATATTCGAGCCTGTTCTTCCTGGGACGTTATACAATATTACAGGAAGAGGAGAAGCATCTGCAACAGCGGTATAGTGCGCTTTGATGCCCGCTTGGTTGGGTTTATTATAATACGGACTAACCGATAGTACAGCAGATATGCCATCGAAATTGAAAGACTTTAAACCCGAAATCAGTTCGTGCGTATTGTTCCCTCCCAAGCCGGCTATTACTGGAATTGCACCGCTATTTTCTTCTAAAACAGTATCGAAAATCTGACGTTTTTCATCTGAATTCAGTGTAGCTGTTTCGCCAGTCGTTCCCATAACCACCAGATACTCGATTTGATTATCGATAAGATGACGGGTTAATTTTCTCAATGCCGGGAAGTCAACACTTGCATCCGAATTAAATGGGGTGACCATCGCCACTCCTGTGCCATATAAATTTATCATGGGTTCAATTGTTTGAGGTAATGACTGCTAAGCTTTACCAGGTTGTTTAAATCAGTATTGGATTGGGTATCAATCATAAAGTCGAAGCAATCCGTATATTCTTGAAGGTAAGGGCCAATTCGAAATCCCGCATTGCTCTGTGCTGCAAAATGCAAGAAAAGGAGGTTTTCTTCCGTAAATGCACCAATCAGAATATCTAGGTTTAGGTTATTGAATTTTTGAAGGATAGACTCTTGGGCAAGATTCTTCCAATCGGTTTCCTTCTTTTTGAAATAATCAAAGCCAGGCTTAAAGACCAATTTCTCTGGAAATTCTTTGCTCGGGAAATATCCCAGAACAGATACCAAGGCACCTTGCTCAACCAGTTCCGCTCTGAATTTCTCCAGTATGAATCGTGCATTCGGGTCTTCCGCTTCAAAGAGAATTCCAATACGAGTTCCCTGCGCAACAGCACTGAGCTTTCGCACTCTATTTGCGTTCAACTTCGATTGTTGCCGGATGGCTCTTTTAGCAAAAAATTTCTTCAAGGCCACAAAGGTAGGATTTAAGGATGAGATGTGAGAGGGTGAGACATTCGATTTGAGACTTTGAGTTTGTATGACGAAATCCTTATTCGAGTTGAATAAAAATTTCGGAACTTGCGGGCATGCAAAGCAAGGCGAAAAGTATTGAGGACTATTTAGGGGAATTACCTGAAGATCGTCAAGTAGCAATGGCGAAGTTGAGGCAAACTATTCTTGACAATCTTCCTTCAAAGTTCCAAGAAAGAATGAGTTATGGTATGATTGGTTATGTGGTGCCACATGAGGTATATCCTGCTGGCTATCATTGCGATACTAAATTGCCCTTGCCATTTATGAATATTGCGTCACAGAAAAATTTTGTGGCCTTATATCATATGGGAATCTATGCAAACCCTGATTTACTCAATTGGTTTGTAACGGAATATCCCAAGCATGTGTCGAGCAAGTTGGATATGGGTAAAAGTTGCATTCGCTTCAAGAAGGTAGAGCAAATCCCCTATGATTTGATCGCAGAACTCGTCCGCAAAATGACGGCCGACGAATGGATTCAACTCTATGAGGCAAATTACAAACGATAGATTTGTCGATACGTGGTGCCGTCGCACTTCGACTGGCAGTTTCATTTAGGTTAGCCCAGAAAATCCTACAGGGTAAGCAGACTAACATACGTATCCAATTGCTCTTCAGAGTTATAAAGCCCTCCTTGAGCAATACCATTGTACCCAGCCGCCGATATACAGGACAGCAAGAGCAGGGTAAACAATGCTTCTTTCATTTGTCTATAGTTTTGGTTTCGGGTTGAATGGAAATTTTATTGAATTTTAATGCAGTTGCAAGAGCGAAAATTCGAGATTGCGAGGTTTCGAGACAACCAGATTGTCAGACTTCCAGACTGCCAGACAAGAATAGTAATAGAACTTTCAGCAGGCTGGTCTGTGTCCTGCCGACCTTCTCCCAAAGTTTAATTGTCGATTAGTCGATAAGTCGCCAAGTCGATTAGTCATTTAGTCTACATTAGGTGTTTTTAACGAATGAAAAGGTTTGCCTTCTTATTGCTACTGAATGTTATTGCTTCGTTTAGTTTCGGTCAGGTGAAATGTAATTTCCAAGAACCTTGTTCCTTAGTGATGCCAATTGGGGATTCTAGTGCATGGCAAATAGGTACGGCAACGACTCCATTTTTTTCGAGTAAGTGGACTCTTGCTAAAGGGATCGTTACTGATTCTAGTGGGATGTATGGCATAAATCGTCACGACTCTTTTGATGTGCATATTTCTAATGGAGCTGGCGTGTCTGTTTTATTTCAGTTTGAACACCTCTTTGATACGGACTCGCTTTCTGATGGAGGCTATGTGGAAGTGTCGTATGACGAAGGAAAGACTTGGAAAGATGTTAGGGAGCCAGATACCGTTTTTATGCCTGTTGAATTGTATACGTTTTCTGCCGGATTTAGTCCCTTGCCAAATGGTAAGCTTGGTTTTAGTGGTAATTCTAAAGAGGTTATTCATGAGTCTCCGCAATTATACCACTCCGTCGTGATATGGCGGAATGGTGTTAGA
>CAZUIT010000004.1:0-145013 GCA_964620355.1 uncultured Burkholderiales bacterium | reverse complement strand
GCAAGGATCTGTACGAACCACTTGAGCCTGATACGCTCTTGGATGATTTTATGCAATCGATGCGTATTGTTTTGAAAGGGTATCGCATTGTTTATGAACCTAAAGCAATGGCCACTGAAACAGCCTCGGCCAATGTGAAGGAAGAGCTGAAAAGGAAAATCAGAATTTGCGCTGGCGGATGGCAAAGTATGCTTCGCCTTGGCCCCGCATTTAATCCATTCAGGAATTTTACAGTGGCATTTGCTTTTATTTCACATCGCGTTTTAAGGTGGAGCCTTGCTGCATTTGCCTTGCCGGTAATATTCTTGCTAAATATTCTGCTATTGGGCACCCCTATATGGAATCTACTCTTTCTCGGGCAGCTACTTTTTTACAGCGCTGCATTGTTAGGCTGGTATTATGAAAACAAGGGGATAAGATGGAAGGCACTGTATATTCCCTATTATTTTTTCATCATGAATTTGGCTGTATTTCTAGGCCTAAAAAGGTTCATCAAAGGAGAACAAAGTGCGCTTTGGGAACGCGCAAAGCGGGCTTAATTGTATTTTTGAACTTCGAGCTTCAATTCCTCAATTGCCTCTTCAAGAGAGGGAATGATATGGTCTAACCATCCTTCAATTTTATCCAAATCGCGGCCGTTACGCCCCGCCTGCTCGGCGAGTTTTATTTCACCGTGGATATGCATCATACCAAATAATTCAGCGGTAGGTTTGATTTTATGCAAAATCTCACCTACTTCATGCCAATTTCCCGTTTTTCGTAATTCCTTAATCTGCTCAATATTAGGAGGTGTTGTTTCTACAAACAAGGTAATGAAGTCGCGCATAAACTGAGGATCTCCCCCACACATGGCTGTTAAAGATGACAAGTCGAAATGCATAATTATGGCCACAAATTAACTTTTTTTTTGTTCCATTTAAAGAAAACGTTTCCCATTTTGAAATGAATTTTTAAATTTGGAAACAATCCGATACCTATGACCAAAAAGGATACCATTAAGATATTCATCGTTGAAGACGATGAATGGTACAGCGAATTTCTTATCTATCACCTTACTTTAAACCCCGACTACGAGGTCAAAAAATTCAGGACTGCCAAGGATTTCCTCGGTTCTCTCGCAGAAAATCCAACTATTGTTACGCTCGACTATTCATTGCCTGACATGACGGGTTCGGATGTCCTAAAAAGAATCAAAGATTACAATAATGACATTCAGGTTTTGGTCATTTCTGGGCAGGAAGACGTAAATACGGCGGTCGAACTCCTCAAACAAGGGGCCTATGACTATATCGTAAAAAATGACGATGCACGTAACCGTATCCTTAGTGTTGTCAACAATATTCGCAAGAACCTTGAACTACGAGAAGAGATTTCGCAATTAAAAGAGGAGATTGGAAAAAAATACGACTATAACAAATCCATCATAGGAACCAGCACCGCTATCAATCGTGCTTTCGGCTTGATTGATAAAGCCTGCAATAGCAAGATTACAGTATCGATTACAGGAGAAACAGGAACAGGTAAAGAACTGGTAGCCAAAGCCATCCATTATAATTCAGACCGAAAGAACAAACCCTTTGTTGCAGTAAACATTACGGCAATCCCGAAGGACCTCATAGAGGCCGAACTATTTGGTCATGAAAAAGGCGCCTTTACCGGAGCCCAAAATCGCCGTATAGGGAAATTTGAAGAGGCCAATAAAGGAACTATTTTCTTGGACGAGATTGGTGAAATGGATATTTCTTTACAAGCCAAACTTTTACGCGTACTGCAAGAGAGAGAAATTACGCGGATAGGTTCCAATCAAGTTATACCAATAGAGGTTCGGGTTATTGTAGCCACTCACCAAAACCTGCAAGAGGAGGTTAAAAAAGGGAACTTCCGTGAAGATTTGTACTACCGTCTCTTAGGCTTACCGATTGAGCTTCCGCCATTGCGTGACCGTGAAGGAGACATTTTGGTAATCTCTAAGCACTTTATTGATGAGTACGTGAAGGAGAACAAGGTCGACAAAATGACCTTATCTGGAGCCGCCCAAAAGCGCTTGTTGAACTATGCCTTTCCGGGAAATATTCGTGAGCTGAAAGCAGTAATTGAATTGGCCTGTGTGATGGCGGATAATGATACCATTGAAGAAGACAATATCATCTTCAATAATGCACGGAACATGACGGACCTGCTTAGCAAAGAGATGTCTTTACGCGAATACAATAACAGCATCGTCCAAACTTATTTAGATAAATACGAAGGAAATGTTTTGCTTGTCGCCAAGAAATTGGATATTGGCAAATCAACCATATACCGTATGATTCAAAATAACGAGGTGACGCTTTGACCAAATATATCCACTTCAGTAGGGAAGATTTTATTAAGCAAGCAGCAGGAAGTGAAGACATTGCCAAACAAGTGGTACAACTTTACCACCGCGACTTGGCAAAAGACTTACAAGAAATAGAAGCCGCCTTCGAGGCGAAAAATCTAGAAGCCGTTCGGCGTTTAGCCCATAAATCGAAGTCAGGTTTTATCATTATGGGAGCTACTCCCCTGCATAAATTAGCCTTCCACATTGAAACCAAAGCCAAAAATGGCGATTCCGATTTGAAAGAGGACTTGGCTCATTTCCGAACGCAATGCGAAGGCCTTGAAAAAGAATTATGTAAGGAGTTTGATGTCAGCTGAACGTTAAGCATAAAAAAAGCCCCATAAAGAGGCTTTTTCACGTCGTTTAAGCGACTATTTAATGTATTTGAAGGACTTACCCGGAAAATAAGCCATCTCGCCTAATTCCTCCTCTATACGCAGAAGTTGATTGTATTTTGCAATACGGTCTGTTCTTGACGCGGATCCGGTTTTAATTTGTCCGGAATTCATTGCTACTGCTAAATCTGCAATGGTGGTATCTTCGGTTTCTCCAGAACGGTGGCTCATAATATTGGTATACGAATTACGGGTAGCCAAATTGATGGAGTCAATTGTTTCAGTCAGCGTACCAATTTGGTTCACTTTTACCAAGATCGAGTTCGCAACATTTTCGTCAATTCCTCTTTGCAAACGCTTCGTATTGGTTACGAACAAATCATCACCAACAAGCTGAACGCGGTCGCCAATAGATTTGGTTAACTCAGCCCAACCTGCCCAGTCGTCTTCTGCCAATCCATCTTCAATAGATAAAATAGGGTATTTGGCAGTCCACTCTTTCCAGTAACTGACCATTTCAGAAGAGGTCAATTCACGTTTATCTGATTTATGGAAACTATACAATCCTTTTTCTGCATTGTAGAATTCGGAAGTCGCTGCATCCATACCGATATAAATATCTTCTCCCGGACGGTATCCAGCTGATTCAATGGATTTCAAAACGATTTCGATGGCCTCTTCATTCGAACGAATATTCGGGGCAAAACCTCCTTCATCCCCCACATTTGTAGAGTAACCGTTGTCTTTCAATACTTTTTTCAAGTGATGAAAAACCTCCACTCCCATGCGCAATGATTCGCTGAAGGTATCCGCTTTCACAGGCATAATCATGAACTCTTGGAAGTCGATGCTGTTGTCAGCATGCGACCCACCGTTCAAGATATTCATCAACGGAATTGGAAGGGTATTGGCATTTACACCACCCACGTAGCGATACAGTGGCTGACCTGCTTCTTCGGCTGCCGCTTTGGCTGCTGCCATAGAAACAGCAAGTATGGCATTAGCTCCTAGTTTAGATTTATTTTCAGTCCCGTCGAGTTCAATCAAAACCCGGTCGATCAAGTTTTGGTCAAAAATGTAAAAACCTTCTAGTTCTTGGCTAATGATATCATTCACATGCGAAACGGCCTTTTGAACACCTTTCCCCATATACATGGACTTATCATTATCACGCAGCTCAACAGCTTCATGAATTCCAGTTGAAGCACCACTAGGCACTGCGGCACGGCCCATAAAACCGTTTTCTGTTAATACATCCACCTCAACGGTTGGATTTCCACGTGAATCAAGGATTTGACGTGCGGTAATTTCTGCTATCGTACTCATGAGTATATTGGGTTTTGGCGATTAGTCCAAAGATTTTACAAAGTCATCAAAAAGGTAACGCGAATCATGCGGGCCAGGATTGCTCTCTGGGTGATATTGAACCGAAAACGCTTTTTTACCTTTTATGCGAATTCCAGCGATAGTTTGATCATTCAGGTGCACATGAGTGACTTCCACTCCTGCTTCTTCGAGGCCCTTGTTTTTGATTGCGAAGCCATGATTTTGCGAAGTAATTTCTGAACGTCCTGTAAGCAAGTTTTGTACTGGATGGTTTAAGCCACGGTGACCATTAAACATTTTAAAAGTTTCGAGGCCACATGCCCGACCTAAGATTTGGTGGCCCATGCAAATTCCGAAGATTGGCACTTCATTCGCTAAAACTTCTTTTACTGTTTCTGCAGCATAAGGCATGGAAGAAGGATCTCCAGGACCATTGGTTAGCATATATCCATCGGGATTCCAAGCAGCCATGTCGGCATAGCTAGTTTTCGCAGGGAAAACTTTCAAGCGCAAGCCACGGTCTGTTAAACAGCGAAGAATATTCTGTTTCAAGCCCAAATCAAGCACGGCTACTTTTTTACCATTATTCTCCATTCCAAGCTCATACGCTTCATTGGTAGAAACTTGAGAAGAAAGTTCTAGGCCTTTCATGCTAGGAATTTCACGCACTCTTTTCTTTAAAACTTCTACATCCAATTCCTCGGATGAGATGATTGCGTTCATCGCGCCTTTTTGACGGATATAACGAACAAGCTGACGCGTATCTACATCCGCAATTCCCACCAAGTTCTCCTCAGTGAAATAATCGTGAATGCTGTACTTAGCCATACTGCGAGAATAGAAATGTGCGAAATTCTTACACACCAGACCGGATATCTTAATCGATTCGGACTCAATATCATCATCGCTAATACCGTAGTTTCCAATATGGTCAACGGTAGCAATAAGTATTTGCCCAAAATAAGAAGGGTCTGTGAAGATTTCTTGATAACCGGTTTGTCCAGTATTAAAACAAATTTCGCCGGTTGTGGTTCCGATTTTACCAATGGACGTACCGTGAAATACAGTTCCGTCTTCGAGAACCAAAATTGAAGGGAGTTTTGCGATCTGTGCCAATGGGAAATTTTGGCTGCGAATTTAGGCTTCTATACAGATATATGGAAATCTATAGCCGGATATTATCCACGGCACCTTCTATCTCAGCAAAGCTACCGTGCCGCGAAGAAATTGTGGATTTCCTAGGAAGTCCTTCAATACCAAGGTATAGATGTACATCCCTTCAGGATATTTGAGGTATTCTTCACTGTATGGATACCACAATTCGCCTGTTTTTGTGTGGAAGACTTCTTCACCCCAACGGTTGTAAATGTACATTTCATAGTTGGCAAGCCCGTCGCAAACCGGACCAAATCCATCGTTTAAATGATCTCCATTTGCGGTTACTACATTCGGCACAAAGCATTCCAACATAGGCCGCGTGCGCACGGTATCGGTAAGACTATCTGTGCACCCAAAGCTATTTTCCACGTGCAATTTCACCCACCATAAACCGGTATCGGCATACGCATGATTTGGAGATGCTGCCATGGAACTACTTCCATCACCAAAATCCCACCTAGAACCACTGGCTCCGGCTGATGTATTGGTGAAATAAAATTTCGGAGCATCCATCAAAGCAAAGGTTGGGGATGCTACAAAACTTGCCACGGGCTTAGGCGATATAAAAATGCTATCCGTCAGCATATTCGAAAAGGAGCAACCGGCATCGGTCTCCAGACTTAGCGTATATTCATAATAACCCGGATCAGTAAAAACCTCGCCTACGGTCTTACCAGAATAGGCCTTTCCATCCCATACCCAATCCCAAGAATTTATCTGATGCTCTAAACTGATTGATTGATCTTCTAACTCTGCTAAAAACTCAACACATGATGGAAACTCCTGAACAGCCACAACCGGTACATCCAAAACATGAAGGGTCTTCTCAGCAGTATCTTTACAGCCTTTGTCTGAGCTTACTATCAGCTGCAAAACATAGTCTCCGCCAGCTGCTGGTGTCCAACTAAATGCATTTGCATTCCCTTGCAATCCATTCGACAAATTCCATATCCAAGTTTGGATAGGATCGGCAGAAGCTGCTATGCTTAAATCCTGGTGTTCTACTAATGCTTGAGGACAATCACCAAGGGTAGAGAAATCGGCTTGTGGAAGATCCCACCACGACAATAATACGACTGTACTATCAGCACAAGAGCTATCCGTTTCAATTCGCAAATTCGCATTCATCGGCAAACTTGGACTTGGCACAATGAACTGCACTGAGTCAATAAATAAACTACTTCCCCAACTCCACTGACGCGTAAAGATGCTACTCCCCACATAACTCGATTGATCAGATATTAGCCCTAACTCACCCGCACAGTTTGGCTCATAAACCCCTTGAGCAACCGGATTGGGATTAACGTATACTTGTCCTGCAAAAGCTGATTGACATTGTTCTAGGGTGCTTACGCTTAAACTGGCCTGTTTGGCTCCTGCCACAGGAAAATTCAAATACTGTTCTGCACCGAAATAGACCTGCCCATCTATCAGCCATTCATACTTCCAGTTTGGGTAAGTCATGGTGTCGAAATCCGGACCAAAAACATAATTATCCGAAGCACAATTTCCTTCACTTTTCCATGATGCCAAAGGGTTTGGATAGACCTGTACCTTGCTCGAAAAGCTATCTCGACAACCGTAAACACTGACTATTTGAAGTGTTAAATCATAGACGCCTGTATCTTTAAACAAGAAAGAAGCGGGATTTCCAGAAAAAGACGTGTCGGAATAATCCCATTTCCAATCCACGGCCAATAATGAAGAATCAATTACCGTGAGACTTTCGCCATAACAATGGTTCTCCGCACTAAAATTTGCCGTTGGTTTAGGATAAATCAGAAAAGAGTCACGCATCGAATTCGAACAACCCGAATCAGACTCCACGTAGAAGTCAAAGTAATGCGGTCCTTCGATGGCTGAGCTATAGCCCACCTGACTGCCCGTTTTCAAATCTGTAGAATCGAACAGCCAGCTTGCGGTAAGGGTATTGCTCCACAAAATCGTACTTGCATCTTGAAACAGTATTGGCTCTCCAGGGCAAGTATCATTCTTCGTCAGGCTAGGAATAGGATGCGGGTTTACGACATGAATCCCATATACCGTATCGCTACAGAGGTTATTATTCCATACCACCAATCGGGTTGAAAATGTATCGAGTCGGTTGAAGTATTTGGAAAGATTTTGTTTGGTAGATACGGTGCTGTCGCCAAAGGTCCAATCCCATTTGCTCACGTAGCTGCTGCCTGTATTTGAACTGCTTAAATCCTTGAATTGAAAAGTATCGCGAAGGCAATTGCCATCCACCGAAAATGAGGCTGCAGGATAGCCATGAACACGGACTCGATACACGGTAGAATCAGTCGACCCACAATCCACCAAACCCTCTTTTCTGGTCACCAAAGAAACCACATATTCACCCGGGGCAGCGTATACTTTTCTGGGAAAGAAGTTACTGGTATCGATGCTGCCATCTCCAAAATACCAAGTCATGGAGGTTGGAATATAGTTCACTTCTGCGCGCAAGGCTAACGTATCACCCAAACACATTGAATCATTCGAAGCACTAATGCTTTGTACTAAATTTTTAATATTCGTTCCACCGGCATACCCATACGATTCTACATTACCGAACCCATAGGCCACCACCTGAAAAAACGAATCAGAATTCATGAGGTGATTCCCGCTATTCACAGTTTGTTGGGCATAGGCAAACTGTGGTTTATTTGCAATAGCAGAAAAGACAATCTTTTGCCCATCCAACCGAAATTTTGAAGTATCAGTGGTGCGAGTTATGATATTCAAATATTGACCGGTAATCGTCTGATATGGACTCGAATACATAGCCACATATTTCACCATTTGTTCAATTGGAGGAATCACAATCATAGTTGGATCACCTGTATTTCCATCGCAGTTTTGGGTACGTGGATATTGTGCCAAGGTGACCGGTTTATCGCAAAGGATATGATTCGCATTGTACTCTAAGAAGGAATGATGCTCTGCTTCGTCTAAGTAAATGGGCGTTCCTCCATTGATAATAACTTTGGTACTATCGTATTTGGCCAATACGCGAAACTGATCTCCATTTCGGCTTTTTAAGGGCGCCGTAACGAATTCCATGCCCCACGAAGTTGTTGGAAATAATTGTTGATAGAGATTATCACCGGTACCCGCATTCGAGCATCCTAATGATGTAAAGCTGCTCCCACTAAATGCAGCAACCTTTTTACATGAAATTCCATTTGCTGAACGGGCTACCAAACGCGTGCCCGTAACATCCGTTAGTGATTGAGCATGATAGATTTCACCTTCATTCAACATCACAGTATACTTGGTACCTTTGCTTTTATTTGGCAAAATATCAACCGTTGGATAAATGTCGATAAAGGTACTGTCTTCTACCCCAACCAACATAAATTCTGAGCGTTGACTGCTCGTTCTTTGGGTATAGGACATGGCATAATATTCCTTACCCAAAGTCTCAACAGGAATGAGCAAGGTGGCATCAGAGCGTGCATATGCATAGATATGCGCATAGACAACAATAGCATGATTGAGCGATTCAATTTTCACCCCTTGGTTGAGAATACAGTCCGTACAATTCATGTAGGTCTGCGCAGAAGGTAAGGTTACGACTGTAACCTGATTGGATGGAACAATATAAATTTGATTGAAGGTTCCACCAGGAATGGAAACCCTTACGGCCGCACTACTCGCAGCATCTGTTGTGATGTAAAGAGCAAAGTTAGAACCTGTACCATCGAGATGACCCATATGCCCAACCCAAAACAATTTTCCACTATTGGAAACGTTTTGCGAAAAGCTGAGCTGCACCAAAGTAAGCAGGACAACTAGAAGAAGAGTCCGTCTAAACATAGAGCGAAATTAATTTGGTCGGCGCGAAGGTAATCATCCTCAAGGGCTTTAATTTGACAAATAGCAGACAATTCTTTGCACTATTCAACAATAGGCTGACATTCGGTTTCCTAAATTTGAGTTATGAACTCAACACGAACTTGCTTAGAATGTGACACTTTCCTTCGCGGCCGCAGGGACAAGAAATTCTGCAATGAATCCTGTCGCAACCAATTTCACAACCGTGTAAATGCGGATCAATCGGAGATGATTCGAGAAATCAATAAGGGCTTGAAAAGAAATCGACGTATCCTGATTGAGCTTCTTCAGGAAGGGAGAAAGACCATTCGAAGAAGTTTACTTGCTCGAAAAGGATTCGACTTTGAACTCATTACAGCCATGCAGGAGAAGCGCTCAGGCACTTTTTGCTATTGCTGCTATGAGTATGGATATATTCCACTTGATGAGAATCGTTTTCAGCTTATTCAACTGATTCCGAAATAATATATTTGAGTATGATTACATGGAACGACTTTTCAAAAATTGATCTCCGTACAGGAACTATTATTCGTGCAGAAGAATTTCCAGAGGCAAGAAAGCCCGCCATCCAAGTATGGATAGATTTCGGGGAATTGGGCATCAAAAAAAGTTCCGCGCAAATCACCGATGCTTATCTACCAAATCAACTGATAGGCAAACAAATCATTGCCGTAGTAAATTTTCCACCCAAGCAGATTGGGCCATTTATGAGCGAATGCCTTCTGCTCGGATGTGTTGGCGATGAACAAGGAGTTATTCTTCTTACGCCAGATAAGGCCGTCCGAAATGGATTGAAAATTGCCTAATTTAGGTTCAGATTCTGTCTAAAATCATCACTATGGAAAATTACACTACATTAAGCGAAGCCATGAACGCTCTAAAACAGCAAGGTTATACCCGAGATTTCAATCTCCTTTTTGACAAAATAGAGTGCTCAGAGACAAAATCCACCTATGATACCACGACTTTTAAAGTTGATCGCTTCTTTCGTTTTGAAGGCATGAATGACCCAGACGACAGCTCCATTCTCTTTGCCATATCTGCCTCAGATGGTTCGAAGGGCGTATTGGTTGATGCCTACGGGGTGTATGCTGCCAATGTTAGCCCGGAGATGATGGCGCATTTGAAAATGCCCTCGTAGCCTTGCTTTTCATCTTTCTCAGTAAATTTCCCAGCCGATTGAACAAGTCGCAACGAATAAGTGTTATTTTTGCGACCCTTAACACATCATGTCTTCATTGTTTCATACCATTTCCATCCGCGAAGTCATCCGGGAAACACCTGATGCTTCAACCATTGTTTTTGATGTCCCATCTGATTTGCAAGCGGCATTTGCCTACCTGCCTGGTCAATATATCACAGTAAGTGTGATGATCAATGGTAAGGAAGAGCGCAGAGCCTATTCATTTTGCAGCTCGCCGTATACCAATCAGTTCCCAGCAATTACGGTTAAAAAAGTAGCAGATGGTCGCGTTTCGCCGTTTATGAATGATCAAGTTAAGGCTGGTGACACCATCAAACTGATGCCACCAATGGGGAAATTCACGGCAAACATGGACGTGAATCATAGAAAGCATTATATACTTTTTGGTGGAGGCTCAGGCATTACTCCAGTGATGAGCATCTTGAAATCGGTATTGCATCAAGAACCCAATAGCCGCATTTCTTTGGTTTACGCAAACCGTGATGAAGCCAGCATCATATTTAATAAGGAGCTTAATGAACTTATTGCCGAAAATTCCACACGACTAAACCTCGTTCATTGTCTTGAAAATGCCCCAGTAGGATTTGATGGATTCATTGGCAGACCGAGTGTAGCAGACTACCAAGCCCTGACTAGAAACCTCTGGCAAGATGGCTGGGAGAATGATTATTTTATCTGCGGTCCTGGTGGCATGATGGATGCGGTAAAATCGGCACTAGAAGGACTCAATATCCCCACTGCACAAATTCACACCGAATACTTCAGCACTCCGGTAAGCTCAAGTTCTGATGCGGATGCAGGCGAACCTGTAACAGAAGAGCCTTTCGAAGGAAATGCCTCAGCCACCATTTTATTCAATGGAAAGGAATTTCAAATCGAAGTGCCAGAAGGAACCACCATTCTAGAAGCAGCGAAAGACCAAGATGTAGACCCTCCTTACGCATGTCAAATGGGCGTTTGCACCACCTGTCGCGCAAAATTATTGTCGGGCTCTGCTCATATGGAAGAACGCGAAGGCTTGTCTGATTCAGAAATTAACGACGGATATATCCTTACCTGTCAGGCACATGCGACCAGTGCCAAAATCAAACTCATCTACGAATAAACGGTTCATCCCTCTTTTTCATCGGTCTATCAATTAGGCTTGACAGCTAGACTCTTGTGTACTAATTTGCACAGGCATGTTATCTGTTAAATCCGTCTCCAAACATTACGCAAAAAAAACAGCGTTAGATGAAGTCAGCCTAGAAGCTGAATCTGGAAAAATTATAGGCTTGCTCGGCCCAAATGGCGCTGGCAAAACTTCCCTAATTAGAATCATCACCATGATTACGGCTCCGGATAGCGGAGAAGTTTTCTTTGAAGGGGAAAAAATGCGCCAGGAACTCATTTCGGGCATTGGCTATCTTCCCGAAGAACGAGGACTGTATCGTAAGATGACCATCATTGACCAAGCCATGTATTTCGGCCGCTTAAAAGGCCTGAGTAAAGCGGAATGTATGGAAGGAATCAATTATTGGTTCGACAAACTAGAAATGAGCGATTGGAAGAAAAAGAAGCTCGAGGAACTTTCCAAAGGGATGCAGCAGAAAGTTCAATTTGTGCTGACCATCCTCCATAAACCCAAACTAATTATTCTCGACGAACCCTTCACTGGCTTTGATCCTCTGAACGCCGAAATTATTAAGAATGAAATTATTGGCCTCAAAGAGCAAGGGGCATGCATCTTACTTTCCACACACCGTATGGAGTCGGTGGAAGAACTTTGTGATGATATCACACTCATCAATAATGGGAAAGCCATTATTCAAGGCGAAGTTGGTGAAGTGCGAAATCGCTTTAAAAAATCAGAATTTGAGTTTGTATATGAAGGTAATTTAAATAAATCGCTTCGTGGCGTGATTGCGCGCAAGGATGACGTGCAAAAAAACGGCAACATACGAAGCGTCATGCAAGTGGAAGAAGGCCATTCAACACATGACCTCATTCAAGAAATCATGCAGGAAGTTCACTTATTGGAATTCAGGGAAATGCTTCCATCCATCAAAGACATTTTTATAGAATTGGTAGGTACACGAATATGAGGAATATTACATTAGTCACCGGCCGCGAATACACGAGCCGCGTAAGAAAAAAATCATTTATCGTGATGACCCTGTTGGGGCCACTCCTACTCGCTGCATTTTATGGTGCCATCATTTGGCTGGCTATCAGCGATACACAGAACGAAGACAAGCACACAATTTTGGTACTCGATGAGAGCGGGGTATTTGCCGAAGGGATTAGTGAGAACGGCAACCTAAGCTTCGCGGTTAACCCGACTGACACCAACGAATCAAGCTATTATGGAACACTCATGATTCCATCTGAATTTAGCATCGACGCCCCTCTTGGTGCACGTTACCTGTCATCCGAATCTTTGAATATCGTGGAACAAAGCTCCATGGAAAGTCAGCTGGAGAAGAGTATCAAAGAACAAAAATTGGTACGTTCTGGATTACAAAAGGAAACCTTGGATAGCTTATATACCAATGTGAAAATTAGTGCCGCCAAAATTAGTGGCGACGAGATCAAAGAAAACAACACCATGATCAACGCGGCCGTTGGGTTTGCTGGGGCCTTTTTCATTTATCTTTTCATCTTTCTTTATGGTGTGCAGGTGATGAAAGGCGTGGCTGAAGAGAAAAGCAACCGTATCGTTGAAGTGATTATTTCAAGTGTTAAACCATTCGACCTAATGCTTGGCAAAATTTTAGGCATTGCACTTGTGGGACTCACCCAGGTTTTGATATGGATAGGTTTAAGCACCGCTTTGATTGCTATCATTACGCCTCTAGTTACCAATGGGGCAATGAACCCAGAAGAAGCAAATCAACTATTGCAGCAAGGACAAATTGCTGCACCAAGTGGCCAGATGAATGTGTTAGCGGCACTATTTCAACTTGATTTCGGCACCTTGATTTTTGGCTTTCTGTTTTATTTCATCACAGGATACCTCTTGTATAGCGCAATGTTTGCTGCGATTGCCTCGGCTGTCGACAGTGAAACTGATACACAGCAGTTCATGTTCCCAATTACCATTCCCCTCATCTTTTCCATAGTGGTTGCACAAAGTGTGGTTCTGAAGGATCCAAATGGCGACTTGGCCACTTGGCTTTCTATGATTCCCTTTACAGCTCCAATTATAATGATGGTAAGGCTTCCGTTCGGAGTAGAAACTTGGCAATTGTTATTGTCGATGTTATTTATGATCTTTGGTTTTATTGGAGTCACTTGGCTCGCTTCTCGGATTTATAGAGTAGGTATTCTAATGTATGGAAAGAAACCCTCCTACAAAGAATTATTCAAGTGGATGACTTATAAGGGATAACCAATAGCTTATGAAAAAACTAATCTGGGTGCTTCTTGCTTGCGCCTCATTTTCCTCTGTACACGCCCAGAGAACACTTACCGATACGGTGATGGGGCTGCATGATCATACCAATGATATCACCAAGGCTATTTACTCCTTAGATGGACGTCGTTTAATAACCTGCGGCCTCGATCGAACAGTGCACTTCTATGATGCCAGCAACTGGATCGAACTTCATACTTACAGTCATATGGATGAAGTGACTCAGGTTGCTATTTCAAGAGACAATTCAATTATTGCCAGTGCCTCGAAAGACAATAAACTTAAAATTCATTTTCTGGACTCTGCCAAAACTTTGGAATTCGAACAAGAAGCGACGATTACAGGAATTGCCTTCGACTTTGGCATGCGCTTTCTTTATACCTGTAGTAGCGACGGAACAATTCGTCCATACGACCTTAGAAAAGGAGAATACACGAAGCGTAAATTTAGCATGGGTGTTGGCGTCACGGCAATTTCACTTTCTCATACCAATATGATTTATGCCGGACTAAAAACTGGAGAGATCAAGGTATTGAACTATTTGGGCAAAGAAGCCAAAGTTTTAAAAGGGCATACCAAATCTATCTCTGGGCTCTATTTTGTTTACAATACCAAAACAAAAAGAATGATGTTGGCTTCATCCTCCGAAGACTATACCGTCAAATTATGGGATGTAAAGACCTACAAAGAGATTAAAACGTTCACTGGCCATACTTGGACGATTAATTCGGTGGAACTAAGTCGGGATTTGAAATACCTACTTACAGCCAGCAATGACGGCACGTCACGCATATGGGATGTAGAGACTGGCGAAAACATCATTCTCATTCCGAGCAAGGGTGAGGCCGCCATGTGCATCTCTATTAATGAAGACAATCAATTTGTTGCCACTGCTTCCTTAGTGAGAGACACAGAGGAATATGTGGTGTATATCTGGGATACAGGACTAAAACCCGAGGAGTTAGAAGAAAAACCTAAGAAGACAGAACCGGCAAAACCAAAGAAAAAGTAAATTGCCGAAAATTTGATTTCATGCAACAAAACGACGTCAACTCAAGCAAAGCACCAGAACCAGTTGGACTCTACCCACATGCTAAACGTGTCGGAAATCTATTATTCCTGAGCGGTGTCGGTCCGAGGGAACGCGGCACGAAAAAGATTCCAGGTGTAGAGCTCGACGAAGACGGCAATATTGTGAGCTACGATATAGCCGCACAGTGCCACTCTGTTTTTAAAAATGTGCGCTATGTACTAGAAGATGCAGGCTCCAGCTGGGATAAAATTGTGGATGTGACTGTTTTTCTAACCAATATGAAGGATGATTTCAAAATCTACAATGCCCTGTATGCTGAGTATTTTAAAGACAATTTACCTTGCCGCACAACCTTAGAAATCAACTGCCTACCTACCCCTATCGGCATAGAACTTAAGGTGATTGCAACGATCGATTAATCCGTCAATCATTTTCCGGCTAAGCCCGACCGTGTTCTGTAGACCGTGGACTTTTTGCAATGGTCTATGGTCTATGGAGGCTCTGTTCTAGTTTATGGTGTAACATATAAATGACTGACAGATTGCGTTTTGCGATTATATGCACACTTCATATGTCTCTGCCCATTTTGACTCCACCTTCGCCAAAAAGGCTCCGGCGGACGCGGACGGAAGGCGCAAAGCCCCCACCTTCGCTGAAAAAGCTTCGGCGGACGTAGACGGAGGGTGCTGCTTTCGCAAGCTTAAAAGACGCAGCTCTATATTTCCTTAAAACAAACTTAGGGTTGATTTTCCGTAAACATCTATTAGCTGGCAGATCAGACTGATTATAAGTCAATAAACGAATGAAAGTCTGCATGCTAAATTGCTCTAACCTGTTCCCGATAGTTATCGGGACTAACCGAGTACCGAGGCTCTGCCGCTAATTCACATTCAACTACCAATTGGAACAGAGCCTCTATGGTCTATGGTCAAAATACTTAAACCGACCTTCCCCAATTTTCCAATTCGCCTTCCATCCATAATTCAGGATAGAAGATTCGACGTTGGATGGGTGGAGAGAGATATTTTTGCCAATTCGTACCTCCAGTGGCTTTGATGTCTTCAGGATTCTTACGCAAATAACGCGCGGCTGATTTCATGTGAACCATTGGCCAGCGCACATTCACATTCATATCGAATTCCTTCATGGCGGTGGTTAACCCCTCAGAGGGACTTACCATTTCTTGGTATCGACGCCATAAGTTATTGTCACGAAACTCTACTCCAAGTTTCACAAAGCTTTCCCCGTATTTTTCTTCGAATTGAATGAGTGTGTGGGTTTTTCTTCCCGACGCTAATTCAGTAGCGCCCGCTTTCCAATAAATTTTCTCATACATAGAAGCAATACTGGCGTCAGAAGAATAGTCCTCACGAAAATCTTTACCGACGAGGCGTATAAAATCCGTCGACAAAATCTCAATCATACGGTATTGTGCAGATTGAAACCCAGAGGCAGGCAATAAGGCCATTCTAAATTTCAAGAACTGCTCTACCTCCATCCCGTCAATCATGATAGCGAATGACTGGGTGAGCGTTTCGAAATACCGATTCATTCGGGTAACACGAGCCGTCATAAAGTCATCGGTTAGTTCTTCAATACATGCTACTTGCTTCATCTCGTGCAAGATGAGTTTGAAATACAGTTCAGTAACTTGATGATACATGATGAATATCTCCTCATCGGGTATCTGTGTCTTCGGTTTTTGTAGGGAGAGCAAGGTATCCGTTTGAATATAGTCCCAATAGGTTACATAGTCGGTATACAATAAGCCTTCTAGATAAGACTCCATGTCTTGACCCGTAGCGGCATATTTTTTTTCAAGCTTTTCTAGAAGAGCAAGAATTTCAGGTTTCAATTCCATAGTACAACTTTAGCCCATCGGTGAGCAACGAAAAATGATTCTTATCAGGTAAAAGGGGAGTCTAGCTCAGCCAGACGAGGCAGCAATAAATCTTTTGAAGAAACTATAGGAGCATCAACTTGCCAATCAATACCCAAAGAAGGGTCGTTCCATAATACCCCGCCTTCACTTTCTTTATTGTACACATTCGTACATTTATACTGGAAAATGGTTTGATCGCGCAATGTACTAAAGCCATGTGCAAACCCTGGCGGAATCCAAAGCATACTAAAGTTTTCAGCATTCAGCTCAATTCCAAAATGTGCACCATAGGTTGATGAATTCCGGCGAACATCTACAATCACATCATAGACAGCACCTTGAACAACCCGGACAAGCTTACCTTGCGCAAAAGGAGCAGCTTGATAATGGAGTCCTCTAACAGCTCCCTTTTGTGATAAGGACTGATTATCTTGAAGAAAAGTGACATCGATGCCTAGTTTTTCAAAAAGTGCTTTATTATAACTTTCAAAAAAATAGCCCCTTTCATCAAAAAATATACGCGGCTGGAGAACCAAGGGCCCTTGAATATGAATTTCTTTTACTTCCACAATGTATAGATTCTGGACAAAGTTAATCGCTCTAGCAAAATGAGCAACTTTACATTCCTACATATTTAGCTATTTTTGCAAAAACTCGTGTATGGAAACCCGTGAAACCCAAGATAGAAGCAGAGCTTTACTCATCGTTATCATCATCATTTTGTTGATAATGAATGGCTTTTTCATCTATCATTATGTGAACACCGATAAAGAATTAACGGCCACAACTACTGAACTCACTGAGGTAGCAGATGCTCGTGATGAGTTAGATCTAATTTTAAAGGAGACCCAAGAGCAGGTCAATGCTTTAAAAGGTCAAAATTCAGGACTAGATTCCTTACTTCAAGAAAAGACGTTAGAAATTCAAGAAAAAGCGGCTCAAATTGAACTATTGCTAAAAGACAGTAAGAAGCTCAAAGCAGCAAGAGCAGAATTAGAGAAACTCCGGTATTATGTAAAAAAATACCAAAATGAAATTGCGGCTTTGACAGAGAAGAATGAAAAACTTCAGAAGCAAAATAAACAGATTACCGAAACCTTAGATCAAGAGCGCAACAAGACGGAAAAGTTGACCATGAAAACCATTGCCTTAGAAAACAAAGTCAATTTAGGCAAGAAGCTTAGTTTCACAAATCTTAACGTGATTGGTATCAATAAAAGAAACAGCGGGCGCGAAACAGAAACAACCCGTACACGTCGAATTGATTTTCTAAAAATCGAATTCACCTTAGACCTAAATTATGTAGCTGATTTGGGTGCAAAAAAATTCTACCTCAGGATTATCGGCCCAGAAGGCACAACGCTTTCAAATGAAAAAATGGGCGGAGGAAGCTTTACCATTGCTGGTGAAGAGTATCTCTATACCATGGAGCATGATATTCAATTTGATAATACTGGCCAATCCGTGAGCTTCTATTATGATAGAGGTGGTGACTGGGAAGACGGCACTTATAAAGCAGAAATTTATGCGGATGGATTTCTTGTTGGAACTCAAGAATTAAAACTCCGCTAGAACACAATCTTATGAAAGCGATTAGACCCTTCCTATCTCTAATAATCATTGGTGGATTTTGCCTTCACACCAACGCTCAGGATGCGATAAAAACTGAAGCCAAAGAATTGCATAAATCTGTACCCTCCAATGAAGCCGACACCATGTATGGATGGAAACATTGGGGCTTTTTTAGCTTGAATTTTTCACAAACCGCACTCACAAACTGGGCGGCAGGTGGAACGGGCTCTTACTCCGTTTTGGGAACCGTGAACGTTCAAAATCGGTATAAAACCAAACACATTTTGTGGGAGAATGCTTTGCTCATGAATTACGGCATGATTAAGGCCGATGGGAGCGAATTGCAAAAAAATGATGACCGCATTGAGGTAAATTCAAGAATTGGTCGGCGTGCCTTTGGCAACTGGTATTATACTGGCTTTGCCTCTTTCAAAACTCAATTCGATGCCACCTTTACAGAAGGCACAATGATTTCTAATTTTATGTCGCCAGCTTGGCTACAATTTGCGCTAGGCCTAAACTATTCAAAGAATGACCATTTTGGTATTTTGTTGGCACCGGTAGCTGGGAAATTCACCTTCGTTCAAGAACAGCGTTTAGCCGATGCTGGGGATTATGGAGTAGAAGCCGCAATCCTTGACCCCTTGACTGGCGCAATTGTGACACCTGGGAAAAACTTCCGCCATGAAATTGGTGCTTATATTATCATGACCGCCAATTACGACATTATGAAAAATGTCAACTTAGGAACACGTTTGGATCTCTTCAATAATTACACAGACAAAAACCGAGACAACAGAAAGAATATTGATGTGAATTGGGAAACACGCCTAAACATGAAAATAAACAAATTCCTTTCTTGTACGTTCTTTACTCATGTTATATACGATCAAGACATCCTGATTGAAGTAAGAGACCGTCCATTACAACGCGGACCAAGAACTCAATTCAAACAGGTACTTGGTGTTGGGCTTTCCTATAAGTTCGGGAAGAATTAATATCAAAGTGGACCCTTTTTCGTAGATTTGGTTGTAATTCACATGGTTAATCATAAATAATGGACAAAACACTGCTAGCTGTTGATGACGAAAAGTCGATCTTAATGATTTTAGATTTTGTCTTTGGCAAAAAATACAATGTTGTTCAAAAGAATAACGGCCAAGAAGCTTCTGAATGGCTGCAGCAAGGAAATATGCCCAATGTGATTGTTGCTGATATGAATATGCCTGAGATGAATGGGTTTGAATTCATACTTCAAATTCGCTCGAGTGGACTTTACCGTGATGTGCCCTTGATTATGCTGAGTGGAAATGAAAATACCGCTGATAAAATTAAATGTTTGAATGCCGGAGCTGATGACTATTTGATTAAGCCCTTTAACCCAGAAGAGCTGGAAGCACGCATTAATAATATTTACCGCCGAATGAATCGCTAAATCATGGAAAAAGCAAAATACCGCTTGGCATGGATTCATGAGAATAAATCGCCTTTCTCATTCAATAAAGAAGAACTTGAAGAGCATTTTGAGATCATTTCCTTTTCCGATATTGTCTCGCTCATACATGGCGTTCAGGAGAGGGAAATTCGGCGTATCGATGGTCTCATCTTCTTTGGTAGTGAACGACCTGCAAACCAGATTATCATCAAGCTTTCGAGCCTTGGCATCACCCCAATTATTTGGAAAACCGGACAGGTTACCCAACTGAATAGAGAAGCCACCTTGCGTTCAAAAATAAATGAGCTTTTTGACGAACAAAGTACAGCACAAGATGTGATTCGCCGTACGACCTACCTAATTGAACACCCAACGCCATTAGTGATGGCTGAAAACCCGAATGAAATCCGCTACCGCATGCCAATCATGAAGCGCATCTTCGACTTGGTTGTATCGAGCCTTGCTTTACTTGCCCTTTCGCCTTTATTTTTATTGGTAGCACTCATCATTCGTCTTGAATCGAAAGGACCAGTTTTTTACTATTCATGGAGAATTGGAACAGGGTTTCAGGCGTTCAAATTCTATAAGTTTCGTTCAATGTTCACAGGAGCTGATGCTAAACTCAAAGATTTGAAGCATTTAAATCAATACGGGGCAAGTACGGCAGAAATGGAAAAGGGCGGCAAAACAGAAGACGACTTGCTTGAATTTGGTGGCTCAGGCCTACTTTATACCGACGGTAAGGCTTTAACAGAAGAAGAATTTCGTCAGCTTAAGAAGGAAAAAGACGGCGCTACCTTCATCAAAATTAAAGATGACCCCCGCGTAACCCGTGTCGGGAAATTCATTCGCAATACCAGTATCGACGAGTTACCTCAGCTTTTTAATGTCTTAATTGGAGATATGTCCATTGTAGGAAATCGCCCATTACCACTATACGAAGCTGAGAAAATCACCACCGATCGCTTCGCACGTCGGTTCTTGGCCCCTGCCGGTATTACAGGACTATGGCAAGTCACCAAACGAGGCAGCAAAGGAGACATGAGCGAAGAAGAGCGTATGATGCTCGATAATGACTATGCCCGTGACTATTCCTTCCGCCGCGATATCAAATTGATCTTAAAGACGATCCCAGCACTCTTGCAGAAGGAGAATGTTTAGTCATAGAGACGTAAGACCTGTAGAGAATTATCGTTGATTTTAGTCTTCATATAAAATCACTTCTTAACCACAAGAATTCTAGTCAGGTTGAGCATGTCGAGACCCAGCTACGATTGCCCCGCTTCTAGACAGGCTACACCTTCGCTAATTGCATTGGCGCACCCAGTCGAAGTGACTAGAATCAGATCGCTATGATTCAACTAAAAAGACACTTATCGCGATGAAGAATTGGAACTTTAATCCTCCAATTTCAACCAGCCCTTTTTGTAGTTGATTACAGCATTAAAATGTTCAAGAATGTCACCCCCTAAAATCATATCGAAGGGTTCAACGCCAATCGTTTGGTAGGTCATGGTAATATGACTTAAATCGAGCACACCCACATAGAGGTTTTCAATTTCCAGACGACCGAGTTTAAGCTTTTTGATCTTCGCCACTGTAGTATCCAGCATTTGTTCGCCGATACCTTTGGCTTGGCTTTCACTTTCGCTCATCAGCTTTACCTTTTTTAGGGCGGACAAGATGTCTTTTCCTAATACCGACTTAGATGCGCCGGTATCGATGAGTGCGCGGAGTTTCTTTTTTCCAATATGCACTTCCATAAAAATATGAAACCCATCACCATCGATATTGTCGATAGTGATGGGTATTCTTGTGCTTTTAGCCTTGGGCATAAAAACTAGTAGTCAAGTGTATCAAGAACGCTCATTACCTCTTTCACTGCAGTTGCAGATGCGTCGAGTAATGCTTTTTCTTCTTCGTTCAATTTTAGCTCGATAATTTCTTCGATTCCATTTTTACCAAGTTTCACAGGAACGCCAAGGTAGATATCTTTCAGGCCATATTCTCCTTGTAACCAAGCACAAACTGGGAAAATTCTTTTTTGATCGCGAACGATAGCTTCTACCATTTGAGCAGCTGCAGCACCTGGCGCGTACCAAGCAGAAGTACCAAGTAGGTTAACGATTTCGCCACCCCCTGTTTTTGCACGTTGAATGATTGCTTCCAATTTATCCGCATCAATCAATTCTGTTACAGGAATTCCTCCAACGGTGGTATAGCGTGGCAATGGAACCATGGTATCTCCATGTCCGCCCATCAATACCGCTTGGATATCTTTTGGAGAGCAGTTCAATTCTGTAGCAATAAATGCACGGTAACGCGCTGTATCCAAGATTCCAGCCATACCAAATACGCGAGAAGGATCAACCTTAGCGGTGAGGTATGCGCAGTAGGTCATTACGTCCAAAGGGTTGGAAACAACGATGATTTTTGCGTTTGGAGAATATTTGATGACTTGTTCTGTAACCGACTTCACGATTTTCGCATTGGTAGCGATTAAGTCGTCGCGGCTCATTCCTGGTTTACGTGGCAAGCCAGAGGTAATTACCACCACTTCTGAGTCGGCAGTTTTTGAATAATCATTGGTCGATCCAGTGATACGTGAATCGTACATGTTAACAGGAGCAGTTTGCCACATATCGAGGGCTTTTCCTTCGGCATAGTTTTCTTTGATGTCGAGGAGGACTACTTCGTTTGCTAATTCTTTGTGTGCGATAACATCTGCACAAGTTGCGCCTACGTTACCGGCGCCGATTACAGAAACTTTCATGAATAAATGGAGCTTAATAAGGTTGAAAAAAGTGCTGCGAAGTTCCGATTTTTTTAGGCAATAGACAAGACACCATAAAAAGCAATTTGACTCCATGATGAACACTAAATCAATTCATTTACCTTCAGGCAACCAAATCAACATTTAACTCCTCTTATCAATACCTATGCTAAGAAATCTTACCTCCATTCTATTTCTGACCTTGAGCATTCAGGCTTCCGCACAAATTTTAGGTGGAGAAATCGACTACCAATGTTTGGGCAATAATCGCTTCGAAGTGATTGCTTACTTGGACCAATACTGCGGCGATTCCATCATCCAACCTACCATTAAATGCCGATTGGGGAACCAAGTCTTGACGGCCGATAGTATGGATTGGGTTTCTACTGAAACAAATTCATACAATCAGGGAGGCTGCATAGAATTGGACACCTGCGGCCTTTCAACGGATGTCAGGAAAATTAAACATCGAGGCTTCCGAGGAGTTTTCGACCTAAGCGGTGACAGTACCTGCGAGACAATATTCTTCGTTCGTGAAGCACTAACCCAAAGCCATTCATGGACTTTATCTTCACGAAGTTGGTTCTACATTTCCTCAGAAGTGAACCGTTGCCTCGCACCTTGTGATGCCTCGCCAATTAGAATATCAGCAGCACCACATTATTTGCCCCATAATCAGGATGCACTCATTAGTTTCGGGGTTACGAGTCGTCATTCCGCTCAAGACTCAATTAGCTATGAATTTTTTATGGCTAGAACAGATGAATCAAGCCCAGCAACATACACTGGTAATTTTTCAAAAATCCGCTGGTTGACTTTTTTCGGATTCCCGAATCAAAATCTTCAATTTCCAGCCGGCTTGCACCTATACTCCTTAACTGGCGACATTCTAATGCGCCCTACGCAAGTTAATCAGCCAGCCATCGGTGTTATAAAAATCAAAATTCATAGAATGATCAATGGAGTTATGACTCAAGTTGGCACTAAATATATTGAACACCATGTGCGGATTTTAAGTAGCCCAAACAACAAGGCTCCTAGAATTCTCCCCCCCTATTCAAAACAAATTTGCGTTGGTGCTAAAGCCTGTTTAATGATCCAGGTAGACGATGACGATGCTGCCGATTCTATTGAACTCAGCTTTCAATTGGCTAATGTGCCCAATGCTACGCTCACCCAATTGAGTGGTGGCAAACATCCGGTCTATGAAGTATGTATGACATCAGATAGCACCCATGCGAGTAATATCCCTTATACATTCACGGCGCAAGCCACGGATAATGCTTGCCCATTAAGTGGAAGCTCCATGCGCTCATTTAGTATTTTTGTCAGAGATAAACCCGTTGTGGATTATTCAGTCACTATCTCTGACACCGTTTGTTCGAAAGTACAATTGACACTTCAGCCCAGGAAAACGTACGCTGGGTTTAATTACAGTTTCATGCTGACCGATAGTCTTGGCAAAGACACAACCTATTTAGCGGCACCAAGTGACTCACTCTCCATGAATAGCGGAAAATTCTACCTGAATATCCAAACAAGCACGAGTACCCCCTGTTATTTTAGTGCTTTCGATAGCTTTATTGTTAAGGGTTCTGCAAATCCTCACTATTCCATACCCAATCATTTTATAGAAGGATGTGAAGGTGCAATTGATACCCTGAAAGTCATCCCGGGCATTTCTGGCTATGAATTTACTTGGGGTGATGGACAAAAGGGCAGTGAGCGCATAGTTCGATTGAATTCAGACTCCACTGCATTCGGGATACAAATAGGAAATGGAATGTGTACCGTTATCGATAGCTTCTGGATTTACCCTACTCCAGTTCCAGATTTAAGTCGGTTTTATGAATGGAAGGATAAAGACAGCCTGCGCTTAAGCATCAATAATCCAATGGTTGGGGTGAAATATTCCTGGTATGCGGATTTTGCAACTACTCCACTTGCTTCTGGAAATTTTGTGGTGGTGGATTTAGCCGACAGCATCAATCATCACTTGCGCTTACTCGGAGAAAATTTCCGCTGTCGGACTGAAGATACCTTTACTGTGCTAGCTGCAAATCGAACGGGGTTTAACGAAGCTCTCCAAGAAGGAAAATATTCCATCTACCCCAATCCATTCTCTGACTATATCCATATCGATGGACCAGAACAATATGAGCTTTTCTTATTTGATGTCACTGGTAAAAAGTTATTGAGCAGCAAATCGGAACACGGACATTTCACTTTAGATGAACTACAGGAGTACCCAAAAGGCGTATATTGGTTACTACTAAGCACAGACACTGGAATTCATGTAGAAAAAATCGTCAAAAAATAGTTTCACTTCGCTCGGAATTCAGGAACATAGGCTTGCGAACTTCGGAAGTTAGGAAGCGTCAATTGGATTGCCCTTCATCAATAGTGTATGAAAAAATATAGCATTCTTCTCTTTTTCATCCTCGTTTATTCCACCTCATTTTCACAAATAGTGGGTGGGGAAATTGATGTCCATTCACTGGGCAATAATCGGTTTGAAGTGATTGCCTATACGAATCAACCCTGCGGCTCGAACTATATTCAACCGAGCATTCAATGTCGACTCAATACGCAAGTCTTTTTAGCTGATAGCATTAGTCTCATTTCAAGTGAAGACGTGCAAAGTTCAATGAATTCTTGTTATAATTCCGATCCCTGCCTTGTGTCTGCCGGTCGACGAAAAGTCAAAAGAATTGGTTTTCGGGGAATCATCGACTTGCCTTCTAATTCCACCTGCCAAGTTGTTTTCTTTTTTCGCGATTCCTTGTACAATTTCAATTCAAGTACGATAGTCGATAGGAAGTATATTTATATCTCTACCGTGCTAAACCGCTGTGAGGCCCCCGATTATTCTACGCCAACTCGGTTAACTGGACAGCAAATTTTTATTTGCCGCAACGTCACAACATCCATGAATTTTTCGATGGTCAATCAGTCCTTACCGGAAGATTCTATCACCTATGCATTCTATTCTGCAAAGACCAATGAAAATGAAAGCGTTACTTACTCAGCCAATTATCTACCGAATCGCTGGGTAAAATTCTGGGGATGGCCAAATCAAAACCTCAGTTTAAAGATTGACCCACATACTGGTATCATCAATTTCATGCCTACTGAACTTGATCAGATTGCTTCCGTTGTTGTGGAGGTCAAAATTTATCGAAAGGTGAATGGTCAGCCACTTCTTATCGCAACGAAATACATTGAGCATCAGATCACTATAACCGGAAACATCAATACACCGCCTATGCTCTTTACACAGTTTTCATACAAAACCTGTGTGGGCGAAAAAATATGCATCATGGTACAGAGCCACGACAATCAAGTGACAGACACCACTACCATGATTTTTCATATGGGTGCCATGCATAATGCACAAATCAAGCAAACTGGCTTTGGTAACTTTCCCGTATTTGAGATTTGCTGGACTCCAAGTACAGATGCCACCAATTCGACAAACACCTTTGCCGTAGATGTATTTGATAATTATTGCCCGTCAAACGGCATGAATAGCTATGTATTCAAAGTTGAGGTGGTTAAACCTCCTTCTTATTCTTTTAAGGTTCAAAATACTGATTCTATTTGTTCAGGTCTTGATATAGATATTCAATTTCCGCCAAGCTCCCCCGGTCTCAATTACAATTGGGAAATTCTTGACAGCAGCAAACAGCATTCTTTTCATTCGAGTAAGCTAGCCTTTGAGCATCTCGAACTCGAGAAGGGAAATTATTATGTTTACCTCCACTCCAATGTTGGCGGTCTTTGTTATCAGTTTTACGACACGCTTTTCGACGTGATAGGTTCAGAAACCCCCAAGTATAAAATCAATGACCATTTCCTTACTGGCTGTGAAGGTGAACAGCGTATTATTGGTATTGATTCAGCAAAAAAGACATATTCCTATTCTTGGCAAGATGGATACACAGGAAGAAACCGAGTCATCAGCCTGGGATTCGATACGCTCTCCTATTCCATTGAAATTCAAAACGGATCCTGTATACTTCGAGACAGTATATGGATATATCCCTCTCCTGCGCCAGATTTAAGTCGGTTTTATGAATGGAAGGATAAAGACAGCCTGCGCTTAAGCATCAATAATCCAATGGTTGGGGTGAAATATTCCTGGTATGCGGATTTTGCAACTACTCCACTTGCTTCTGGAAATTTTGTGGTGGTGGATTTAGCCGACAGCATCAATCATCACTTGCGCTTACTCGGAGAAAATTTCCGCTGTCGGACTGAAGATACCTTTACTGTGCTAGCTGCAAATCGAACGGGGTTTAACGAAGCTCTCCAAGAAGGAAAATATTCCATCTACCCCAATCCATTCTTCAGCAAAATTCATATTCAAGGTCCAGAAACCTTCCGAGTTATACTATTTGATGCGACAGGAAAAGAACTGATTCGCACGCAAGTTGTTCATGAACATTTCACCCTTGATCAACTGCAAGCTTACTCGAAAGGCATCTACTTGTTATACGTAGAGGGTAGCGATGGCCGAAGTATTTATCGACTTGTAAAAGAATAATTCTCAAGTCTTAATATCAAAAATTTAAGACGTGAGACTATAGAAATTGAAGTACTAACCCAATTGCATTTCCTTCACATCGGCTGAAATCGTCAACCTACCAGCCGTGGCTGCTTTGATATCTTCGATGCTCACGCCTGGTGCATATTCCGTGCAGAGGAAACCTTCAGGAGTAATTTCAAATACCCCCATATTGGTAACTATCTTGCTTACACACTGCAATCCTGTAATGGGCAATGAGCAAGACGAGAGCAATTTGGAGTTCCCAGATCGATCAGTATGTTGCATGGCAACGATGATATTTTTGGCCGCAGCGACTAGGTCCATAGCTCCACCCATTCCCTTCACCATTTTTCCAGGAATTTTCCAATTGGCTATATCGCCGTTATCTGCTACTTCCATCGCACCTAAAACGGTTAAATCCACCTTTCCAGCGCGAATCATCCCAAAGCTCATGGCTGAATCGAAGAAGCTCGAACCGGCTGTTGTGGTAACCGTTTGTTTTCCTGCATTGATGAGGTCAGCATCCACCTGTTCTTCCGTTGGAAAAGGACCAATGCCCAATAAACCGTTTTCAGATTGGAGAATTACTTCCACTCCTTCAGGCACATAGTTGGCAACAAGGGTAGGAATCCCAATGCCCAAGTTCACATAATATCCATCGACCAATTCTTGGGCGATACGTTTTGCTATTCCGAATTTATCCAACATTTGCATAGCTCCTTACCGTTCTTTGTTCAATACGTTTTTCATACTCTGTGCCCTTGAAAATACGGTGCACATAAATCCCTGGGGTATGGATTTGGTTTGGATCAAGCTGACCCGCTGGCACCAATTCTTCTACCTCGGCAATCGTTATCTTTCCAGCCATGGCCATCATCGGATTGAAATTCCTGGCCGTGTCTTTAAAGATGAGGTTTCCATGGGTATCCCCTTTCCAAGCTTTCACGATAGCAAAGTCTGCATCAAAAGCATATTCGAGCAGGTAGTCCTTACCGTTGAAATTGCGAATTTCTTTTCCTTCTGCGACCTCTGTTCCCACACCAGCAGGAGTAAAAATAGCTGGCATACCATAGCCCGCGGCCATACAACGTGTTGCCAAAGTTCCTTGTGGAAGCAACTCCACTTCGAGTTCGCCACTTAATAGCTGACGCTCGAATTCTGCATTTTCACCCACATAGGAAGAGATCATTTTTTTCACCTGCTTGCTTTTTAACATCAAGCCAATTCCGAAATCATCTACTCCTGCGTTATTGGAAATGCAGGTCAAATCTTTGGTTCCTTGCTTTACCAAGGCATCGATGCACTTTTCTGGAATGCCACATAGCCCAAATCCTCCGAGCATGATGACCATGCCATCTTGAATATCTTTTATCGCCTCTGCGGCATTTGCTACTACTTTATTCATGAAAATAGTTTTGGACGAAGGTAGGAAATTTCGATTAGTCGAGATTGAGAGGTTTCGAGTTTGAGAGGTTTCGAGTTTGAGAGGTTTCGAGATGGAGAGTTCCGATAGTTATAGGAAGCGAGATTGCGAGAACAACTTATTGCTGTGGTCGGTCGACCGTGGACTGTGGACTTACGCTGCGGACCAACAAGCCATGGTCTATGGACTATGGTCTATCTGCTAACAGAGAACTGCGGACAATTACATCCCTTTCCTGATTTACAGGCAGGAAGGCTAGTCGCTAGGAGCAGCGCTAGAAAAAGTAGGGCGGCTGTTTTGCGTACTTTCATGCGGACAAATCTATAAAAAGAACGACCGAGGAGGGAAAATATTTCGATATAGCTTCCGATTCGGTAGATTTGCAGGCAATGAACTGGATTTTAACCTATTTGAAAGGCGTGGCCATGGGCTCTGCCGATGTAGTTCCCGGCGTGTCTGGGGGAACTATCGCTTTTATCACTGGAATCTATGATCGCCTACTCGGTGCCATTAGTTCAGTGAATGGAAAAAGTTTAAAAATGCTTTTTACCGGAAAAATCATGGACTTCCTTGAAGCCATCGACTATAAATTCCTCTTGGTGCTTTTTGCTGGAATTGGAACGGCTGTGGTATCACTCGCTAAACTGATTACCTACCTATTGAAAAATCATGAAGTAGCCTTGTGGAGTTTTTTCTTTGGGTTAATTATCGCCTCTTCTATTCTCATCATTCGTCAGATTAAAAAATGGAATGCTGTGGCAGTAAGCATGCTCATTCTAGGAACCGCCATCGCTTGGTACCTGACTTCCATGAAACAAATTCACCTTCCTGATAATTTGGTGGGTGATTTCTTTTCTGGGTTTGTAGCCATCATCGCCATGATTCTTCCCGGGATTTCGGGTTCCTATATCTTGGTAATGCTCGGAAAATATGAGCATATCCTCGGCATGATTTCAAATTTTGAAACTTCCTATATTCCATCCTTGGCTGTATTTGCTATCGGATGTGTTAGCGGACTCCTCGTCTTTGCGCGAATCTTGAAATGGCTCTTGGCACATTACCATGACGTGGTGGTTGCCGCCCTTGTTGGGTTTATGATTGGCTCATTGAATAAGGTATGGCCTTGGAAGAATACATTAGAAACGTATTTGGATCGTCATGGTGAAATCAAACCATTGGTTCAAGAAAACATTGCTCCTCCGGCATTTGATAGCAGCTTCTTTATCGCATTGGCCTTGGCCTTTGGTGGACTCATCCTTGTTTTAGCACTAGATATGCTTGGCAAGAAGATGCAGAAAGAAAGCGTATGATGCTCTTCGGCCTTATTGGCAAAAGCCTCTCGCATTCCTTTTCGCAGGACTATTTCTTGAATAAATTTCAGGAAGAGGGAAACCGCGATGCTGACTACCAACTCTTTGAAATCGATGATATCCGCTCCTTTACGGAGGTCGTGAAACTCATGCCCAAACTCAAGGGTTTAAACGTGACTATTCCATATAAAACGAGCATCCTCCCTTTTCTTAACCAATTGGATGAGAAGGCCAAAAAGATTGGCGCTGTGAATACCATTGAGTTCCTTCCAAACGGTCAACTTCAGGGTTGGAATACCGACTACCTTGGATTTCGCAATTCACTCTTGCCGCTTTTAAAACCAAATCATACAACAGCCCTAATCTTTGGTGATGGAGGTGCTTCAAAGGCAGTTCAAACTGTATTGCGCGACTTGAATATCGCCTATACCGTTGTTAGCAGATCAGGAGACACCCGTTATGCTGATTTAAGCGAAACCTTTATCAATACCCACCCAATTCTCATCAACTGTACTCCCGTTGGCATGTACCCAAAGGTGGAAGATTGCTTGGATATTCCTTATAAAGGCATCACACCAAATCATCTCGTGTATGATTTAATCTATAACCCAGAGGAGACCGTACTTCTTCAAAAGGCAAAACAGCGAGGAGCCGCAATTAAAGGAGGCTTGGAGATGCTGAAGTTACAAGCAGAAGCGGCCTGGGAGATTTGGATGAAGCCTTCTGCTGATATGCAGAATTTGGACGACTGAGTTGGACCATAGTCGATAGACCATGGACCACCGCGTGCGCCGTAGCCTTTTCGGCGGAGGTGTATGGTTGGTTGTTCCGATGCTTAAGGTCCACAGTCGACTGTCAGCAGACGACGGCAAAAAGATTGATGGTTTATCTCCAGAATTTCCACCATGGTTTTTTGGGCTGAATAACAACTAAATCGCCCATCATTCCCATAGTGGATTCATTCATTAAAATTTCAAATTGCTGACTATTTTGAAAATGGCTGATGGGAACTATTTTATTTTCATAGCCAACATAGGAGATTTCCAAGAACAATTTCGCGAGAGTATCGCCGTCGTACGCAAGACTAAATCGTCCATTTTCATCAGTAACAACCCCATTAATTACATAGCCTATATCTCCAGCGATTAGGACCACTGTACAAAAGGGAACCGATTCCTTGGTCAAGCTATCAATCACAATACCTGCAAAAACCATATGCACCGAGTCTGGAGTTTCATTTGATGGATTCCCTAAATATTTGATACTGTTTGGCAAAACGATTTCCGTTGGTGCAGCATCACTGGACTGCGCTGGGGCGATTGTGGCGATGCATAACGCAAGAAACCCGCCGAGGTAGGCATTCCATTTGTTGCTCGAATTAGGAGCTTGGATCAGCGCCCTATTTAGTTGCTGCTTGGATGCTTTAATGCAGGACTTCCCTTTCGATTCCGCCAAAAAATTCAACAGTTTCTCATCGCTCCAAGTCTGGATATCCACTACCGATTTTTGGCAGGATTGGCAAAAACGACCCTGTTCATCTGGCGTCATCTTCTCCCAATTTTCGGAGCAGGGTTCTTTTATGCTAATTCGGGTGGTTTTCGTCATGCTAGGCTCTTTTCCTTTCTAACGACAAATTCAATCCATGTGTTTGAATGGAAGAAAATTAGCTCGCCATTCTTATCTAAAAATTTCAATCGAATGAACATATCATGAATTCTTAGTTGAAGTAGTGGAATAAGCCAAGGCGCATATAAAAACCAGGGTAGCGTGTTTTCTGATCCGCTATATAATAGGACTCAGTTGCAGACAGGACGCGGTATTCATCTTCCCTACTAAAACGATAGGCCCAATTAGCATTGATGTCAATCCCATTTCTTGGGTTTTGGAAATAACGTTTAAAGCCAAATCCAATTCCTGGCTCAATGAAGGTTCCAAAGCTTCGTGATTGCAGGAAGCTCAAATCAACTCCAGGATTCGCTTTGTAGAATTTTGTATAAGTACGGAGTATGCCCAACTTGCAATACGCATTGAAGTATAACTCAGTTGGGCCAAAATCAAATGCAGTGTATTTATAATCCAAATACATATAGGATCGCGGCAGAAGGAGATCATAAAACACACTATCCGATTCTTCATCGTGCTCAATGCGGTGACGAAACCAAGTGGCATCAATTCCAAAGCTATGCTTTTCATTGAATCTAGCTTCTAAGCCTAAACTCGCTGTTGCAAAAAACCAATCTTCAAAAATGAAAAAGCCAATGGCCTTTCCGCGGAGGGCTAAACGAATTTCCGACTTTTTTGAAGTATAAGTAGAGTCGTAATTAACTTGTGCCTCTCCCAGCAGGCATATAGACAGCATAAATAATAACAGAATATTCCTCTGAGTAGCCAACACCTTCAGGATTTAGTCTCCTTTAAATTCCGTACCGCAAGATTTGCAGCGGTAACGCGACCGAAGATAGAATGGATATACCATGAGTAGCACTGTTACAACCCCAGTAAAAAATCCTTTAATGCCCTTTAGCGTTTTAAAACCATGGTAGAGTTCGCTCGAGCCACATTTCGGACAAACAATTTTCTCTTCCTGTTCATTCACTAAAGGCCTCGACCCCACCTCTTTCAGCAATAATGCCGCGCGCTCAACATCTGCTTCTGCTATCATCAACCGAATCCCACCCACCGTTATATTATAGAGTGGATTTAAACCAACAGTTAATTCGTCAAAAATCTCACACCGAATGCCTTCATCCTCCAAAATGGTTCGGAACAAATGGGCCTCCACTGGGTTATCAAAGCTTTTAATATTGATGAGATTCACTTTGAAAAGGTAGGACAAAAATTAAAAAGTTTCAGAACCATGAGCTGCAACATGCTAACAAAAAATAAAATCACCAACAATTGACCTGAGCATCAACCTCATCATTCTGTGCAAGGCCCTTTGCTGAGTCGAAGGTCTCAACATATTTTTCTTGCTCAAAGCATCACCCTTACATACTTTTACGTCTTCCTTTCGAATGAAACTATCCAAATACCTTTGCTTTCTATTCCTAATCCAGCTGCTCAGCATTTCCAATAAAGCGTTGAGTCAATGCAGTATCCAGTCGGATTCGGTAGTTTGCTTAGAAGACTTTTTGAGCTTCTCGGTATCGGCTGGCGGCAAGCAAATTAGCAGCTATGCTTGGCAATTGGGGGATGGTAAAACCTCCAATCTCCCCGACCCAATTGCGCAATACAGTTCATTTGGAATTAAAAATATTGAAGTCATCATACAGCTGCAGAGCGGAGGTAGCTGCAAGGCCACCAAAACCGTTTTCGTACATGATAGGCCGGTTGCAGCAGTACAATTCGCTTCACAAAGTTCCTATTGTTTTACGGGCAATAATATTTGTGTAGAAGACTTATCGAGTCCTGGTCAAACCGCCTCACCCCTAGCAAAACGTTCCATTCTCTTTGGTGATGGATATGCCGATTTCAATTCAAATCCAACAGCTCAAAAAACGGTTTGCTATGCGTATAGTGCCGCTGGAAAATATCCTATCGTTTTGGAAATCACTGATACCAAAGGCTGCTATGCCCGTGCGTATGATTCGGTAGACATTACAGTAAATGCTTCGGCTAGCTTCAATCAAAAAATCACCAATAATTGCGACACGGCGACGCTATGTATTACCAATACCAGCATGCTCAAAGAAAGCCAAGTCACCAATTTTTATTGGATATTTGGCGATGGATCTATCGATTCAAGCAATTGGGAACCAGCTTGTCATACCTATACCGTACCGGGCACTTATACTGTGTCTTTTGTTGTTCGAACTGGACCAAAATGCGTGGACACCTTGGTTAAAACAGCCTTAATAGAATTGGCAACTGCCCCAATAGCCAAGGACATCCCTATACTTTCCGGATGTTTGGGAACTGCTTTTCCCATGGCTGATCTAGGCGTCGCAAAGGACCATTATACCTGGTGGATTGCTCCAGTGGGTGGTGTATTTGATTCAATATCCAATAAGGCTTTCACCAATCATTCGCCCAACCTGATTGGCGACTATGCCATTAAACTCACCATCAGAAAAGGAGCCTGTTCAAATACGGTCCTTTTAGACACGATCGAAGTGAATGGTCCGAAAGCGGGAATAAAATCACGAAACAGTTCGCTCTGCCTGGTTGGTGACACCACTTATTTCTGCGATGCCAGCGATTATACGAATACCAAAGGGGTGCGGCGAATCTGGTATTTTAATGATGAGATGGCTCCATCCTGCACAAGCGATATTGCCAACGGAGTTAATGTGGGCATGAATTGCAATTATTCTGTAGACTTCAATGCGAAGCATTATTACGCTTCTCTCGACACCTGTTATCAAGCCTCCCTTTTTCTTGTGGATACGATTACGAATTGTCAAGATATCGCCTATCAAAACAGCTACATTGGTCGCAAAAACCCAGAAGGAACAACGCTTAAAATAACTATTGAAAAAGGCTGTGTTGGCAAGGATCTGAGTCGGACGCATTTTTTTGAGTTGGGTACATGCCGCGAATATTTGCTCAATCCAGATTCGGCAGGATCTCAAGGGTTCTATAAGAACTTGACCCAGTATAATTATGATACTTTAAGCAGCGCTGACGGCTTTGTCACAATTGGAATAATTCTCTTAGGAAGCGATTCTAACTCCACTTGTCCGGGCTTCACCACAGGTCCCGCCTGCCACGACACCATTTGGTATCATCATAAAATAAAATTGGTCGACAAACCCAAGCCCGCCTTTACGGTCACTGCTCCCCATCTTTGCAACAACCAATATGCCCAATTTATCATAAATGACACCAGCGATACACGCATTCGCCAAGTAGTTTGGAATTGGGGCGACGGCAATTCCTCCACTATCAATATTGGGCCAGGTCAGACCATGGCGAGTACCTACTCCCATCAATACCTTAAAAACGGTCCTTTTCATGTTCAAGTACGACTAGAAAATGATTTAGGCTGTGAAGAAACCGACACGACCAATATTACCGTTGGCTTTCAAAGTCAGGTACGTATGCCAGATGCAATTTGTGCTGGACAATGTGTTCAATTTCAAGAAACCCTTCTCTACTATAACGATAGCGTTGAATACTGGAGGGATAACCTCCGCAGACAAAACAATAAAGAAAGCATTTTTTGGGAATGGGGAGATGGCACCAAAGACAGCACCCAGTCGCCCCGACACTGTTTTCCAGACCCGGGCGCCTATGTTGTTAAAAGAACCAGCACCGACAGCATTGGCTGTGTTCTAACTGATACGCTCAACTTTAATGTTGGAGGTGTAAAAGCCACAATTCGCCAGCATAAGACAGAAATTCTCTGTTCAGAAATCATCCAATTATTTGATTCTTCTTGGGTTATCAAACCTCAATCGGGAGAGAAAATCACCGATTATTCATGGGATTTTAATGATGGAAGCCCGATTAAAAAATTAAAGAACCCCTATCATTTCTATACCACTTTTGGAGAGTTCGATATCAGCTTGAAAGTGAAATCGGATTTTGGCTGCACTGATTCAGCCACCACCCATATAGAAATAATCGGTCCGAAGCCTGCCTTTGAATTTGTGACAGATACCGTTGGCTGCGCTCCTTTAACCGTGGAGATGAAGAATATATCAACCCAATGCAGTAATTGGATTTGGTATTTCGGTGACCCTTCAAACAGTACCTTACCAACCAAATACGATAGCAATGCGGTGTTTACCTACCAACAGCCGGGCACCTATACATTGCGCTTGTACGGTGCAGATAGCATCTATAACCCAGCCACTCAGAACAAACAATTTTGCTCTGCAACCTATCCTGATTTGGCCGTTCCCGGACAGGTTGAAAAGCAAGTAGTAGTTCTGCCTCGTCCGACTGTGAGTTTCAATATTCCGAATAAGGTATGTGTTGACCAAATCTTCAATATTATTTCCACAGCCGACCCAAAGTATACCAATCATTCATTTGCTTTTGGTGATGGGAATTCGAAAAGTAGCAGTTCGAAATTCTTCATCTATAGCTATGGTAAAGCTGGCACTTATATGATTTCGTATTTACCAACCTATACTCCTGACCCTCGGTATGGCAAGGGCTGTTATGATTCGGCCACAAAACAAATTGAGGTTATCGATATTGAGGCGAATTTTGAAATCGACTCTTCCCGCTCGAAACCATTAGACATTCAGTTTAAAAACACCTCTATCAGCGGAGTTGCCTTCGATTGGACTTTTGAAGGAATAGACTCCACCAACTTCTTTAAAACCTCGAAGGACCGAGATCCATTTGTAAAATTCTACCCCAATCAAGGCTATTTTAAAGTCTGCTTGAAAGCAAGAAACGAGCTTGGATGTGAAGATGAGTTGTGCAAGACATTTCACCTCAAAAACCCCAAACATATCTTTATCCCTAATGTATTTACTCCCGGTGATATCGATGGATTGAATGATGCATTCGACATTGATATATTAGGGGAAGAAGACTACGACCTTAAAATTTTCGATCGTTTTGGTCTACTTGTTTATGAAAGTACAACAGATGGAAATGGACGTGATGGGATAAACTGGTCGGGCAGTGATTTAAATGGCTATACCCTTCCAGCTGGAGTCTATTATGTCATCTTCAACTACAAATTTTACTATTCGCAGCCTGTAAAATACACCGGCACAGTTACGCTCATTAAGTAGGTGATTTAAGGAAAGAAAAAGCTAATACTTCTCTCCGTAAAACGCTCCGTACTTCTTAAAAATATTCTTAAACACAAAACTTTGCACTGAAAGAATATCAGAGGTATTTCCATCTAGAACTCCATAGAAACGGTCGAGATCATAATTCACTGGATTACCAAAATTATCCAACTGTGGTGAATCGGCCGTAACGGGCTTTTTATAGATTTTCAATTCATGATCTGTTCCATCCACTCGGTCTAGATTAATAACCGCATACGGTTGATCTACCCTGATAACCGAGTCTGCGAGCTGGGCTGCCAAACCTTCGTAAATACTTTCATAGTTTAGGCTTTCGAAGGTCGCTGCATATTGTTTGAGCAAGGCCATATCCAATGCCTTAGGGTCCTTTAAATCGCCCACGATATACGGTTCTAATCGAAGCGTACGTTCTTCTTTATGGATGGTAAAAGAACCGCCAGCATCAGCAGGGTAGAACACAGATACCGACTTTAAATCCACAATACTTGTTTGAAATATATTCAGGCTCTTCCATTTCTTCGGGTTCATATTGAAGATAGCGGATGGATACCCCATAAATCCGGGAATATGCACCACAAAAGGCCGGGAGGAATTCTCCAACATCATGTGGGTTCCCATCTCATCCGCTGAGTTGCCCCCTACATAAATAACCTTATCCTTATGCGTTCCCTTGTAAATTTCTACCTTGATGGCGTTAGATGCCATGGATTTTACCACATTATCTATTCCTCCATTGGGAATTGGATTCTTCACAATCAAACGTGCCAAATACTCGTTCAGCAGCATTTTAATCTTTTCCGGCTCGGCAGGGAATTCATCATTTACCATCCAAACGCCTTTATCGTTTAGACTCAGCTTCACAAAAGAAGTAGTGCTGTTCTTGGTAGCCATAAAGATCTCGGTCACTTCTTCAGGGTCTTCAAGAGCGAAATTCTTCAATTCCGGCTTCAAGGTCGACTTAAAATTTTTATCGATGATGGGTATAAAAATCACCGCCAATACCAACAGCATCGACAGGGCCAAGAGGGTTTTTGACCAAATTGATTTTTTCTTCTTATCGCTCATATTTTCTTTTTCTAATCACGCCATTAATCAATCCAAAAAGGAGGATGATTACTACTGGAAGCACCATATTTAATGCTTTCCATTTATTCTGTTCTTTTGGAAGATTGATTTTATCCTTATCCAATAGACGGAGTTGGATGTCTTTGTTCCGCACTTCAATCAAGCCATAGTCATCCACCAAATAATCGATGCAATTCATAAAAAACTGACGATTCCCGAATGTCTTTTTGGACAAACGGTCGTAGCCTGCTGGATAATATTGTCCATCTTGACGCACCAGGTTCAGCATCAGATCGCCGTCTCCCACCACAATCATTTTGCCGTTATCGATATGATCAATAAAGGTTTTCTCTGGATCAAGCTCCTTTCGGTTAGCCATGGTGTATGGCGACTCGAACTTTCCTTCTACCAACACGGCCAAAGGCTCCTCACTATTCGGGAAATAGTCCTCTGCCGGAGGCTTCCGCACAACCTGCATGTCGATTTCTACCGGATGATTGCTTCGCCTCGAGAGACCAGTAGATTGTAGCAAAACCGTTTTCTTAAGATTTGGAGAACCCACTGTATCAATACTTGCAGGATACTGAAGCCATACCAAATCAATATTACGATTGATGGCGTGGTTGTTCATGCTTGGAAGAACCGGAAAGTAGAACCAAGGTTTTGGATCAACTCCTCCACCCTCACGGCCAAATGGAACAATTAAACTATTGTAATCTTGCACCAAATCAAGGTTCACACGAACGCCATATTTAAAGAGCAAGTCCGTTAAATTTAGATCATAATCTGCCGTAAATACTTTTCCGTAACGGGCTAGCGTATCCGTCTCAATCATGAGCGGATCAATCATCCACATGACCTTCCCTCCTTGCATGATATACTGATCTATCCAATATTTTTCGCGCTCAGCGAAGGCCAGTCTTGGCTTGGCAAATACGATGGCATCAAAGGCATTTAACTTGGCCTTGATTAATCGATCGACTGCAAAACCAAGCGAGTCTTCAGGAACATCATTCAGCTTATCCAAAATTTGACCATAGAAAGCGGAATCATCAAAGTTGAGATTCATCCGTTCGGCGTCATAGTATTCATCGAGCAGACGCTTGGCATCAAGCAATTGTAGGTCGGCCAACTCACCATGACCATCCATAAAACCAATGGTCTTCCTGCTTGGCTGCACACAACGGCGGAGGGTATTCGCGATGGTAAATTCCAATGCTTCGACCGCCTTATTTAAGGTCGCCGGATTATTGACCGTCATGCTCGGATCAATCAAATACATAGGATATTGCTGGCCCTTATAAAATACATGGGCTCCAGGTACAATTAGTTTCTGCCGAGAACCATCATTGGTTTTTTCGTAGAGGTCGGTAACTTGGATTCCCGATTCTCGAAGCTCGATTAAGACATTTTTTAGGTCTTCCCCATCGAGTCCTTCAAGTGGGTTATAGATTTCATATTCGATATTATCTCCCGAAGCATAACGAAACTCATCGAGCATCTCTTTGGTAGAGTTTCGCAAGTTTTTATAGGCAGGAGGTAGGTCGTCGCCATCGAGGTAAATCTTCACATAGAAGACATCATCCAAGGCCTCCGCTAACTTTTCAGAAGCATCAGATAGCGTATAGCGTTTTTCTTTGGTGAAGTCGAAACGGTGAAAAACCCGTGACGACAAATAATTCAATACCCCAATAAGCGCAAGGGCAAGCACCAGTTCTAAGATCGATTGTGAGCGCAAATTCCTTTTCTTCATATCCTTACCATTTGCGGCTTCCGAAAACCGTTTTCGTTAATAAAATGAAAAACACGATGACACTCAAGAAGTAAAAAGCATCTCGCGTATCAAGCACTCCACGAGAGATAGACTCATAATGCGCAAACATTCCGAGCCAAGAAATAACATAATCCAAGTCACCCAGCACTTTTAGTTCACCGAGGTAATGAAAGGCAGAGAAAAAGAAAAAGCAAAGAAAGGTAGATATGATAAACGCAGAAATCTGATTATCCGTGATGCTACTCGCAAACATGCCTATGGAAACAAAGGTGGCGCCTACCATCAATAAACCGATATAGGATCCGAGTATGGCACCTGAATCAATATTCCCAACAGGATAAGCGAGATAACGAACACTCAGATAGTAGACAATTGTTGGAATCAAGGCAAAGAGCAAGAGGGTCACACCCGCAAAGAATTTCCCAAGTATGATGCTCAAGTCACTTACCGGACTCGTGGTTAAAGTTTCAATCGTACCAGCCCTTTTTTCATCCGCAAAGGAGCGCATGGTGATGGCTGATACCAAGAATATGAATACCCAAGGGGCAACAAAAAAAAGTGGATCCAGGTTGGAATACCCTATATCCAAAACATTGGTGTCTGGGAAAATCCACATGAACAAGCCAATTGCCAACAAAAACGTGATGATCACGATATAGGCAATTAACGAGCTGAGGAAGCTCCGGATTTCTTTGATATAGATCACGAACATCCTTATTTGCTATTAGCTTTTTGAGATTTTGCAGGAGCACTTTTGGTCAACTCACGGAATACGGATTCGAGTTTTTGCTCATCCTCCTGCATGGATAAAATGATTGTTTTGGCTTCTACGGCGATGGCAAAAACCTGTTCCTTGGTTTTGTCGATGGATGACCCATGGATGGCGAATTTCTTCTCACCTAAATTTTCCACCTGACTCACGCCTTCTATTTTTCTTAATAAATCACTGTGTACGGGATCGCGGAATTCTACTGTAAGCTTAGCACTTACGCTCACGCTTCCTTGAAGCTTCGCCATGCTATCATCCGCTACAATTTTCCCTTTATTGATGATGATCGCTCGACTGCAGAGGGCTTCCACTTCCTGCATAATATGCGAACTCAGAATCACCGTTTTGTCTTTTCCAATCTGACGAATCAAACTGCGAATTTCCACCAATTGGTTGGGATCAAGTCCGGAGGTAGGCTCGTCTAAAATCAGTACTTCGGGCTCATGCAACATGGCTTGAGCCAAACCTACTCTTTGACGGTAGCCTTTGGAAAGCTGTCCGATTTTCTTCTTCCGCTCTTGTGTAAGCCCGGTACGTTCTATCATGCTTTCTACACGCTTTTGAGAACCAGGACCTAGCTTCCTTAAAGAGGCCATAAAGAGCAGGTATTCCTTCACGTACATGTCGAGGTACAATGGGTTTTGCTCCGGCAGGTACCCCACTTTACGGCGTACTTCCATGGTTTCATTCACCACATCATGTCCGCAAACACTGGCCTGACCAAAAGTTTGAGGCAAAAAGCAGGTAAGAATTTTCATGGTCGTACTTTTCCCGGCACCATTCGGACCGAGGAAACCTACGATTTCGCCTTTGTTTACCTGAAAACTAATATCATCTACTGCTTTTTGTTCGCCGTAGATTTTTGAGATATGATCAACGATTACTGACAAGACTATGCTCCGTTTTTTTGAGGGTTCGAAGTTAATGGAAAAATGTGTTCTTAGTGAAACGAGCTGTCTTTGGTTTTAGTTGCCTTTTGGTCGACAAATCGAATCGTCGACTTATTGACAATTAGACAATGAGATGGTTAGACGATCTGGTCCCTGAGCGGCCTGTGATTAAAATTGTTGTAATGCTGCACTTGCCAGGCCTGTCGAAGGGATGGGTTTAAAAAGTTTTTTTTTAATCTGGAAATCCAAGGACTTATAAAGCTGCGTATATGACATCAAACAACGCTAATTAAACATACCATGAAAAAATTATCTCAATCCTTATTTGTCGCCGCTTTACTTTTTACAGGCAGCACGGTGTTCGCTCAAACAACAGTTGTTGGAGGCGAAAACATGTATCCAGCTAAAAACATCGTAGAAAATGCAGTAAACTCAAAAGACCACACAACCCTTGTTGCGGCGGTGAAGGCTGCCGATTTGGTGGAAACCCTTCAAACAGCTGGTCCATTTACGGTCTTTGCACCTGTTAATGATGCTTTTGAGAATCTTCCAGAAGGAACGGTCGGAGAACTTCTTAAACCTGAAAACAAAGCAAAACTAACCAAGGTATTGACTTACCACGTGGTGGCCGGAAATTATGACTTTACAACGCTTGAAAAGGCCATCAAAAAAGGAAAAGGTCAGGCGAGTTTAAAAACGGTAGCCGGTGAAGAGTTGACCTTCAAAATGAATGGTCCAAGAAACATCACTGTGACAGATAAAAATGGCAATACGGCTAATATCACGACTTACGATGTCCGTCAAAAAAACGGAGTAATCCATGTTATTGATACGGTTCTTCTCCCTTAATTATTACCTTATCATCCTAGGCCTGGGTCTCCCCGGGCCTTTTTTTTGCCTTTCAAATTGCCCCATCATGAAAAAAATACTCTTTTTCTTATTCATTATTAGTGGCATAAGCTCCTGCAGTAACAGTGTACAGCCCAGTCGAAATCCCGCTTTTGAAGGCGAAAAAATCACCAAAACTGATTCTGCATGGAAAACAGAGCTTACACCAGATGAATATGCCGTGCTACGGGAAAAAGCGACAGAATCACCCTATACCGGAGAGTACGATCAACTTTGGGATACCGGCATTTATGTTTGCAAGGCATGTGGGCTAGAACTTTTTCGCTCCTCCACCAAATTCGATGCAGGCTGCGGCTGGCCAAGCTTCTATCAAGGCATCGATAAAAAGAATATCAAAGAAGTGCGCGATACCAGTCACGGAATGACCCGCATAGAAATTCAATGCGCACGCTGTGGCGGTCATCTTGGCCATGTTTTCAATGATGGACCAGAAGAAGAAGGATTACGCTACTGTGTCAATTCGCTTTCCCTAGGGTTTAGGAAGAAATAAGCCTAGGTAGTTTACGTACTCCGTACCCCAACAGGCGGTGTCGACAGCCCTGAGCCCTGAGCTCTGAGCCCGGCGCCCTGCGCTTTTCTCCATTGCAACTTCACCCATTGTACCTTAATATGAATCCCTACAAATCGGCCCGATAGTTGTCTATACATCTATATAGAAATATGACGAATGGAAAGAAAAAAGTTCCTCCGTTATCTGGCTTTAAGTCCGTTAATTCCTGCTGCTATGAAACTCAATGCACTTGATAATTTGACTGATTCATTTGAACCAAGTGAAAAAATGCCAGCCTTATTTATTGGGCATGGTTCGCCCATGAATGCAATTGAAGACAACCGCTTTACGCGTGAAATGAAAGAGATTGGGAAATCATTACCGACCCCCAAGGCCATTTTGATGATTTCCGCACATTGGGAAACGCAGGGCTCTTTTGTGACCCAGCAGCAACTTCCACCAACCATTCATGATTTCGGCGGATTCCCACGTCAACTATTTGAAGTAGAATATCCTGCGGCTGGAAGCAGTTGGCTCGCTGAAGAAACTAGGAAAGAAGCACAACTTCACCATGTTGACCTCAACGACCAATGGGGTTTTGACCATGGTGCTTGGAGTGTGGCGATCAACCTGTATCCAGAGGCAAATATTCCGATGATTCAGTTGAGCTTGGATGTCAATAAAAAACCCATCGAACATTATGAACTCGCACGTGAGTTGACCACACTTCGAGAAAAGGGAGTGCTTGTGATTGGCAGCGGAAATATGGTGCATAGTTTCCGATATGCGCAGATGGATGGCGAAGACTTTAATGCCTCATTTGGTCATGATTGGGCCTGGGAGGCAAATGAAATCTTTAAGAAGAAAATTCTAGAAAATGATTATCAGGCCTTGTCGAATTATGGCCAATTAGGTGAGTCGGTACGAAAAGCAATTCCTACGAATGAACATTATTTACCCATGCTCTATGCCATGGCCATGCGGGATGACCAGGAAGAGCTGAGCTTCTTTAATGACGATGCAATCGCTGGCAGCTTTACCATGACCAGCTTCAAAATTGGAGAATAGCACACCTTCGAAAGAGAAAGCCTAGCTAGATTTTCCATATAGAAAAGCTTCTCTCCTCCCTTTTTAGTCGCGGCTCTTTTGGCTATCTTCGCGGCACCAAAAACCATCATACAACACGCAATGGAATTCAGAATAGAACGCGATACCATGGGCGAGGTAAAAGTGCCTGCCAACCGTTATTGGGGAGCACAAACCGAACGCTCTCGTAACAACTTTAAAATCGGACCAGAGGCTTCAATGCCTAAAGAAATCATCCATGCCTTTGCCTACCTAAAGAAGGCGGCAGCACATGCAAACCATGATCTCGGGGTATTAAATGCCGAAAAACGCGACCTCATATCAGCGGCCTGCGAAGAAATATTGACCGGATCATTAGATGGAGAATTCCCACTAGTCATTTGGCAAACCGGTTCTGGAACACAAAGCAACATGAATGTGAACGAAGTCGTTGCCTACCGTGCTCATGTGATGAATGGCGGAACATTAAACGACGAGCAGAAAGTACTTCACCCGAATGATGACGTAAATAAATCGCAGTCATCAAACGATACCTTCCCAACAGCCATGCATATTGCCGCCTATATGCAAACAGTGCAAGTAACATTGCCAGGGATCCAACTTCTGCGCGACACCTTAAATAATAAGGCGAAAGAATTTGCGAATATTACCAAAACTGGCCGTACCCATTTTATGGATGCGACTCCATTAACCTTAGGACAAGAATTCTCAGGATACGTGCAACAGCTTGATAATGGCATACGTGCAATCAATAATGCACTCGAAATGGTCAAAGAACTTGCTTTAGGCGGAACGGCTGTGGGTACTGGATTGAATACTCCAGCAGGTTACGACGTATTGGTTGCCAGCAAAATCGCAGAATTTACGGGCATGCCTTTCGTAACTGCACCAAACAAATTCGAAGCCTTGGCGGCCCATGACGCCATGGTTGAGCTATCTGGCGCATTTAAAAGAGCCGCTGTATCCTTGATGAAAATCGCGAATGATATCCGGATGCTCAGCAGTGGTCCGCGTTGTGGAATTGGAGAAATTGTAATTCCAGATAACGAACCAGGTTCATCCATCATGCCTGGAAAAGTCAACCCAACTCAGCCAGAAGCCATGACCATGGTAGCTGCCCAAGTAATGGGTAATGATGTGGCTGTTACAATGGGTGGAGCTACCGGACAGTTTGAATTGAACGTATTCAAGCCGGTGATCGCTTCTAACGTATTGCAATCCGCCCGTTTAATTGGCGATGCCTGCGTATCCTTCACAGAAAAATGTGCCATTGGCATCACAGCGAATTTGCCTGTCATTAAACAACACTTGAATAATTCATTGATGTTGGTAACAGCATTGAACACGCATATCGGCTACGAGAATGCGGCTAAAATCGCAAAAACTGCACACAAAGAAAATAAGACCCTCAAGGAAGCAGCAGTTGACTTAGGACTTCTCACCGCCGAGCAATTCGATGAGTGGGTACGTCCGGAAGACATGGTTGGAACCTTGAAATAAAATGGTTTTTAGGTTATAGGTTACGGGTTAGAGCCCATAGCCTATCACCCGGAACCCAGAACCCCTTCATGCTGAAGTTTCTATTTAAACTCCCCATTCGGCTGTATCAATACCTTATCAGCCCCTTGCTTGGCCAGAATTGTCGGCATACACCCACTTGCTCGGAATATACAGCTGAGGCGATTGAAGAATGGGGACCGATAAAAGGACTAGGAATGGGATTGAAACGCTTATCGCATTGTCACCCTTGGGGCTCACATGGCTATGATCCGGTACCAAAAAATGGGTCGAAAAAGCAAAAAAGCTAAGCATCGATTACCAAGAATCTATTAATTTGCCTCCGCATGAAAAATAAGTGGATATCCTATTCTCTCTTGCTCGTACTCTTGATGTTTGGTGCTTTTTATATGTATAGCACTTTCAGAACACCTCATAAACCAAAGACGAAGACGCCCGAATATGTTCAGCCCGACCCTCCCTTCACCCATGAAGCGAACATGGTTGTAACGCGTGCACAAGACACCCTGAAATCGTTGGAGATTGAGATTGTTGATGACGAATACGGTATCACACGTGGATTGATGTTTCGTAAACAAATGGACGAAAACCGAGGAATGCTCTTCATCTTTCCAGATGTTGATATGCGCTCTTTTTGGATGAGAAATACCATCATCCCACTCGATATCATTTTTATAGGTGAAGACCAACGGATTGTGACCATCCAACGAGACACCAAGCCTTATTCAGAGGCATCCATTCCATCAAGTGCCCCGGCCAAATATGTCCTTGAAGTGAATGCTGGCCTTGCTGCGAAATATGGTTTACAGGTAGGAGATAAACTCACTTGGTCATTGATTCCCTAATATGTCTGCCTTTAGCACCTACCTCGAACTAGGATTCGATCATATCTTAGATTATAAAGGGCTCGATCATATTTTGTTCGTCATTGCTTTATGTGCTGCTTACGATATCAAAAGCTGGAAAAGAATCTTGATTTTGGTTACTGCCTTCACACTAGGCCATTCATTGACCTTGGCTCTATCCGCACTCAATTTGCTCAAAGTCGATCAAGATATTGTTGAGATCATCATCGCACTGACCATCGCCATCACGGCTCTTCAAAACATCATCATAAACAAACCCGACTTAACTGCACATCGCTTAAAATATGCCGCTGCACTTATCTTCGGACTCTTCCATGGCATGGGCTTTTCGACCTATTTCAGACAACTTTTAGGGCGTGATGACTCACTTGTCCTTCCTCTACTATCCTTTAACTTAGGAATAGAACTTGGTCAACTTTGCATCGTTGCTGGCATGTTGCTTTTCTTTTTTATTGCTGATAGAAGCTTGAAGACCAAACCCAGAGATTGGAACTTGTTTTTAAGCGGCATTGCATTTGGCGCAGCACTTTTGATGCTTGCTGAGCGTCTTTGATTGACGATTATTTTCTACATTCGACAGATGGTTCGCTATTGGCTATTCGCTCTACTGCTTTGCACTGGTTTGCTCAATGCGAAAGGACAAACCCCAGAATTCCGACAAATAAGTGATTTAGAGAACCTTCCTTGTAATGAAATTTACAACCTTCATTTCGACGATAAAGGCTATCTCTGGATGGGAACCGAGATTGGTATTTTTCGATATGATGGCCAAGAATACACGAGCATTACATCGCAACAGGCAGGAAGTCAACCTCTGACCGGCCTAACCTCCATTGGTGGAAAACTATATGTATTGAACTTTTTAGGGAATATTTATGAAATTCAAGGAGATAGCCTGATTGATATCCCAGTTCCGAAATGGGTACTAAACCGAAATTATGCTTTACTCTCTGCCGGTTATGATGACGAACTTTGGGTGAGTACTCATAATGGAATTTTCAGCTATAACCCCCAAACTGCCGGATGGTCAGATCGCCGACCTGAGTATTTAGACCCTAATGATTTTAGCTTTTCTAAAAGTCTTCGCTACTTTGATAAGAATCTTTGGTTTACCACAGAATCAAATATCTTCTCCATAGCAGCTGATTCAACAAGAAAGTTCTCCGTCGCTTTTAGGCCAACGGATGACCAAACCCTTTCAGGTTATATCCTAACCCATAGGAATGAAGAAACCTGGATTTGTCATATTACCGAAGGATCTGTTTACCGAAAATCAGGCAATATCTTTATCCCCTATGAGGACGAGCAACTCAAGAAATCACTAAAAGGAAGGAAATTCACGAATATCAAATTGTTCGATGGCTACCTCTATTTTATGTCTTATGGCGGACTCGTCCGTCATCATCTCGCTAGTAAAAAAACGGAATCCCTCTTCGATGGCTTACCCATTACCGACATGGTATTTGATCCAGAAGGGAGCTTGTGGTTTAGCACGCTAGGTTATGGATTATTGTATTGTCCATCATTAGAAATCCGCTCTTTCCCAAGTAATCGTATGGGGGGAAGCACTTATAAATTTACTTATCTGACCAATGATGGAAATGGAGGGATTTACTATTCTCGGCTCAGCGGTGGAATTGGATGGATTAAAGAAGGCTCCAAAGAGATGATCGAAATCCAAGGCCCCATGGAGTCTGACATCAGCGCCTTAGTCCGCACAAAGTCAGGAAAAGTCTTTACTGCCTTTAACAATGACATATTCGAGGTAAAGGGCAATAAGCTCAAGCGACTCAATTATAGTTTTCCCTCAACAAAAGATTTATATATCAATGGCAATACCCTGTATATCGCCTCTTCTTCCGGTCTATATTACAGCCGTTCATTCCATGATTTCAAAGAGATCAATCCTATTATTACGCCTTGGTGCCGAAGAATCAGCCGTGCAAAAGAAGCAGATCATGTCTGGGTGGCAGCTTCAAATGGCTTATATGAAGTAAAAGACAGCACGGTTTTGCGGCATTTATTCAAGGGGCAGGGCATTCAAGACATTCTCTGGGTGGCAGAGGAAGACCAATTGTACTGCACACTTACCTCCGGCGAAATCTATCTAGTTAAAGACAATAAAACGACCTTATTTCATCCCAAATTCCCAGAAGGATTTCTAATCTATCGGATGAAATGGCACGATGGGAACTTATGGTTAGCTAGCAGCAAAGGACTGGTGAAAATTGATGTCGCCAAGCAGAAGGAAACCTGGTTCAGCACCCGCGACGGACTCAGTGCAAATGTGATTTACGATCTTCATTTTTTGAAAAATCATCTATGGCTTGCAACAGGAAATGGTTTACAATGCCTACCAGCAAACCTTGAACAAAATGCGAATGCCCCCTTACTTCACCTGCTCAAACTTGAAATAAATGGAGCAAAGCCAGCGGCGAGTCAAGAGCATATCATTTCAACAGATGAATTGACACTCGCCTTTTCAGTTTTGAGTTATTATTCTCAGGGAAAGTATATTATTTCATACTCCTATGATGACAGGAATTGGAACAAGCTTCAGGAAGGGCAACACGATCTTGTGCTGACTAATCTAGCAAAAGGATCCAAGGGAATTCATATCCGTGCAATGGATGCAAAAGGACAATACTCCAATTCCATCTATATACCGCTGGTTGTATTCCCGCCTTACTGGCAAAGAAGTTGGTTTTATGTGGCACTTGTAGTGCTCACCTTTGGGGTAATGCTTCTCCTATTCACCATTTACCTAAGGCAGGTCAGGAAACAGCAGGAAAACGTATTAGAAAGGGCAGAATTGAAAACCAACCTGATTGAGTCACAATTGACTGCCTTGAAGGCCCAGATGAATCCTCATTTTATCTTCAATTCCTTAAACTCGATCTATGAACTTATCATTTTCTCAGAGACCAAGGAAGCGGCTACCTATCTAAATAAATTTGCTGTTCTATTGCGAAAGGTGCTCGAAAATTCCGAAAAAGAATCCATTCCTCTAACCGAAGAATGTGAATGGTTGGGGCTTTATCTTGAACTGGAAAAATTGCGTTTTGGGGCAGATTTCAGTTACCAAATTAACCTCGACTCAGTGAGCGACCCAGTAAATACTGTTGTACCTACTATGCTCCTACAACCCTTTGTGGAAAATGCTGTAAAACATGGACTACTTCACAAACAAGGGATAAAACGTATTGAAATTGAATTTTCTGAAGAAAATGACACATTAAGATCAATAATTCGTGACAATGGAATAGGTAGAACTAGGGCCGCAAAAATCAGAAATGCCCGGCCGAAAAATCATACCTCATTTGCTACTGGCGCAATCAATCGACGTATTGAAATGTTAAATAGCTCAGGGAAATATGAAATCCGATTAGAAATTGAAGACCTTGAATTCCCAAATGGATCAGCCGCAGGAACTGAAGTACGTTTATTTATAGAAGATTAGATAGACTTTCAGCAGTTTAATTTCACCAGTCGTACATTATTTTACTGAATGCCCGAGACAAAACCTAGATTTGCTTTTGGATGACTCTGCGAGCGGTAATATGCGACGATGAAGACAAAGCCAGGAGACTTTTAAAGCATCTCTTGGAAGAATGTCAAACACCCATTGAGGTGGTTGCAGAAGCAAATAATTTGCCTGATGCAGTCATTGCAGTGAATGAGAAAAAGCCGGATATCCTTTTCCTCGATATTGAAATGCCCCAGCATAGTGGCTTGCAAATTCTCGACTTCTATCCCGATAAAGAGCTTCCCTGCGAATTGGTTTTTGTTACCGCCTATAATGAGTTTGCCATGCAGGCGCTCAAACTATCAGCCTTAGATTATATTCTCAAACCGGCCACCATTGAAGCCTTGGAGGACGTTATAAAGAAAGTAGAAAAAAACTCTACACATCGAAGTAAGCGCGTGGAAGTTCTAAAGGCACATTACGAAAGGCCTTTCAGTCGGATTGCTTTGCCAAATAGCAGCGGATTTCAATTTGTAGAGATTAGAGACATCCTTTATCTAGAAGCCGATGGCATGTACACCCACCTTTCTCTGCGAACCGGAGAAACCATTTTAGTCAGTAAACCATTGGTTGACTTTGAAAGACTCCTTATTGAAAACAAGAGCTTCTTCAAGGTTCACCGCAAATACATCATCAACCTTGATCATATGAACAGTTTCACGCGTGGGACTTCAGAAATTGAAATGGTCGGTGGTGCCCATATCCCTCTTTCACGTCATAGAAAGCAGGAATTTGAAGATGAAATTCATTCATTAATCCCAGGAAGAGCCGATAGGGGTTGATTCAATCCCTAGGCTTTTCACTATCTGTATTCTTTGATTTATCTTGCTTGTCATGAAACCATTCTCCCTCTTGGCTGGAATCTTTATTCTGTGCGCTTGTACAACACAGCAGGCATATAAAAATGATTTGTCACGCTATGGATACCTTGGCGATGTAAAACGTTTAATCACCTTCAAATACCTCAATTTTAGCGATAGCATCCCTCTTGATTCAGCCAGCTTCAATTACCGCACCTTGTATGATTATAATAAGGATGGTCATGTAAGCTTTATGCAATTTGTACTGAACCGTTCACGTCAAAATCAAACAAGTATGGCCGTGAATTATGCATATAAGATTAAAGGCGGAAGAAAAACCGGCTGGCAAGAGGTGAATATGCTCACGAAAGACACTTCCTATGGCACCATTGAAAATTTAGATCAGACTCACCTCTACGAAAGAAAATACTCAAGTGATAATCAGTTGACCTATGAAATCATCACTGAGCTAGATAGTCAGGATTATGAGGAGCGCATTGCTGAAATTAAACAGTATGCGAACGCTACACTTGTTTCCGACGAGAAAATTTTCAATATGATTGCTATCGATGGAAGCAATTACCGAGTTGAATTGGACGTTCTTACCGGGAAGACAGATACGATTTGGGTGGAGATTTTGAAACGCGATGTTCTAGGAAATGCGAGCGAGCTCATTGAAACCCGATCAAGCAATAGGAGCAAAACATTTATTCGTAAAGAATTCAGCTATTATTAGCCATGGCATAAAAAAACCCGATTAGCCATTTGGCCAACCGGGATTCTATATTTTTCTGGTATAAGAAAACTAAACTCTTCTCTCTTTGATACGAGCAGCTTTACCAGTAAGTTTTCTAAGATAGAACAAACGTGCTCTTCTAACTTTACCTCTCTTGTTAATTTCTACTTTCTCAATGAAAGGGCTTCTCACTGGGAAGATACGCTCTACACCTACACCATTCGACACTTTACGAACTGTAAAGGTTTCGCTCATTCCGCTATTTCTGCGTTGAATAACAACACCTTGGAACTGCTGAATACGTTCCTTAGCTCCCTCTTTAATTCGGTAAGAAACGGTAACCGTATCTCCCGGATTAAATGCTGGAGTTTCTGTATTGGTAGCAAATTCTGCTTCAACTAATTTTATCAAATCCATTGCTCGATTTCTTAAAAGGACTGCAAAGATAGTACGGAGATATTAGAATTAAAAATGATTTTCAGAAAATCACTCTGCAATTTGTTTGGGATAGACTTTATCGGGCACTACAAAGAGATGCGGGTAATCTTCTTGCAACTTCATAAACCAATAATGCGCCTCAATTTTATTTGAAAAATCTCCAATTCTTAATTTAAAATTAGGTGAATCATACTTGAGATAGATAGGAATTTGAGGATATTTCAGTTGGAAATTTTCCATCTCTAGCATCGCTTCCTTCCTGTCTGTTATCGACATTATTTGAAGTCGGTATCCTTGTTGGCTGGAGTCTAAATTAAAAAACTCCACACGTCGATTTAAAATCTTCTCGATACGTGGATCTGCCTTCACCGTAACTTTTCCGCTTCCGCTGTTATCCTGAGCCATTAAGGGCAAAGGAATACTAAACAGGATCACATATATTAGTCGCTTCATGGTAGTACCTATAATGCTGTTGACGTTCCAATTCGAGAAGCTCCGGCTGCAATAAATGCTTCTGCCTGTACTCTCGTTTTAATACCCGCAGACGCTTTAATCTTAACGGTTTCTGGTAAGTATGCTTTTAATGCTTTCACCTTTTCTAACTCCGCTCCAATTTCAAAATAACCGGTCGAGGTTTTTACAAAGTTTGCACCTGCCTGAACGCATATCTCTGCCAATTTAAGCATTTCCTTTTCGTCAAGCGCACCCGTTTCTAAGATGATTTTTGCTTTTTTATTGTGCAAGTGACAGGCCGTCACGACACTATTGATATCATTTTTCAATACCGCCATATCTTTCGAGAAGAAAGCAGAAAGGTTGACGACTATATCCAACTCGTCTGCTCCCTCCATCACTGCTTTCTTGACCTCTTCGACTTTAGCGCTCACTGCACTATAGCCCATAGGAAAACCTACCACGGTGATTAATTTCAATTTTAATTCGTTTTCACGAATATGGCGGGCAGCAGCCTTCACGAAGTATGGCGAAACACAAATGCCGCAATACCCCTTCTTCTGTGCCGTTGCCAATAGATGCGTGACGTCTTCCCATGAAGTGTTTGCCTTCAAAAGAGTGTATTCTATATGGCTCTCAAAACTTGGCATTAGGCTTCCTTACCGTGGCAATTTTTAAATTTCTTTCCGCTTCCGCATGGACAAGCATCATTTCTTCCCACTTTCAAGTCCGCTTTCATTGGATTTTGATGAACGCGCTGTTGGGCTTGTCCTTCTGCTCTTGGCTCCTGTTGCGGTGCATTCATTCGATCCTCCCGACTCATTTGCAGTTTACTCATGTCGGTTTTCGGGCGTTCAGCCTGGGCCTCACGTACTTCTTGGTCGCCATCGTTGGTCATGATATGCCCCTTAACGAGCAAACTCACGGTATCTCTATTTAAACGATCAACCAACCCTTCAAATAATTTAAACGACTCAAGTTTATAAATCAAGAGGGGATCTTTTTGCTCATAAACAGCTTGTTGAACTGACTGCTTTAGATCATCCATCTCACGTAGATGCTCTTTCCACTCCTCGTCGATGATGGCAAGCGTAACTGCTTTTTGATATGCATTAATCAATTCACGTCCATCTGATTCAACCGTCTTCTTCAGGTTTGCGATAACTTGCAAGCCACGTTTTCCATCTGTAAATGGAACAGAAATATTCTCAACAGTCTCACCACGTGTAGTAAAGATATCTTTAAACACAGGCATTGCTTGTGCCGCAATAGCCTTACTTCTTCGTTGGTATTCGGAGCTTAGTTCATGGAAAAGTGCTTCAGCAAACTTGTCGGTTTTCATTCCGAGAAATTGCTCCTCATCCATCTTAATATCAAAGGCCAACAAGCGTAATAGCTCAACCTTCAAACCTTCGAAATCTCCAGTTGTATGATATTCTCCAGCCAGTGAATTGCACATTCCAAACATCATATTATTGATGTCTAACGACAGTTTATCACCGAACAAAGCATTGCGTCGTTTTGAATACACCACTTCGCGTTGGCTATTCATGACATCATCATATTCCAACAAACGCTTCCTGATGCCGAAGTTATTCTGCTCTACTTTTTTCTGTGCATTCTCGATGGACTTTGAAATCATTCCATGTTGAATCACTTCGCCTTCTTCATGCCCGAAACGGTCCATAACCTTCGAAATACGCTCTGAACCAAACAGGCGCATGAGGTTATCTTCCAATGACACAAAAAACTGTGAACTACCTGGATCTCCCTGACGACCGGCACGACCACGCAACTGACGATCCACGCGGCGTGAATCATGTCGTTCGGTACCAACAATCGCTAAACCACCGGCTTGCTTCACATCCGGACCAAGCTTGATATCCGTACCACGACCGGCCATATTGGTGGCAATGGTAACCGCCCCAGATTGACCCGCTGCAGCCACAATTTCAGCCTCACGTTGGTTCTGTTTGGCATTCAATACATTGTGTTTTATTTTGCGCATAGTAAGCATCCGAGCAAGTAGCTCAGATATCTCCACTGAAGTAGTACCCACCAATACTGGTCGGCCTGATTCACTCAGTTTGACCACTTCATCAATTACCGCATTAAATTTCTCACGCGTTGTTTTAAAGACGAGATCATTGTCGTCATTTCTTACAATCGGACGGTTGGTAGGAATTACCACCACATCCAATTTATAGATTTCCCAGAATTCTCCTGCTTCCGTTTCGGCTGTTCCGGTCATCCCGGAAAGCTTATGGTACATTCTGAAGTAATTCTGTAAGGTAACGGTCGCAAAAGTTTGTGTCGCCGCTTCTACCTTCACATTTTCTTTGGCTTCTATCGCTTGATGCAGTCCGTCAGAATAACGACGTCCATCCAATACACGACCAGTTTGCTCATCCACAATTTTAATCTTGCCATCAACGATGATATAATCAATATCATTTTCAAAGAGACAATATGCCTTGAGCAATTGATTGATGGAATGAATACGTTCTGATTTTTCTGAGAAATCTTGAATCAGCTCTTCTTTGCGTTTTGCTTTGCTGGCTTCATCTAATTGAGATTTTTCAATTTCAGCCATTTCGCCACCAAAATCTGGCAATACGAAAAAACTTTGATCTTCTCCTGATCCAGTAATCAGCTCGATACCTTTTTCTGTAAGCTCAATACTATTATTCTTTTCATCAATTACAAAGAACAGTTCCGCATCCACCTTCGGCATTTCCTTTTGGTTATCCGCCAGGTGAATATTTTCTGTTTTTTGCATGATAGCCTTCATTCCTGGTTCTCCCAAGAATTTAATCAATGGCTTCATTTTCGGGAGACCACGGTAAGCGCGGAATAATTGCATTCCTCCGTTTTTCTCATCCCCTGCTTCAATCATGCGTTTTGCATCACTAAGGGCAGTATTTAAATATTTCTTTTGGGCATCAACCAAACGTTGGATACGCGGTTTCAATTCGGCAAATTCATGTTGATCACCCCGAGGAACTGGTCCGGAGATAATCAATGGAGTTCTTGCATCATCAATCAAAACAGAATCCACCTCATCAATCATCGCATAATGATGTTCACGCTGCACCAAATCTTCGGTATCACGCGCCATATTATCCCGGAGGTAATCGAAACCGAATTCATTATTGGTTCCATAAACAATATCCGCCCTATAGGCTTCACGACGCTCCTCAGAATTTGGCTGCGTATAATCGAGGCAAGCTGTACTTATTCCATGGAACTGAAATAAGGGACCATTCCATTCACAGTCACGACGAGCGAGGTAATCATTCACTGTTACCAAATGAACGCCATGACCACTCAAAGCATTCAAATAAGCAGGTAAAGTCGACACCAAGGTTTTACCCTCACCAGTCGCCATCTCAGAAATTTTTCCTTGATGCAATACAATACCACCAATAAGCTGCACATCGTAATGAAGCATATCCCATTTTACTAGGTTACCCGCTGCATCCCATTCGTTCTTCCAAACAGCATCGTTTCCTTTGATGGTCACAAAGTCTTTGCGCGCAGCAAGATCACGATCAAATTCGCTAGCACTCACCACAAGCTCTTCATTCTCCTTGAACCTTCTAGCAGTTTCCTTTACCACGGCAAAAGCCTCTTCCAAGATCTCGTCAAGAATCACTTCGAGTTTTTCGTTGCGTTCTTTTTTCAGTCTGTCGAGGTTTTCATAGATATCTTCCTTGACATGCATGTCCATGTCTAATTCCGTGTCTACTCTTTTTTTCAGAGAGCTAATTTCTGCCTCAATGTCTGACAGATAGTCAGCAATGCGACTTTTAAACTCTGCCGTCTTGGCTCTGAGCTCATCATGGCTCAAGTTGGTATAGCTCGCATAATGAGCATTTATCTTTTCAATCCGAGGAAGAATATCCTTAATATCTTTCTCAGATTTGTTTCCAAAAAGCTTGGAAAACCCTTTAATTATCGAATCAATCATGCACTGTTGCGCTTAAAAATGGGGCGTAAAATTAATATAATTTGCCAAAGGGCTGCGAAAATTGTGTCCCAATAGCAAGGCAAAATGGGCTAATTTTGTGCCATGAATATTTTGATCCTTGGTTCCGGCGGACGGGAACATGCATTTGCTTGGAAATTTTCTCAGAGCGCCCTATGTGAAAATCTATTTATCGCACCCGGAAATGCGGGTACTGCTCAGCATGGAGAAAATGTAAGTTTAAACATTCTCGACTTCGCAAGCATTGGTGCTTTTTGCCTTGAGCATGAGATCGACATGCTGGTACCAGGCAGCGAAGACCCTTTGGTTCATGGCATTGTTGATTATTTCCGCGATACACCAAGCCTGGAACAAATAAAGGTGGCTGGACCTGAAAAACAAGGAGCACTATTAGAAGGCTCAAAAGATTTTGCCAAAGCCTTCATGGCCAAACACGGTGTACCAACTGCAGCCTACCAGACCTTTGATGCAGAGAACTTAGACGAGGGAAAGAAGTTTTTAGAAACTTTGCATGCCCCATATGTTTTAAAGGCGGATGGACTGGCCGCAGGGAAAGGCGTTGTAATTCCAGAAACCTTAGAGGAGGCCAAAGCTGAGTTACATGCCATGCTAGCGGATGCTAAATTTGGAGCCGCTTCATCTCAGGTGGTGATTGAAGAATTTTTAAAAGGAATTGAAGTTTCTGTTTTTGTATTAACTGATGGAAAGGATTATTTCCTACTTCCAGAAGCCAAAGACTATAAGCGCATTGGTGAGGGAGATACGGGCCTAAATACAGGTGGAATGGGCGCTATTTCCCCGGTACCATTCGTCGACCAAGCCTTTATGGACAAAGTGGAAGAGCGCATTGTGAAGCCTACCATCTCTGGCTTGCAGAAAGACGGCATCGATTACCGTGGATTTATCTTTATTGGATTGATGAACGTAGGCGGAGATCCATACGTGATAGAATACAATGTGCGCATGGGAGATCCTGAAACGGAAGCCGTATTCCCTCGTTTGGACTGCGACCTTGTTGACCTCTTAAATGGCGTTTGCGAACAAAACCTGGGGACAAAATCACTGAAGATTATTCCAAAAACCGCTGCGACAGTTGTTCTTGTTTCAGGCGGTTATCCAGAAAGCTACGCAAAAGGCAAGGAAATTATCGGACTCGACTCGCCAAGCAAATCGCTCGTATTTCATTCAGGCACCAAAATGAGTGATGGAAAATGCCTTACGAATGGAGGACGGGTTTTTGCTATAACCAGCTTAGCCAATTCCTTAACAGAAGCCTTATCCCAATCTTTCGAGCAAGCGGAAGCAATTGGTTTTGAGGGGAAAAATTACCGTAAAGACATTGGACAAGATTTGTTAAAAATTCAGCAAACATGAGAATTAATCGCCCCCTTACCTTCCGGAGACTCTTCAATTACTTCTTAGGAGGCTTATTGATTTCCCTTCCGATCGCAGGAACCGCCTATGTCCTTGTCACCGCCTTTCATTTGGTAGACAATATCATCGATACCCAATATTTCTTTGGCTTAAGCATTCCCGGCTTAGGCCTTGTATTGGTACTGAGCTTTATCACCTTTATTGGCTTCATTGGCGAAGGACTTCTTACCAAACCCATCCTCGATTTCTTCGACCATCTTTTGGAGAAAACACCAGGCATCAAGGTGATTTATTCCATGATCAAAGACTTTATTGAAGCTTTTGTAGGCGATAAAAAGAAGTTTACGGAAGGTGTGGCTGTGGAGATGACCAACGGCATCTATAAACTGGGATTTGTCACCGGTAAGGACTTAAGTGCCATCGAACTAGAAGGGCTCGTTGCAGTATATTTTCCCCACTCCTATAATTTTTCAGGAAATCTATTTTTAGTTCCAAAAGAAAAAATCAAACCACTAAATGGAAACTCTTCCGAACTCATGAAATTTATTGTTTCAGGAGGAGTTACCGATCCCGAAGCCATCCGTAAAATGCCCAAAAATGAAGAAAAGCCTGCTTAGTATTTTTTGTCTATGGATGAGTATCCAAGCGATTGGTCAGATTGACACGGCGTTGTACCAGACCATCAATGACTCCATCCGCGTGGTCAATAACGAGGAGTTTGCCGACCCAAAACAATCTCCACTGACCCGTGAAGACCTAGAACATTTTGATGGACTGAGCTATTTCGATTTCAATGCCAAGTATGTGGTAGCCGCTCGATTCGAAGCTACTCCAAAGGAAAGGCCCTTCCTGATGCCAACGAGCACAGACCGCACACCTAAATATGTCAAGCATGGCCACCTATTTTTTACTCTCGATGGAATCGAATGCCGTTTATCCGTTTACCGAAATGTTGACTTGAGTAAAAAAGCCGGCTATGAAAACTACCTTTTTATCCCATTCAACGACTCCACCAATGGCTTTGAATCCTATGGAGGAGGCCGTTACCTCGATATTCAAGGCCCTCTTGGCGATACGGTTATTCTCGATTTTAATCGGGCATATAATCCATACTGCGCTTATAATAGTCGCTACTCTTGTCCGATTCCACCCCAAGAAAATAATTTACCCGTTCGCATTGAAGCTGGAGTACTGAGTTGGAGAGAGCATTAGAGACGAGAGATTTAAGATTTGAGATGTGAGACTTCGTTCTTCATCCATATTTGTAATTTGATTCTGCCGACGTCCTGAGGGAGAACGTTTACAAAACGCGCAAAATTTTACGATGCGTTTTTTTTCAATTAGCTAATAATGAAAAATTTACATTACCCTTCATAGATACCATAGCTAAAGGACTTTTTATGGTCTGACAAAACTCAAAATTGGGCAGAAAGCATGCAGAGAATTTGAGTTATAGACAGCGTTTGGGCTAAACCTAGCTTCGGCTACGCTCAGGGTGACTGGAAGATCATGTGCTAACTATCGCAATTTCTCACCCTTGCAAATTTGAATCATCGATTTATCTACCTATTGACAGGTCATCAAACCTACCCTTCGAAAAAATCCTCACGCCGCTGTCTGTATTCTTGCGAAGAGCGGCCTGTTCCTCTTCTGGGAGATGGATAATGTCTTGGCATTTTGTTGAGCAGGTGCCTTCCATTTTTTCGGCGCATTCCTCACATTGGATAAAGAGGAGATTGCATGCCTTGTTTTTGCAATTCGTATGCACATCAGCTGGCTTTCCGCATTGATGGCATTGTGCGATTACTTCTCCATTGATACGTTCGCCTAGGCGTTCGTCAAAGACAAAGTTTTTACCCCGGAATTTGATGGGTAAGCCTTCTGCTTTTGCGTCTCTCGCATATTTGATGATACCGCCTTCGAGCTGATATACATTCCCAAAGCCATTGTGTTTGAGCCAGGCAGATGCCTTTTCACAGCGGATACCACCGGTGCAGTACATGACAATATTCTTGTCTTTTTTATCGGCTAGTTCATCTACCACAAGCGGCAATTGTTCACGAAAAGTATCTACATCTGGGCACCAGGCTCCCTCAAAGTGACCCACCTCAGATTCATAATGATTGCGCATATCCACCAAGATGGTTTCTGGGTCGGAAGTCAATTCATTGAAGGCGGCAGCGTTCAGGTGCGTGCCTTTATCGGTTACATCAAAGGTTGAATCGTTCAGGCCATCCGCCACTATTTTTTCCTTGAGGCGCACAATAAGTTTAAAGAAGGATTTATCGTCATTTTCTACCGCAGTATTCAAACGAAGTCCCTCTAAAAAGGAAATGGAATTCATAAATGCGACAAAATCATCCCACCTTTTTTGAGGAACAGATGCCTGCGCATTGGTGCCTTCATGTGCCACATAAATGCGACCCAGAACGCCTAATTTTTCAAATTCGATAAAGAGATAATCGCGGACAAATGCCGGATTTTTGAGTTGGTAATAATTGTAAAAAGAGACGGTATTCCGTGCTTCTTTGGATTGTAAGATCTTCTCCTTGAGGATCTCACGATTTTCCTTATTGTGTAAATTCATGAATGGCTTCCAATTTCAAGTTGGACGGAGCAAAGATAAATAGACTTTTAGACAATTAGACAGTCAGATGGTTAGACAGGAGATGGCTCTGTCGCAGCTAATGGTTGTGTCTCAACGATTACTGATTTTAGTCGCCTTGTGAGGAGCAGATGAGAATTAAATGCGCCACCAAGAAATTCGATTATTGCATTGGTATCGGCTAGGTATTGGGTTCCCATTCACCTCGTTCTTGTTAAATCTCAGCCAGCATTTTTTCAGCAGTCTCCTTTAATATGGAACCAGACCACTTGCGTTTTGGCAAATCCTTTTTCCTATCTGAGCGCAACAAATTGAGCCCATTCAATTTCTCGAGCTGCTTCAATAGCTTAAGCCCTGATCACTTAATATTTCGACTTGAATGATTTGCATGATGAATATAAATTATAGTAAAAGTCAGTGAGAGCTAGATGGCTAGACAAAAGACAATTTCATTTTTACATGGACGAATAGGCTTCGTTTTTAAAACTGCTATTCTTCTGCATTAAACGCTGGAAGCTGAAGCATCCAGCCAAATTCCTTGTTCTTTTTGTCTGGTATCTGATTGTCTGAAAGTCTAGTAGTCTGACCTCCTCACACTTCGACTGACCATTACTTTTTCGTTAAGACTGAAAAAACGTAAGGCCGCTGCACCTTCGCTTCCTTCGTCAGCTTCGGCGCACGTAGTCAGTGACCGGAAAGCCCGAAAAATTGCCCTTCGACTAGCCGTGAAATTTGTAGTAAGTCAAAGCCACATCTGGCAGCTCAGGGACCAACCCCTCGAAATCTCGAAACCTCTCCCCTCATCTCTTTTTCCTAACTTGCGACTTGTTCTCGATTCAACACAGCATCCAGAACTTTTAATTCACAAATCACAACTCATAAATCACAAATAGAATGAGTAATAAGAATAAAAAACGCGACGGCATAGTATTCTCCACGGAGCCTGATTTCGAATATCAAGGATTTGAAGAATCGGATGAAGAAACGCTTTCGCCAGAATCACAGAAGCTTCGCGTGATGCTGGAACGCAAAGGACGTGGTGGGAAAGACGTAACCATCGTACATAACTTTATTGGTAGTCAGGATGACAAAGAGGAGCTGACAAAAAAACTTAAAACGACCTGTGGAACCGGCGGTTCTGCCAAAGACGGTGAAATTGTCATTCAAGGTGACCAGCGGGATAAGGTGGTGAAGTATTTGCTCGGCAAAGGATTCAAGCACACAAAAAGAGGAAATTAATGGAAGTTCAAGAGATACTTTTAAAAAGACGCTCGGTTTACCCGAGACAATTCAGTGGTGATTCTATTCCAAAGGAAGCACTAGAAAAAGCCTTTGAGGCAGCCAATTGGGCACCTACACATAAACGCACCCAACCATGGCGTTTTATTGTTTATGGAGGTGCTTCAATGATTAAATTGGTGGACCAATGGGCAAAAATGGCTAGAAGAAATGTGGAAGCCAAAGGAGAAATTTGGACGGTAGACCACCAAGCCAAATATCAATTCATGAAGAAATCGAGCCATATTATTGCGATGGCCTGTCATTATACCGGAATGGTTCCAGAAGTGGAAGAAACCTGCGCAACTGCAGCTGCCATTCAGAACTTCTGGCTAAGTTTACAGGACCAAGGATACCATGGCTATTGGAGCACTGGAAATGGGGTTTTTGGCGAAGAAATGCACGCCTATTTTGAATTGGCCGAAAACGAAAAAGCCCTCGGATATTTCTTGGCTGGAATCACTTATGATACGATCCCTCAGTCCATTCGGAGACCAGTAGCAGATATGATTAAATGGAAGGAGTAGTTCAACTACCCCTTCTATTTATAACAATTAAAATTCCTCGATACCGTCTACGTTCAAGTCTGCATCAAAAGTATAGACGATAGGGCGCGCCGTTCCAATTTCACGTTGCAAGATTTGCTCTGGAGTTAGTTTTTCGATATGCATAATCAATGCGCGTAGACTATTTCCATGAGCTGCAATGATGATGTTTTCACCAGCCTTCAATTTAGGTTCAATTTCCGCTTCATAATACGGTAAAACACGAGCAGCAGTATCTTTCAAGCTTTCTCCATTTGGAGGAGCTACATCAAAACTTCTTCTCCAGATATGCACTTGATCATCTCCGAACTTGAGGGCGGTCTCTGCTTTATCTAATCCCTGAAGATCACCATAATGACGTTCATTCAAAGCTTCATTGCGAGTTGTAGGAATATTTTGTTGTCCGCTCACTTCTAAAATCATGGCCAAGGTATTTTGCGCACGTTTTAAGTTGGAAGTATAGGCTTCATCAAATTGATAGTTTTTCAAGGTCTCCCCTGCTGCTTTTGCTTCCTCACGTCCTTTATCGGTGAGGGAAACATCTTCCCATCCAGTGAAGCGATTTTGCAAATTCCATTCTGATTGTCCGTGTCTTACAATTGTGAGTTGAGCCATGTGTTTTTTGTGTTTTTAGCGCGGCGAAGATAAGGTTTTGTTGTAAAAAGGTCGACTGTCGATAGACCGCGGTCCGCTGCAAAAAAATCACCGGTCAGGGTGACTGTACAAAAAAGAAAAGCCGCAACCTAAGTTGCGGCTTCAGGGATTAACCGATTTTCGCTGTCTGGTAAACCCTCAGTCTTAAATGCTAATTTGGTATTGGAGCGTAATCATGCTCTTTCTTCCTTGTTCTGTTAAAGTTCCATTCAGGTCGGGATTAAAAACTGGCCTGTTTTGCAAGCCCAAAGTCATCTTGGCGCTATGTCCAGTAATTAACCAATTTATACCCGCTTCATAGACTGCCATAGGACCGTTCAATCGATCGTAATTGGCAAGCATCATATCGGCGTATGGTTGCAAAGTGCCTTGCTTGCCGAATAGTTCGTTTTTTAACTTATAGCCTCCTTGGATATAGATGATTTGACCGGTACCAATCATTGGGAATGCATTTCCATTATTGCCTTTTTGGTAATTGCCGGTGGTAAGTCCATTCGTTGGATTCATTACTCCGGTATAACGCAAGTAGCCGGGTCCAAAATCATAGCTAGAAAACGATCCATACAAGGTTAGAGCCGTTCCTTTTTCTTCGTTTATTGGATGATCATAGAACATATCGACACATAGTAAAAGCATGTCGTTTGTTTCTCCCCCCTGGAAGCCCAATGAGTCATTAAACTCCAGTGCTCTTCTCGTAGCTTGAGCTTGATAAATGAAGCCAACCCCGATGTTAAACACGTCTTTTTTGCCGTGGTATGTTCCAGTGGTATATGGAGTGAGATTGCTCTCTTCATCCTTAAACTGGTACATGAAATAACCCTGAAATTGAGCTTTGGCTTTTCGCGGATTAAAGGTTGAATTGGTCGTGATAATAGTATCTACCGCACCAACCAAGGAGCCATTAATCCCAGTCGTTGCACTTTGCACAGGGAATGGATTTGTGATAGCAACGCGGTAATCCAATTTGCCCAATTTACCCTTGGCATAAACACTGAGCTTCCTTAAGAAGATATCATTTATGTCGTTAGTAGCTTGCTGGTAAAGCGGAGCATCAAGACTCAAAATACTACCCACACTCGGACTGGCATACCTACTCAATCCGCTCCAGCCCGTCATACCAGCACCCAAAGAAAGCTTTCTCTTGACCGCGGCATATTCTACAATGGCATCATGGAAAAATCCACCCGTTTTTCGCGAGGCCATACGATTTAGGTTGTTTTGTCCAAATTGGGTATAGACAAATACCCGATCACTCAGTTGTCCATACGCCTGAAATCGAAGTCGGCGAATTCCTATATCGTAGGTGGATTCAACCTCATCCCCATACATAGTCGAGCCTGGATTGCTTTGATCATAGCGCAACCAGACTTGGGAGAGACCCATAAATTTGAAATAATGTGAACCGTCTTCATTGAGATTTACACGCAAATCTTTGTTTTGTGCGAGTGCCACTGCAGGGAACAGCGCAAGCACCGAAATCAAAATTTTTTTCATAGAAATTGAAATTATTCGTTGTTTTATCAACGACCTCTTTCTTGTCAATATTCTCATTAGATAGGATTCCATTGAGCAATTATACTTTTTTCAATTTACGTGTAGCAAGCTCATGACCGGAAAGTGCGGTATGATTTTCAAGACCGACGATGCTAAAATTTCCACCGCGAAAATTGTACTCTCTTTCGAAATGGTTTACAAAATGCATAAAGGAATGATCCACCAAACGCGTTGTGGCAAAATTCACTACCACTTTTTGTTTCTCAGGCAAATTATTCAGGACCTTTTTATAGCCCAGCAAATTGGAGAATACGGCCGACCCGCTAATGTTAATCGTCGTTTTGTTTTCTGTTTGTTCTACCACATAGTTCGCTTTAAACAAGCTGGCAAGTGGTGCTCCATTGGCAAGGTGGAAAATAAATTTCATTAGGATTCCGGCAGCAATTCCTAAGAGCAAGTCTTCGAGTAAAGTCACTAAAATGGTAACCAAGAAAATCGCTAATTGTTCCTTCCCAATTTTGTAGGTATTGAAGAATTCACGTGGTGCAGCTAGGCGATAACCCGCGTAGATTAGCATAGCTGCTAAGGCTGTATTCGGGATCATCTCAATTACCGGAATCACTAAAAGCATGGCGAGGAAAAGAAAAATCCCATGGAAGAAATTCGACCATTTTGTTCTCGCTCCAAACCCAACGTTAGCTGAGCTACGTACCACTTCAGAAATCATTGGCAAACCACCTAATAAGCCGGCAAGTGCATTTCCGGCACCCAGCGCTTTTAAGTCACCGTTATAGCTCGATTCCCGCTTGAATGGATCCAGATTATCAATTGCCTTGACTGTAAGTAAGGACTCTAAACTATTCACAAAAAGGAACATGAACACAAATTTCCAAAAGGTCATGGTTCCAATGCTAGAAAAATCGACTTGTACCTTTACGTTTTCCCAGAAATCACCCACCGTTACCATAGAATATGCAGGCTCATCTTCCCTGAAATGCATGGAAATAGCCAAAGGAATGGCCATCAATAGCACAATCATTGGTGCAGGAACTTTTTTCAAGAAATTAATCTTGAGCATGGGTAATCCGAAAAGAATCACTAAGCTTATAATTCCAATTAGTGCAATATGCCAATGGGCGGCCTGAATAAAGCGAGGAATATCCATAAACAACTCAATAGGACCTTCTCCTTTGTAAGTCATTGGGTCATCACCCAAGAGCACTGGGATTTGTTTGGCGATGATGATTAAGCCGATAGCCGCAAGCATTCCATGCACCGCTGAATGGGGGAAAAAATCACTAAACGAACCAAACTTGAGGTAGGCGAATACAATTTGTAGCGCTGCCATCGTTACGATAATCGCACCTGTAGCATGCCAACCAATATCGCCACCCCCCATGGCTGCGATAGACGCTGCACAAACGGTAATCAATCCAGCAGCTGGGCCTTTGATAGTAAGTTCAGAAACCTTAAAAAAGCTAACGAATATTCCACCAATCATGGCAGTGAGTACACCCATAGCAGCAGGGAAACCGCTGGCCTTCGCAATTCCCAAGCTAAGGGGTAATGCTAATAAAAATACGAGGAACCCCGGAAGAATATCGGATTTCCAATTTTCTTTGAATCCTTGAAGTCCAGAAGCTGGAACTTTTATATTATCTGTATGCATGATACGTTAGGTTGGGGTTAAGATGATTTTAATGGAGTAGAATGATAGGTTTTAATATGTGGCCCTAAAAAGAGCCGGGAATAAATGCGTACCAGCGCAATGCCGCCAATCACGTAACTGAATGAATTAAAAATAGCCAAGATGTACTGGTCCTGATGGATATGACTAAAGATCAAATCCTCTCCGATAAAAGTCATGCTGATTGGAAATCCCATCAAACACAATGCGGAAATCAAAAAGATCATCGCCAATCTCGGATGTTCATATACATGGCCGTAATAGGTATTCAAGTCATAATAATTTGGTTCACGTTGCTTCAGCAGATTCAAGCAAACGAGCCCTACTAGGCCACCACCAACGACGCCACTCAGGTAGAGTACGGAATGGTTGAAGTCGAAATGTTCATTGAAAGAAATTGCCAAGGCTACCCAGAAATGCCCCATGGCTACCAATACCCAAGCAAGCCATGGATAACGGCGTTCTGAAAAGGACTTAAATACCAGTAACAACCCAAACAGCGAGAAAATTTCAGGGAGGTTTTCAAATACTTCTTGGCTTAAAAACTCCTGATTCAGGTATAACCAAATGCCCAATAAATAAATTGGAACAACTACGTATAGCGCATTTTTAGGCGTGATGAAATCCAGCTTCCGTCCTAAGAATTTAATGAAGCGGAAGATGTATTTATTCAATAGTCGATCAAGGTTCCACTCCTTAAGTGAAAGCAGGTAAAACGAACGTTGGATGCGGCTTGGTAAATTCACCTTCCTGCCCACCTCTTCTTTTTGGTAATTATAGAACTGGTCGCGAATCATATAGCTCACCACCGAAGGAGACACCAGCAACTGGTATGTTCTGAGAAAGGCATTGCCTGCAAAATGCAGTAAAACCAGATTCTCCAGTCCGAGTGCCACTTCGATGAACATGATTCCAATTTGGGAGATGGAGGCATAGGCAATCTGCGTCTTAATAGTGGATTGTACCCGAGCGATAAGAAAGGCCACAATTGCCGTTGTTAAGCCGAGTACTCCGATTAAGATTCGAGCAGAGAGTTGATGCTCCCAAAACGGAAAGGTGCGCAAGAGCAGGAAAACGCCAAAATGTACCGACAGAGAACCATAAAAAATGGCCGACGAAGGGGTTGGACCTTCCATCGCACGCGGAAGCCAAGAGGAAAAAGGCAATTGTGCCGATTTCGCAGCTGCCGCAATGAGCAGACAAATTGCGATGAACATCCCAATACCCGAATGCCCCATCAATTGATCATGGACCAACTCATAGTTATGCAAGCGAGAGAATGTGATATTGTCGTGCCATAGGTGATGCATTGCCCACATGGCCAGCAGTATCCCAACATCCCCGATACGGTAGATTGAAAAAACCTTTACTGCATTCCGAACAGGCAAATAGCGTTCACGGTAAAAAGCAATCAGCAAAAAGGAAGAAATCCCGAGCATCTCCCAGCCAATAAAAAGTGTCTCAAAATTCCCTGAGAGCACCGTAAAGTTATAGGCCAAATAAAAGAATAGGATGGTATTGAAAAAGCGTTTATACCCCGCCTCCATATGGAGGTAATAGCCACTGTAACGGGTGATAAGGAAAGTAACGAATGACCCCACAATCAAGTATACAGCTGTGACCTTGTCGAAATAAAAATCAATCAGAAATCGATAAGCCTCTGAATCATACAGTGACAGCTCCTTTATATTAAATGCCTCCGCACCTTGCCATAACCATACAAGGGAGAAACCCACCGCAATGAGCAATTGCAAGCCTACGGTATAAAAAGCAAGTCTCGACAAGGCCATCTCTTTTCTTTCCGGCAGGAATAGCGAAATGAGAAACCCAAACATCGGAATCAGCACAAAACTGGCAATGAAATAATTGGCTTCCATCTTTATGCGCTTAGTATGTAAACAGGAAGGTTATCCTCCTCTTTTTCGAATACGTCAACCAAATTGTCGATCATCTTAGGCTCTTGACCTAATGGGTAATAAGGTTCAAATGCGCCATTTCTAAAGCGGAAAACCTCTCCGGAGTCAGGATCATTCACGACCAATGCCACCCAATCATTTTCAAACCACTCATACGTAGCTGGGTTCTTCTTGATGATTGCCAAAACAATTTCCGGATGATGTTCAACCGTCACCATCAATCGCAGGGGCTCGTGGATATTAATCATCTGTAAGGGCAAACCAGGACGTAAATCTCCATCCATTCCATTGGCAACCCCAATTAAGCCCACCACATTATGAGGCAACTTGGAACCAGCACCTAGACGATAGTTGTCTACCCGCGAGAAATAATACTCCAAGTTAATCCCTCCACAAACTGGGGCCACGGCATTGAGAATTCCAAGGAGCCACTCTCCATTAGGGTCAACCTGATAATCATAGGAGTTTAAGAAGGCTCTGCGATCTAGAAACAGGTGCTTATTTGTAGCGCGACGTCCTACAAGACAAAGGCTATTGGTTGCATGGTTCCATTCCGGACGAGGTTCAAACAAAGAAAGCGCACGAAGTTTGATGCTTTTATGCACCTGCTCTGCATCTTTATTGGAATCGGTCAATAAGAATCGGCGGGAACGTTCTTTGGCATTATTATCTAGTGCGGTGTCGAATACTTTTACATGGGCCAAGTGTTGAATCAGGTTCTCTTTAGAAAGAATATCCAGATCATAGAAGTCCATTTCATCGCGAGTAGTATCATGTAAGCCCCCTATAAACTGGGTGTTTTTTGGGATGGAAATACCTCTATCTCCCAAGAGCAGCTGAACATCACTCCGATTGAGCATGGATGCTGCCACGCGCCCGTTTACGGAACCTGCTCGGCCGCTACATGCGCCACAATCATATCCCGCATAATGGGTATTATTTACGCTACTCGCTCCATGCCCAATAATGTATACCAATGGGGCAAAGTCCGAGGTGAGTCCTATACTTTTAAGGAGGCCTTCCATACAATCGACCATCTCCGAAAGCGTGTATCCCACTTGTAAACTTCCTTCATTCGGGCATTCAGCATCGCATTCGATCGTTAGTTTACCCTGTGGATCCATATGCTTAAAAGAGGAAACCATAGCCGGCGATTCGGCAGGACGGAATATTCCCACAGCCATCTTTATTGCCGACCAAAAGCCGAGGGTCTGCGAAATAATCCATCCACCCAATAAGCCCGAAGAATGACGGTGAAAATGCGCATCTTTCTCGTGGCGCATGGAAGCTTCCGATTCTTTGATGAGGTGCTTGGGTGTGACCGGTGCCGGACAAACTTTTGTATAGAATTTACTGTGCTCAGGCTGAAAATAAAAGGCCACATTAAAAAAGCCCGCCGTGCCGAAAGTCTGACTATTTGGGGCCTCTGCCTCTATCTGTCGGCGCAAGGAACATGCCCGATCATCGATACAAAACATGGCTTGAAATCGATTGTCAGCTGTTGACTTCCGAATCTCTGCACCGTGCCCTTTTTGGAGACCACGAATGACCTCATCGTAGTAGGTCCATTCCAGAGCTTCCTGAAACAAGGCATAGACTTCAAATAATTCCGAAGGCTCAATCGGGTCAAATAAAGGTTGAGGAAGGATTTCTAAGCGAGGGAACAGCGGTTTCCAGTTTTCCCCCCATTTCCGATCGAGGGTATCGATTTCTAAAAGGAGTTCTAAGATTATAAAAGACTCCAGGCTAATTTGTCTGCTTGCCAACAACGACTCAGGTTTTTCTTCCACCATGGCTACCATGCCTGACCAACCCGGGTGAGCGAAAGACATGTCGAAAAGATATTGGTCGTAGTAATGCTCATTTCCAACAATAATTTGGAGTAAATCGCTAAGGCCAGTCTTTTCTTCCTCCAAGAGTTTTTTAACCCGTTGGCTTCTAAAAATCCCACGTACCGCCGAAGATTCTAGAACCCGAATGGAGGCTAAAAAACCACCTTTCACCTTGGGAAATTGCCAGATTGCAATGCCTTGATCAAGATAGGCACCAGTAAGTCGAAACAAAATTGGATGCACCTCTTTATCGAGGTTTACGTGCGCCCTTTCCTTCCATTCCTTTCGTAAGGCCCCTACTCGAGGACTTAGGTCTAGCGCATAAGTCTTATGAAGTAATTTGTCCATCCATGCTTCAACCGAATCGGCTCCTTTGCTATCAATCAGGGTGCGGGTTAGGATGTCTGGATTAATTTTACCCTGTGCATAACGGTCTCTGAATTCTTCGAGGCTCAGATATACATGGTATCCAAATAAGGAAGATGCTTCGTGAACGGCCTCATGAAAAGGCCTGTCTTGAAATGCATGTAATGTATTATGATGAATAAAGTCTTTGAGTGGGGACTGTGCCGGCAAATAATGCTTTAGCTTATGCAGAATCTCATGCTCAGAAAACGATGCTTTCTTGTGTGACATGAATATAATTTGATTGAAAATGTTCCACGATTACGTGAATTCCGATGGCGGTTCCAAAACGCTTTAACGGCCAGAACCGGTGATTAATTAATGGCAAAACGGAATAATCAAGCCCAAATACTAATACGGCGTTAACCGATTAAATTTCCGGGACTAGACGAGACAATCAAATTTGGGATTACTGAATAGAATATAACGTGCCTGATTAAAATGGGGCACATTGGCTCTACCACAGGTAAAGATGAGCGTATTATTCAATTGAAATGCCACCTCCATGCGATTTTTGGAGTAGAGAATCTGTGAATAAAGGAAATTATCCTCACTCCCATTCAGTTCTTCTAAAGGAGCATCTGTTTCAATTGAGTAGGCAATTGCATCAAGGTCTACTAGGTTTCCTGATTTTTTGAGGAACTGGGTAGAAACCATTTGGACCGAAAGCATGAGCAATAGCAAGAACAACCCAAAATATTGGGGCCAGGATTTTATGGCTTGATGCTCTTTTCTACTCATTTTCAACCGCAAAGGTTACATCTTTTTAAATAAATTCCACGTAAAACCTTTACTGGGCTACAACAAATTTTGTACTAGAAAACTAGTCAAAGGTGTATTTGAATATAGGCTCAATTTCATGGGTATGATCCAGTCGAATTATTTCGCTGATCTCCCCCTTATCCATGCCATACACCCAACCATGCAGCATGGGTCTATGTTCCGTTTGCCAAGCCTTTTGTATGATGGATGTTTTCATCAGGTTTTTTACTTGTTCTTGGATATTAAATTCTACTAGGCGGCTTGCACGTTCGTCTAGGTCATCCGTAATATCTATCTCTTCTTTATGCATTTGATAGACCTCTTTAATATTCCTAAGCCATTTATTTATCAGACCGAGATGATTCTGTTGCAAAGAAGCCTTCACCCCACCACAACCATAATGACCAACCACCATAATATGTTCTACCTTCAATACCTCAACCGCATATTGCAATACCGAGAGCATATTTAAATCAGTATGAACTACCATATTTGCCACATTACGGTGAACGAAAATTTCACCTGGCTCGGTGCCGGTAATCTGGTTTGCGGGAACCCGTGAATCGCTGCAGCCAATCCATAGAAATTTAGGCGTTTGGGCTTTGGCTAGATTATCAAAGAAATTAGGGTTTGCCTCATTCATTTCGGCTGCCCAGGCTTTATTGGCGAGTAAGAGTTTTTCGTAATCTTTCATTCACTATCAAATTTTCTGCCTCCGATTTTAAATAAATCATTCTGGCTGGTCATGGTTCTTTTTAGCTCGATATTTATCTGCTTCTCCTTTGCGGTGCGAATAAAATCATCAATCAATTCATAGATGTCTGGATCAACAAATCGAGCCACACTGCCATCTATAAGCACATTGACTCCATTTGGAAGCTTTTCTAATTCACTTCTCAAATATCCTTTATTCAAGTAGCTAACATTATCACGAAGCTTGATGAGGCAGTTATTTCCTTCCTTTACAAAGGTTACTCCCCTATTGTAGTTGGATCGAATAACAAAAATTACCCCGACGATTAATCCTATCCCGATTCCTTTTAACAAATCGGTTAGCACAATGGCAATGACGGTGACTATAAATGGAGCAAACTGATTAATCCCCTTATTATAATTCTGCTTAATAACATCCCAGCTCACCAATTTATACCCAACCAAAATCAAAACAACGGCAAGAGCTGATTTAGGGATATAGTTCAATAGTTGCGGAAACAATAGCACGGAGAGGAGGAGTAATACACCATGTGCCACTGCTGAAAGTCGAGACTGGGCTCCGGCAACAACATTCGCCGAACTCCTCACGATAACTGCCGTAACCGGTAAACCACCGATCATTCCACTTACTATATTTCCAATTCCTTGGGCCTTAAGCTCCTTATTTGGTGGAGATATCCTACGCAAAGGGTCGAGTTTATCACTTGCTTCGAGCGATAGCAAAGATTCCAAGGAGGCGATGATGGCAATTACGGCTGCAATTTTCCAAATAATGGGTAGCTGAATGCCGCGAAAATCGGGCAATGTGATAAGGTCTTGAGGATTTCCTTGTACTGAATCGAGTGGTAAACGAACCAAATGATCCCCTGAAAGCTGCCATTCAGGCATCCATATTCCAAAAGCCGTATTGATTAATGCGCCCAAAATTACTGCCACCAAAGCGCCAGGTATGTACTTAAATAAAAGATAGCGTTTGAGTGATTTGAGCCCCCACGCCATTACGATTGTGCCTGCAATGAGCGATATGAATAATGCACCAGGTGCAAAATCTAAAAACGCATGCCACATTTCAGTAAGGGTGTTTTCTCCATCTTCCTGTATGAAAGACTCATCCCCTTCAAAATCGGTATCAACTCCCAAAGCATGGGGAATTTGTTTTAAAATAAGAAGCAAACCAATGGCAGCAAGCATTCCCTTAATAACTGAGCTTGGAATATAATTACCGATGCGTCCGGCTTTCAGCGCACCCAGAATAAACTGAAAGACTCCAGCAATGACTACAGACAATAGGAAAAGCTCAAAAGCACTTTCCAGGCCAAGGCTTTTCGCTCCATCCAACGCAGCCATCTTGTCAAGCGCGACGACGTCTCCTAAGTTTTGAATATCACTTGCTACTATCACAGCAAGCCCAGCAGCAGGACCACTAACACTTAAAGAAGATCCACTTAGGCTACCGACCACAATTCCTCCAATGATTCCGGCGATCATACCAGAAAACAAAGGAGCATCAGATGCAATAGCAATCCCTAAACATAAGGGTAATGCCACGAGATACACGACCAATGAGGCCGGTAAATCGTCTTTGAGGTGTTTAAACATAGTTACCGTTTATGGCGGTTCAATAATAAAATCAGATTCAGCGAAAATCGGAGCACAAGATAGGAAAAGTATCGCTTAAATTGACAATACCAATTTGAGGTTATCGTCCTTACCACGCGGCTTTTGGGGTATACACTCAACTCTAACTCATTGAGAAAAAGTTCAGTAAGCGCTGAATCATGAATGCCTAAATTTGTTTCTAAACTTCCATAATCACTCAACTGATTAAGGTTATACGAACCTAAAGTAAACCAAGTCTTATCAACCACCGCCACTTTTGCATGCAGAATGCTCTCTTGCCATTCTTGAATCTCCACTCCTTCCTTCTGCAGCCGGTTATAAAAATATTCCATCGCCGGTTTCACAAATGGAACGTCGCTCACGGATGAAAAAACCAAGCGGACTTTGACTCCTGATCTGGCCTTTTCTGTTAATAGTTTGAGCATGCGTCGGGCTGGAAAAAAATAGGCCGCCACAATTAAAATTTCCTTTTCCGCCCCCTCGAACGCCTCTCGGTAGGCGTTTTTTACTTCAAATCGATTCCTAAGCCAATCGTTTAGAAGAATCTGAATGCTAACTCCTTCTTTTTGTGGCCCAATTCCCTTTTGACTCCTTAAATAACGCCTGATTTTCCTCGGCCAATAGACCGCACAACGTGCATTCAACTCTTTAGCTGCGGGCCCATACACCCAGCATGCGATATCCAACCATGGCGTATAACCATCAAAACCACTGTATCGATCAGCCATGTTTAAGCCACCAAGACTCATCCATTCATTATCGATTATAAAAAGTTTTGAATGCTGCCTACGTCCAAGTACCAAATTATGAAAACGGAGTCTTCGAGAGAATAATTTGACGCGCACCCCCCTTTCTTTCCACAATTTAATTTGCTTCGTTCGTACCCAAGAGCAACCGAATGAATCCAACATAAGAAATACTTGAACACCCCGGCTAGCGGCCTCAAATAAGGCATCTAATAAGCGCTGACCCGTTTGATCATTGGCCAGAATATAAACCTGAATATGGATAAAAGTATGCGCCTCTTTCAACCGTGCATAGAGCGTCTCAAAGTACTCTTTTCCACCTTGATAGAGGGTGACTTGATTCCCATAACTGAGCTTACTTAAGGCATGAACCATCTAAATAATCACATCGCGGATGGCATGGATGGGGATAGAAACATCGCCCTTTAGCTGAATAGTTGAATCGGTTGTAGCCCAAACAGTAGTTTCAACCATACGTTCACCCTCTTCTGTATTGAAGATGATTTTAATCTTTCCTTTATAGCCATTTCCTAATAACATGGCCTTGTCCAATTTCTTTTTCCGCTCCTCTTTAGCCTCTTTGGTTACAAGGACATCGACAGAAGGGAAACGCACTTTACCTTTAATTTCTTCTTTGTTTATCGTAGCTGGTTCCATAGCGAGTAGGTTAGTTAACTATCAAATATAGGAATTTCAAGAATGCGATATGCATCCATAATTATAGACATTGTGCATTAAAAATCAGAATCTATAGCATCTGTATTAGCACTATTTCACATGAATGCCTATTTTTGCCCCTTTATATTAATTACTTTAAGTAATGAATTCAATCGTAGAAAAAATTATCAGTAAAGCATCCAAGGCGCACATGAATTTGTCGCCTGCCGAATTGGTTGAGCAAGCCATCCTTCGCGGAGAGGGCGAACTCACTAGCACAGGAGCATTGGCAGCAGACACCGGTGAATTTACGGGTCGTTCTCCCAAAGACAAATTCGTTGTTTACGACGACAATACCAAAGATTCTGTTTGGTGGGGTGATGTAAACAACCGTTTTGAAGGTGAAAAATTTGATCAATTGCTCGACAAGGTGATTGCTCATTACGAAGGCAAAGAAGTTTTTGTTCGCGATGCCTACGCATGTGCCGACAACAACTACCGCTTGAACATCAAGGTAATCAATGAAACCGCTTACCAAAATCTGTTCGCTAACAACCTATTCTTGCGCCCTAGCACAGAAGAATTAAAGACACAGCAACACGATTGGTTAATCATGGCTGCTCCTTCTTTTATGGCTAGTCCAACTATTGATGGAACACGTCAGCATAATTTCGCCATCACCGATTTTACCAAAAAGATTATTTTGATTGGTGGAACAGGATATACTGGAGAAATTAAAAAGGGAATTTTCACAGTATTGAACTACGTGCTTCCGCATGAGCGCAATACTTTGAGCATGCATTGTTCTGCAAATATTGGACAAGCTGGTGACACAGCCATTTTCTTCGGTCTTTCTGGTACCGGAAAAACCACCCTTTCAGCTGATCCAACGCGTAAGCTTATCGGTGACGACGAGCACGGATGGGCGAAAGGATCTGTATTCAATTTCGAAGGAGGTTGCTATGCCAAGTGTATTGACCTAACTGCAGAAAAAGAACCACAAATTTACAATGCGATTCGTTTTGGTGCCCTCGTTGAAAACGTGCGTATGATTGACGGAACGCGTGATGTAGACTATACCAATGTTAGCGTAACGGAAAACACCCGTGCTGCCTACCCAATTGATTTGGTCGACAATATTGCAGTACCTTCAGTTGGAGATACCCCTAAAAATATCTTCTTCTTAACGGCTGATGCCTTTGGTGTTTTACCTCCAATTTCTCAGCTAACTCCAGAACAAGCCATGTACCACTTCATCAGCGGATATACCGCCAAAGTTGCTGGAACTGAGGCTGGCGTTACGGAGCCACAAGCTACATTCTCTGCTTGTTTCGGAAAAGCGTTCTTGCCATTGCACCCTGGAAAGTATGCAACTATGTTAGGCGAAAAATTGAAAGAAAGCGGAGCACGCGTTTGGTTGATCAATACGGGCTGGACTGGTGGCCCTTATGGAGTAGGTAATCGAATGAAACTTTCTTATACCCGTGCCATGATTACTGCTGCATTGGATGGAAAACTTGACAATGTGAACTATGATACATTGCCAGTATTCGGCATGCGTATTCCAACAAGTTGCCCAGATGTACCTTCAGAAATCTTGAACCCAAGAAATACTTGGAAGGATGCTGCTGCGTATGATGCAAAAGCCGCTCACCTCGCTGATTTATTCGTGAAAAACTTCGGTCAATTTGCTGATGGCGTAACGGATGATATCAAGGCTGCTGCCCCTAAAGCAGCGAGCGCTTCGAACTAATAATTCGATACTTTATTTAAAGCGGATGGTTTCGACTATCCGCTTTTTTTTGCTTCGCGACGGGTCGACGTTTCGACTCATCGACTTTTCGACTTTCGACATGGCGATGATGCGACATGGCGACGGTGGGATTTTGGGTTGGGTAGATGATGGGTTGTTGTTTTGATGGTGGGTTTTATTTGATGCGAGAAAGGGCAGAAGGTTTTCTGCCCCTACGGTGGATGATTGAACCCAAATCATAAATCACAATTCACAATTCCCGAATTAGGATTTCAACGCGCCTGTTTTTACGTCTTCCTTCCTCGTCTTTATTGTCGCGCAGGGGTTTGCTAGCGCCGTAGCCCCGAACAAAAAGCTGCTTCGGCTTTACACCTCTTGCAATGAGTGCCTTGGCAACTTCATCGGCCCTTTCCTGAGATAATTTCTTGTTGTATTCTTCCGTTCCGAAGCTATCGGTATGGCCCAAAACAGCCATTTTCCATGAAGGATTTGAGGTCATGAGTAGAGCAAGACTATCCAATACCCTTTCATACCCCTCTTCCGGATTCCGTGCATCGAAGTCGAAGGGCAATTGTTGTGGCATATGCCCGCCACGACTACCAAAGGAGCCAGCACGTAGAAAGACACCCGAATCATAACTAAAGTCATTGACGTTTCCAATGGCAATTTTGAGGTGATGTATTTTTCCACGGGTTACCTTGCAGGAAGCAGTAAGCATCTTGGTAAACCCATCAAATTCAACGGTATAGGGAATAAATTCAGTGGAATCAAAACGGTAGTTAGGAATGAAGAGATCACTATTTTTTTTATGATTCACAGAGTTAATCATCACCATAGATGCTGGATTTCCTATCCTAGCCAAATTCGTTGGTTTCCTAAAATTTGGACCCAGAATCAACAAGGCAAACACATCGTTATATGGACTCCCCACATATTCGGGATACTCTTCTGAGGCGAATACATAATCGAAATACAGACTATCAAACATGGGCACGAAGTCGAATTCAATCACGGTGCTATTAAATACCTGACGACTCACCATTCGGCTTAAATCGTAATCTGCCCCCATGCCTTCCTTCATGGATGTGGTGGTTTTTCCCGACTCATTCTGCCTGGCAATGGCACTCACGCGACCAGTGGAAAGCACTATTCCTTCTTCCATTGGAAAATTAGATCGCCTGGCAGTGAAGGCACCCATGCTTGATGGATTGCCATGAACTTTAACATTTAAAATCCGAACACCTTCGCCAAGGAAAATCTCAGCAAGCCGCTCCTTCGTAATACTTGTATCCAGCTCCACTTGGCCTTTAAGCAGCGAAGAAAAAAATAGACAAAAAAAGAGGATTAAGCTTGGCTTCACCATAGAAGAACGTCCGAAAGACGGCGTTTCGTGTTATACTGCCACCGGAGCTTTAATAGCAGGGTGAGGCTGGTAATTTTCTAATGTAAAATCATCAAAAACAAAATCGAATACAGACTTTACATCAGGATTCATGTTCATTTTTGGATAAGGATGGGGAGCTCTACTCAATTGCAATTCCACCTGTTCAAAATGATTGGAGTAGATATGAGCATCGCCCAAGGTATGAATAAAATCGCCGTATTCGAGTCCGCATTCCTGAGCCACCATCATGGTCAACAGGGCATAAGAAGCGATATTAAAAGGAACTCCTAAGAAGAGGTCGGCACTTCGTTGGTAAAGTTGACAGCTTAGCTTTCCATCAGCAACATAGAACTGAAAGAATGCGTGACATGGCATTAGGGCCATCTTATCGAGGTCAGACACATTCCAAGCGCTCACAATCATTCTGCGGGAATCCGGGGTGCTTTTAATCTGATTTAAGACCTGCTGCATCTGGTCAATATGGGTTCCATCTGCCTTGGGCCAGCTGCGCCATTGATACCCGTACACCGGACCTAAATCGCCGTTTTCATCTTCCCACTCATTCCAAATGCTTACTCCATTTTCTTTGAGATAGGCGGTATTCGTTTCTCCCTTGAGGAACCAGAGCAATTCATGGATGATGGATTTGAGGTGCACCTTCTTAGTGCTCACAAGGGGAAAGCCATCTTGTAAATTAAAGCGCATTTGATAACCAAAAACAGAGCGGGTGCCTGTGCCCGTGCGATCGGTTTTGCTAACTCCGTTTTCGTACACGTGACGAAGCAGTTTTTCGTACTGATCCATGTCTCAAAATTAGGTGGATAGAAGCAAAGGTTATGCTCCCTTTTTCAACATTTAATGGAAGTGATTCAAGTACTTCATCAGCTTTTGTGCACCATCGATACAATTCCAAAAATGCTTGTACAAAAATGATGGGTCCACTTTGTAATTTTCTACAAACTCCACCCAATGAAGAGAGCCAATATTGCTTAGCCCCATATTCGCCACCAAAGTGTTTGGCGAAAGCCCTAAGTGGCTACTAGGAACGAGCTGGACGCCACATGCATGCTGAATTTCTTCGCAAATATCGTAATTGGAAAAAATGCTCTTCCAACTAAGACTAAAAATATAGAAGTCTAATTCATTAATATCCAAGCAAAATAAATCCCACTCCTGTTTCTCAAAGAAGTGTTCTTTATCTAAATCTTTTGGAAGGCTAACAATTCCCTTTTTCCAAGTGGCTCTTCGAAAAGACTGAAACGGATTTATGTAGCAAATGCTTGAATTGGGAAGAAAATGAAAAAGGCTTTCTTCTGCTGTTGTATGCAAAAAAGTTTCTCGACTACAAATCAATGGGAAGTTTAGTGCTATTTCAGCTAAACGCTTCAATTCAAACGCCTTCCAACTGATTCCGGACAAAGATTCAGGCTAGTAAATCAAGGCACCTTCCGTGAGATTAGCATTTTCTCGACACCCTGTTTCCAAATGCTGAGCCGTAATTTTCCAATGATTCGAGGCCGATGTATGGAGCACATATACTTTCAGAAAGTCCCGAATCAAATCTATAAATTCGGGATGATCAAAGGGGGTGATGATAAGTATCTCTGTAGGCTCACTTCAAGCGATGGCCTCCACAAGCCCTACCACGCCATTTATTGGGGTGCAATTTAAGTTTCGAGAATCGACAAAAAAATTCTTACTCAACACATCCTTCCACAGTTGAATATAATCTGCGTAGACTTCAGTCGGGCATGCGGTCGTATTCACTACTCATTCCTTAAACCTGCGAAACGAAGAATCTCCTATGGGGAGTTCAATCCTATTGGTTGTATAGGCAAAAGACAAGGATCTAGCTATTGGTTCGGCTTCTACCATACATTCCAGTATGCTAAGATTAACCCAATTCTTCCTGCATTTTTACGCTTTCAAATAAATCCATTCAAGAAACAATCAAGAACAGTTGCGGAAGGAATCCGAATAATTAATCTGATACTCAGGCATCTTAGAGAAAGTTCAAACGCAGGTGGTATTTGTGGCTCAAAGGATTAATTTTGCACAACCTTATAAAAAAATCAAGAGATGGCCGAAGTAATCCGCATGCCCAAGATGAGTGATACAATGACAGAAGGAGTTATTGTGGCTTGGAATAAAAAAGTTGGTGATACCGTTGCGCCGGGAGATATCCTAGCCGAGGTTGAAACCGACAAAGCAACCATGGAACTTGAGAACTATGTGAAAGGCGTTCTTTTGCATATCGGCATCGCTGAAGGAGATGCTGTTCCGGTTGATTCGGTAATCGCAGTAGTAGGAAAAGAAGGAGAAGATATAGAAGCCATCTTGAAAGAAGCAGCGAACGAAAGCAAAGCAGAAGAAGAAGTTGCCAGCGCTCCGATTGAAGAAAGCCCGGCTCCAGCTAGTTCAACTCCGACAGCAACGAATAATGCTTCGGATAATACTCGTTTAAAGGCTAGTCCACTTGCTAAGAAAATGGCCGAAGAAAAAGGCATCGACCTTGCTCAAGTGCAAGGCAGTGGCGATTTTGGTCGAATCATCAAAAAAGACATCGAAAACTTTGTTCCAGCCACATCAGGCGCCGGAGCATCCATAGCAAGTTTCGGACAGGAAAGCTTCGAGGAAGTGAAAGTTTCTCAAATGCGTAAAACCATTGCACGTCGTTTAGCAGAGAGCAAATTTACCGCTCCTCATTTTTATCTGACCATGGAAATTGAAATGGATCGCATCGTAGCGGCCCGCGCAAGCATCAACGAATATGCTGATGTGAAGATTTCTATGAATGACTTGATTGTGAAGGCAGCTGCCATTGCCTTAAGAAAGCACCCAGCCGTAAATAGCAGCTGGTTAGGCGATAAAATTAGGTTCAATCACCATATCCATATTGGAGTTGCCATGGCCGTTGAAGACGGACTTTTGGTTCCTGTTGTGAAATTCGCTGACCATAAAGCCTTGAGTGATATCAGCCGCGAGGTGAAAGTATTCTCAGAAAAAGCCAAAAACAAAAAGCTCCAACCAAGCGACTGGGAGGGAAACACCTTCACCATCTCTAATTTGGGCATGTTCGGCATCGAAGAATTTACCGCCATCATCAATCCACCAGACGCTTGTATTCTTGCAGTAGGTGGTGTGAAAGAAACCGTTATCGTGAAAAATGGTGAAATGCGCCCTGGGAAAACCATGAAAGTAACCCTCAGCTGCGACCATCGTGTAGTGGATGGTGTTGTGGGTTCTCAGTTCCTATTGACCTTGAAAGAGTTGATAGAGGAGCCGGTTAAACTCTTAGTTTAAAAAAAGGAGTTAGGGCTTAAAGAAAATGCCTCAACCTTAGCCTCAACCTCAACCTTAAACATCTTCATCAAAGAAATCAATCAGGGAAGCCATGTAAACTTCATCCCAACCTTCTTCGATATTTTCAAAATGCTCCTCGGGAATGCCTGTTTGGCGAATTTCGATAGAGGTTCCTTTTTTATGGGGATGTAATGTGATGGTGACGATCGAATCTTCTTCCTCACCGAAATACCACTCTTGAACAATCTTCTTTCCGGGTTCGAGCTCAAGAATTTTTCCGACAATATCATCATCCCACATGGAGAATTCAGAGCCAACTTCGCCAGACATTTCGGCGTGCGCGCCTGTCCATAACTGGATTGTAGCTTCACGGGTGAGTGCAGCATAGACCATCTCCGGATCCACGGGAAGTAGGAAATATTTTTTGAGTTCTTTCACAGTGCAAAGGAGAAGAAAAGAATTGTAATAATAAAACAAGCATACGTATCAATCCTATGAAAATTCCAAGCTCCAAATTCCAATGCTATTTATACCCAATTGGAATTTGGAATTTATTTATTGGAACTTAAGCCGATAATGTTGCCTCAAAACAGCTAGCATAAACTCAGCCGCTAACCCGCCTTGCCTTTATTTCTGCTGGATTCCTTAGACCAACAGGAGCCTTCATGTAATTCACACGATTCATTGGCTTACCGCTAACTCTGCGCATCATGGCAAGTTGACCAATATGACCAAATACATCGCTCAGTGGACCATGAATCATCAGTTCCATCATTCCTTCTTCAACCTCATTTTGATCTAAGAAATCTTGCAAGCCTTGAATAACAAACTTGAATTGCTGCTTTCCTTGTTCCCAATTATACGTATGCCACTCTACTCTATCCGTCTCACGCAAGATGGCATCAGCATTGGCAAGTACATTAACGAGGTGATTAATGATTTCTAAGGCACTTCGGGTATCATGACCTAAAGAAAATGAAGAAAAACTGGCATCTGCTTCTTCTACCACTTTTTGAAAACGGTAGTTTGCAGACTCGAGTAAATGGTGAGTCAGTACGTTCATTATAATACAGTTTGGCAGATTAAAGTTATAGAAAAAATTCGTCAAAATGACAAGGGATCTTCGATAAGTTCCAAATTTCAAAATCCAAAAGTCAATACACCACCTGCATGACAAGGCGTGAGCAAACTATATTGAAAAAAGCTCTAAGCCTTCCATTCTTAATTAAGCGTACCACTTCCAAGTCGGTCACTATTGGAATTTGAAACTTCCTTTTTGGAAATTTGTGGTGCAAGATGTCGTGTTACCTTGGAGCACCAAGCGCCACAGATCACTCTACCTTAGATTCTTGGGTGTTTACCGAATATGCTTAAACTTGAATCATCAATTGTTTAAATTAGACACATGATAATAGTCAACACAGAACAAATTGCTGGGCGCGAAATAGCGGAATCATTGGGCCTTGTTCGCGGCAGTACAGTGAGAGCACGAAACATTGGCCGCGACATTTTTGCTGGACTAAAAAATATTGTAGGAGGGGAAATTGAGGAGTATACCAAGCTTCAAGCTGATGCTCGCGAACAAGCTTTGCAACGTATGACCACTGACGCCCAAAAACTTGGTGCTGATGCCGTGGTGAATGTACGCTTTACCACCGCCATGATAATGCAGGGCTGTGCCGAGATATTGGCATTTGGAACAGCTGTTAAATTGAAATAAGCTATGTTCTTCATCATACAAGGAGTGATTTTCGCCGTAGTCATAGGAGCGATTATTTATTTGGCAATTCAACGTTCAGGAAAGGACAGAGATTTTGAAGACCGAGATAATTGAGCCCCTTAACATAAAATGCGCTAACCCGTAACCCAACACCTTTTTTAGTCACTCCAATTTTACAGCTTACATGAATGGAAAGCTACTCAGAAAAGTGGGCCACGGACATGTATTTGATTTTCTGTCCATGGTTCTGCTGCTGATGAAGCACGTAAACATTCAATAGTCTTTCCGATAGAAAGCCAAATACTCTACGCTGGTTGGGGTCTTCCTTAGGCACGTATTCTTTATTAACTTCATCGAGAATGCGAAATAGCCAAGTGCAATAGCCGTCCCAAAACCCCCAGCTGGCGATCATTATATTAAACACACAGAGGCTTAATCCGCCTGCGAATCGATCAAAACTTTCTGCATATTCGGGGTAAAGAGATTTCACCGCTTTTTCGGCCAGGTTCCAATCCTCAGCATGATGGTCGCGTGCGTACTGCTGTTTAGCACTCCATTTTTTTAGTTTAATCATCCGATAGCGCTTTGGCAAAATGATTTTACCATCTCCTAACTGTTTAGCGATATAAGCCTCCAATTTCGGACTCAATACGCGCTCGTAGGTTTCTTTTGACGCCTTCAGATAATACATCCGTTTAAAAGGATTCAAACTGAGGGGAAGAGTAAAATAGCGTCTATAATGCACCAAACCCAAATAGGGCACCTGCTCCTTCGAATAGTTCTTCCAGATATAATACAAGGCGGTCAACTCCACCCAGGTATCATTTAGGTGAGAGATATTCTCCCCCGTATCATCGCCTTCAATCCCAAAGCCATCATGAATAGCCCTACCTGCATGAATGGGATGTACATAGGATACCTCAGGAATATAAAAGGGCTTGTAGTAGACACTGAATAGAGTGAATTGAGGATTTATCACGGTTGTTTAAGGTTTCGGTTCAAATATAGGATTATTGGAATAGGCCGTTAGCTACAAGACAATAGCTACCCCTTCATACTCAAGCCTACCCTTTTTCTCGGTAGGTCAATTTCCGTTACCCGAACCATTACCTTTTGATTGATATGTAATACCTCCGCTGGGTCCTTGATAAAAGTATCGCTGATTTGAGAGACATGGAGCAAACCGTTTTCTTTGATTCCGAGATCGACAAAGGCACCAAACTTGGCCATATTGGTGATGATGCCGGGGAGTTTCATGCCGACTTGCAAATCCTTGATATCGCGGATTCGAGCATCATAGGCAAATACCTCAGCCTCTCCCCTTGGGTCTAATCCAGGTTTGAGGAGTTCTTGCAGGATATCTGTTAAGGTGGGTAAACCAATGGAGGAAGTCACAAAAGATTCGAGGTGAAGTCCTTTTTGCCAGGCTTCTTGTCCGATTAAATCCGCTACGGGCTTTTTCACCTCATTGGCCATTTTCTCGACAACAGGATAGGCTTCAGGATGCACTGCCGAGTTATCCAATGGGTTCTTTGCATCAGGGATTCGTAAAAACCCAGCGGCTTGTTCGAAGGCTTTGGGACCAAGTCCTGCTACCTTCAATAACTCTTTCCGCGACTTAAAGGCTCCTATTCCTTGGCGGTGCTTCACAATCTTATCAGATAGCGTTGGACCAATACCCGATACATAACGCAGCAACCAAGGAGAAGCGGTATTCAGATTCACACCCACCTGATTTACGGCGCTTACAACGACACGCTCCAATACTTGGCGAAGCCGTTCTTGGTTAACATCGTGCTGGTACTGTCCGACACCGATGCTTTTCGGGTCGATTTTTACGAGTTCCGCCAAAGGGTCGAGTAAACGTCTGCCTATGGATATGGCCCCACGGATGGTGAGGTCTAAATCAGGGAATTCTTCACGCGCAATTTCGGAGGCCGAATAGATGGAGGCACCTGATTCGCTAACTAAGAATATGGTAAAATCTTGATGCTCAGCAAAGGCTTCTTTCACCAAGCTTTCTGATTCTCTTCCTGCCGTTCCGTTTCCGATAGCTGCACCTTGTAGTTGGTATTTCTTCTGAAGGGCTTGAAGCATTTCGATGGATTCTTTCCAGCGCTTTTGCGGTTCGTGGGGATAGATGGTCGTATGATGCAGGAGATTTCCATACTCATCCATACAAACCACTTTACAGCCGGTCCGAAAACCAGGATCAATGCCCATCAATCGCTTTTTACCCAACGGTGCTTCCAAGAGCAACTGTTTTAGATTTTCACCAAATATGGCGATGGATTCTTCTTCGGCCTTTTCACGAGCAGCATGACGAAATTCCGTTTCTAAAGATGGCGCCATTAAACGTTTGTAGGCATCTTCAACAGCCATCTCCACCTGATCAGTTGAAGCCGAATTTCCTCGGATGAAAAAGCGGTCTAATTGCTCCAAGGCTTTTTCCTTTTCTATGGATACACTTACCCGCAGAATTCCTTCTTTCTCTGCCCTATCAATAGCTAAGATACGATGCGATGCCGCCCGTTTTAATGGCTCTGAATAGGTAAAGTAGTCGCGGTATTTCTGTCCTTCTGTTTCCTTTCCTTTCACCATTTTGGTTTCTAGGAGTCCGGATCTTTCAAATAATTTTCGCAGTGAAGCCCTAGCTGCAGCATGCTCACTCACCCATTCAGCAATGATATCACGCGCGCCTGCAAGAGCGGCTTCTACATCGGGAACATCCTTATTAATATAACGTTTGGCGGCATATTCGGGAGTCTGTTCCTTTTGCGCCATAAGGATTTTTGCAAGGGGCTCAAGTCCTCTTTCACGAGCAGCTGTTGCCCGGGTTTTTCGTTTTTGCTTATAGGGAAGATAGAGGTCTTCGAGGGTGATCATATCCATACAGCCTTCAATCTTCTCTTTCAGTTCGGGAGTCAATTTACCCTGCTCTTCAATCGCTTTGAGAATGGTCGCTTTACGTTTTTCCAGCTCAATCAATTTCTTCCAAGCCTCTTCGATAGCACCCACTTCCACCTCATCCAAACTGCCCGTCGCTTCCTTTCTATAGCGCGAGATAAATGGAATGGTCGCTCCTTCTTCGAGCAGCTTCAAGGTTGCCGCTACTTGACGTTCGGATATATGGAGTTGCGCACTGATGGATGAAGTAAGCTGCATGGTCATGGGGCGAATATAGAAAGGATTCAGATTTATCGAAGAAGCAAAGTCGCTGTGAATTAATAATCCGAAGTTTCATGTATTTTGCTTTCAATTAATATCAATGGAAATCATCTAGCAAACCTTGCATGCTATTATTGATGATGTCTTGGTAATGAAAACTAAATCTACTCACTCTTATGTCGAACCTTAATGACCAAGCATGTACAATTTGTGGAACAGAAATAGAGCGACATTATTGTCCGAATTGCGGACAAAAATACGACGCGAAAAAACTGACAAGCATCGGGCTACTTAGCGATCTTTTGGTGAACCTCTTTTCTTTAGAAAAATCCGTATTTGCTACCTGCATACGTTTAATTATAGATCCGAAGAAGATAGTAAAGAACTACTTCGACGGCTTTAGGCATTATTATCCTAGTCCAGGAAAGATTCTTTTTTATGCCGTGACTGTAGCTGGATTGCATATAACCTTTGTTGACAAAACATTAGTTGGACTTACCTTCGACACGGATAATATAAGTGCCCAAGTTTCCTTTCTGCTATTTTTTATACCGGCCTTGTCTCTATGCTCTTTACTAGGCATGCCGCGCCTAAAGATTGGGTTTCCAGAACATATGATAAGTTCCATTTATTTGTGTTCGTCTACTCTCATAAGCCTAACCATTCTCAATGATTTTCTCTATCTTATTACTGGCTTTGATACTGATATTTATCCAGCTTTTCTTTTTCTACTACTTGTTTTTATTGGTGATGCCCGGGTATTTACCCCAAATCCAACTCGACTACGAATCGCTCGGAACACGCTTTTTCAATTCTTGGCCTTTTGCGCCTTTGTTTCGGCTATTCTCTTATTGGTGTTTATCCAGAATCCTGAGAGCATCAGAATAAACTAACTTAAGTGACTTGGGTCACTAAATTAATACCCAAAAGGAGGGACCTTGCACCTATAACTCGCAAGTAATGAAACAACTACCCTTCATTTTTATCTCCCTTCTTTTCCTTCTTCCAACCGGACTATTGGCTCAGGATTTTACGTTGACCGTTGAACCAATGAGCATTTCTAATATGCCTGGAATTCAATCCTACGCTTGGGCTAAATACGAGGGCAAATGGATTCTGCTTGGCGGACGGACGGACGGCCTACATAAGCGCCAAGCCAATGCATCCTTTGACCAGGCTGGACAAAATGATTTCATTACCGTGGTCGACCCAATAACAGCACAAGTTTGGACCGCTTCCATCAGCACCCTTGCCATCTCTATTCAAGAGCAGTTACTCTCTACCAATATGGAATTTATTCAAGCGGATAGTTTTCTGTATGTGGTCGGAGGCTATGGTTATAGCATGACCAAAGGTACTCATATCACTCATGCGGTTATGAGTGCCATTCATCTGCCTTCTTTGCTGAATCATGTGGTAAATGGCCAATCTATCCAGAACGATTTCCGTCAGATTAGCGATACCAATTTCGCTGTAACTGGAGGATATCTAAATGAGCTTAACGGTGTCTATCATTTAACGGGAGGACAGCGTTTTGATGGACGCTATAATCCAATGGGCCATGCCAGCTATACCCAAACCTATACCAATGCTGATCGAAAATTTACGCTATCAGATGATGGAACTAATCTAAGTGTAAACTTCTTGGCTGAAGATTTTGACCCAGCGGTGTTTCATCGCCGCGACTATAATGTGGTGCCCCAAATCTTCCCGAATGGAGGAGAAGGACTTATTGCGTTCTCTGGTGTTTTTCAGGTCCAAGCCGACTTGCCATTTCTTACTGCTGTAGTGATCGACAGCCAGTCGTACCGTTTAGAGAATTCCTTTTCTCAATATTACCAACAATACCATTGTGCCCATATCCCCTTGTATTCTGAAAATAACAAGGCCATGCATACCCTCTTCTTGGGAGGGATAAGCCAATATTACGACAGTGCAGGAACCCTAGTAAAGGATGATAATGTTCCCTTTGTAAAAAGTATATCTCGCGTTACCATGGACCAAAATGGCCTGCTCAAGGAATATAATATGGGCATTGAGCTACCCGATTATCTAGGTGCAAGTGCTGAATTTATTCCAGCAGATAATTTACCCGAATTCGGTAATGGCGTACTTAAGTATGATGATTTGACTGCCGACACTACGTTGATTGGCTATATGGTCGGTGGCATTCAGAGTACAGCGAAGAATATCTTTTTCATCAATACAGGAAATGAAAGTAGCGCCAGTCCAACGATCTATAAAATCAGCCTCATTAAAGGGGTAAAAACTGGGATGGAACAGCTGAACAATGAAAGCTATAAAAGTTTTGGATTGCAGGTTCTTCCTAATCCAGCAAAAAATAAGCTTGACTTACATTTCAATGCATTAACTGCAGAGCCAATTGTTGTGGAAGTATTCGACATGCAAGGAAAATTACTTTATGCTCACACATTGACAAACCTCAGTCCAGGAGCAGAAAGCCACCGCATCGAATCAGCCATACTTCATGGAAATACTATGGTGCTTGTCGTGTTGCGTTCGGCAAGTATGAAAAGCACACAAAAGGTGGTGCTTTTCCATTAGCCAGAATTTATTTGAATACCCGAAAACTATTGATTTGGCTTCCGTTAAGAATCTTCACAATTAACAGTCCTTTTGCATTTTCTGAGAGCGGAATTTCTTGTTTGCCTTGTTGCAAGATGGATGAATACCAAATCCTGCCCAAAAGATCAACAACCTCAATACTCGCCGTTCCGGATAGCTCCTGTAGATCAACCATGAAACTTGCTCCATCCACATATACATTTGGTTGAGTAAGGGTCAGAACTTGGACGCTTGAAGGAGTTGAATTTCCAAAATGCAGGGTAAAGCGGTCTGTTGAAAAGCTGCGGTCATGAATAAATGAATAAGCTGAAAGTCCTAGATTATGAATCACTCCTGTTTTTTTATCTTCAAGTGACACAGGTAATTGCAAGGAGTAGTCGTCAGTTATTGCACTAAAAACATAACCAATTCCATCTACTTGAGATTCTAGAAATACGGGTATGCTGTATTCCATTTGCAGCGGCAAGGCATTCTGACTTACTGCAACCCCGTTTGCATTCGAATAGAGGTTTGGAACATCCATGCGGGTGGATTTGAACTTGGGGATATCCCAGCTGCCTTCATAGTCATTGGTCGCCTCAGACTCAAAATGAATGCTCATCTCATCAAATCTATTCGCGCTATCTTCAATGCGCAATCGGAAAATGTTTCTTTCATTTTTCATATAAGCAGTTGCCGTTGAATTCGTACCAGATGCATTGGTCAACTGAATGGTTTGTGAACTGCCATCTGCTTTCACCCAAAATGCCTGAAAGGGAGAAATGATTCCGGTATTTAATCCGGTAAAGTTTGTTCCATTCCATATTTGAACACTTTTATTTCCAGAACCAAACCCTCCACTTGCAACCAGTTCTGCGATGTCGAGGTTAAATGGATATGGATTCCCTACAAGAGACCATCCTTGGTAACTTGAATTACCCGTATTGGCCGGGTCATACGTATTTGGAATGCTAATCGATGACTGTGTGCCAAGATTTACTATTCCGGTAACTGAAATGGAACTTGCTAGCGTATGTACGGAATTGCTGTTATCATGATAGATAGAATAACCTTTTGATACCGATGAAGAAAAGTCTGCTGGAGATGTCCAACCGATGGCATCACCAGAACCTGCATCCGTCGCATCCCAATAAAAGACATTTCTTTGCGCTGTTGGGCTATGGCTGATAAAAAAAACAGGTGCATTTGAAATAGCACTTGGCGATGAAACCGGAAAAGAATACTGTCTCCAGCCTGCTGAAACACTGCCCATTTCTTTTTGAACAGTGACATTTCCCGAGATGGAACCCGCCGTGTTTGGGGAAACCTGTCCATAACTTGTACTTGAGCTTGCTGCCAAAGTCAGAAAACCATTCGTAGTTAAAGTACAACCACTTGTCACTTCTAAAACCCCACTTAATTCAATAGAATTGGTTAAAAGAGAGGAAGTCCCGTTTTTGCTAAACACCAAGTTTCCGCTTCCCGTTACGCCATTTCCAGCATTCAAAAGATCACCATAAATAGTAACTGTTCCGCTTCCTAAAGCGAGTTCAAAACCCGCATCTATCCTGACACTTTTAGCACTAAAGCTTCCAGGCGTTGTATTTGAATTTATGATGGCATCCATGCTCGATGAGGTTGTGCCATCCCAAGCCGTCCCGTTCCAGGTTGCCCGCAAGGGAACGGCAGGTATTTCAGGAGTGTTGCTCACCGTCCAGTTCGCCTTATTATTGATTACGGTTTTATCCAGACTGAGGATATTGCTCGTCATGGTAGCATTATGTCTTTTTACATTGCTCGAATCCAATCGAATAGCGCTCACCCCATTGACGAGTGAATCGGGCAATTCAGACTGAATCAGTCCAGGCGCTGAAGAAGCACCATCCCAGTTCGCGTCACCGGTTATTGAAATAAAATTCATGTGAATCCCAGCCAAATGTCGGGTTACTTCTAAACGGTAATTCGTCGTTGTATCGATTGAATTGATGCCTTGAAAGGCGAATATTTGATCCCCATTCGCATTAGAGCTCAACCCTTTACCACGAATAACGCTTCCTATCGATGCCAAGCCAGTGGTTCCATGGGTTGTATTTCCTGTGGCTGATGAATAATACTTGATAATTGTGCCTTTTTTTAATCCACCAGTTGGAGCTTCCCACACGAAATACCACTCGAGCATATTAGAAGTGAATATATGATAGCCATTGGCATCCTTCCAGCATCCATCTGTAAAACCAATCTGTGTACCTTGGGCAATATCCGTGAGTAATACTATGGCAAATGTATCTGCACCTGTAGGAGCCTGGTGCATGGATATGAAGGCAACATCACCTGCATAAAGCGTCGTTTGAGAATAGAGATTGGTAAATAAAAAGCTAAGGAGAAATGGTAGGATTAGCCGTTTGACGTTCATATTATAATTTAGTTTAGAATAGGAACACAATAACTAGGTATCCCATTGGCGCGCAAGAAGCTTTATAAATGGAGAAAATTCTACTTGTATTTTTGAAATACTCGAGAATCACTATTTATATATTCGCTAGTTCAAATTAGCCGTGTATGTTCTTCCTCTTGGGAAGCAGGATTTAGCGACAACAGTCTTCCACTGCTTGATTTGCCACTTTTGGACTGATATAAGGAATACCGAGATTGAGACCTCGTAGGATAAAGAGAATACCGATTAGGATAGTGAATATGGGAATAGCTTTATTGAGTTTTTGGCGCAGGGAAACACTCCAGAGCTTTTTACTCCAGCTAATTCCAAGCATCATTGGCAGCGTGCCTAAGCCGAATACCAACATATATACGGCACCCATCAAAGCATCTTGTTCCACCAAGGCCCCAGCCATGGCCACATAGACCATACCGCATGGAAGGAAGCCGTTTAGCAAACCGAGTAAGGCCACAGATCCCAGATCGGTACTTTGCATCCAACGTTGGTAAAGTCTCATAAAAAAGGGAGGCCATGCACTCTTCTTACGGAGTAAACCGAAAGCAAAGAGCAATACGAGGACTCCACTAAAAATGCTGATACTTTGCTGAAACCCTGCAAGATTGAGTCCTTTACCAAAGAGTCCGATTAAGAGGCCCATAATGGCATAAGCAATGATGCGAGAGAAATGATAAAGAATTGCTCGTGCGCCACTACTTTGGGGTAGCGCCATCACCAAAGGCCCGCACATGCCCAAGCAATGAAGACTTCCAAATAACCCAGTTAGAAAGGCTGCCCAGATTAGCGCCATAGCAATTCGCCTTCTTGGTGGTACCAGGTTTCTCCTTCCTTATACCGAAGGGTATAATGGTACATTCCGTGTTGCATATTGAGGTTCGTAGCGCTGGCATTTCCCGCTGTTAATGGTACCATGAGGCTCGTATCTAACTCCGAATTCGATGGACGGTAAAACTCAATAAAACAGGAGGAAGTTGTCAGCTCCGATTTTGCATGAATCAAGAAGTCTGCTCCCTTCTGACTCACATCGAAGCTGATTTTTTCATTCGTTTGCTGATTGATAACCTCCTGATATTCTAAGCCTTTTTCATAATAATCACGCTCAACAAGGTCTATCTTTTGTCCGAGCATCTGAGATACGAGATAAACGATAAAAACCACAAACAAGCCTGCAAAGAGGAAAACGCCGTGACCGAAATGTAATTTCATGATTAGTTCGTTACCGGGGCGACAAATCCCGCCTCGAAGGTTTTAATTTTTTCCCCATCTACATACACCCCAATGGGCACCGTAAATCGGTTACTTTTTACTTGAGCCGTTGGAAAAACCACCATGATGGTCCCCTTGCTCTGCTCGCCCGGAGGAGCCATGAAGTTTTTATCGCCAATAATAACCAGTTCAGCACGGTCATCCTCCATTTTCAGGGTTACTTGCTTTTCAGAGAAGGTCTTATTGATAAACTCTACATTATACAAGTTACTTATCTTATCACTTCCTTGGTATTGGTAGGTAGAGCCTGTGGTTCGGATCAAAACGGCCTCAATATCTTCTCGGGAGGCGATAAAGAAGGTCAATACACTCACCAATAGAATTAATACTGAACTGTAGGCCATCGCCCTTCCTGAGAGTTTCCACTTTTCACCTTTCTCTACTCCCTCCACTGTATCATAGCGAATAAGGCTTTTCGGACGGTTAATTTTCTCCATCACATCATCGCATGCATCGATACAGGCGGTGCAGTTGATGCATTCGAGTTGGATTCCATTTCGGATATCGATACCCGTAGGACAGACATTTACACAGAGGTTGCAGTCGATACAATCGCCCAAATGCGAAGTATCTTCCTTCTTGCTCATTTTTCCTCTTGGCTCACCGCGCACATGATCATAGGTAACAACCAGCGATTTTTTATCGAGCATCACTCCTTGTAAACGACCGTAAGGGCATACAATGATGCAAACCAGTTCCCGAAAAAAGGCAAAAACGAAATAGAAGACACCCGTAAATATCAAGAGCGAAACCAAAGTTCCGATATGTGCCAGAGGACCTTCTTTGATCATCAAGCCCAAATCATCTACCCCAATAATATAGGCGAGGAAGGTATTGGCTATGAGAAAGGAAAGAAGAAAGAAAAGGCTATGCTTTAAAGACCTTTTCCAAATCTTTTCGCTGTTCCAAGGCATGGCTTCCAGCTTTTGTTGCTGTTTCCAATCCCCATCAATCCAATACTCAATTTTGCGAAAGAGCATTTCCATGAAGATGGTTTGCGGACAAACCCATCCGCAGAATACCCTTCCCCAAACGACCGTAAATAGAACCACGAACACAATTCCCGTGAGCATGGCTATAGCAAATATGGCAAAATCCTGAGGCCAGAAGGGAAATCCGAAAATGATGAATTTCCTTTCTAACACATTAAATAGCATTAAGGGGTGACCATTCCATTTCATGAACGGACCGACAAACATCAATGCCATCAATACCCAGGCTACGATTGACCGCGCATTATAGTATCCACCGCTTGGCTTCTTCGGGAATATCCAAAGACGTTTGCCCTTTTTATTCACGTTTGAGAGGCTGTCGCGGTAATGTTGATCGTCTAAAGCTTTTGCGGCTTCCATATTATTTAGCTAACAAACTTGCACTTTCATTCATGGTAGAACCCATAGTAGGAGCTTCTTCTACAGGAGCTTCCCCACTCATTTTTTCTCCTTCTGGAGCTTTACCTACCCCTGCAGGGAGGGTTCCTTGCAGCGAAAGAATATAGCTCGCCATCACCTGAATTTCATTCGGCTTTAATAAACCCTTCCATGGGATCATTCCTTTTTCAGGCACTCCTTGAGTGATGGTTTTAAACACTTGACCAAGTTCTCCACCATGAATCCAATATTCATCCGTGAGATTCGGGCCATTTTTACCTTCCGCTTGATCACCATGACAAGCCACACACTTAGCTTGAAAAATATTGGCTGCCTCAGCAAGCAAAGCTGGATCCGTTACAAGCTTTACATTTGTCTCATCAATTAAATCTGTTTGATTTGCTTGATATGTTGCTGATTTAACTTCCCATTCGGCCATTTCAGCGGCGTATTCATTCTCTTGTACCCGTCCGTCGCCAATCACATGATAGTTCACCATGTAAATTATTCCGATGATGATGGTTCCATAGAACAAGAAATTAAACCAAGGAGGTGTAGGGTTATCGAGCTCATAAATCCCATCATAGGTATGATCCATCACCAGCTCTTCCTCATCCGACATGGGACGCAGAGAAAGAAGTTTTTCCCAAATTGTCAGTCGTTCCTTTTTTGGAATTCCCGCTTTTTCGTCATTCAACATTTGAATTAAACGCATCATCACAAAAATGAGAAACAAGAGCATAGCCCCCATTAACAAGGTAATGCCCCAGAGAAATTCTTCCATACTAAAAGGCATGGATTCAGCAATCGTTTGGGCTTGAGCAGCCTGAGAGGCACCAACAAACAAAAGCACGACGAGTGCTAATTTTGAGATTGAACTATGCTTCTTCATTGGACTTATCTTCTTTATCGGTTAATGGAATATTAGACAGTTCGAGAATGTCTTCTTTCTTCATGCGCAAGACATAAATCAAGATCCCTAAGAAAAACAGGATGAAGACAATCATGGAAAAAATCAGGTACTGATCCATTCCTTCTATTCCGCTTACAAATTGTTTGAACATCGTTTTAGTTATTTAGCGGTTTCAGTTTTAGTAATATCGGTTCCTAAGCGTTGGAGGTAGGCAATGAGTGCAATCACCTCGGTATTTGAAGGGACTTTTTCGCCCTCTTTCGTGCGCACCCCTTCATTATTTAGGTTATCCGCAATTCCCTGTGCCTGCGCTTCTAAATCTGCCAAAGCTTGATTTTCATACCCCTCAGGATATGGAACTCCTAAGGTACGCATGGCCTTTATCTTCGTTCCTGTTTTACTCACATCCAACTCGTTCGTGGTAAGCCAAGCATAGGAAGGCATGATGGAGCCAGAAGTCATTTCACTCGGTTTTATGAAGTGATAATAATGCCATGAATCCTGTTTGTACAGTTTCAAGGTTCCCTCACGCGATAAATCCGGACCGGTACGTTTGGACCCCCACAGGAATGGATGATCATACACAAACTCCCCTGCTTTCGAATATTCGCCATAGCGCATGGTTTCTGAGCGGAATGGACGAACGGTTTGACTATGACAGCCCACACAACCCTCTTTGATATACAGATCCCGACCTTCCAATTCAAGTGGAGTATACGGTTTGACCGCAGCAATTGTGGGGACGTTCGACTCAATCAAGAAGGTTGGAACCATTTCCACAATTCCTCCAATCATGATCACAATTAATGAAAGCACCAGCATCATCAAAGGTTTTCTCTCAATCACCCGATGCCAATTCTCTTTTCCTTTCGGAACATGTTTCATCAAGGCCGGCGCTTCGGCATTTTCATTGGCCACCAAGGACCCACTTTTTACTGTTTTAATCAGGTTATAGACCATCACAAACACCCCTCCCAAGTAAATCGTACCACCGAGTGAACGCATAATATGCATGGGTCGGATGGAGATGGTTGTTTTGATAAATTCTGGATAGACTAACATGCCGTCTGGGCCGAAGTCCTTCCACATTTGCCCTTGCTGCCAACCTGACCAGTACATTGGAATCGCATAAAAGGCTATTCCTAAAGTAGCCAGCCAGAAATGTGCATTGGCCAATTTTTGACTGTACAATTTTGTGTTATAGATTCTTGGCATGATCCAGTACAGGATACCAAAAGTCATCAAACCATTCCAACCGAGCGCTCCAACATGTACGTGGGCTACGATCCAGTCGGTAAAGTGAGCGATGGCATTTACATTTTTCAAAGAAAGAAGAGGCCCTTCTAATGTGGCCATCCCGTAGCAAGTAACCCCTACCACAAAGAATTTCAAGATGGCATCTTCGCGCACCTTATCCCAGGCACCGCGTAGGGTGAGCAGCCCATTTATCATCCCTCCCCAAGATGGAGCAATGAGCATGATGGAAAATACCACTCCAACCGACTGTGCCCAGTTTGGCAAAGTACTGTATAGCAAATGATGTGGACCTGCCCAGATATAGATAAAAATGAGGGTCCAGAAATGGAGAATCGATAGCTTATAGGAGTATACCGGACGATTTGCGGCCTTTGGGAGATAATAATACATCAATCCCAAGAACGGTGTAGTCAAGAAGAATGCTACCGCATTATGTCCGTACCACCATTGCACCAAAGCATCTTGAACGCCAGAATACCAGTAGTAGCTTTTCATGAAGCCAATAGGCAGCTGGAATGAATTGACAATATGCAAGACTGCAACGGTAACGAATGTGGCAATATAGAACCATATTGCTACGTAGAGATGTTTCTCACGACGCTTCAGAATTGTTCCAAACATGTTCCAACCAAAAACTACCCAGATGAGGGTAATGGCAATATCGATTGGCCACTCAAGTTCAGCATACTCATGCGAACTAGTCATACCCAAAGGAAGGGTAATCACAGCCGATAAGATAATGAGCTGCCAACCCCAGAAATGGACATTACTCAGGAGGTCGGAGAACATTCTTGCCTTACATAGCCTTTGCAAGGAATAATACACGCCCATAAAGATGGCGTTTCCTACGAAAGCAAAAATTACGGCATTGGTGTGGAGCGGCCGAATTCGACCAAAAGTAGTGTAGGGATTACCCAGGTTGGCAGCAGGTTCGTAAAGCTGGATGGCAGCCAAAAGCCCCACCAACATTCCGATTACTCCCCAAATTACCGTGGCAACCCCGAAATTCCTGACAATCTTGTTGTCGTAACTGAACTTCTCAATCTGCGTCATGTGTGTCAACGTTATTTTAGTGTACAAAGGTTCGTTGTCACTAAGCTATAAAAAATGATGGTACTCAAGTGGAAACCTGATTTAAATCATGTAATTCAGAATCATTCAAAATTAATCGATTGAAACCATGTTGCTTTTGACCATTTTCTCCAGCACATTTTCCATATCTTTGCACGCCTTTTGCGAATCACAATACGTACTATGGATGCACATTCTTATTTGAGCAATGCCGACGTCGCGGCCATCGACGATCTTTACCAACAATATGCTAGCGATCCTGAATCCGTTGATTTTGGATGGAAAAAGTTCTTCGAAGGATTTGAACTCGGCAGCCAAAAAAATGGCGGCGCTGGTCAAGCCGTATCGGAAGATGCATTAAAAGAAATTAATGTACTGAACCTCATTCATGGTTACCGTACACGTGGCCATTTATTCACGCATACCAATCCTGTTCGTGAACGCCGCAAATACAGTCCAACCATGGACATTGAAAACTTCGGCTTGGAGAAATCTGACATGGAGAAAACCTTCAATGCAGGACATGAAGTAGGACTTGGTATTGCAAAGCTCAAGGACATCATCCAACTACTAGAGGATACTTATTGTCGTTCTATTGGAGTGGAATACATGTACATGCGCCATCCAGAACGTTTAAAATGGTTGCAAGACAAGATGGAACAAGGGCGCAATACTCCACAGCTCACCATCAATGAAAAACGTCATTTTTTAGACAAACTAAATAAGGCTGTCGTGTTTGAAAGCTTCCTGCATACTAAGTTTGTAGGACAAAAACGTTTTTCACTCGAAGGCTTAGAAACCTTAATTCCTGCCTTGGATGCCGTGATTCAATTTGGCTCTGAACATGATGTTGATGAATTCGTTTTGGGCATGGCACATCGTGGTCGCTTGAACGTATTGGCCAATATTTTAGGCAAATCATATGAAGACATTTTTAGAGAATTTGAAGGCAAGGCTTTTGAAGAAGCTTTATTCGAAGGCGACGTAAAATACCATCTTGGCTATTCGTCGCAATATAAATCTGAAGTTGGAAGAGCTGTTGCTATTTCCCTACTTCCAAATCCATCGCATCTCGAAGCCGTTGATCCGGTTGTTCAAGGAATGGCGAGAGCACTCATCGACCAAAAATACAAGGGAAACGCGAAAAAAGTGGTTCCGATCATGATTCATGGTGATGCAGCAATGGCTGGTCAAGGCTTGGTGTATGAAGTGGTTCAAATGGCTACCCTCGATGCCTATAAGGTGGGAGGAACCATCCATATCACAACAAATAACCAAATAGGATTTACCACGAACTATACCGACGGGCGAAGCTCAACCTATTGCACAGACGTAGCAAAAACCACTTTAAGCCCTGTATTCCATGTGAATGCAGATGATGCGGAAGCGGTCATCTACACTGTGAAATTGGCAATGGAATACCGTCAAGAATTTGACTGCGATATCTTCATCGACCTATTGGGTTACCGAAAATACGGGCATAACGAAGGCGACGAACCACGCTTTACTCAGCCGCTCTTGTACAAAGCGATTGAAAAACATAAAAACCCACGTGAAATCTACAATGAGTACTTGCTTTCTCAAGGAAAAATTGAAGCCGATTTAGCCCGTGAAATGGAGAAAAAATTCCGCTCAGAATTGCAAGGCAAATTGGAAATGTCGAAACTCGATGGACCAAAACGTGCGAGCAATTTTGTTGGCGATATTTGGTCAGACTATTCGGCGGTGACAGAAAAGGCGGTAGAGAGCAGTCCGAAAACAGCAATTAGCGCGAAGGACTTTGAGCGATTGGCAGCCAAGATCACGGAAATGCCAAACGATTTCAAACCACTCAGAAAAATCGATAAGCTCTTTAAAGACCGCGCCAATATGGTGGCAACGGATAAACTCGATTGGGCGATGGGCGAATTGATGGCCTATGCTTCTTTGGTAGACCAAGAGTTTGCCGTACGAATGAGCGGTCAGGATGTAGAAAGAGGAACCTTCTCGCATCGGCACGCCATCATTAAAAGCGAAGACTCCGAACAAGAGTATGCTCCCGTAGCCAATATCCGCGAAGGTCAAGGAAAATTTGAAATCTATAATTCCTTACTTTCTGAATATGGGGTAATGGGCTTTGAGTATGGATATTCCATGGCCACTCCAAAAACGCTTACCATCTGGGAAGCTCAGTTTGGCGATTTTGGCAATGGAGCCCAAATTATTATCGACCAATTTATCGCGGCCGCTGAAGCCAAATGGAAGACCTTTAGCGGACTAAGCCTATTCTTGCCTCATGGATATGAAGGACAGGGACCTGAACATTCTTCTGCTCGCCTCGAACGCTTTTTGCAACTTTGTGCGCATGTGAATATGCAGGTGACCAATATTACCAGCCCCGCAAACTTTTTCCACCTGTTGCGTCGTCAGATGACCCGGAATTTCAGAATTCCTTTGGTAGTCATGACCCCAAAAAGCTTGCTTCGTCACCCACTCTGTGTCAGCACAAAAAAGGACTTTACTACGGGTGGGTTCCAAGAATTGATCGACGATACTTATGTAAGCGCTAAAAACGTTAAACGTGTTTTATTCTGTAGTGGAAAAATCTACTTCGACCTCTTGAAAAAACAACAAGACGAAGAGAGAAAGGATGTTGCGATTGTTCGTCTGGAGCAGTTATTCCCCTATCCAGAAAAGCAAATGCAAGCAATTCGCAAGAAATATAGCAATGCCGATTTTGGATGGGTACAAGAAGAGCCTAAAAATATGGGAGCCTGGACCTTCTTATTGCGTTGGGATGAAAACTTCAGTTTGAAACTATTCTCGCGAAACTCGAGTGCTTCGCCTGCAACAGGCTTTGCCAAGGTTCACGCAAAAGAACAACAAGACATTGTAGATAGAGCTTTCACCCTTTCATGATAAAAAGCTTTTCCATCCTTTGCTTGCTCCTGTTGGTGTCGAGCGCCAGTTATGGACTAGAGGGTGAAAAAAAAATTATTGGTAATCGCGATAGCAACTATATTTCTATTCCTAAATATCCATGGAATTTTCGACTTCACGGCGTATATAAACCACTGAGCTTAATTCTCAGAACCAGTTCAGATAGTCTTCCTTCGCCAAATTATAATCCACGGTCGAAAATGGGTATCGGCATTGGTACCTATTATCGTTCCATTGGTGTTTGGACTGGAATTCGGATTGATGCATTGAGAAAAAAGGAACAGCGCGTGCAGCTCGATTTGCAATTGAACCAATACGGGAATCGCTTTACGAATGATGTGTTTTTCCAATATTACAAAGGCCTTTATCTAGAGAATCCAGAAGGTTTTAGCCGCTTTTCTCCCCTGATTAATTCCACCAATTTCCGAAGTGATATGAGCGTCTTCCATTATGGAGTAAGCTCAAACTACTATTTGAATTGGAAAAAGTTTTCCATGCGTGCGGCTTTTGTACAGTCTGAATTTCAAAAGAAAAGTGCGGGAAGTTTAATCTTTGGTGGTGGTTTTTCGAATTTCAATTTTTCGGCAGACAGCTCCATCATTCCTAATTCCGAATTATTCGTAGCCCAAAGTATCCGTTCTGGCAATTTTTTCACCCTGGCCAGCAATATTGGCTATTCCCATATTTTTGTTTGGAAGAAACACTTTTTCGCCAACATGAGCATATTAGCCGGACCTGGTATTTCCTCCTGGAACTATTTGATCGATGATGCGTCTGGAGAAAAAGGAATTCGACCAAGCCTGCGAATGGGCGGTCGGTTTTCATTCGGCTATAATTCCGAACGTTATTTTGGCGGTTTAAGCTCAGTTATTGATCAGTATACGCTGTACTTTAACGATAATAACATGCGCTATACCTACGGAAATATCCGCCTCTTCATTGGCTATAGACCTGATTTTAGTAATGGTAAATCGCGCCGCCAGTAGGTTTGGGCCGAACGTTCACATTCACTGACTCATTGACTGCACATCCAAAACCATTATCAACCACCTGTACCTCGATAACAAAATTTCCTGCACTAGAGTACAACACCTGAATTTCTGGTGACCCTTGTCCTGTTTGAACACTTCCTCCAGTAGTGGTCCAGGTATAGCTCACATGACTTGTATTGCTAACCTGGACCAAAGTCGCCTCATTCTCACACAAAACGGCTGGAGTACTCAATGATGGCGTCGGATAAGCCTGCACCCAAATGTCCATGGTATCTGTATTGGAACAAGAAGTTGTCGAATCAACAACCTGAACATACACTGTCCTTTGACCGGCAAGGGTCCAGATTTCTTGGAATGACGCTTGTGTTCCCGAACCACCAATACTTGAGCCCCATAGGTACAGATTTCCTGTGCTACTGAGCGAATAGGTGTCTGAATCTCCCAAACAAAATGAATCATTTCCACTTATGGAAACGCTTGGCAGTGCATTTACGGTAACCGCGAAACTGAAGCTACTATCACAAGAAGTGCGTGTATCCGTTAATAGAAGCATGGCGGAATTTGTCCCAGGCTGGGTCCAATTGATCGTTGCATACGTGCCTGATTGTCCGGTCATAACAGATCCTCCGGTGGCAGTCCATGCATACGTAACATAGGATGGAGTATCACAGTAATAAGCTTCGGTAGCGTTGAGGCATACCGGGTCAACGCCATTCAAAACAGCGGTGGGCTTGCCAAGAATACTAATTGGTATCGAGATATTAGCCCAATCGAGTAAAGGATTACCAGAGCAAGATCCATCCATGATGGTCCCTATTTCTGCATTACCTGCGCCCATCCAATACAAGGAGCTAGCCGTGCCGGTCTCATAGTTCCATACAATGGAATCATTTACCAAGACCCGGGCAATTCCAGAAGCCGAATCATAACAGAAGGTAAAATAGCGAAAGACATCGTCGTTTGGTACGTTATAGCCGGTATTAATTGGGCCAATCACTTTCGCACTCCCTACACTATCAAATTGCGTAAGCTTGGTATAGAGGTTTCCACCATTGATATAGAATTCAGTGCCTGCCCGTTTAAAAAAACTAGCCTGTCCTTCATCTCTTTGCCAAGAAAAGGTCATGCACATTTTACCCCTGTCTATCGATGAACCAGGAACCACCAGATCGATCCCTTTGCCACCCCCACAATTTGAAGCAATAACAAACCCAGTCCCATTGGTTTTGGCATCCGAATCATAGCTAATGGCATCAGACCCAACTTCAGCACGTTTAAGGTCCGGGGTATTGAAGTGGAAACGAGAAATCGGATCGATACTAGAAACGCCCACACATCCCAAAGCATCCGTTTGTATCACGTAAATATACCCTGGGCCTTTTGCACCCCAGCTTACATTCACCGAATTGGTATTTGCACCACTTGTAATATATCCTCCGACCACATGCCAATCATAGCTTAACCCTGAAACCGAGGGCAATGAATAGCTATTTCCTGAAGAGAATTCACATATTGCCATCGGCCCGCTAACCGCAGTGGATTGAACCGATTGAATAATTATATGAAGTGTATCGGACTGACTCGGATTACAGTTTTGATTTGAAACCAGTATCAGGTCGACATATCCGGAATCTACCTCAGCTTGACTTGGGTAATATACCCCAGTCATGGAAGTACTTCCATTCGAAAATAGACCTGTAAAGTTTGACCAATATCCTGTTCCTGCCGTACCATTTGGCTTAATAATTTTGGCATTCAGGTAAACGACATTATTACTAAAACAAATGGTAGAATCATCTCCAGCGTAGGTTGTGCCCGGACAAGCTGCCTTGCCTTGCAAGCTAATCAGCCAGCAAATGATGCAGAGGCTAAAACCGAAATATGTCCTTAAACCCTTCATTAGCGGAGCATGGTTACTGTGCCGTTGTACACGTATTTCTTATCATCAATTCCAATGGCTTCAACATAATAAACATAAACACCATCTTCAGCTAGAGCCCCTTTAAACGTACCATCCCATGATGCGGAACTGTTCTCTCCCTCAAATATACGTTCGCCCCAACGATTGAAAATGCTCAGGCGGACAAAGTCCACATCGCTCACTTCGGGTTGAAACTGGTCATTTAGTCCGTCGCCATTTGGCGTAAATGCATTTGGAATAAATACTTGTGGATTGGCATCAATTTGAAAAAGACGATAGGCGGTATCGGCACAACCATTTGGATCAATCACAACGAGCTGAACAGAATAGTTACCCGATTTGGGGAAAATATGCTGGGCTTGTTCACCCTTAGCCGTAAACGCTCCATTTTGAATACTCCAAAATGATTCCGTGCCAGAGGTTCCATCTACATAAAAATTAACTATTTCTCCGAGTTTAGGATCTGTTGGATTGATTAAGATTCCAGCATTCGGACGTTTATTCACGCGAACATAAATACTAGCCGTATCCATTCCACATGCCTCTGAATAGCCGATGATGGTATACTCTTTTGATTCTTTAGGCCGGATAAGCAGTTTCGGATTGGAATAACCGAAGCTCCACCTCATTTTATCGGCTCCAGAGGCTTCTAGAAGAATTTCATCTCCCTCACAAATTTCTTTAGGACCATTTATTCGAATATCGATGCCTGGTCTAATCCACACAAAAGCCCTGACAGTATCTGCAGGGCATCCATGTTGACTGTATTGAATTACTTCGATTAGAAAGAGTCCAGTATCTTTTCCCCAATCAATACTGATTTTATGAAATCCATTTCCATCGGCAATAACGCCTCCTTTTACATTCCAATTGTAGGTTGAACCGGCATTCTCCAAGACCTGATAGTTCACCCCCCGGGCTCCAGCACAAACTGTATCGAGTACAGCCTGTGCTTGGAGTGGTTGGGTCAGAAAACCAAAACCTAAACTTAAAAGAATGGACAATACGATCCTAACCAACATAAAGATTGGAATTAAAATGGTTCGTTATGAATGCGTTATAAATCTAGCCGACAGGCTAAGACATTAATGGTAAATGGCAGAGGTAACAGGCTTTGCCAATACAGTTATATTCGCAGAACCACTTCCGGCAGTTGTACACCCAAGTACGTCTGCAACCGAAATTAATGCGTAGCTAGTGCTGCTTGGTAATACACCGGTATTGAATGCATAGGAGGTAGTAGAAATGTTGTTCACGGTAATATTACTAGAACCGTCGTTATATGTGAGCGAAAGCGGATAGGTTCCTGAAAGTGTAAAACTAACAGTAGCCGAGTCGTTGTGGCATAGGATGGTCGACCCGGTAATAGATGCTGTAGGATTAGGCATGCGCACAACGGCTAGATAAACTGGATCAGCCGTACAACCATTTGAATCAACTTCAACTACCGAAATGGTGTCTGTTCCGGTTGAATTGTCAAAGTCAACGGTGATGCTGTTGGTAGCCCCCCCCGAGGCCTGTGTTCCACCATTGATACTCCACGTGTACGTTGAACCGGTTGAAGCGGTTACATAATAGGTCTTTCCTGTTGTTCCAGCGCAGACAGTGTCTTGAGCGGTAGATTGGGCATGCGTAATAAATACATTCAAGCCGAACATGATGATAGCGAAAATTAGTAATCTTTTAGCGAGTTTCATATGTGTTAGAATTAGTGTTAGCGGATTTGTAAGGTCAAAGGTATTGGCAGACATGTCTCGATAATTTTTTAAGCTTTCCTCTTTTAAACAGATGTAAGAATTTTCTCTAAATTCAAAATTATTTCCCCAATTAATGCTAGTTTTTTCCATTCCATTCAAACCATTTCCACGATTTTTCAAAGGAGTGGTACGTAAGACTTTTAGGCATTTTTCTATTTTTACTCTCGGTATATTTGATTTTTTTTGATTAATCCTCTAGCAATGAAAATAGCATCATGAAAATCATTCAAAATATTATACGCGAACTCTCCGAAGATGGATTTCAGGAAATGCTTAAAAGTGTCACTCCACAGCGTGAATCGAAGAGTCGACAATTACTAGAACTCTTGCAGGAGAAAGCCTACACGGAAAAAGAAGCCGCTGAAAAATTAGATATAAATACAGGCGCATTGTATACCTTAAAATCACGACTGGTTCCGAAGGTGGTGCAATACTTCACCAACCTCAAGGATAACCGGATACGTCTTTTGCGGCAAGAGGCTGCCCGCGTGTCATTCGTTGTGCTGAATAATGAGCGGATGATTTCCCTTTCCTTCTTAAAGGATCTAGAAAAAAAACTCATTGCCTATGACATGTCGTCGGAATTGGCGGTAGTATACAAACATCTATCTCGCCTGCATCGTTTCGACGAACACTACGAAACCTATGAGCGTTCCTATCAAAAACATATTGCCTTTTCGCTGGCAGTTAGCAAGGCTGAAGATTTATTGTACGAATACATTTATCATCTCGGCTATTATCATATTACACGCAACATTGAATTCCGAGAGCAATTGGATGACATTCTCGAAGAGCTAGAGCATACGTTTAACCTATACGAGTCGCATCGCTTGTATACCATCTTTCAAATTGTTCAGCATTATCACCGCTGTACCTTTTTAAGCACCGCCGAATTGAAGCTTCTGGAACTCGAAGTGGAAGAAATGGTTGCAAAACTAGAAGACATTTTTGTCACCTACGACCTTGACCCTTTCTATGGCGTTATTCGAAACCTCATTCCTTTTCTGAATTTCGAATACTATGTGCGCATTCAAAATGAAGTGAAGGCCAATCATTATCTAGCGGAAATTAGCAGCTTGATAGAATACCAATTTAAGGCGCACCTATGGGGCTTCTTTATTTCACAATTCTTGCTCTCGCTCATCTATAAGCTTAAAAACGATGGAGACCTGAATAGCTTCCTTATTCCTGCTGAGCAATTCCGCACCGGGTACTTCGTTGAACAAAATGAAAGCAGTCACTTGGTCATCTTTTTTCAATACAAGTCGATGACCGCCTTTTACCAAGGGAAATTTGCTAAGGCCGCTTTGGACATGAATACCTTATTGAATTTAAACTCCTTCAAAAGCCTACCTGGTCTCCATTTGGAACTCAAGATGTTCCAAGCGTTTATGTATGCCTTGTCTGGCGATACAGAATTGTATCTAAAACTTATTGCCAGTGTGAAAAGAAATGCTGGAAAAAACAACCCCCTTGCAACATCAGTAAAAAGCTTCTCGAAGGTGCTTTATCTTTTGAATAAGAGCCATAATGACCATGTGGAAGGATATAAAATGGAAAAATATTGGAATCATTTTACATCAGAAGAAGGCAACCCTGCTCGCTTGCTTTTTCATCTGTATCTGAACAGCGACTTATTGCTCAGCTACCTGAAAAAGTCGTCCGTTTAATTCCGTTACTGCAGTTTCACTCAGCGGCTTATTCATCACACAAAATATGCGATCAAAAGCTTCTAACTTCTTGCGCTTTTCAGGCGCCTTCATCGTTGTTAGCATAATGATACGGGTATCTCCAAACGCCGTAGGAAATTTCTCCTCTAGGTCCTTCAGCTTGGTTAGGAAGTCAAACCCATCGATTTGAGGCATGAAATAATCGAGAAAAATTATTTCAGGCAATACTTTTCCCACTGCAGCACGTTTCTCTAAGTCTTTCAATGCCGACAGCGCATCTTGAAATGCCACATATTTCTTAGCAAAACTATACGCATTCAGAAGCTTTTCATTGATAAACAAGTCAATCGGCTCATCATCAATAAGCATAACTTCCCTTACTTGTGCAACTACCCCTTTGCCTCGCATAAAACAAAGGACGAGCATGGAAATTGTTTTCTCTCCTACCTCTGCGGAATTTATTATTACAATTGCAGATTTCAGGAACCGGCCATGTTTGGCTGGTTCATCTCAAACTGACTGCGGTACATCGATGCATAAGCAGCCTCCTTCTCAATGAGCTCAGAATGTGTCCCTTGCTCCAATATTTGCCCTTTATCCAATACAACAATTTCATCTGCATGTTGAATGGTAGACAGTCGATGTGCAATCACGATACTGGTTCTTCCTTTCATCAATAAAGCAATGGCCTTTTGAATTAGTTCTTCCGTTTCCGTGTCAACACTCGAGGTTGCTTCATCTAAAATGAGGATGCGTGGATTGAAGGCTAAAGCACGTGCAAAAGAGATAAGCTGACGCTGCCCTACGCTCAATGTAGCCCCTCGTTCCATCACCTTATAGGAATAGGTTCCTGGGAGGTTCTCGATGAATCCATGTGCCCCCACAGCTTTACAGGCATCGACCACTTCTTGATCCGTCATTTTCGGATTGAAGAGCTTAACATTATCTAAAATGCTCCCTGAAAATAAGAACACGTCCTGCAATACCACCGAGGTATGCTTGCGCAGGTGCACCAAATCCATATCGCGAATAGAAATGCCATCGACGGTAATTTCCCCTTTATTGAATTCATAAAAACGTGATATCAGATTTACTATGGAGGATTTCCCGGCGCCAGTGGCCCCAACTAAGGCCAAGGTTTTACCCTCCTTCACCGATAGATTCAAGTCTTTCAATACCCAATCCTCTTGTTGGTAGGCAAACCAAACGTCTTTAAACTCAATATTTCCATGAATAGATGGCGTTTCGGTTCCTGATTCTTCTAAATTCTCTTCGGCATCAATCAGCTTAAATACCCGTTCACCGGCAACAATCCCCATTTGCATCGCATTAAATCGATCGGCAATTTGACGAACCGGGCGGAAGAACATCTGTACGTACATGATGAACTGTACGATGGTTCCAAATTCCGCTGCCTGTCCGGCATTCACCCCGCGAATGACTGTATTCACTCCATACCATACAATTAACCCTATGGCAATAGCAGTGAGTATCTCTACTACTGGGAAAAAGACAGAATAATACATCACCGAACGAATATTCGCATCACGGTGCAAGGAATTGATTCGCTCAAATCGGCGTTCCTCTACCTTCTCTCGGTTGAATATCTGTACGATTTGCATGCCGGTTATATGCTCCTGAACAAAGGCGTTTAGTCGCTGTACTTGCTGACGAACATCTTGAAAAGACATTCTTACCTTCTCCTTAAATATATAGGCGGCAATCAATAAGAACGGCACCACCGACAGGGTAATCAAAGCCAAACGCCAGTCGGCATTGAACATATTATACACGATGACCCCTATCATCAAGATATCACCTGAAATGGTCACCGCTCCATCGGTAAAGAAGTCGGAAATGGTTTGGATATCTGAAACGTTCCGGGTAATTAAAGTACCCACAGGGGTCTTATCAATATACCGAAGCTTCAATCGGGTAATGTATTTGTAGACGCGATTCCTAAGATCAAACACCACATTTTGCGCAAGAAATGCAGAAAACCAAGTGCGCGCTAAAAGCATCAGCGTATTGAGCAGCGACACTCCTAAGATCAGCAATACCGCGTTGGTAAGTCCTGCCGCATCACCTTTCATGACTTGAACATTCAGCACATCGGCAATTAATTCGGGCACCAAGGGGCCGGTATAGGCATATCCGAAAGTCAAAATAACTGACGCGATCAAGTAGCCACGGTAGGGGGTTGCTAATTTATAGATACGCAGCATCAGCTTAAAATCCATGGCCTTGCCACTTGCTGATTGCTCCTTTTTTTGTTTACTCATGGATACTGTATTTCTCCCAAGGATAGCCAATCTCGGTCAGGTACAATCCCTTCGCTGGCACACTCGTTCCGGCATTGCTCCGATTTCCGGACTCCATCACTCCTGGAAGTTCTTCAATTTTAAGGCGACCAGACCCAATATCCAAGAGGGTACCGACCATAGCGCGCACCATGTTCCGCAAAAAACGGTCCGCCTTTACATGAAAAACCAAGCTATGGCCTTTCTGTTCCCAGCGGCATTCCATCAGCCTGCAGTTGAAGGTTTTTACATCGGTGCTTACCTTGCTAAAACTCTGAAAGTCGGTACAGGTAAGCAGAAAATGGCAGGCCTTATCCATAGCCACTAAATCCAAGTCGCCATGCCGGAAATAGGCCCAATCGCGCTGGAAAGGATCGGGATGGGTGATGATATGGTATTCGTATTTCCTATGGGTCGCACTGAATCTTGCATGAAAGTCTTCAGTAACGGGGATACAATTAAATACTACAATATCTCTGGACAAGGCGTTGTTTAGGCGAAAAAGAAAGCGTTCATCAAATTGACCATCATAATCTAAGTGTAGGAAATACTCCTTGGCATGTACGCCTGAATCCGTTCGTCCACAGCCCATGACAGCAATCTCCTTACGCGTTACTTTTTGCAAGGCCGACTCTATTTCCTGCTGGATGGTATTCCCAACGGATTGCGACTGCCAGCCATAATAGCGTGTGCCGTCATAAGCCAATTTAAGTGCATACCTCACGAAGTTCCGTCAACAACGATGCGCCAGGCACCTTCTAGTTTTTCAAATATTAGGACAAAATGACCTGAAGCCGGTTTGTCATTTTCGGTGAGCGTCCATTTCCCAACAACATAAGCATGTGTTTCATCAATCGGAACAATGCGAATCAAGTCGAACTGCAGATGCCCCATGGCCGCCATATTAGGGTAACCTTTGATATAGGAATCGAGCACCTTTTGCCAGCCGTAATTCACCCGAGTTTTACCGACAAAGAGGGTGGAGTCGCTATTGGCATAGCCTTCCATAAATCCGCGAAGATCCCCTTCATTCCAAGCGACTTCTTGGGCACGCATAACAGATTCTATGGCTTCCTGCTCCGAGCTCATATCCACTTGTGTGCTTGGCGAGCATGATGTCCACACTATAGACATTAAGAAAAGGAATACCGCATTTCGTATCATTTTATTCCACGTTGTTTTTTAATGACCTCGTAGGCTTCTTGTACCTTTTGAAATTTTTGTTGGGCAGCCAGTACTGCATCATCACCCAAGGTACTCACCTTATCTGGATGAAAGCGGGTTGCCATCCGGCGGTATGCTTTTTTCACCTCATCGTCGGTAGCTAGTTCATCAATTTCCAATACATCAAATGCCCAATTGGTGGATTTTACAAACATGGCCTTTATCGCCGCCATATCCGCCAAGGAAACATTGAAATAGCCACCTATTTGATTTAATACTGCTTCTTCTGCTTTATCAACCTGACCATCTGCTGCGGCAATACCATACAGATAATGCATCAGCTGCAAACGACCAGAATGGTTCACGTATTGAACAATCTGTAAACAAACCGGACGAAGTGATATTTCAGAGTCAAGTAGCTTCTTTAAAGTAGGAAGTGCATCCTTGGTTTTTTCTTCGCCGAAATTAGATGCGAAGAAAGTCTTGATAAAATTAAGCTCTGACCTCAACTGCTTTCCATCGGCCTTCATCACTGCTGCAGACAAAACCAATAGGCTTAGGAAGAAATTATCTTGGCTTGCTTGTCTTGCTCCCTCTCCTACTGATTCACCACCCAATAAACGGGTCGAATTTTCAGAGGCAGAATCTACAAACGTTCCAACGACCAAACCTAATAAAGCCCCAATAGGACCACCAAAGGCCCAACCGATTCCTCCTCCGAGTATTTTGCCAAAATTACCGGCCATTCACTCCCTGCTTTTCTTCTGCAATGATGGATTTGATTATTTTCTCGTCCTTCAGGTCAATATTATTATGGATGATACGGTTCAAAATACGCTGATTTACAGGACCCATGGATAGCGCTTCTGAGTAAGGCATATTGGTGAAAGTCACCATCTCATATTGCGACAGATAAGACTCAGGATATAAGTCGCATAAATCATGCTCCACATGTTTTTGTTTCAAGAAGGCTTCATTTCCTACACTATCGCGCATTTCAATGAAATTTTGAACAGCCAGGTCAGCAATGGCGTCGGCATTTACCTTTCTGAGTTCTTGGTATTCTGCAAAGACTTTACCCCAATCATTCCCATGCCGTTCGATGCATTCATCCAAGATCACACAATCTTCAAAGGCACAGTTCATGCCCTGCCCGAAGAAAGGAACAATGGCATGAGCGGCATCTCCTAGGAGGGCCAATTTATCTTCACGCACCCAAGGGTAGCATTTTACAGTTACCAGAGAGGAGGTCGGATTTCCAAAATAATCTTCCAACAATGTAGGCATCATTGGCACCGCATCGGGGAAACGTTTTTTAAAGAATTTTTCAACCTGTTCTTCCGTTTTTAAGGAAGCGAAACTCTCCTCCCCTTCGAATGGAAAAAACAAGGTACAAGTAAAGTCTCCCGCAGGATTTGGGAGGGCAATCATCATATAATTTCCACGTGGCCAGATATGGAGACTTTCCTTATGCATACGGAAGCTACCTTCTGCACCTGGTGGGATCAAAAGTTCTTTATACCCATGCTCAAGATAGCTTTGTGAATAGTTGAAGCGATCTGTTACTTGCAAACGTCCACGGGTAGCCGCAAAGGCTCCGTCTGTTCCAATAATACGGTCTCCGGCTACTTCTACCTCATTGCCTTGTCCGTTGACGAATATCGCTTTAGCTGCATCCAAATCCACATCGATACATTTATGTTCGAAATGCAAGTGAATATTCGGAAACTCATCGGCCAACTCGAGCAGGCGGATATTTAATAGTCCACGTGATACAGAATAAATAGCCTGCCCTTCTTTCCCATAAGGTTGAAAGCCTAAATCACCTTCCACCGGATGCATGGTTCTCCCGTACATCGGAATGGCTTGTTTCAGAATTTCTTCATCCAAACCTACCTTGCTTAGCGCACGCAATCCACGAACTGAAAGGGCCAAATTGATGGATCGACCAGCCGACATGCGGTTATTGCGCATATCAGGACGTCTTTCATATACATTTACCTCGAAACCACGTTTAGCCAGGTAAACCGCCATGAGTGAACCCGAAAGTCCACCGCCTATAAGGGTAATTCTATTCATCGTCAGCGAAAATACATTATTCCTAAGGGTCTATAAAATGACCCATCTCAGGATTTATCAAGGAGCAACCTGCCCTAAGCGTTTAATATCAGTACACAAAAAGTAACCAACAGCACCGCCAGCAATATTTGTAGGAGGATTAGCTGGAGGAGTTTGAAAAGGCCCCGGCGCACCAGAGCTTAGGTTTGATAGCGCATTAAAATAGGTAGCGATGGGCACGTCCAAACTTCTAAACTCCAGCATGACCGAATCACCCGATTGTGCCCGATAAAATGGTAACTCAAAAGGCACACTTTCGAACTTTCTGACATCGGTATTGGTGAACAAGATTTGCTGATCAAAGAGGGTATCATTCTGCCCAAAATTAAAACGGGTAAAAATCTCATCTTCTCTTCTATCGATCGAATAATAGGTTACAGCGTAGCCTTCATCAATAAATCCGCTGGCTGGTCGGTAATCAAATTGCAAAACCGGATCAAGCTCAAACATGGGATATAGGGTGGCTGTGGCGGTATACTCTTTTCCTTCCACCACTACCTTCATAGTATATACCATTGAAGTATCAGGAATATAGCCTGCTGGCGCCTTATATATGCCTTCGTCAACATAATTAAACATGACGGTTCCTTGGGCACTGCTAATCTCTACCGTTCCATCGGATATATACACTGGTGCCACTGGGTTAAAATAATCCTGAGTCTTACTGAGGCGCACATAAGAAGAATCGACTTCAGTAACCAATACCCCCTCAATTACCACACGGGTTTGGGTATCGCCCAATTCAAGATCAACCTTTTGTGTACAGGCGCTAAAGAGGCTTAGGAAAACGATGCTGAGTAAATAGAATTGCTTTTTCATCGTCTTAGAATTTAAAGTTATAGGTTACGGATGGCACCATGCGGAAGAGGTAGGTTTTGTACGCGGCATTTTGTCCGGTATTTTCATCTACCCTAAAATCAAGGGTATAGAAATTTCGTCTGCCATAAACATTATAGATGCTGAACACCCAGCTGCTCTCATTTTTATAGGTTTTTCCTTCCACCTTTTTGCGGTAGAGGGTAGCACTCAGATCCAAACGATGGTAAGCCGGAATACGCAGGGCATTGCGATCACTATACAATGGAATAACTGTCCCATTCAAGGTATATTGACCTACAGGTGCCGTATAGGCATCTCCCGTTGCTAGGATAAAACTACCTGAGACATTGATGCGTTTATTCAAATCATGAGAAGCCACCACCGTTAAATAATGCCTGCGGTCGAAGCGGAAATTATACCACTCATTGCGGTTGATATTATCTGCTTTACGCTCTGATTTCGCCAAGGTATAGGCAATCCATCCGGTTGTTTTCCCCTTGGTTTTGCGGAGGAAAAATTCAGCGCCATAAGCTCTTCCTTTTCCTGCTACTAGCTGGGATTCAATATTCTCGGTAAAGTCAATTGCTGCATTATCAATAAGCTCCACGGTATTGCTCATGTGTTTATAGTATACTTCTACAGAACCTTCAACTTGGTTATCAAAAAAGTTGCGGAAATACCCCACAGCCACCTGATCGGCAATTTGAGGCTTGATGGACGGTGTGGATGGTGTCCAAAATTCTTGGCCAGTAGAAGCTGCAATATTCTGAATTAAATGCAGGTACTGAGTCATGCGGTTATAAGAAGCTTTGATGGAGCTTTTTGAATTCAGGCGGTATACCATATTTAAACGCGGCTCTATGTTAGCATAAGTATTATAGAACTGTCCGGATTCATAAGACACCGTATCGGTTATTGAACCTGGACGAACCGAACCGTCTTGGAAATAATTCTTTTGACCATTTGCATACAGAAACTCGCGGCCCTCTCCAACATTGCTAAAAACAGAAAGTCGGAATCCATATTCCATCTCAAATCTTCCAATAGGTTTCCATTCATGACTCACATAATATGCCTGACTCATTGCTCTTTTCTTTGGAAGTGAGGCTGCTGTAATGATCGACTCTGAAGTAATCGGCTCAATTCTTCCTGGTAAAAAAGTATGAAAGGTATTCCAAAAGCCCCAGCGGAGGGTATTTTTTGGATTGGCGTAATAGGTATAATCCTGTTTGATGCCGATGTCTTCGATATAATTTTTACGTTGGAAGTTGAGATTTTTCGCCAAGTTGAAATCAATCTGATAATTGTATCGACTATAGATCACACTTGTATTTAAGAAAAGTTTTTGATTAAAAATATGATTCCAGCGGGCCGTGGTGGTAGTATTTCCCCATCCAAAACCGGCAATACCTGCAAAGCCAAGCCTATCTCTTCCTGTATATGCAGATACATAAAGGCGATCTTTTTCAGAAAGCTTAAAATTTACCTTCATATTCAAATCTCCAAAGTTGGCGATAGCGTCTTTGGTCATATCACTGAGTGGAAAGAAAAGATCGAAATACGAACGACGGCCAGATATCAAGAAAGAGCTTTTTTCTTTTTGAATCGGACCTTCTAACGTGAGTCGTGAAGAGAGGATTCCAATTCCACCACTTGCTGAGAACTTCTTTGTATTTCCATCCTTCATTCGGATATCCATTACAGAGGCTAGTCGACCACCATATTGCGAAGGAATTCCTCCTTTGTACAGTTCGAAGTCTTTTACTGCGTCGCCATTAAACACGGAGAAGAACCCTACAACATGCGATGGATTATATACGACAGCCTCATCTAGCAGTACTAAGTTATGGTCCACATTTCCACCGCGCACAATGGAAAGGGTATTTCCATCTCCAGCAGACTGCACACCTGGGAGCAATTGAATGGCTTTTATGATGTCTACTTCACCGAGAAGAATCGGAATTTTCTTCACGGTTTTTACATCAATGGACACCACTGACATTTTATTTTCGGTGATATTCTTATCGACTTTATCGCCCGTAACGACTGCTTCCTTAAACTCAAGCGACTCTTCTTTCAACTCAATATTGATGCTCATATCCGCATTCAATTTCAAGGTTGTATCGCGCTCTTCATAACCTACATAGCTATAGGTAATATGGTATGTACCCTTGGGTAAGGTAAAAGAATAGAAACCATACACATTGGTAACCGCTCCTGTTTTCAGCTCTTGCACATACAAGTTCGCGCCGATAAGTTCTTCGCCCGTTTCGGCGTCTGTAATACGGCCGCTCAGGGTCACTTCTTGAGCCATGCTCGCAGTAAACGAGGAGGCAAGAAGAAGTACGATAATTAGAAAATGTCTCATTTCAAATATTCAGTCAATGAATTGTTGCACGAAGAGAATATATTTTAACCATAGTGGACCCATTCTTTTGATAAGTTGTTCAAAATCGAGGGTAAACTAAAGGCAACTCCGCCTAGCATCATACCTTAAACAAACAAGAGTTCGCTGAGAATGTTTAGTCTTTAAACTGCGGATGTGGAATATAGGTTGCATCATGCTTCATGATGGGGAACGTTTTGCTTCGCCAGGCCGCTTTAGCCTCTTCAATTTTCGTCTTATCACTTGAAACAAAGTTCCAGTCTATATAGCGCTCTTCAGCAAAGGGCTCTCCACCAAATAACAGCAGGTGGGTCTTCGGTGCCAGCGCAATTCTGCAGGAATCTTGGGCCTTGGCAACCAGCATATTTCCTTTATCTATCGAATGTTCGCAGGCTTGAATGGCACCTTCTACAATACAAATTCCAATTTCTCCAAAGAGATTATCGCCTGTATTTAAAGCCCCACCCTTTTCACTGATTACTTCAAGCATAAACAACTTCGAGTGGACGGGTACAGGTGATTTCCTTCCATAAGCTTCTCCTGCTACTAGGCGTAATTTCATTCCATCTTCTTCCCAAGTCGGCAAAGATTTGGCTTCTATATGATGGAATTCTGGATCCATGTCTTCCTTTTCTTTCGGAAGGGCCACCCAAATTTGATATCCATGCATCTTCAAATCGCGTCCATCGCGTAATTCGGCTGGGGTGCGCTCGGTATGAGAAACTCCTTTACCGGCGCACATCCAATTGACGGCACCTGGTGCAATTCTTTGTTTCGTGCCGATACTATCTTCATGCACCATCTCCCCGTCTAAAAGGAAAGTGAGGGTTGATAAACCGATATGTGGGTGCTGGTCGATATCGGCATACTGGCCATTGCGTAAAGTTAGGGGTCCCATATGATCGATATAGATAAAAGGACCAACCATGCGCTTTTTTCTAAACGGCAATAGTCGGCCGACCAAGAAATCGCCAATATCGCGGGAACGTTCTTCTATGATGAGGTCTGTGTTTGACATGAGTGAGGTTTCCGCCTTCGCCTTCTCCGTCAGCTATGGCGGACAAGGAAGGTGTTAGCTAATGTAGAAGCCAAGTTAAGCGTTTAAGGATAAAATTACATCCTTGGTAGATTAAACCAAAAAGTTGAATGGAATTGACAACCAATTCTTTTGATTCAACGTCTATTGGGTCCATCCGACTATTTTATTCATTATCAACCATTAGCAAAAAAACTAAAAATGCTTAAAACAATAGCACTTTCCTTTACCATAGCCTTCCTAAGTCAACAGCTTTCTGCACAAGACATAACACGCATTCTATTTATTGGGAACAGCTATACCTATGTCAATGATTTACCGGCCATTCTTTATTCCATGGCAGCGTCTACTGGCGATTCGTTGTATTATGAAAGCAACCTTCCCGGTGGCTCTTCCTTGCAGGGTCATGTGTCAAATTCCACTTCTTTAGCAAAAATTAAAAAGGGAAATTGGGATTTTGTGGTCTTACAAGATCAAAGTCAGAAACCTTCATTTCCAGAAAACCTGGTAGAAAAGAATGTTTATCCCTATGCCAAGCAGCTTGACTCCATAATCAATGCGCATAATTCGTGTGCTGAAACCATCTTCTACATGACCTGGGGAAGAAAAAATGGGGACGCCAGCAATTGCAACTTCTATCCTCCATTATGTACGTATGAAGGTATGGACAGCCTGCTCAATCTACGCTATCAAACCATGGCCACACAAAATCATGCCCTCGTGTCTCCTGTAGGACAGCTCTGGAATTATTTAAGAAAAAATCATCCTGGTTTAGAATTGTACGATGCCGATGAAAGTCATCCTTCACGCATTGGGTCCTATGCTGCAGCTTGTGCGTTCTATGTGAGTGTATACCATAAAGACCCAGAAAACATCACCTACCATTTTAACCTTGACCCTTCGGTTACGTCTATCATCAAGAGCGCCGCAAAAACAGTGGTTTATGATCAATACAATTCTTGGAGAAAATTTTTCCCAACAAAGGCCTCGTTTAGCATTGATACCACCCAAGGGAACACGGTAACATTTTCAAACACCTCACTTTCTGCAAAAACCTACCAATGGGATTTTGGTGATGGCTCGGCAGTAGAAACATCCATGAGCCCAAGTCATACCTACGCACAGCCCGGCACCTATACTGTGCAGCTCATTGCGGGAGATTGTCCGTATTATGACACGAGCAGCAAATTAGTAAACATCATAGCAACAGGTATAAATTCAATCGGAGGTCCACACCTGAAAATCTATCCCAACCCAGCTCAAAGGGAAATCACACTATCTATAAACGGAATGAACACGGGTATTGAGCAAATTGAAATTTTTAATGCACAAGGCAGGCGTGTTCTTCAGCTCCAATTGAATGCCACTGAATTCAATGAAAAACTCGCTATCGAAGATTTTCAAAACGGCGTTTATTTCGTGCGCGTTCAAACAAAAAACAAAGCCATCACCTCCAAATTCATTGTTCAACAATGAGGCATATTTAGCAAGAGTCCGTTTAGAAACATTGATAAAAAGTCACCTTTCATTTGGTTGGTGACTTTTTTCATACAAAAATGGCCAGCTCCCCGAAAGGAACCAACCATTAGCTCGATCTGCTCAAATAATTATTTCACAATAAAATCACCCTGCATCTGACCATAATGTCCTGGGAAGGTGCAAAGGTATTTATACGTTCCTGGGGCTGGTGCGTCAAATTCGATGGTTTCACTTTCGCCTGGCCCTAAAATTTTTGTGTAGATGATGGGATCTGCATAGCGATCTGATGGCTGATAACCATTGTCTTTTGCTGCAATTGCTGCGGTAGCATAGGCCACTAAATCCACCCCTTGATCGAGTAAGGTCCAGTTATGTCCCATTGACTCAACAGGCATCGTTCCTACGTTTTTAAAGGTAAGTCTCACCTTTGTTCCTGCCTTTACTTCAATCAGGGTTTTATCAAATTGCATTTGGTCATTTCCCTCAATCGTTACTTCTACGATTTCCTTTTCGGGTGCTGCTGCTGGTTCCTCTTGAGCTGGAGCTTCTGGGGCCTTTTCTTCAGTTTTGCTTTCGCCACCACCTCCGCAAGACGCGAGAAATAGTGTACCAATGGCGAGGGTTAAAATTTGCTTTTTCATATTGAATATTTGATTAATTTGATGCTGATAATGATTGAACAAAACTAGGCAATTCACCTGTCAAAGAACCCAAAAACGCTTCGATGGATGCAATTTCTTCTGGCGTAAATGTTTGTCCTAATTGGGTTTGCCCCATAATTTCAATCGCCTTGGATAATTCGGCCACTGATCCATCATGGAAATAAGGACCTGTTTTCTCACTATTCCTCAAGGATGGAACCTTAAAGAAGAATTCATCGCCTTCATTGGCCGTTACCTCCACACGTCCTCGATCATGGTCTTTTGACTTGGTATATTCCCAGTACGGCCCCTTCACCAATCCGAATTTTTGATACAAACCGCCACCCAAGCCAGGACCATTATGGCAGGATATACAGGCCTTATTGATGAATAAGTCCAGCCCCTCTTTTTGGGTTGGAGTTAGCGCCGTCAAATCTCCTGCGAGATATGAATCGAACGGTGCTGGCGTTTGCAAACACGTTTCAAAAGCCGCTATTGCCGAAGCGATATTATGGAAGTTAATTGGGTCTGTTTCATTGGGGAACGCCAATTCGAAAATGGGGGCATAATCTGGAATCCCCTTAATTCTTTGCACTGCCGCATGTTCATCGGCTAGTCCCATTTCAATTGGATTCAAAATTGGACCCTTCGCCTGTTCTGTAAGGTTTTCGGCTCTTCCATCCCAAAACTGAGCGATATGAAAGCTTGAGTTATAAACAGTCGGACTATTTCTTGCTCCATTTTTTCCCTCATGACCTGGAGAGGTTGGCAAATTATCGACGCCATATTTAGAGAGCATATGACAGGAATTGCAACTCAGCTGATTGTTATAGCTCAATGCCGTTTCGAGGTAGAGTTTTTTTCCTAAAACAGCTATTGGTGAACTAGGATCACCTGGAGTTGGCATTGGAGAAAAAATTGCTGCCGCTGTTTTCTGTCGAGCAATATCGATGGAGTCGACAACAGATTCATCTGCCCTAGATTCGTTTACCGACGGGTCACCACAGGCTAAAATTCCAAAGGAAAATAAGGCTATCGCAAATAGCACAAATAGCGTATTGACTTTTTTCATGTTCGTATGTAGAAATAAACCACCAAACTCGGAACTTGTTAGCGAAAATTCAAATTTCACCAAATTCTTTGACTCAGGATGTGACTTATATCACCTTAATGGAAACTTAGACGCCAAAAATGCCCTATATAAAGCGCTTCAATGCTTCAAGTAAAAAGGGAGGAATAGGCGATTTGCTCTGTTGTTGAAAATCATAGACAACAATCACGTCCTATACAGTGGCTACCCGCTCATGACCCGTATTAAAAAATTTGACGATGGATGCAAAAACTACTTCGGCCAATATTTGCCGCAAGGGATTCAATGATCACCGCGCTTGGAAAGTGCAGGGGCTTCTATAAGTTATAGGAGGTTTTCGCTAAAATCGGACCTACTCCAGTTTCTTTATGGTGGGAATTCAAACCCGCAAACTTCCAAAAATTTGCCTGCGGAGCCTAAATATGTTTAAAATAAGAGACATTGATAATATGGCCATACAAATCCATTTTGCTCCAATCTAAACGAATTATAAATCGGCTTACTCAAATATTCATGCTTGCAATACTTAGCGTCGAATCATACCTCTTTTTTCCAATTCAGCTTAACCCGCGTATCTAAGCCCGACATCAGCTCTGAAATAATTTTATATCGCGGAAATTGATCCAAAACAATCTTGATAAACACGGTAATCGGAATGGACAATATCAGTCCAGGAACTCCCCAAATAAAGCCCCAGAACATGAGCATAACAAGAATCACTATGATATTTATTGAGAATGTCTTCCCCATAAACACCGGCTCCAAAACGGCTCCCATCACCACTTGTACGGCCGTGATGCTAAGAATAAATAGCAAGAGCGTTCCAGAAGGATCCACTTCTATAAATGCAAAAAGAGACAAGAGTAAGACCGATATAATAGAACCAATCATTTGCACAAAATTTATAGAAAAGGCGAATAAACCCCAGAATATCGGAAAGCTTATATCGAAGAACAAACAAGCCAAACTAAATCCGAGCCCGGTAAGTGCGCTGATTAAAAATTTTACTTTGACAAAAGTCAGGATGTCTTTTTCAATTTTTCGAAAGTTCTTCACCGATGCATATCTCACCTTAAAGAGAGTGCTATTTAGAAGCTTTTCAATATTTAAAGAATCGGCCAACAAAAGCACAACAAAGAAGGTAGTCATCAATACCATCGACACCGTATCACTGATAAAATCAAGTGTAGGTCCTATCTTTCCAAGTATAGAATTGTTTTGAAAATAGTGAGCCAAGACACTTTCTCCATTTAGTCTGCTGACCCCTAAAAATTCTTCTATTGCTTCAATTAAACCCGATACTTTCATTTCTGCCTTTTCAATGAACCCATTGTCTGCAGACATAATTTCTTGACTTGAAAGTTGAATCATCGCCGCAGCTAATCGAAAAACAACCATCAAAATCATTACTACCAAAAGTATTGATACCGGTTTGGGAACTTTCTTCTTACTCAACCAACGCAATAGTGGAAGAAACAGGAGGGCAATAAACATGGCCATGACCAGGGGAACAAAAATAAATGCCAGTACCTTCAAAAGATAAAATCCAAGAGGAATGACGAGCATAAGTAGAAGTAAATTTGTTGTTCGAGCTTCTCTAAGGTTCATATTTTATGCGGCTGCAAAATTTCTGCAATTTACCTAAACTAATTCATCCGAAACATCATAAACTAGTCCAACCCTGACTTAAAAAAATCACCATCCGTTGAAGTGCTCAATTACGACGTTAAGCAGTACAGTTTTTAGTTCCATGAGGGAGGCTCCACTTAGTATCATCGCTTGAGCTAAGCGCTGAAACCTTGTGATAAAGTTGTCCAATTATCGCTCAAATTTAATAAGGAGCAATGCATAAAACTTTTGGAGATTCAGCGCTTAATTGGATTTTTCAAAAGAATAAGTGTTATTTTTACACTTTCTATTTTTTGCTCTATGAAAAGAAGATTTACTAAGTTCCTTTTGGGTTCGCTATTTTCAATCTTAAGCGGATTCATGCATAGCAGTTCTGCTCAAGTGACGATGAACCCGCCATTTGCTACCGAATCGGACAATAATGTAGTGCTCACCTATGACGCATCTTTAGGAAACTCTGGCTTACTTGGCGAATCAACCATCTATGCCCATACTGGAGTGATTACAGACAAAAGCACGAGCAGTAGCGATTGGAAGTATGTGGTTGCCAATTGGACGACTAACCTCCCAAAGGCTTTGCTTACACGCATCGGGTCGAGCAATCAATACACCTTAAATATCGGAAATATTCGCAGCTATTATAATGTGCCTTCTGGCGAAACTATTCTCAAAATTGCTTTGGTTTTCAGAAACGCGGATGGATCAAAAACTGGCAAGACATCATCAGGTGGAGATATTTTTATTGACATCAACCAAGGTGGATTTGACGTAAAAATAAATAAGCCAAGTAGAGGGAGTTTCTTCAGCGCTGCTACATCTATCGCTATTATAGCTGACGCCTCCGAAGCTTCAGACCTTACACTTTACGCCAATGGACAATCCATCGCCACAAACCCAAATGCTACCAGCGTATCTTATACCGGGCCTGCTGGAAACCTCGGAACCGGAAGAATTAATTTGGTAGCAAAAGCATCCAAAGGCGGCGTTGACACATATGACAGTAGCTATTTTGTGATCAACCCAGCAGTATCTGTAGCCGCCGCACCTGCGAATACCCAAGACGGTATTAACTATATAGATGAGTCGACTGTAACCCTGCAATTATTCGCTCCGAACAAAGACTATGTTTATGTGATTGGCGATTTTACCAATTGGGAATATGACCCGGCCTATCAAATGAAACGCACCCCAGATGGCGACCGCTATTGGTTAACCATTACTGGCCTCACAAAAAATGTCGAGTATGGATTTCAATATTCTATAGATGATATTCAGATGAAAGTGGCCGATGTCTATGCCGATAAATATTTGGACCCATGGAATGACAAATGGATTGATGCGAGCACCTACCCGAATTTAAAACCTTATCCCCAAGACCTCACAACCGAAGTGGTTTCCGTATTGGAAACCGGACAAGCTGACTATACCTGGCAATACAGCGACAATTTCGTTCGGCCGAAAAATGATCATTTGGTTATTTATGAAGTATTGGTTCGCGACTTTATAGGGAAACATGATTTCAAAACCTTAAAAGACACCATCTCTTATTTCAAGCGCATCGGAATTAATTGCGTGCAACTTATGCCCATCATGGAATTTGAAGGCAATGAAAGCTGGGGCTATAATCCGGCATTCTATTTTGCTGTAGACAAGTACTACGGACATAAAGACGACTTCAAAGCCTTTGTTGATGAGTGCCATAAAAACGGAATTGCAGTCGTACTTGACATCGCTTTAAATCATTCCTTTGGATCGAGTCCACAGGTGCGCATGTATTTCGACCCCACTAAAGGGCAATATGGACAGCCTACTCCAGAAAACCCTTGGTTCAATGAAACCGACCGTCACCCATATGGTGTGGGTTTTGACTATAACCATGAAGCCCAACCCACCAAAGACTTTGTTGACCGCATTGTAAAATATTGGCTAACCGAATATCATGTTGATGGATACCGGTTTGATTTATCGAAAGGCTTTACACAAAAGAACTCCGCAGGGAATATTGCTCTTTGGAGTGCCTACGATCAAACACGGATAGATCTACTGAATCGCATGCGCAATGAAGTAATCAAATACGACCCCACCGCTTACCTCATTCTTGAACATCTATCGGATAATTCTGAAGAAGTGGCATTGGCTAATGCTGGATTTATGATGTGGGGCATTATGACCCACAACTATGCTGAGGCCACCATGGGATATAATAATGGAAAAGCAGATTTAAGCTGGGGTAATTATAAAACTCGGGGGTATAATTTCCCAAACTTGGTGACCTATGCCGAGAGCCATGATGAGGAACGCATTATGTATACCACCTTGCAATATGGAAATAGCAATGGCGGATATTCTACCAAAACTCTCACGAATGCGCTACCAAGAATTGCAGCATACCACGCATTTTTAATTCCACTTAAGGGCCCTAAAATGATATGGCAAGGTGCTGAACTGGGTTATGATGTATCCATAGAAACAAATGGTAGAACTGGCAATAAACCCTTTAAATGGGAATATTTAAATCAGCCAGCTCGAGTGCAAACGATGAATGAATTCGGCATGATTAACCGACTCAAGCAGCATGTATCCTTTGAGTCAGACAATTATACCTACGATGTCGATGGAACTGGTAAAATTTTCAAAGTTTTCCATGACAGTATGAATACGGTAATCGTAGGGAATTTCGATGTGGTTGATTTGAATCTTACACCCACCTTCCCGAGTACCGGCTGGTGGTATAACTATATTAGCGGCGATTCGATGGAAGTAACGGATATAAATCAGGTACTTAATCTGAAACCTGGCCAATACTTTATCTATACAGATCGGAAATTCACACCAAGCGCTCAAGGACCAAGCTCTATCGGACAAGCTCCTAATCAAGATTTACCGAGCGTGTTCCCAAATCCAACCCACGACCATTTATATATCACCACCAAATCTGAAGCTTTAACGGCCCTTTCAGTTTATTCGGCAGAAGGTAGATTGCTTGTAAATAAAGAATTTAATGGATTACAAAACCAAGAACAACTCACTATTCAAGGGCTGACTCCCGGTATGTATTTGCTAAAAATTCAAACGACTTCAGGATTTTATTTGCAAAAAGTAATCGTTCAATAATAGCTTAACGAACACTCCTGATACCAGCACCGGCTAAGTTAGTCGGTGCTTTTTTTGTTTTCATGCAGAAAGTTTTTTGCGCAAAATCTCAAACTATTTAGGCTAAGTGTATTTCATACAATAACTTCTTTTTCTATATTCGAATAGATTAGGTAAAACCAAACCTTATGCTAAAACCAAAAAACAGGATTAGGCTGACCGGACTCTTTTTTGTCCTATTCAGTATGAGTTATTGGAATGGTCTCCGTGCTCAAAACATTTATGATCAAGAGCCAGTTAAAGTGGTCGGACAAACAAACGGATACTCCACAAGCAGCCAATATGCGAGCAGCTTCCGAAGGCTTTCAATTTCAGCTGGCACTCCGTTGGATGGTAGAGGTCAATGGGCTCAAACCTATTCTTGCTTTTCTACCAATGCCGACTTTACGCCAAACTTCATGACTGGAGGAAGTGGAAAAGGCTTCTTATTCATTTCTGGTCCTGCGAACAATGCCTTTCAAAATAAATGGGTTTTTTCAGGCAATGGAGTGGCCGCATTGGATAGTCTCAACGATATCACTGCCTATAATTCAGGTAACGATATGGGCCTAAACATGACTGATTCAGGCTACTATACTTTCGTCTTCAACGATGTAGGCTATACGGCGAATAAGGCCCAATTCTATGTAGGCCGCACCAATAACATGCCTGTTAATCTCAGTCAGGCTAGCTATAGTATCAATGCCTCAAACCAAGGAAAGGTGAGAATTAAAACTTCTGCTTCTCCATCATCAAATGAAAAGGTTTATGTACGGTATACGCTAAATGGAAGTTTCGTAGAAACCAATACCAGCTATATCCTTGCTGCTTCTTCCGTGAGTGGCGACACCCTATATGAAGCCACTATACCCAGCTATCCTGCTGGTTCAGTCATTAGCTATTATTATTTCAGTTCTACCATGAGTTTGTCTGCCTTACAAGCTGCTAGCGAACAAGGTCGCAGCTTAGGAGCCTTGCGCTACGACGACAATTCGGGTGCAAACTATGCGTATACACTCGCCAAAAAATTTGCCGTCGACTTTTCAGTAGATCCTAAAAACACCTGTTATGGTGCAATCGATTCGATTACGGTTTATGCGGCTTCACCGGTTTTCGGAAATGCAAGCACTAAACTTACTCTTCCAGCCACCAGCAATAACCCAACCGCCACCCTATTCCTGGATTCAGGGGTTTTAGTGACGTATAAATTTAGACTTCATCTCAATGGCAAGACCATTTGGGAAGAGGATTTCTCTAGTACTTCTGGCATGAGGGAATTTGTGCCACATGGCGACTCCACCTTCCCCTATCTCTGCTGGAATCAAACCAGTGTTTGCGGGACCAAATTGAATCCTACTTCCATTTATTTTGTCACTTATTTAGGCTATGCTGGAGCAGATACCACCGGTAAGCTTTATGTGATGGGCAACTTCAATTACCCGAGTTGGCAAGAAGGTGCAATTCGCATGACTCCTTTGCCAGGCTATAATGGATACTATTATACATTGGCTACAGCGGTTTGTCCGGAAACCTTCGATTATAAATTTGTGAATGGCGACTCTTCTTTAAACAACAGTCCGGAGACCTTTCCCGATGCCACACAAAGAAACTGCACGGTATCGAATGGACTTGGGGGCTATAACAGAACACATACCCGCACGGGTCAATTTATAGAGCAGATAAATTTCATTTTTGACTCTTGCTCTGCGGTACCACAGTGGCAAATTTCCGACTCCCTCATCTGTCTCGGTGGCAAATCGACAATTATCATGCATCATTCAGAATTATGGGAAGGAAGCAATAACCTCGGTCAAGACAGCGTTTTTGTGAGTCCGAGTAAAACCACCACCTATCAGGTCAAGGATTTTGCGGGGAATCAAATTTCCCAGTTCACAGTTCAGGTGATTGATTCCTTGAACGTAAAAATTCTAAGTACTGCTCCAGAATTATGTGGAAGCATGGGAAGCTTGAACTTAAACGCCACGCCAAATAACAATTGGACGTATTCTTGGAAAAATTCAGGCCAAACGACTGGAAAGACCGGAGACAGCATCCAAATCAACCAAAGTGGCTGGTGGACAGTTAAGGCAAGCAATCAGAATGCTTGTTTTAGTTATGATTCGATTCAAGTCGACCGAATGACACTCACCATGAGCAGTGATACGCAGATTCAATGTGGCTCGAATGCCGCTTTGAGAGCTAATGTAACGAGTAAAAATTCGGTTACATACTCGTGGAGCCCTTCGGCTGGACTGAATTTCAATACCATTGCCAATCCATTAGCCAGACCTCATACCTCACAGTACTATTCGGTAACTGCCACAAGCGGCACCTGTTCTCTGACAGACAGTGTTAACGTTCAAGTGAGCACCAATTTACAACTGGCTTTTTCCGCCAATCAAACGACCGACAATACCCCGCCCTTTGATTTTGTATTCACCAATTCAACTCCACAACGCAGCAACTACCAATTCACTTGGCATTGGGGCGATGGCAATGTTTCCGCGAACAATGCAGCAACGGTCAATAAAAACTACCTGTTTAATGGCAGCTATTCCGTGAGTTTAATCGCTAAAGATTCTAATGCTTGTATCGACACCCTCAGTAAAGTCAATTATATCACCACCTCTGGGGGAGCGGACCCAAGCGATATCTATATCTTCAATGTAAGCCCACAAAGCTTCTGCGGAGAAAAGGTTGTTTCCTTCTTCTTTACTATCAAAGACAGCTTCCCAGCCAATACCCTCTTCCATTTATGGATGTCGGATATATACGGTTCAAACCTTTATAAGCTACAACTAGACAGCTTCCAATTGAATACGAATACTGGAAGCATCCAGGTTTTGGTTCCTGCAGTAAGTGTTGGCGGTGCTTACCTGATTCATCTCGACTACGATACGCTGGTGAGTAATATGTTAGCCTTGGATTTAGGTCCAACGGTGCAGCTCTCAAATATCAGCGGACCTAGCAGTATCAACCGACTGGAAAAAGGGAGCTATAAAGTAACGACCAGCTATGGAGGTCCGTTTTCATGGACCGTAAATGGAGGCACGATTCAAAGCGGACAAGGTAGTGACAGCATTGTTGTTGAATGGACAACACTCGGCAATGGCAGTGTAGATGTGCATGTAAATGAGACCTGTTCTGATACCCAATCCATAAGTGTGGCGGTATTGAATGTGGGGATAGACGGACCTGGAACGAATGATTTACTTATTTATCCGAATCCATCAAATGGCACATTACACTTTGAGAGTCAAATAAGCTTTAATGAAATTCAGATTGAAGTATGCGCTATAGATGGCAAAATACTCTTCACCAAGAATATCAATCCAACCGACACATCAATTTCGCTCGACTTACTTCCAGGCATTTACTTCATTAAATGGCAGCGTGATGCCAATGACCAAGGAATCACAAAACTTCAAATTCATTCTGGCACTTATTAAACATGGATATGAAAAACATTCTCCTCCAAGGGAAACGAAATTCTTTTCTTTTCGTAGCTTCATTTATTTCACTTTTGACCTCGGCACAATTCAGCACGGTAACCTTAGATTCAGATATAGGAACAGATGAATATGGGACCTCAAATGCCAACAATTACACCTCTGGCACCCCAACGTGGTATATGACTTGGGATGATACCTATCTCTATATTTCTATCCAAAACGCAAATGAAACGGAGGCAGGAATTGTTTATCTCGATTTGACGCCTGCAACTCCAGTTAATGGATCAACCGGGGCAACTGGCGGCAGTACCAGTGGAGATAGCTATGATGGACTTGGGGCTCCAAATTTACCATTTAGCGCAAACACGGTGCTTTATTTCAAGAATAATTACCGCGAAATAAAACGATACAATGGCTCAACATGGTCTACCGTAACATCAGGAAATGGAGGCTTTGGAGGTGGATCGGATGACTATTCTGATGGCTACTATTCTTCTAATACCAGAGGAAATGGCGCTGGGTCAGACGATGATCGAGAATTAAAAATTAGCTGGTGCACCTTAACTGGGGGCTCTTCTTCTTGCCGACCAAGCTCTTTCAATTGGCTTGGCTATATCGCCTATTCAAATGGCTTATATGGTCAGGTCCCAATCGAAAATCCATCTGGAAGCTATTCTGGAGGAACTGTCTTAGCAGAATTGCGCTATTTCACTATTGAGAGTACAAGCAATAGCTCATCAACCAATCCACTAAGTCTAAATTCCTATACGCATCCCGATGCAGACAATAGTTCGTTTGGTTCGATTAGCGTTTATGACTTCACCATGAATCAAAATAGCCGCACAATTACAAGAAGCTCTGGCGATTGGACTATTTCTGGTGATTTAAGAATCGACAATGGAACGATATCGTTTGGCACAACAAGTGACGCTTGCACCGTGTCTGGGAATTTAACGAATTCAGGAACCTTGACTTTATCGAGCACGTCTGGCGGTGATATTACCCTTCAAGGAAACCTTACGGACAATGGCACCTTTAACTCAAATAACCGGGCCATATTTTTTACTGGGACGAATACCCAATCCATACAAGGAAGCGGAACATTTGACATTGCCTATGTTCGAATAAATAAAACCTCAGGGAGCGTCGTTTTAAATTCGAATCTGGTATGTGCTGGCCCAAATGGAGGCAATTGTATGGAACTAAATTCCACCACAAGTATCCTCGATTTAAATGGCTATACACTTACCCTTGGTCAAACAACTGGCACCACATCCGCAACCTATAATGATGGTGTAGCTACTCCTGGTTTCCTAAAAGGTTCATCAACCTCTATTCTAAATATTCTTGGAACTGGCACTTTTGGAGATATCCAATTCGATCAAAGCTCAAGTGGCAGTACAAACTTGCTTCAGAATTTAACTTTTAACCGCAGTTCGGCAACCATTGGATTAGCGAATGAATTGCAAATAATCGGCACTGTAACCCATACAGATGGCACGCTTGAAACCAATAATAACCTCAAACTAATTGCCTCGGGCTCTACTACTTACGGACAAATTGCCGGAACAGGTACAGGAAACATTTCTGAAGCAGTATCCATGCAAATGATTATTCCAGGAAGCACAGGAGGATGGAGAAATTTCAGCGTTCCTTTTGATACCATCACTCCAGGTCAACTTGGAAATCAAATCAAGCTTGCCATGAGCAATAGCACCAGCATTAATGGGGATTTCTATGATCAGAATCTCTTCTCCTGGACTGAAAATGGCGCATCGTGGACAGCAATAAGCAATTCATCTAGCAACCTGTATGGATCTGGTTTAAACCTCTATGTATTCGATCCATCAGCCACCACTATTACCTTGGCAGGAAACTATAGCTCGTCCACAAAAAACTACGGAAATCTAACCAATAGCGCTTCTGGAACGGCCTCCAAAGATGGCTGGCATCTATTGGCAAATCCCTATCCTTCTGGAATCGATTGGAATGCCACAACCAAGCAATCCGGCATGAATGGCAATTATGCAGTGTATAGCGTAGCCGATGGAACTTACCGCCCGTGGAATGGGACTACAGGATCGGCGGGACAATATATTCCACCCATGCATGCTTTTTGGGTGAAAGTGAATTCCACACTTTCGAGCGATTTTGAGATAAGTACTGGAAACCGTGTGACCAATACAGTCAACCATTTTCAAAAAGGAAATACCCTAGCGAATAATATTGTAGTAGACGTGAAGTCACCGTTCAATACCTATAAAGATCAAGTGATTCTCTATTCAGAACCGCAATTAGACCCGATGCATCGTGCGAATGCGCAAAAACTGCTTGGACTCAATGAGGCACCGAATATTTGGATAGTATTCAATGCAAATAAACAAAGCATACTTCCTCTCGCAGAAACTGAGTTAGACCAAATACTTCCGCTGGGTTTCAAATGTTCTTTAGATGGAAGTTATACGTTTAATTTCAGCGTTGAAAATTTAGGAATTGAACAAGGAGCTTGGCTTGAAGACCGTCAGGAAAAGGTATGGCATAATATGGAAAAAGGCGATTATTCCTTTTCTCATAAGGCCAACGACCCAATGGAAGGAAGATTCTTTATCCACTATAAAAATGAGATGACCGCCATCAATGAAACCGCGATCAATTCAGTGAATTACTGGGTGGGCCAAAATGAAAACGATCTAATCGTATCCGTGGATGAAGCAGTCACTCTGGTTCTATATGACTTGAGCGGCAGAAAACTGCTTCAACAAAAACTGGAAACCGGAATTCATGCAATTCCGGCTACGAAATGGAATGGATTTATTTTAGTAGAACTAACGGGTGAAACAGGAATGAAGACCTTTAAGATAATCCGCTAGGCTATTGTATGACGATACGTTCGATGCCGATACGTTTTCCTTCCATTCGAAGTTCAACCCAATAGTGACCCGGTGCAAAATTGATTTGCAATTCTTGTTCTGAGGTGGCGTAAAACTTTCTTCGAACAACAAATTGAGCTTGGGCCGTGTAAAACAAAATTTCATCGAAACCCGTTTCGAATTGAATATGGATTTTTCCGGCACTTGGGATGGGGTAAACTTGGATTGTATTCTCCGGAATTTCATCCATCCCCAAGCGCTCTCCTTGAACGATGGAAAGCATTAAGGAAGGTTCTATATTTTCAGAATAGATGCGTATTTCATCCAGTGCCCCGTGAAGCATTTGTCCCGAATCGAGGTTTGCACCATAATGGATGATATTGCCTTGGTGACAAATCACTCCTGGCACGGGAAATTCAGTATTGAATATAACATCCATATACAAGTACACCGAATCCTTGGAACGAATAACGGCGAGATGATGCCAATTATTGGTGGTCATTCTTCCTGCCATTTGTACGATACTGTCTCCATCACCAAAAGGAATCTGGTAGCGCATGATAACCGAATCTTGGCCTTTAGAAAATAGCCGCAGAGAATGTCGACACTGAGCATCTCCCGTTTCAAAAACCGTCATCCCTAGGCTATCCGGACGCCCATTCAACTTCACCCATTGCATATAAGTAAAGGTGGGAACTTGCGTATGGTTGGTAGGGACCGCTAAAAAATTTGTTGAATCAACCAAAGCAAATGCACGGTCTGCATTACCGTTACGATCAAATCCTAATCCTGAATTACCACTTTGACCATTATTATTCCAGCCGCTCCAGTCGTTATAGTTTCCATAGAAAGGAATATAAACTTTGATGCTATCGAGGTGCAAGGGTTTTGCTTCTGCTTGAAGAAAAAACACTCCTATCCATAACAAGAAAAAGAAACGACGTTTGTTCATAATAGAAAGATGACGGCTTTTTATGGTCTCTCCGCTGCAAAGATGTCGCTTTATTAACGCTTGGCCAATTGAATGGTTCATTGATGAAAGCTAACTACCCCAATTTCAACCTCTTGTCCTAAAAAAAGTACCGTTCGTCAAAACAAATCGTCATGGTGCTTCGAGTGGAGGTAGAATCGAGTCTTGGTTTAAACGACATGATTATGAAAACACTCTTTACTATTTTAGGAAGCCTTTTGGTTAGTGCAACGATGGCACAGACCAAGTTTGAGTTAAATGCAACAACAGAAACGTACTATGCCGCACCCGCACCCTATTACGTTAGTACTCCAGGATGGGATGACGACCCGATTGAATACCAACAGCTAGGATTTGAATTTACCTTTCATGGAAAAAAGTATACGCAGTTTCATATTAGCCCTAACGGAAACATCTATTTTACAGATGACCCATTTGAATCTGTGATTGATCCATTTGGATGCGATCTATATGACAATCCAAATGACGGAGATACAGCAAGCATCGTCACTCAAACTCTTGGTTCTGCTGGCAACCGTGTTAAAGTTATCGAATGGAGAAATGCCCGCTTCAAAACAGGCGCAGAATCCGATGTGGCTACCTTCCAAATTCGTTTATTCGAAAACGGCGGAAACATCAACTTCCTCTATGGAGACATCGTAGCGAGTGAAGGCGCCTTTGGTGAAGCAACGGGCTCATTTTGCGGGATTTGGGACGACCTAAGCAGCAGCTACTTATTTTTACACGGGAACACAGAAGCACCGTCAATGCAAAGAACATTTGGCTTACCCTTCCCTACCCTAGACGGTGTCCCAGCAAATGGAACTAAATACGAATTCACCTCAGTAGTTAACTCAGTAGATCCAGTCACCACTTTACCGCTGAACATCTATCCAAATCCAGCAAAAGGGAATACGCATATTCAGTTAGAAAATGAAAACATGAAATCTCTTCAGGTCTATACAATGAGGGGTGAAGTAGTGAATATCGCTTATACACAAAATGGTTCTGAACTCACTTTAGAAACGAATGAACTTCCATCAGGCATGTACCTTATACGCGTCTTGGATGCTGACGCAGTGCGCATTGCACGCTTAGTAGTAAATAAATAAGCAGGTCTCGGCAAAACCCTAGCCCCAAAGCTTTCACTTTGGGGCTTTTTTTATTTTAAATATCAGGTCCTTCAAAGGGAATATCGCGATCCGGGTCCGGGTCATCATAATTTACTCCGGGAGGGTTAAAAAGCCCCCAGGTGTCGACATCATAGTCCCAAGGGTCAAATCCTTTTACCCATTCTGCAAAAACTAGCCGAAATTCTTCTATCTCATTCCTAATTATTTCCAAATAACTCCTCTTACGTTCGTCGACCTGAACGGCCAATGACCCACAGGCCAAATAAATTTCTCTGGCAGCTTTACGCATCAAAGCGGCATTTTCCATTTTTAAATCATAACGTGCACCATAAGCAGAAGCCGCTTTACTTGTGAGGATAATAAGATTTTCATGAATCGAATTCACCATGTCCTCCGCAATGACACGCGAAAATTCTTCAATCCTTTCGTCTTCAAAATGCTCTAGTCCACCAACACGGGGCATTAAGCCTATATTTTCTATATCGTCTTCAATTAAATCCATTAGCGGAAACCCCAAATGAACAAGTTCTCTAGCTTTTTGGTAGATGGGCGTTTTTTTATGCCCATCAATGTCCATTTCAAAATCATCAAAATCATCAAACATAATCGTAAATCGTTGGTTCAAGCTTCAAGTTAGGAATAGCCTATTTCTCATAAAAGCCTCAGCATCAATTTTGACACAATCGTGACAAAGCGATTTTTATGCAGAAAGCCTTATTTTCGCGCCAAATAAACACCATGTCTGAAACTCCACTTTGTCCGAAATGCAATTGCGAATACGTCTATCCAATGGATCATTTATTGGTTTGTCCGGAATGCGCCTACGAATGGAACCCAGAAGAGGAGAGCGGGGAGCGTAGTGTGGAGAGCGAAGGAGAAGAAGTAATAAAAGACATGAATGGCAATGTGCTGGTAGATGGCGACAGCGTGATTGTCATGAAAGACCTGCCCGTAAAAGGAATGCCAAAGCCAGTCAAGGCTGGAACCAAAGTAAAAAATATCCGCTTGGTGGGTGGCGACCATAATATCGACTGCAAAATCGATGGTTTTGGAGCCATGGCACTGAAAAGTGAGTTTGTGAAGAAGGCTTAATTCCGAATTTTAATCGAATAGTGCTTGAATCAATCAATGCTGGCGCCAGTATTGCACTGGGCTGTGCCTATTCATCAAACCCAATAAACTATGAGGCGATTATTACTCCTAAGTCTATTATCATGTTTCTGTTTTTCCAATGTCAGCGCACAGCAACCCCGCTTGGCCAAAGACATCAATACCACTTATAAAAGCAGCTCACCAAAGCAATTTTTCGCGAATTCAAATCAACTCTTTTTTGCTGCAACACATGAGCAATTTGGTGAAGAGCTTTGGGTAAGCGACGGAACAGACTCTGGGACCATGTTGTTAAAAGACATCAATCCTGGTGGTGCAAATAGTAACCCGAACCTTTTTACCCAGGCTGGTAACATGGTCTTTTTCATTGCAAGCGATACCGGTGGAATTGGCCTCTGGAAAACAGATGGAACACAATCTGGAACCGTATTGGTAAAGGCTTTGAGTCCTTTGGTTAGCAATATACCGCCCCAACTTATGACCTATTCAAATGGCCTGGTATATTTCGATGTAAGAAAGGCGGGAACGGGAACTGAATTATGGGTAAGTGATGGGACTGAGTCCGGCACCCAACTCTTGCGAGATATTCGTCCGAGTAACGGAACTTCTGGTCCGGATAACCTCGTTTCATTTAACAACCAGCTTTATTTCTTCGCTGATGACTCGGTTCATGGCAACGAATTATGGACCAGCGATGGAACCTATGCCGGAACCAAGATGGTGAAAGATATGAATAATGGAAGCGCCTCAAGTGGTTTATCTGAACTCACTGTATTTGATGGAAAATTATATTTCAGAGGCAATGATGGTACAAACGGACAAGAATTATGGACCAGTGATGGAACTGATACCGGCACAAAAATTCTTGTAGAATTCATTGCGGGTGCAGGCGGTTTGAATCCAACAAGCTTATGTGTGTCAGGAAACTTCCTCTTTTTTGCAGGCAACAATATTGGCACGGGAACTGAACTTTGGAAAACTGACGGAACAGCAGCAGGAACTGTGATGGTGGATGATCTAGACCAAGGCAGCGGCAGCTCAAATCCCCAAAGCCTCGTGGATGTTTCCGGTACGCTCTATTTCACAGCAGATGTCGATAAAGGCAGAGAACTTTATGTGAGTGATGGAACCAGCAGTGGCACCAAACTTACCCGCGACCTCTACCCGATTCAAACGGATGGATTAGTGAATAATATGACGGCAGTTGGATCAACTCTTTTCTTTACTGCACATTCTTCACCAGACTATCAGGACATCGAACTATACAAAAGCACGGGTTCTTCCTTTTCGACCCAAAGAGTGAAAGACATCATACCTGGTTCAACAGCCAGTAACCCCAAAAACCTAACTGCTTTTAAAGGAAAGCTCTACTTCTCCGTAAATGATAAAATCCATGGCGATGAACTTTGGGTAAGTGACGGAACCAATGCCGGAACCAAGCTCTTTGTAGATCTTCGTCCGACTACGGAAAGCAGTCAGATCAACAGTATTGCTGCGTTTTCTGGCGGTGTAATGTTTAATGCAAACTCTCCAGAATTTGGCGATGAGCCTTGGGTTAGTCTCGGCGACACCGGAAGCACTCAATTAGTGAAAGACATTGAATCAAGCAGCCCCTACTCCTCACGCCCGAAATTTATGACAAGCATCGGCACGAAAGTATTCTTCGTTACTGCTGCAACATTTGGAGAGGAAGAACTGCATGTTTCTGACGGTACGGATGCTGGAACAAAAAAATTAGGCGCTGGAGGTTTTAAAAATTATATAGAAGATTTAACCGCGGTAGACACATTCCTTTATTTCCGCAGACATTATAGCTTCTACGAAGACCTTTGGGTATACAAAAGCGGCAATGGAGCATCACGAGTTAAACAACTCAATCCAAACGGACTAGGTGATAAAGTAGACAACCTCACACGACTTGGAAACAAGTTATTTTTCACTGCCGACAATGGTAATGCCAACGGCAATGAATTATTTGTAACAGACGGTACTTCTTCTGGGACGGTGCTCGTTAAAGACATCCGTTCTGGCTCATCTGATGCCAACCCAAATCATCTAGCTGCTGGCGATTCACTGCTTTATTTTGCGGCCAATGACGGATCAAACGGAAATGAACTTTGGGTTACGGATGGGACCACTGCCGGCACCAAAATGGTGAAAGACCTTAATCCAGGTGCTGCAGGTACTGCTTTTATTGAAATGTATTGTGTTGGGAACACGCTCTACTTTGTGGCAGCCGATGCAAATAATGATAGAGAATTATGGATAAGTGACGGAACAGAAGCCGGTACCATGTTATTGAAAGACATCCTTCCTGGCCCATCGAGCAGCAACCCTAGCAAGTTCCAACATGCAGGATCAATACTCTATTTTGTGGCCAATGACAGCATCCATGGTGAAGAACTGTGGCTCACGGATGGAACAACGAATGGCACCCAAATGTTAATGGACTTCAATTATGGACCAGAAGGAAGTAGTATTGGCGAATTAATAGACGTAAATGGCCAACTCTATTTTACAGCCAATGACGGAGACCACGGACAAGAGCTTTGGAAAACCATGGGAACGCCAAGTACCACTACCTTGTTACCAGAAGTAGTGAGTGGACCAGAAGGCAGCAATCCACGCTTATTGACGCTGTACGGCGACACCCTCTTTTTTGCAGCTAGTCACCCTGACTATGGCGAAGAGTTATGGTCATTGTATACCAACTGTTTGCGTGCTGATTTCACAGCGATGTCTGCCTGTGTTGGTAGTGCCATCGACTTTACAGACATGAGCCAAACCTTTGGCAGTACCATTATTAATCACCAATGGTTTTTTGGCGATGGAGGGCAGTCTGCTAGCAACCCGACACAGTATACCTATGCCGCAGCAGGACACTATAGCGTGCGTTTGGTAGTTGGAGACGACAAAGCATGCCAGGCTTCCGTAATAAAGGAAATTACTGTTTACCCGAAGCCAGTTGTGAGCTTCAGTATTAATGATACAATTCAGTGCCTTTCTGGCAATTCCTTCCAATTTGAAGACAGCAGTCAATTTGGAGGCGGAACCCCTAACTTCAAATGGAGTTTTAGCAACGGCAGTTCAGGAACAGGTGATAAAATTGTGAAAAGTTTTACTTCGGCAGGAACCTTCAGTGCAAAGCTAGTTGTAGATCTGGGTGGCAGTTGTTTGGATTCAGCAAGTCGCTCATTTGAGGTATTGCCTAACCCTGTAACCGCGAGCATTATCGGAAAATCATCCAGCACACAGAGCAAAGACACCTTCTCAGTTGTCCAAACTGCTGGGTCAACCTATGCTTGGACTGTCACTGGCGGAAGCATTATCTCAGGCAATGGAACCAACGAAGTGATCGTTCAATGGAATACTCCCCCACTTGCGGCTATACTTTCTGTAACAGAAACAAACAGCGAAAAATGTGTAGGAGAAAAGGTCGACAAAATCATCAATGTGGTGAAACCATCCGGCTTGGGTTTAAACCAGGACTTCGTCTTGAATCTCTATCCTAACCCAGCACGCCACATGGTGCAGCTTGATCTTCCAGAAGAGTTGAATGGGCCTATGACTTTGGTACTCACGGATATGATGGGACGCCAAGTTGCAAACAAGGTCTTTGAAGCGAATGAAGAAGCGAGCTTCTCGGTTTCAAACTTACCTTCAGGAATGTATTTGGTTATGCTTGAAACAACACAAGGAGTCTATCGGGTTAAACTAGAAGTACTCAATCATTGATACATCGAGCTTCAGCTTTTAAATTCCAATATTCTGGCCCAAAGCCCTTGGAGTTTAATCGCTGGAGCTTGATATTTTCTAGCGAATAAAAAAATTGAATAGGCTTCAAGCTCAATTTCTGGACTATGGAATTTGTAGATGATATCCACCCCAACTCCTATAGGTGGAAGTTGCGGAACTAAAAATCACATCGCACCAATCGAAACGGAGGCCTTTACCGACTGAATCTCTACGGATATAAAGCTCCCCGCTAATCGCCTCATAAGTAAATGGGAAGCTTCCATCCTGGGTGATCTCCATGCGAACCGGATTATAAGTACTCGAATCAAACTTCACGACCCGCGAACTAATCTTCTCAAAGCTTTCAGTTTTATCATAACGAATATTGATATGTGCCAAGGTCTTATCGAATTCCAAGAGCACACGATCATCATTCACCCCTCTAAATCGTCGGCCTTGTACCCTTCCGTTCATTCCTAAAATGCCCACTACTTTGGCTGAATCATAATATGTACACAAGGCAATTATTGGCGCAGGTGCTGGTTCTGGCTCTGGGTCTAGAATTTCTACTTTTGAACAAGCAGCTATAAACACCAAAAACAGCAAGCTGATAAAATACCTGAGTGCATGAATCATGGGGCAAATTAAGAAAACGGCATGAATGTCCCAAGCTCCATGCCCCAAGCAAGTGGGAGTGCGAGTGTGAAGTGCGATGTTCCTAAGAAAAGCCTTTGCCAAAAGTGGGAATCATGTAAATAATAATCATAATTCTGTACGAGCAGTAGTGCTAATGATATGGACTTTTGTGGAGCGAGAAATCGTCATTCATTCACCCTCTAAAGCCATTATCATGTCAAAAGAAAAAGAAGGCAAAGCCAAAAATAATAAAACTGCACCTGCAAAAAACTTAAAGGAAAAAAGAGCGGCTAAGGAAGAGAAACGTAAAGGCAAGAAAAGAGCCGAGTGATAACGACGTTGCGACGCTACGACAATACGACGTTAAGATAATGAGACGTTCCGCTCACTGAGCGGCCAGATTAATTGGACGGGGAAGCTATGTATTGTCGGCCAGTCGAAGTGAGACTTGACATAAAAGCGACAGCGTGAATTTTAGAGCTACCTCTGAATTTGATAGCCAAGCTTAAAGACTCCTTCGTAGCCAAAACCCAATTCGGAAAAGAAGCCAAAATGTTTGAACGGAGCGTATTCAAGGCCAATAAAATTGAATTGATAGCTCATATTGGTTCCATCTACAAACCTACTTGGATCTGCTAGTGGTCCAGTAGCATAATAGCTATAATCTTCTTTTATGAATCCAACTCCAGCACCAGAATAGAGTGAGCCTTTCGACCATCGCAGCCAGTGGAATTGCCATGTATTCATAAAACCAATTCCAAGATAGTTAATCCGTGCCTTTTCATAACCTATATCAGTAAACTCACCAGCTGAAACGAAAAGTGTCGTTGAAAAAGAGACCGTTTTCCGCTGATCCAAATAAGCAGATAATCGTCCAAAACCAGACCCTGAAAAACCCTTGCCATCGTATACCCTCATTTCTGATTGGCGAGTAACAAAAATGCCAGCGCCTGATTGATACTTAAAAGTATGAGCCACCTGGCGAGGTTCTGTAAAGGTTTTATTTTCTCGCTCTTGATAGACGATATGATTTACCAATTTCCCATCGATTATATACGTGGCACCATTTAAATCCGACCACTTCTTGTATAAAATATTCCCATCTATAAACTCGCCTACTTTACATGTTATGATGGAAGAATCTTTGAGTACAAGCTGGTCCTGTGCTTTTAGGTCATGCATGGCACAGAGAAGCAATAGCAGGAGGAGAAGAGAGTGTTTCATACCGGTGTATTCCATGACGCTAATGTTTTACAAGTATAATCGCTGAACAAGCAAAAAGGCTAGAGCATTTTTCTAGAGATCAATTTTATTCGCCAATACAGAAAGTTCTTAGTGCTTGATAGCTAATGCTTTATAATAAAACAGAAGCGTATTTTCAACTTTTTTTCCCAAGCAAAAGAAATGATCGAGCACTAGTCTGGCAATAAAAAAACTAAAACACAGCTAAAAAGTTAAAAATATCTAAGCTTACATAAAAAGCATAATTCTCCCTGATAAGGTTGGATTGTCTTGAGCAAACAAACATTGAATTTTTTCATTTGCTGTCTCCTTAGGACTTGCTCTAATACCTCATTAATATCCAAGTCCTGCAAAATTGCTTGACATATATCTATTTACAAAAATGGCATCATCATCGTAGCGTTTTCCGCTATAATGGCAGAAACACTGAAATTGAACCCGTTATGTTTCAGAAATCGAGCAAATTATGCTGGATTGATTCATGCACTAATGGCGTGTTTTAGTTTGTATTTTTTGAAGACTTAAAACCTGAAGCCCGTACGCAAATAAAGTCCATTTGGCCAGGATATACCTGCCATACCACTGAAGCGAGCACCGGGTTTGGCATACCGATAACCCAGGTCTGCAGTCAATATACCAAAGCGGGGCCTGTACTTGAACCCATTATCTGTTCTGGCACCCAACGCCATTTCAAAATGATGTGTGTTCCTCCCAGTATAGGCTCCCAGCATAGCCGACCATTCGTGAAAGAAACCATAAAAATCGACCATCCCAGTAAAATAACAGAATTCGTATTTACCACGAACAAAAGGATTTATAAATCCGCTATGCAATTGCCGTTCATAAGCCAATCCGCCCGAACCCCAGATCATATTCGTAGCTAAGCCCAAACTGACAAGGTTCTTTTTAGTATTTTCCTTTGGAGCAAATTTGTTTTGGGCATATCCAAAAGAGAAACAAAAAGAAAATAACAATAAAAGCAGCAGTCGTGGTTTATTTTGCCTTTCAGTCATGGTTAATTTAATGGGGTATCCCATACTCTTCACCCCTTAGTAGAACTAATGTACTCAAATTATTCGTAGTTAGTTTGTTGAGTGAAAGACGATACTCGCTACACTGGCATTATTCTGCAACATGGCGTTTGCGAATCACTTTCCAATACAGAAAGTAATTATTGAGTGTTTATAAGGACTGTATGATATTAAGGTACAAATAGGGTACAGCAACGCATTGCATTTTTAATTACAGTGATATAATTTTTTTCTCGCAACTATGTTCAGGTAAGACAAAATCTAATAAATGAATCTAGATTCGCTAAGGTCATGAGTTACAAACAACTAATTATTAGATGAAATAATGAATGGGAAAATTAAATTTTCAGAAATACGAAGAAAGCAGATTACCGATACCGAATTAATAGATCTAATATCAAAGCGACTGAATAAAGCTTCCTATTTTCATTCAGAAGAGTATCTGATTGTTTTTGAATTCCTTAACGAAATCAATTTTCGCAGTTTACGAAAAGACCCCCAATCAGTAGAAGCACATTGCATTAAATTATTCGACGGCCTTTACGGAAAATTAAATTTCGATGAAAAGTGGAGTGAACCTATTCATAATTTTTTTTCAAATTTTCTAGGTTTTGAGACGCTACCAATTGTGAAAAAACAATATTTAGAACAAACATGTTTTGAAGATATATCGAGTATCGAAGGCTTGATTGACTATTACCAATCATTGGAATTTATTCAAAAGTTCCTTGATACAAAAGCTACCCCAAGAAATCACGAGCAAAACACACAGCTTGAATTTTATAAGCGAACATTAAAAAAAAGAGATGAAATTTTCTCCTATTTGCTTCACCAATTGCAAGATCGAGCAATAAAGAAAGCAAAGAAAACCTCAATTCAATTTGATATAAACAGGACAATTAAGCAAGCATTAGAGCAAATGGCCGATTTCCCATATCGTGAACTTAAACTTGACGGGAATTGGAAGTCTCAAGTAAATTTCGAAAAATTAGACTACAGAAAAATAAATCCGCTCAGAAATAAGCGAGAAGTATTCAATTTCAAGAATAACATTGAAAAAGGATACAATAAAAAGATAGACGATGAAATATTACAGTCACTAAGACCGTCAGATTACTTGAACAGAATCTTAAAAAAAATAAAACAGATACCAATAATCAAGAATAGGGCACGTATTTTCAACGAATTAAGAGATCTTTATCTTGCCGAAAAATGGTATGGTTTTTACGCTTTGGCTTTACCTCAAGTAGAAGGCTTGTTTTCTGAAATGGTAACTATCATTGGCTCAACCAAGCAAGCTTCATTATCCGATAAAGTTCAGCGGGTTAGAGCTTTTTATGAGTCTAGCGAATATACATTTGATTATTATGAATACTATCTACCTAATCAACGGAATAAATTCTCTCACACGGGGAAAGATGAGAACATTAAATCTAAATGCGCATATTTACTTTTGGACCTAGATCATATTCTCATTGTGTTCGAAGCATTGAACTCTCCATTATTACAAGTTTCTAAAATAATTAAGGAAGGCCCAACATATTTCCAAGACATAAGCTCTTTTGCTACATTCATTAATGTACTCGAACAAACCGAAAAGAACCGTCAACTTGAACACATTCAAAAATCACTAGATAGATTCATGCAAAAGCTAATTAGCAGCATGGATTTTGACATATTTTTTGATAATCTTCAATTCGATTTCGACAACGCTGCTAAAAAATTCGAAACAAATCTACAGGTCACTTTACTTGTGATGGATAAACCAAGAATTGATTTTTTCTCACTCTCAATGAGAGATTTAGCTAAACAGGTTAAAACCATTGAACTTGCCTTCAATGAATCAGCAGGAAAAATCATTTTTATTGAAGAGTTTAAATTGCTGATTGACACCTGTTACTTCCTTAGTAAATTCCCAAATTATTTCAAAAATCCCAGTGCAAAAACACTCGAACTTATTGCTTCATTCCGAGCACTAAATGAACCGAAGATTGAAAGAATAAATTTACTCTATGCAAAAACTAAGGTTGAACTGCCCCAAGATTTCTTTTTGACTAAGCGTGAATGGAAACACACACTTACATAGAAGTTCGATAGATCCAATAAGATTGTTTATAAAAGCAACCCTGCTAAATCAATTCCTTTTCCAGAATTAATTACCATTAAAACCTTTAAATACTTCTTTGTAGGTCTTACATTATAAGATTTCATAAAATGTTTGCAATAGAGACTTGACTGAGCATCCTGTAACCTCTTCATCTTATCAAGCTGCCTAACCCTGAAATATCCTTAGCCCCTAAGGTTTGAGTTTGATAGACACCTTCGGGATGACCTGAACCGCGATAAATATGCATTTTTTACGATTATATTATTTCATTAGCTCACTATATCACTCTAAAACCAGAGGACAGTACTTTGCAACAATATCATTTGTCAATTTTGCAAGAGGCCTTTTGATAAAATCCTTAGCCTCTGGGTAATTTGAAAAATAATATCGATAAAAATCCTGCCTCGAAGCACCAATGGAAGCAACCATCTTCACGATATTATCTGAATGAATGGAACTCAATTTATCCATTTTCACAACCAATTCACCGACTACATCTGCATGTGATTTATACACTTCTTCGAGCTTAAATAGTTCAACATTGCCAACATCATCCTTGCCGTCCCCGAATACTCTTTTATATTTTGGATGTGTAGTATTAAGATTCTTTCTTATGTATATAAAATAATTTCGCGGGTCGCTCCTGTCTTGATGATAAGCTACCTGAATATAATCAAACTGGGCATCATTACCGAAACCTTCTAAATATGGATGCAAGTGATCAACTAAATTGACTTCTTTTGCACCTTTTAGGTTAGAATTACAAAAAGTACATGAAGGAATTAAATTGTAGAATGACAAAGCCAAAATAGGTGCAGAACTTTGAGAAAAAAAATGATCAAATGTAGGGCGAATAATACAACTGTTACCTGACCCAATAACCGTATTAGTATAAATTCTATTACAATATACACAAACATTAACATTCAATAAACTCGAAAGATGATAGGCATTAAAGGGAACAGTCTTTTTATCTGCAAAATCCTCATATGAAAAAATAGTTTTCAAAAGCTTTACCGTTTCTATATTAAACCAAGTACGGCTATAATACCTTTTAAGTGTTAGCATGTCATCTACCTCAGCTAAAATCAATTTCTTGAGCGTCACTTCTATTGACAATTCTTCTAACAAAGCTATATATCCAGCTCTATTTACATAAAAATGCGGTAAAATTGAATTCTTGAGGACTAACCTACTAATATTATCCTTTTTTCTAAAGGCTTTTGGATTCTTTACAAGCAATTTCAAATAAGCCTTCTTAGTTGAAATATGCATTCCACCTAGCTTTACAATATCATCTATACTAACACCTGCCTGCTTATCAATTATTCGAAAAGCCATCAAATAAAAGTTTACTCTCTTCAAAATGAAACCCTTGATTTGATCAAAATATTGATCCTTCACTTGTTCGATATTATCAACCTGGATTTTTATCACCTCTTGTATTCTTTAATTTTTCAAGCTCTGATTCCCGTTCTTCTATTACCTTATCAAATTCTTTATCAGAAAGCCCATTCATTATTTTCTCCAACAGCTTATAACGAACATAAGGCTCTCCAATAATGTCAATTTCCTTTTTTAAGTTAACATATTCAAATTGATCATATTCTGACTTTTCACTCACCCTAGATACTAGGTTTTCAATCTTCCTTCTAGCAAATTCACCAATCAAACCATCTCTTAAAAAAAACGCATCAGTGAACAGCTCATGAATATTCGCGCCAAATGTAGCATTGGCACGTTTGAGACCATGTTCAACAACTGTGTGATTTAGGTCTTTCTTTAAAAATAAAATACAATTTGGAGGTAAATCTGAAACAATAAAGGGAGAGTGAGACGTAAAAATCACTTGGACTTTATAATTGGCGAATCGAATCTTTATAAATTCCGTAAAATGAAATACAAATTCTTTTTGCCATTGAGGATGCAACGCCATTTCCGCTTCATCAATCAACATTAACAAAGGTTTTACTTTCCCGTGTGAATCTAGTTTTAAGTCATTCAGTCTGGCAAAGACCATATAAATGGCGTATTCTCCGGAACTTAATGCTGGATCTCCTGCAGGGTCATGACTGAAATAAAAATCAGCAAACACGGAAATTCGATCAACTGCATAATTTGCGTCAATTAATCTGTCTAAGGAACCCTGACTTTCTTGACCGATTTTAAAGGACAAAGTGTCTACACCAGGGCTAATTATAATACCTTCTTCGTGTACAACTTGAACCAATAACCCCAAAAAGGCACTCATCTCAATTATTCGTTGACCAATAACAGTATATTCTTGCCTCTCTAGAACATATTCAAAAACATTTTTCAAATAAGGGTAAATCGACGTATCACCATCAATCGAATCAATGGCATTTATCCTTAAAAACTCTATCACTAAATCTGGTAAAATTTCATACTGACCCCTAATGTCATCAGAGCCACTAACAAATTTTCCTTCTCCAACAAAATGAAAGACCACCGCTCGAAATGCCTTCAATAAAAATTGATTTTTAAGAGAAAGCTCACTTCCAAAATATAAATCCAATTCCCAGTTTAGAGCATCTAGATTAGTGTTCCCATTATGCTCTTTATCGAAATACAATGTAAAATTGAGATACGGCAGTTTCTTTAAAGGGATGCTCTTTTCTAAAATTTTATATCCTTCCATCCATCTTAACAACCTAACCATTCTCATTAATTCTTGGGCAGTGAACGCCCCAATTTTTTGATTAAAGGAAATAGCGGGTTGCTGATAATCAATGCCATATCTATTTTGAATATCCATATTAAGCAAATGCCATGTAGACAAATTTTTAGTGTCTCCAAATTGCTGCTTGCTATAATCAAGATGAAGGAATGAAGTAGGATCAAAAATATTAGAAAGGAAGATAGCAGTCGCAGAAGATTTCAAAGTTTCGGCATCTTCAATAATCTCCAATGACGAAATATCACCAGAAAGCTTCAGGTCCTTATTCAAATAACCAAACCTTTGTAACTTTCCATTTAATCGCACGATAACAAGAGCAATCTCATGATCATTATTATGAATACCCGAAGAAAAATATTCGAGGATATATTTTAAAATTGAAGTCTTTCCTGTGCCATTTTCACCTACAATACCAGTAAAATTCGTGATATTATTTGAAAAAAAATTCGGGATATAATTATCAACTTTTCTTACCTCCAACGTCTTAGTATCCTCATGGAAACGAAAGACAAACTCATTACTGAAATTAAGGCCCATTTTATTGAGCCCTTTATATTTATTCAACCATATGTAAAGCAATTCCATAAGATTTCTTTTAATAATTTTTCGGAACACTAATATCCAAAGAGGTTATGAAGTTTTTATTCACCAAATCCTCTCCTCCTTCAAAAAACTTGATCAGTTTGCTTCTTGCATTATAAAATTTAAAGCTACGCAAAACCAAATCTACTAGAATGACGGCTAGAATATTGAAAAGAATCCTTTTTCATTTCTAAGATAAAGCACAGAGTTTTGGTCTAGCCCCCAGGTTTTCGGACAAAATTGATATTGAGTATGCAAGTTAAGTA
>CAZUIT010000003.1:102235-161499 GCA_964620355.1 uncultured Burkholderiales bacterium | reverse complement strand
CGGAAGGGCCACAAGGCTTTGTGGCCCTTCCGCCAGCGAAATGCTACTCCGGATAATAAAGTTACTACCAAACTGGTTGGTTTCTCGCTGGCTTGCTTCAATCCCCAAACACGATCCAATTAAGGTCTAATTCCTCCTGGCTTTTATACAATTCAATTTTTTCGATAATAGAACTTCTATGGGCTACACCACATAAGAAAACCGCCGTTTCAAACTGGTTTTCGCTACAATAGGAATAAATATTTTGCAGCATCGAGTCTTCATAAATGCCAATGCTTTTGGTAACCAAATCATCTAGTTTGCTATTATTGAGCAAACTAGATTCTAACATGCGCATATGTCGCTGTACGTCTATGCTTCCTGTGCTATTCAAAAATGAAAACCCTTTCTCACTGGCAATTGAATTATAATTGTCAGCAATTTCTTGAGTCTCATTATATTCACCCAAGGAGCTATATTTCTCATCAAAGTGTTCGGACAACCCATCATTCAACACCGGTACATAATCAAAAGGATTTGCTTGACCATATTTCTGTAAGGCTTTTATTTCAAGCTTGTCATGGTATACTTCAAATTTTGAAAATCTAATCACGTCATACTTGGAATAAGTATCTTCAAGAGCCTCTAAAAAAACAACATCTGGCTTTACTATTTCGAGAATTACGCACAATTCATCAGCATTGCACATTCCAGTTTCTTTGTGAATAGTACTAATAAACGTGATGGTAGGGATCGTCTGGCTCATTGGAAATCTATTAACTTGGATATTCGTACAACGAAACCTCAATTTCGTAAAATTCCGCTCAAATGGAAGAAACGTGATACACAGCTAATGCGCGCATTCTGACTGAACGCGTTTGTTCTTCCATTGAATCCAATATTCCTTCAGTCCTTCTGGTGTGGTTTTTAGCGCACTGATGTTTAATTTTTCTCCAGGCAAGAGTGCTTTGGCCAATTGTTTCTTTCTGGAGGATAAGGCAGGGGAATGTCCCCAGCCGCCTACATGATCGAAGGAGGTATAGGCCTCGCATTTTTGATTTACACGGATAAAGGGAATGGTAAGAGAATATGTGACATTTCCAGTCCCCATTCCTTTGGTGGTCATTACAATCTTGGAAAAATCAACCTTTGAATAGCGTCCATTTGCATACAGCGCCTTCAAATTATCCCCTACCCTTGCTGACATGGTATTGGAAAACTGGTGGGCGATATCTGCCCCATCAATAAACTCAGGCCCTTCATACGTTCCTATACATGAACTGTCTGTGCAATCGATCCAAGTTTCTCCTTTTTCCGCGTTTTTGCTTTGATTCCCCACTGAAGAAAAGCCTAACATGAAAAAGCCGAAAACACATAAGAATGCTAGAATCATCCTATTACGCATGGCTCTGGTGTTAGTCATCTGTTCCATAATAAATTCGTTTGGCCTTTTGCTGTCTGTAATAAGCCACAAAAATGAGGGATAGCGGGAAAAACAGGATAATGAGTTTCCATTTTAGAATAGTGCCTAAAAGCTTAATGAATCTCATCATGGCATTTTTTACAGATGGAGACTAACCATTCGATAGGCTCCTTTCCAATATTTAACCTTGCATACCGGGTATGGTGGACTTGCGTTGCTCGGTTTCCGCAATAGACACATTTCCAATTGTCCCGCCGCAGAACAACATAACGTTTCCTCTGCCAGGCATCTGATTTCAGGTAGACATTCCGGTAGTAGTCGCGTCTTTTTTTGCGTCTTCGATTAAAAATCCAACGTCTAAAGAGCCAGCTACCAAGCATCATCAAAAGAAATAGCGCTATTAATGCTAACCGCATACTAATTGCTTAGCAGATCAAATTACATAATTTCTTTTGAACTTGAACGCAACTGAAGATTGATTGCTTTAACTCAAGGCAGATGCTAATAACAAAAAATACGTTCACGGTGTGCTTTTCTGCTCACCCTTTGTCTGAATCGCGGATTAAATGGATTTCGCTGAGGACGCGGATTTTTTGAGAGGGTTAGGCGGTAAGACAAAAGACTGCCAAGCTGGTCGGTGTCTCGCCGACTTGCTTCGATCGCATTTCAAAATGAGACATAAGACCGTGGCTAATTCCAGTCGGAAAGGCCACAAAGCCTTGTGGCCTTTCCGACTGCGAAATGCTACTCCGGATAATAAAGCTACTGCCAAGCTGGTCGGTGTCTCGCCGACCTGCTCAATAGCATTTCAAAGTGAGACATAAGACCGAGGCTAATTCCAGGCGGAAGGGCCACAAGGCTTTGTGGCCCTTCCGCCAACGAAATGCTACTCCGGATAATAAAGCTACTGCCAAGCTGGTCGGTGTCTCGCCGACTTGCTCAATCTCATTTCAAATGGAAAGTGGGGTGTTATGCGGGAGCTTTTCTGCTGACCCTAAGTCTGAATCACAGATTAAGCGGATTTCGCTGATGTCGCAGATTTTTTCAGCCTATCGAACCGAGATTCCATTCTGTCCATACGCTGATTGAGGGCATATCCCTTCAACATATAGTCACGCAATATGCGGGTAGCCCAAATACGAAACTGCGTGCCGTTTTTTGATTTCACCCTATAGCCCACAGAAATGATTACGTCGAGATTGTAAAATTCAATTCGTCTCTTGACTTTCCTATCGCCTTCCATTTGAGCTGTCAAGTATTCCTTGACAGTTGACATTTTTTCTAATTCACCCTCCATAAAACAATTTCGGATATGTAGGCTGATATTCTGCTTTGTTTGTCCGAAAAGCGACGCCATTTGCATTTGGTTCAACCATACCGTATCGTCTTCCAGTCGAACCTCAATCTGTTCGGCAAGCTCATTGGGTCTGTACACAGCCTAGATCGCGGTGGATGCCCTATCGGGCGGAGGCCACAGTCCACAGTCTACGGTCCACAGACCACGGCAAAAAGCCCTTAGCCCTGAGCCCTGAGCCTGGACAAAGTGTGAGTGCGAAGAACGGAGTGCGGAGGGAAAAAGTCCACAGTCGACGGACCACAGACCACGGCAAAAAGCCCTGTGCCCTCTGCCCTATGCCTGGACAAAGTGTGAGTGCGGAGGGAAAAAGTACACAGTCGACGGACCACAGACCACAGCAAAAAGCCCTGTGCCCTGAGCCCTGAGCCCTGAGCCTGGACAAAGTGTGAGTGCGAAGAGCGGAAACAGAGTGTGAGAAATCCTTTAATCCGTCAATTCCGCGATAAATACAGTGTGAGTGCGGAGTGATAAACCGAGTTTAAATCCTGAACAACAACAAACAAATTGCGCCTCCTATGCCAGCGAAAGCAATACCCTTTGCGGCTCCGCATCCATTTTGTATTCCGCGACAAAATCAGTGCGGCGTGCGATAAAAGTCGCGTTTATTGATCTGACTCGATAACCCCATCGCGCAAACGAACAATGCGTTTGGCTCTTTGGGCAATATCTTCTTCGTGGGTTACGAGAATGATGGTATTTCCTTGTTGATGGATGGCTTCGAAGAGCTCCATGATTTCTACGGAAGTCTTGGTATCCAAGTTCCCCGTCGGCTCATCGGCCAATATGATAGACGGCTCATTCACTAAGGCGCGAGCTACCGCAACACGTTGGCGCTGTCCGCCACTGAGCTCATTCGGACGGTGATCTTGACGGTTGCTAAGATCTACCTGCTTCATCACTTTTTCAGCACGCTCGATGCGAGCTTCCTTTTTAAAACCGGCGTAAACCAAAGGCAATTGTACGTTTTCCAATGCTGTTTGACGTGGTAAGAGGTTAAAGCTTTGAAATACGAAACCAATCTCTTTATTCCGAATAGCAGCCAATTCACTTTCGGTGCGCTCGGATACAAATTTCTCGTTCAGCAAATAGGAACCTGAACTAGGGGTATCGAGGCATCCCAATATATTCATGAGGGTAGATTTGCCCGAGCCAGACGGTCCCATTAAGGCCACATACTCTCCTTTTTGTATGGACAAGCTTACCCCATTTAATGCAGCCAATTCTTGTTGACCGATCTTATAAATCTTGGTGATATCCTTAAGTTCAATCAGCGCAGACATCGCTTATTTATTGATTACTTTAGGTACACGGAAATAATCAGAATCTTTTTTCGGCGCATTTTTGAGCGCTTGTTCATGATTAATATCTTGGATGACCACGTCGTTGCGAAGCACATTATGTTCTTCCGACATAAAAATAAGCGGCTCCACGCCTTCGGTATCGAGTCCATTCAGCTGCTCGCAGAAACCGAGTACCTTTTCGAGGTCTTCCTTGATTTTTACTTTCTCTTGATCTACAAATTCCAATCGGGCCAAATGGGCCAAACGGTCGATGGTTTCATCATTGATGCGCATAGAAGGCTAATTTTGATTCAATAATACGATAAACTTCCTGCTTGAGGGCTGCTGCATCCTCTAGCTTTAGACCGGTAGCAGGAATCGGGCGATGAACGTACATCCGCATTTTCCCTGGGGTTCCATAAAAACTTCCTTTGTCGGGCAAACGCAAATGGTTATCAGGCAAAGTAATGGGTACTATTTCAATTCCGTTTTCTATCGCCAATCGAAATGGACCGTCTTTAAAACGCGCCAATTCAGGTGAACAGGCTGGAATGGTACCTTCGGGGAAGAGACAAATTGAAGTGCCATTAGCGAGGCGATTTCCCGCTTCTATAAACGATTTATGTGCCTGGAAAGCATTTTTACGATTGACACCAATATCGATGGTTCCAAAAAAGACATTAAACAACGGAATTTTAGCAAGCTCAGACTTGGCCATAAATCCAAAATATCCCGGTACCATCACAGCCACAGAAGGGATATCAAGGTAAGATGAGTGATTGGGTGCGAAAATATAGGTTTTACCCGGTTCAAGTGGCACTTCAAATTCCGCCTTCCACCGTATACCCACCATAAAGAGGATATACGCCCCCCACCATTTTCTGAGGCGATGGCCAGCGGGATACCAAGCCGGTCTGGAGAGCGTGATATAGAGAAATGGGAGAACGAGCAGAAACCCTAGAATAAAATGAACGGCCAGCCATCCAGCCCAGAGGTACTGCCAGAAGGGAGCTTTAGGCGCTTTTCTCTTCATGGAGTACACGGTTCAAGTTCTCTACTTGAAGGTTAATAAAATTGGTAAGCGGACTTGCCGCGATCATTTTTAAAATCGGGTTCAAGTCTGCATTCATTATTACCTGAACTTTCGCGCCAGAATCATGCGCTTCTATTTTCCAATTCACGTCAAATGGAAACGGAATACGCCCATTTGGTTCAAGGGCTATAAGTCGGTTTTCTTTTCTTTCCTTAACTTTTAGATGGACACTGCCCGTTCCTTTAATCACATACTGGCAGGTATCGCCATCCACTTGCCAATCGCTCACTTGCTCCGGCATAATTTGTTCATGATTTGCTAGGACGCTCAGGAAGTCATACACCGTTTGAGCAGAAAGATGGGTATCAATTACTTTACTTTCAAGTTTAGTCATTTCGCTTTGTGATAAATACGGTTACAATTGCTCCGAATAAGATACCAATAAATGGCGCAAAGCCTACCCATGAAATAATATTTCCCGAAATGGAGAAGTTCCGATCCGAAATTTGTTTGATAATATCGTCGACTTTCGCCAAAGAGTCTTCTGCCGCTTGTCTGTATTCAGCATAGCGCTCTGGAACTAATACCCCGCTATCCTTTCCTACCATGAGGTGATCATAATATTCCGCCTTGGTATTTGCTGTTGAATCAAATCCTCGCACGATAGCTGGTCTGAGGGTTTCATCCACATATTTAACTCTTGCTGCTGGGTTATAGACATTAAAATAGAGGCCGGAAATTAAGCCAAACATCAATCCATGACTCACCGTGGATAGAATGGCCGTAATCATATACCGCATGAAGCTTACCTTTTCAATGCTTTTCTTTTTAAGCTCGATTAGGGTAAAATATACGGCAATACCTGCACTGAGATAATGCACGATCATAAATAGACCTTGCTGCTCTTCACTTATTTCACCAAGAACCTCGTATTGATAAAGAAAAAAGAGCACGCTCGGTATGACAAAGATGCCTGCCCATTTGAAAAGAATTTTCATCCTGCAAAAAAACAAAAAAACCTTCGCCAAATCGGCAAAGGTTTCAAGTATCTTTTAATTAAGACGATATTTATTCGCTTTCGCTTGTATTATCGTCGTGTTCATGGTTTCGGCTGAATTCTTCGAAATCATATTCTGGCATGAGTTCCGTCTTTACATGTGCCACCGTTTCATTCAAGGCATCCATAAACTTATTAAAATCTTCTTTGTACAAGAAAATTTTATGCTTCACAAACATGCCCGAGTCTTGTTTCTTCTTGCTCTCGGTGATGGTGATGTAAAAGTCACTTGCTCTTGTCGATTTTACATCAAAGAAATAAGTACGCTTTCCAGCACGAATCTTTTTTGAAAAGATTTCTTCCCTGTCGTTGTTTTTGTAGTCCTCCATTATTCACGTAATTCCTGCGGAAAACTAGATTATTTTCCTGAATCCAACAAATAGCAAAGGTTTATTCATGAAATTCGGTCTAAAAAAGTGAGGAGAGAATGAATGATGAATGAGGAAAGGATGGTAATCGATACAAAAAATACCAAGCCCTGCGCCCTGTGCCCTGCGCTCCTCTGCCCTATGCAGTCTGTTCCTCTTGAAGGCTTTGTTTTTCGTGCAATGAGGCATAGACTCCTGCCAGTTCCAGCAAGTCGGCATGCTTCCCTTTTTCTATAATACGCCCTTCATCTAAAACCAAGATTTCATCCGCCTGCATCACCGAAGACACACGGTGTGAGATAATGAGCACAGAACGACTTGCAAAAAATTCACCGAAATTATTTAGGATTTGTGCCTCTGTTTTGGTGTCGACAGCAGATAGGCAATCATCCAAGATCAATAAATCAGGATCCTTCACCAAGGCCCGCGCAATTGCCACGCGCTGTTTTTGTCCGCCTGAGAGGCTGATACCCCGCTCACCTAACATGGTTTCAAAACCCTTGGGGAACTCGATAATGTTATCATAGACCGCCGCTGCTTTGGCCGCGCGCTCAATTTTTGTACGGTCTCTTTCTTCTGAATTCAATCCAAAGCCAATATTTTCTTCGATGCTATCGCTGAATAAAAATACATCTTGAGGAACATAGCCAATATGGTTGCGGTATTCATCCAGGTTAATTTGGTCGATTTCCTCTCCGTCGATGCAGATACTCCCTTGCGTTGGGTCTTGCAAGCGAAGGAATAAAGCAGCGAGTGTAGACTTCCCAGACCCCGTAGAGCCAATCACACCAATCGTTTTCCCCTTTTCGAGTGTAAAAGATATATCCTGAAGCGCCGCATTGCGTTCTCCGTATTGAAATCCAACGCGATCAAAAACAATCGACTTAGTGAAATGAAAAGGACCCGAATTCGGATTCACAATCTCGGGCTCTTCAAGCAAAAACTCATTGATTCGTGCCTGGGATGCAGCTGCCCTTTGCACGATAGAGGTGACCCAACCCAAGGAAGCCACTGGCCAGGTAAGCATATTGACATAAATAACGAACTCCGCAATATTCCCAAAACGCAGGTTTCCAGCAATTACTTCCTTTCCGCCAATATAAATCACCAATAAGTTACTCAATCCGATAAGGAGCATCATCAATGGAAAGAAAAGCGCATCAAATTTGGCAAGAGACAAGGCTCTTTGGCGGTATTCTTCATTCTCCTTCTCAAATTCGATAAAGGAATCCCTGCCCACTCCAAAAGCTTTTAATACCCGCATTCCCGAAAAGGCCTCCTGTACAAAGGTGGTGAGATCAGAAAGTTTTTGCTGGATACGGTCGCTTCGTTTATAGATGGTATTGTTCACCAAATAGATCGATATAGAGAGAACAGGTAAGGGTAAGAGAACCCAAAATGTAAGGCTCGGACTTACTTCCACCATTTTATAGATGACAAAAATAAAGGTGGCAACCAAGGTTAAGGTATACATAATGGCTGGTCCGATATACATGCGCACTCTGCCTACATCTTCGCTAATACGGTTCATCAAATCACCGGTATTATTGCGGCGATAGAAGGCCATGCTTAAGCGTTGGTATTGGGAGAAAACTTCATTCTTTAAATCATATTCCACATGCCGCGACATCACAATGATGGTTTGCCGCATGAGGAAGAGAAAAATGCCCTTCATCACCGCAGCTCCAAGAATTAAGAGTCCGATATTGAAGGTTTCATGGAGCAATTCCCGACGAATTACATCATTAAATTGGCCCTGGTTGGCCGCTAATTTGTCGGCTACCACATTGATCGCATCTTTCACATAGCTTGGCTGCAAGACGCTGAAATAGGTGGAGACTACGACGAATATGATTCCGAGGCTAAGACGGTATTTGTACTTCCAGAAGTACTTGTTTAATGCTGCTAGAGATTTCAAGTGTGTGTAAAAATCAATTGACTTTTCATTTTCTTGGCTACTTTTGTGCCACTTTTTGCAAACATACAGATACTCTTATGATGGAAGTTAAAGAAATCTCGTCTACTTCGTTTGATTTGTTCAATCAAATCTCCCTCCACGATCACGAACAAATTGTGATGTGTCAGGATAACGCAACCGGACTGAAAGCCGTTATCGCCATTCACAATACGGTTTTAGGACCTGGATTAGGTGGTACGAGGATATGGAATTATAAAAACGAAGCTGACGCAATCAACGACGTACTTCGTTTAAGCCGCGGCATGACCTATAAAGCCTCTATTTCAGGCTTGAATTTAGGAGGCGCCAAAGCCGTTATTATTGGTGATGCAAGTCAAATCAAATCAGAAGCATTCTTCCGTAAATTCGGACGATTTGTGGAGAATTTGAATGGAAAATACATCACCGCTGAAGACGTAAATACCACGACCAAGGATATGGAGTATGTGGCCATGGAAACCGACCATGTAGTAGGGCTTCCGGAATCGATGGGTGGCGGTGGAGACCCTTCTCCAGTTACCGCTTATGGTACCTATATGGGTATGAAGGCCTCAGCCAATATGGCCTGGGGAAGTGACAGCCTTGCAGGCAAAAGTATCGCAGTGCAAGGAATTGGTAAAGTTGGATTCCACCTGTTGGAGCACCTACACAAAGAAGGCGCAAAACTTTATGTGACCGATATCAATGACAAGGCCCTTAAAGCAGCAGCAGACCAATTTGGAGCAATTGCTGTTGGTGGCGACGATATTTTTGATCTAGACGTGGACGTATTTTCTCCATGTGCTTTGGGTGCTGTACTCGACACCAATGTTATCAATCGATTGAAGTGCCAAGTAATTGCAGGTGCTGCCAATAATCAATTGGCTATTGAGCAAGAACACGGACCGATGTTGATGAATAAAGGTATTTTTTATGCTCCTGACTTCCTTATCAATGCAGGTGGATTGATTAACGTTTACAGCGAATACCAAGGCTATAACCGTGAGCGTGCTTTGAGCGCTACCGAGAAAATCTACGATACAGCAGTTGAAATATTCAAGAAAGCAAGTGCAGAAAACATCCCAACTCAGCAAGCCGCTACAGTGCTAGCAGAGAAACGTGTGATGGATATGATGCGCGTAGGTTCAACTTATTAATCCATTCATTTATGGATAAAAGCACCTCTCGAGGTGCTTTTTTTTGTCCTCTTTCCAATAAGCCCCGCGAAATCACGTTCTTTGTGCCGTGAAAATTCTGGCCATACTTCCAGCGCGCTATGCCTCTACCCGACTTCCAGGAAAGCCCCTGGCAGATATCGTAGGTAAACCCATGATTCAATGGGTATATGAGGGGGTAAAAGCCTGCGCGCTAATTGATGAAGTTATTGTCGCTACAGATGATAAACGAATTATGGATGCCGTTCTGTCTTTCGGGGGAAATGTAGAAATGACCAGTGAGTCGCATTTAAACGGAACCTCGCGCTGTGCCGAAGTTTCCGCGCGATTTCCGGACTATGAGTATGTGATTAATGTACAAGGCGATGAACCCTTAATCAATCCAAAACATCTCGAAGCCTTAATTGCAGAATTGGGTGAAAATACCCAAATAGCAACAGCCAGCAAACAGCTCGTAGACTCCGAATCCATCCATGATTCATCACAGGTGAAACTGGTAAAGAATATAAAAGGCGAAGCATTATACTTTTCCCGTTCTGCCATTCCATTTAACCGCGATGGAAAAGAAGTGGCGTATTATGGTCATATTGGCCTCTATGCCTTTCATAAAACAATTCTTCAAGAAATTTGCAAGTTGGCTCCCAGCGAGTTAGAGCTTGCAGAAAACCTCGAACAATTGCGCTGGATGGAAAATGGATACCGCATCCGGGTATGTGAGGTCGATGAACCAGCGCCTTCTGTAGATACGGAAGAAGGACTAGAAAAAGTGCGCGCAATACTGCGTCAAAGATTAAATCAACAATGAGTCAGATAAAAGAACAGTGGTTGAATGCCGCAAAGCAGGTATTAAGTGACCGCATACAAACGGCTGAAAAAGCCATGAAACGTGCCCAAGAAGCGGCACAAGGGGAAGAGAAGAGCTCTGCAGGCGATAAATACGAAACGGCCAGAGCAATGAGTCAGTTAGAGCGCGACATGAATGCCCGCCAATTGGATCAGGCCTTAAAGGAAATGGCTTTGCTTGAAAAGCTGGATATTCAGAGTAAGAGCACAGTGATGAATGGAGCTGCCATCAAAAGTACAGAGCAGTTGTATTTCATTGCACTGGGCTTAGGCAAGGTGGAATTTGAAGGAGAGGCCTGCATATTCCTATCACCCTCCTCCCCTCTAGGGAATGAAATGATGGGAAAAAAATCCGGTGATTCGGTGACGTGGAACGGACAAACCATTGCAATTGTGGAGGTATTTTAATGAACCTACTCTCTGTAGAAAATTTAAGTAAATCTTTTGGTGTTAAAGCCCTTTTTAATAACCTGAACTTCGGTATCGAGCAAGGACAAAAAGTTGCACTTGTAGCAAGAAATGGAGCGGGAAAGTCCACTTTATTAAAGATTCTTCAGGGCAAGGAAATCCCAGATTCTGGAGAAGTCGTCTTTCGCAAGGACATCCGCGTTGGATTCCTTGAACAGGACCCCATTTTTAATCCGGGTGAGACCGTTTACAATACCCTCTTCAACTCAGACTCTCCACAATTACAAGCCGTTCGCAACTACGAATTGGCCATGGAACATTACGAGCGAGATCCAAGCGAAAAACACCAAAATGCCCTGCAAGATGCAATGGAAGAGGTCGAAAATGCTGAGGCTTGGGATTATGAATCCAATATTCGTCAGATTCTAAACCGGCTCAATATCCATGACCTTGATCAAAAAGCGGATACCCTATCAGGCGGACAAAAGAAACGTGTGGCTTTAGCTCGCATTCTGATTGAAAACCCACAGCTCGTGATTCTGGATGAGCCAACCAATCACTTGGATATCGAGATGATTGAATGGTTAGAGGCCTATTTTGATAGAAACGATATCACCCTCTTTCTAGTAACGCATGATAGGCACTTCTTGGATGAAGTATGTACGGATATTTTGGAGCTGGATAACAACCAACTCTACCGCTATAAAGGCAATTACGAGTATTTCCTCGAGAAAAAGGCCGAGCGCGAATTCAATGAAGGACGTGAATTAGATAAGGCGAAGAGTCTGTTCAAAAAGGAACTTGAATGGGTACGTCGCCAGCCAAAAGCCCGCGGAACCAAATCAAAATCACGTTTGCAAGAATTCGATCACTTGAGTGAGAAGGTAAAGGGCAAAAAGCGAGAAGAAGAGCTTGACCTCAAATTCAAGATGAACCGCTTAGGTGGTAAAGTCATGGAGCTGGTGAAAATCCATAAAGCCTATGGCGAGAAGAAGCTCATTACCAATTTTGAACATGTATTCAAAAAGGGCGAACGCATTGGTATCATAGGTAAAAACGGGGTTGGAAAGTCTACCCTACTCAATATCCTCACAGGCCAGGAAAAAGTCGACGCCGGTAAAGTTATTCTAGGCGATACCTTAGTTGTTGGTTACTACTCCCAAGATGGACTTAAACTCCCCGAAGACCAGCGTGTAATCGATGTAGTCAAAGAAATCGGCAATGGCATTCCTATGGCCGATGGGTCGATAATGAATGCGGTGCAATTGCTCAAACTATTCCAATTTCCGCCTGACGTTCAGCATGGTTTTGTGAGTAAGCTCAGTGGTGGAGAACGAAAACGTTTGTTCTTGCTCACCATCTTAATGCAGAATCCTAATTTCTTGATTTTGGATGAGCCCACCAATGATTTAGACTTGGTGACTTTGGGTGTTTTAGAAGAGTTTCTCTCCAATTTCCCCGGCTGTCTCTTGATCGTTACGCACGATAGATACTTTATGGACCGCCTAACCGACCAACTTTTCGTTTTTGAGGGGAATGGACATGTGAGAGGGTTTATTGGCAGCTATGGCGATTATAGAGCAATGAAGGAGCTTGAGGATAAGGCTGAGATTAAGGTTGTCCCGATAGCTAACGGGGTCGACTCGGCGAAAAGCCTCGCTACACCTTCGCTAAATAGCTCCGGTGCACGGGGTCCGGATGACAAAAAACCGGCCTCTGAGCCTGTCGAAGAGACCGCAAAACGTAAGTTGAATTTTAATGAAAAGCGTGAGTTGGAGCAGCTTGACAAACGTATACCGGAACTTGAAGCCAAACGTGAAGAGTTGAATCAGTCTCTTATTGATTTTGCGAGTGATCATGAAAAACTTCTTGACTTGGGTAAAGAAATGACGGCTCTTGTTGAAGAGTTAGAAATGGCTGAACTGCGCTGGTTGGAATTGACCGAGCTATCGGAGTAACTTAAACACTAAGCCTAGTTCATGCAAAACGTATTAATCGACTTTATCTCCAAATACATGCCGCTTACCAAGGAGGAAGAAAAGGAGATTCTGTCGATGGATGTGATCCAAACCAGGAAAAAAGGCGATATTCTATTGAGAGAAGGAATGCATTCGAACGAAGCATTTTTTGTACTCAATGGATGTATTCGCAGCTATTATACGATTGATGGAGAAGAGAAAACCACAGAGTTTTATACGGAAATGCAAGGACTCACTCCTCATTGCGTATTAAACAAACAGGCTTCTGAGTACAATGTTGCTTGCGTAGAAGACTCCATAATTACCGTTTCTAATCCAACTTTAGATACCCAGGCCTTCGAAAAATTCCCTCGCTTTGAATCGCTTTGTCGAATTATCTCTGAAGAGCTATTGGCTAAAAGTCAACAAACACTTGATGACTTTAAAACCTCCTCCCCTGAACAGCGCTATTTAAATCTATTACAAAACCGAGGGGATTTAATCAACCGGGCACCACAGCATCAGCTAGCCAGTTACTTGGGTATCACTCCACAATCATTGAGTCGACTGCGGTCCCGTTTAAGCGAAAAGAAAAAATAGAGGGGTGCATTAATTAACTTAGGTGAACGAATTTACCCTTGGTCACAAAGCAAATTTGCAGAAACAAAAATATCTGCAATGCTTAGAAAAATATTCATCCTGAGCCTTTTATTGGCTTGCACGCTTCAATTGTCGGCACAGCATCAAAAAAGAGATAGTACCTACAAAAAATATTTTGTGGGAAGCACCATCTTCATGCTAGGAAATTTTGCAAAGGTAAACCGGCCAGACTTTGTTCAACTTAATCTTGGCTATCGTCTTACCCCAAGAGATGCCGTATCGCTAGAGCTGAAAACCTGGAAATATGCGTGGTCACTCGGAATTCCTTACGGCGATAATTTCGAGAAAGCTGAAGAACAATTTCCAGGTTATATTCGAGAATATGGCCTTGCTCTCACCTACCAGCATTTTTGGTGGAAAGGACTTTATTCTGGGATTCATGTCATGAATGCATGGCAAAACTTTGTTAATACAGACGGCAAAAAAATAGATCGTGGTTTTCAAGTTTTCAATACCTACCGACTTGGCTATCATATTCAACTGTTTAAAGATCGATTTTTTATTGAGCCATCTATAGCCGTAACGCATCGTCCTTTCCATACTGTCATGCCTGAATCTTTTAAAAAGTTAGACGATAAGTGGCCAAAATACTTCATCGGAGAACTCGGTTTTCATTTTGGGTTCAATTTTTAGCCTGAACAATAAAAGGTTATGCAATGAAGGAAGTACGTTTGTCTGATTTGATATTTTTATATCTTTCATCCCTGAACAAATCGACTCTTTGTACTTATCCATTCAAAAACATGAAAAAACTTCTTTTCCTCAGCCTTGCTTTTCTATCCATGTCTTTTGCTCCCCTATTAGAATCGGAGAAACTCATTGGGACATGGGAATACACGGCCACTTCTGAAGATGACGATAGTTTCACGATGAAATTTCAAGCCAATGGAACCGTGATTATGGAAAGTGACGAAGAAAAACTTGGAGGAGAAAAGTTCTATATAGAGGATTTAGATATGTGGGCGAGAATGAGTTTTGTTACCGATTATTCTAAAACGCCTCATCATGTTGATATCATCTTGACTGACCTCGGCACGAATAAGGAGTTCCAGCGTATGCCCTGTATTTTTCACTTCCTAAAAAATGGCGATTTAAAAATTGCATTGGGAGATGAAGGTCCGCGCCCTACGCAATATGACGAGGACAATAGCTTCATTATGAAGAGGAAGAATTAATGTCCATTTAAAGCGGAAAATGCCGCATCACCAGATTCTAGAATTCCCAATTAACAAAATTTTATGCTCAGCTCCATCCATCCAAAATTACCCATGCGCGACAAGAGAATTACCTGTGCCTACTATACCAACCATCTAGGTTTTAAGGAGATTGGTTCTGCAAATTTTCCAGCTTATTTGATGATGGAAAAAGATGGTATTGAGATTCATTTTTTTGAATTTAAAGATCTAATCCCTGAAGAGAACTATGGTCAGGTTTATATTCGTGTTGAGAAAATAAGCAATTATTATCAGACATTACTCGATACCAAAACCCGCATACATCCGAACGGATTTTTGGAGGATAAGCATTGGGGACAAAGAGAGTTTTCCTTGCTCGATCCAGATAAAAATTTACTCACTTTTGGAGAAAGTATCGGCTAGCCCTACCATTCTAAATCGTCCAAGATTTGGTGTTTTCAATCATGTGAGAAGTAATATAAACCATACCTATTTGTGCTGCGAGACTCAAGTCACCTAACTTATGGATAATAGCTTTCCTCACCTCGTTCAGGATTCTCGATGAACGAAGCTGCAAATCCCCATAATAATACGTAATTTGCTTCTATCACTTGGCTGTGACTTATCTAAGCTCAGCCCAGTCTTATTAAAATGATTGAATGATATAGCATGAAAAAATTAGTCAAACCTAGGCTTCATTTTTTGCTTATTTGTTTGGTGTTCAGCTTGAGTTTCTCTGCTTGTAAGAAAGAAAATAATGTTACCAAGTCGGTTTTAAGGCAACTATATAAGCAAGAGCCCAATAGTGAAATTTCAATTTGCAAGCACCAAGGCAATACCGTATACACTTTGTCTATCAGCGCCTACGATGCGGGAACGACAATTTATAATGAACAAGGAAAGCTGATTGGAGTTTGTAATTATGCTTGGGGAAAAGCAGATAAAATGTGTAAAGAACTTACCGATTGCGACGTGGTCTTTAGAACAGATAATCATCTATCTCGCAAGCCGGCTATCGACAAATATGACCTAACGAAAGGAGCTTTTCGTCGCTTACATCGCAGAGAGTAAATCATGCACACATTGAATCGTTTCTTCATTCATGCCCAAGACAATATGTAACCAAGCTTTTTTTAAGCGATCAATAAATGACCGGTGGGTCAGCACTATATTATGCTGCTTATATCTCTTCTTGGCGGCACCATCAAATTGCCAAGCTCAGGATGATGTCAGGTTTAATGTCTTAATCCAATCAGCTGAACTGCTCTATGATTCAACATATTATCTTTCATCTGGCAATAAATACGCGGAAGCTTTTGTCATTCCGGGGATAGACGTTTCGACGACCCATCGGTATAATGCCGCTTGCTCTTGGGCATTAGCAGGTATGGCTGACTCTGCATTTTCCCAACTGTTTTTTATCGTCCATCAACAGCAGTATGCGAATCTTTTCGCCCTATATTTTGATAGAGACCTCATCTCACTACAATCGGACAAGCGATGGGAGATGCTTATTATGGAAGTTAAAAAGAATAAAGACCTGGCAGAAGCCCATTTAGAAAAGCCACTTGTAGTTATGCTCGACTCCATTTATTTAGCGGATCAAAGCTTACGGAGGCAACAACTCAAATTTCTCAAAAAGCATGGATGGAAATCGGAAGAAATGCAGCAACTCCTCACTCAAATCCATACCAACGACTCCATTAATTTGATTTCAGTTAGCCGTATTCTTGACGAACGTGGCTGGTTAGGCACTGATATAATTGGTGTTCAGGGAAATCGCACTCTGTTTTTAGTTATTCAACATGCCGACTTAAAAACACAAGAAAAATACCTCCCGATGATGCGGGATGCTGTTTCAAAAGGGAATGCAAATGCAAGCAGTTTGGCAATGTTGGAAGATCGTATTGCGCTGGCCAATGGCGAAAAGCAAATCTATGGAAGTCAGATTAGTCAGGACCCAAAAACAGGAGAGTATTATGTATCACCACTAATAGACCCTGAACATGTAGACGAACGCCGCGCCAAGGTGGGGCTTAGAAGTCTGCAGAATTATATCGCTTCTTGGGGACTAAATTGGGATGTGGAAATATATAAAATGAAACTACCCGAATACGAGGAAATATTAAAACTACGTAGCGGTAAATAATCGTTCCATCATTTTTTCATCATGTACGAGCAACACAATATCGAAGAACTTTATGCGCTAATTGGCAGTCTTCCTGGACAAGAATTTTCCAGAGGGGCTCATATTGATTTTATCAAGACAAGTCATTCTATTTGGCCGAATCAATTGATTAATCTTAGGGCAACCCAATCGGAATTAGATGGACTACTTGATGACCTAGAAAATAAGGTTGAATCAGGTCAACTTCCGTCCATCTATATGGGCAATCCTTCGGCTGATGAACCTTCTATTCTTGAAGGGCTAAATAGTCGGGGATACAAGACCGGTCAGTGGACGGCCATGTCGCATGATTTGGAAATTATTCAAAAGATACCCACTGCTCCAGGTATCGAAATCAAAGCGATTTCAAGCATTGAGGAAATGGCAGTATTTATACGAATTGTTGAAACAGAATTAATGGGAGGCGCCGAAATTAATCATCAGATTTTCAACACATTATTAAACCATTCATCCTGTCATTTTTTTCTTGCCTACGAACAAAACCTGGCGGTTGGTTGCGGATTGCTCTTTATAGGGAGCGATTCTGGAGGAATCTATATCGTTGCAACAGCAGCGAGTCACCGCAAAAAAGGAATTGGCTCACTAATAACCAATACTTGCTTGAAAAAAGCCAAGGAACTGAAATGCAAAAAGGTAGATCTCCAAGCCACTGCATTAGGAAAAAGTGTCTATGCCGCTTTAGGGTTCAAAGTGTTTGGAGATATTCCTGTCTTTAAAATTGGGAAAGGCTAATTTTGTTGCACGTTGCATGGTACATATAATCAAAACTCTCGCATTACTAATTGCCTTGTTGAGCATTCATGCTTGTCAGGGTCAATCAAAATCCAAAAACATGAACAAGGATTCACTAACAAATAATCCGCTCTTATGCGATATTGAAACGGGCGTATGCGAAACACCTGATAATAACTCGGATACCTCTACTCAGAAGAAGATCAATTCCTCAGAGAAATCTGTAAAAATCATTTACTACACAGATCCTATTTGTTCGTCATGTTGGGGTATCGAACCACAACTGCGTAAGCTCAAACTAGAATATGGCGCCTATATCGACATTGAATATAGAATGGGCGGCTTATTGCCCGATTGGAGCTATAATAGCGGAGGAATAAGCAAGCCTTCGGACGTAGCACATCATTGGGATGAAGTGAGTATTCATTACGACATGCCAATCGATGGCGATGTTTGGCTGGAAGACCCACTTAGCTCCTCCTATCCTCCTTCCATTGCTTTTAAAGCCGCACAATTGCAAGGGGAAGAAAAGGCAATATTGTTCTTGAGAGAAATTCGAGAAATGGTGTTTTTGCAAAAAAAGAATATCACCAAATGGGAACATCTAGCCACTGCTGCCAAAAATGTCGGACTTGATCTAGAAAAGTTCAAATCGGATTATGATGGCCAAGCAAAAACGCTTTTTGAAAATGACTTAAAGATGGCCAAACAGGATGGCGCACGCGGATTTCCAACTTTAATTTTTATGGATAGTGAAGGAAATACAGAAAGGGTTTACGGGTCAAAGCCTTATGCATTCTATGAAACAGCCATTTTAAAGCTCAATTCGAGCATTATAAAAAGTGAATACAGCAAAAATTGGGAAACCCTCTTCTCAAAATATTCGTCGCTCACGGCAAAAGAATTCGCTGAACTCTCGGGAACACCAAGAATTGAAAGTGAAAAATTACTGAACGACCTGACGAAAAGCGGTGAATTAGAAAAACTAAGCACCAAAAACGGTGCGCTTTGGACGCGAGTAAGGACCAAAAAATAAGTTTACCTGCCTACTTTTTTGAAGATCCTTTCGAATTCACTGGTTCTTTGTATTGAAATTTGTCAGATTGTAAATCTTTCATAACCTTATCCTATTTTAGCGCTAAATAGCATGTACGATGAATTAATCGCATATATCAACAGTCAACTTTCATCTGAATTGACAGAAGAGGAAATTGCCCTCATAAAAAAGACCTTTAAACTTAAAAAACTCAGAAAACATCAATTCCTACTTCAAGAAGGAGAAGTATGTCAATTGGCCGGTTTTGTTGTTAAAGGCGCTTTGAAACAGTATACGGTAGATGAAAATGGAAAGGAAGACATTCTCGGTCTCTATATTGAAAATTGGTGGGCTGGTGATAGAGAAAGTTATTCAAAAGGCACCCCTTCCCCCTTTTATATTGATGCCTTTGAAGCGACAGAAATAATGGCGGTTTCTGCCGAAGACTTTACGAACTACCTAAGTGATCAACGATTTATATCAGAACTAATTCGCACCTTATCTGAAAGGCAGTCTATGCAATTACTCAAGAGAGTGTATGCAGCCAAAACGCTATCTGCTGAAGATCGACTCGCTGATCTCGAAAAGAACTACCCCGAATTTTTCCAGCGATTCCCGCAACATATCATTGCCTCTTATCTTGGTATGACAAAAGAAACTCTTAGTCGTATTCGCGCAAATTCGCATAGAAAATAACTCAAGAAGCTTAAGAACTAAAAGCGTTGATCTATGTCAACGCTTTTTTTTATCCTGTCTCATCGCTCAGGATTTTGGTCGGAAGTAGTTTTGCATCATACTCTTAATAGAAAAGAAAATGAAAAAAATCATCTATCCAGCACTTATGGCTGTAGCAATTGCAAGCTCGGCTTTTAATGTAGCTACCAGTATTGATTCATGGAAAGTAAAAGAAGATCAATACAGCGTAAAATTTTCCGGCACCAAAGTAGAAGGCATTTTTAAAGGACTGAAAAGCGAAATCACCTTCGACGCGACCAATTTGAATGTATCAAAATTCACTGCTTCTATCGATGCAACGACAGTTAACACAGGAAATGGGATGCGAAACAAACATGCCCGCCAAGGTTTAGGGGCCGAAATGTATCCGGAAATCAGCTTTGTTTCGAACTCAATTATAAAAAGTGAAAGCGGTTTTGTATCGAAAGGAAAATTATCCATAAATGGCGTAACAAAAGACATCAATTTGCCATTCACATTTACAAAAACCCAAGACGGTGGCGTATTTGCTGGAAACTTCTCTGTGGTGCCTACCGACTTTAAAATTGACAAAAAAGGCACCCCCGAATTAATTACGATTGAACTTAATGTGCCGGTAACAAAATGAGCTGGAAACGAATTTTCCTTTTAGGATTTATCAGCAGTCTCTTAGCCTCGCTTGCTTGCATAATTTATGCGCAAATATATAAGGAAGCTTTCTATGTTGACTTTGGAGGCGTTGTTGGCCCCGCAAACATCATTTCATCTTGTATAATCGGCTGTTTATTGATGGCAGTCGGCTATAAAACAATCTTACACTTTAAAGGCTCAAAAGCTTTAGGCTGGACAAACATCGCTTATAGTATTCTCAGCTTTGTGAGTATAATTGGTGTACTCGGATTCAACTTACCACTCGATATGGAATCACCTGAAATGTTTCCAGGAATGGTAATTCCGATGCATTTCTTTCCCGTACTATCGCTGTTGACTGTCTTTCCATTTTTTCAAAGTCATGTATCCAAGCATTAAAAATATTCTCAAAAATATAAACAAATAGTATGATAGTAATCACAGGAGCCACCGGTCAATTAGGAAGTGGCGTAATCGAAAATTTAATTCAAAAAGGATATGATCCTTCAAATATTATTGCGCTTGCTAGAAGTGAAGAAAAAGCCCAATCGCTCAAAGCCAAAGGAGTTCAGATAAACATAGGCGATTATAATGATTATAGCTCCTTAGTCGAGGCCTTTAAGGAGGCGGATAAACTTCTATTTATTTCTAGCAATGAAATGGAAAACAGAGCAGAACAACAGGTCAGCACGGTAAAGGCCGCCGCAGAAGCTGGGGTACAGCACATATTCTACACCAGCATTCAGCGAAAATCAGACATGCCTGATTCGCCAATCAACTTCGTGACAAATTCACATATTGCAACAGAGAAAGCCATTTACGAAAGCGGCATGAATTATACCCTACTTCGTAATAATTTGTATATGGATATCTTGCCTTGGGTACTTGGAGAAAATGTAGCGGAAACAGGAGTTTTCTATCCCGCAAACGACGGTCAAATCGCCTATGCATTACGATCTGACATGGCTGAAGCAACCGCAAATATTCTCATGAGTGAAAACCACGAGAATAAGGAATATAACCTTTCAAATTCAGCCAATTTTTCCTTCGGAATGGTGGCAGACCACCTTTCTGACTTATTTGGGAAAAAAGTGAATTATGTAAATCCTAATGCAGACGTTTACAAGGAAACGATGCTGAATGCTGGCGCAGCTCCTATGGTTGTGGAGATGTTAGCTGGATTTGCTCAAGGAGCTGCACAAGGAGAGTTTGAAGCTGGAAAATCGGATTTGGCAAAATTACTTGGACGTGATGCTGTTACATACAAAGAATTCCTAAACGGAATGTACGCAACTCGTTAAGTAACACTCTTTTTTAAAGCTATAATTCTTCACCTATGGAAGGTTTTTCAAATGATAAAACTCCTTTCATAGGTTTCTTATTTCATCTCAAACCACTAAGACCCGTACTTCCCCTTCCACCAACTCTTCATTCGCTCAGCAATCGAACGCTCTTTTTCATTATCGCCCGGTTGATAGAATTGTTCACCTTTTACCGCTCCTGGCATTAATTCTTGTTCAATAAAATTTCCAGGAAAATCGTGTGCGTATTTATAATCCTTTCCATACCCCATTTCTTTCATTAAACTGGTAGGTGCATTGCGCAAGGATAGCGGTACATCGAGGTCGCCGGTTTCTGAGACGCGCTTTAATGCAAGTCCAATGGCCTTATACGAAGAATTGCTTTTGGGTGCCGTGGCAAGATATACCGCAGCCTCTGATAGAATAATACGCGCTTCTGGGTACCCAATTACGTTCACTGCTTGGAAGCAAGCGTTGGCTACTACCAATGCGTTTGTATCGGCTAAGCCCACATCTTCCGAAGCGAAAATGAGCATACGACGGGCAATGAATAACGGGTCTTCTCCTGCCCTGACCATGCGCGCTAAATAGTATAAGGCTGCATTTGGGTCTGAACCCCGCATAGATTTGATAAAGGCCGATACAATATCATAATGCGCCTCCCCATTTTTGTCATAGCGAGCAACTTGTTCCTTAGCTACCTTTTTAATGGCTTCATTGGTAAGCACCACTTTTTGTCCGCCATCCTGCAATACCGCCATTTCAAACAAGTTGAGCAATCGACGCGCATCGCCACCAGAGAGTAATAGTAAGGCCTCTTTGTCTTGAATCGTTATCTCTTTCGATTTCAATACGATATCCTGCTGCATGGCCCGGTCGAGCATCTGCATGAGGTCGTCGCCAGTATGGTTTTCAAGGTGATACACTTGACAACGCGATAAAAGTGCCGATATCACTTCAAAGGATGGATTCTCAGTTGTGGCGCCAATGAGGGTGATTTTCCCTCTTTCCACTGCACCTAAAAGCGCATCTTGTTGGGATTTGCTAAAGCGATGAATCTCATCAATAAACAAAAGTGGAGGAAATAAGCCGCCACTTGAATTGATCACTTCACGTACATCTTTCACTCCTGCTGATACTGCACTTAATACATGAAAAGGACGCTTCAATGCACGTGCGATTAACTCCGCTAAAGTGGTTTTCCCAACACCGGGAGGTCCCCAGAAGATGATACTGGGTATATTACCCGATGCCAAAAAGCGCGTGATGATACCGTCGTCGCCAACCAGGTGGGACTGTCCGATATAATCATCAAGACTATGAGGCCGCATTCTTTCTGCGAGCGGTGCGTGTTGCATGGAGCGAAATTAAGGATAATCTTCAGCGTAGACTACGAATTTGAAGACTTCGATTCTGCTTTGGATTTGCACATGCTATTGCCTTCACCAGAATAGGGTTTTGCCTCGGAGTTTGTTTTCCCGCTGATTTACGCAGAATTAATTTTTTTATTCCTTCCCACTCCGAAACCAAGCGAACCGCAGTGATTCGTGGAGGGTAAAGCCTTTTCGGCAAAGGCGGCTTTTAAACAGTTTGCCATGTTGAATCTGCTACAGCCTACAAAATTGAATATGGAGCAGAGCATATTCCTCTCCACTCCATACCATATCTTAGTCCAGAACAATTTTTTTACTCACTATTCCTTTTGTCGTTTTCACCGAAATAAGAAAGAGCCCTTTATTGAAACCTGTCATAATAATAATTTGCTTCGCCATTGGATTTTCCTTTTTATAGACAACCTGACCGAGCATATTACTGACCGATATTTCAGTAGCATTCTCTGGCATATCAACCGTAAATTCACCGCGACTTGGGTTCGGGTAAACGGCAAGTGATATTTCGGAAGGTTTTGTAGCTAAATGAGTAATCACTTCGGCTGTTGGCCTTCTCCATACCGCGCTATCCGTGCCTAAAAATAAAAATGAGCCGCAGGTAGTGATGGAATTGACCTTAGTATTAGGCGGTAAACCCGTGCTAATATTCGTCCAGCTGGCAGCTTTATCATTCGACAAAAAGATTCCTTCATTTGTACCTGCCAAGAGGTTATTTCCTGATGCATACAAACAATTTACAATTAAGCTTCCCATTCCGGTATTCGCCGTTGTCCAGCTTTCTCCATTATTACTTGAAGCATATACACCTCCACCTATTGTTGAAACCACAAGCGTACTATCAATTTGAGCCATTGCCGTAAAGTTGGTATTCACAAGGCCTGCACTCTTGTCTTCCCACGTATCTCCATTATTTGTGGAACGAAACATTCCTGGTTCATTCGTACTGCTAGAACTCACTGCTGCAAAGAGTGTCGTTCCATTGGTTAGAATTGCACTCACGGAGGCATTCGAGGGCAATCCTACAGTAGATAGCGTATTCCACGTATCGCCATCGTCTGTAGATTTGGCAACGCCGTACCAAGTCCCAGCCAAGACATCATCGCCCTGTTCGGCTAAGCAAAACAGAAATCCGTTGTAATTCTGAGTGGGGACTTGCCAGCTGGCAGCCTCATCATTAGAGACGAAAACAGAGCCCCCAAAACCATCACCTACTCCGGCTATCAGCGCATTATCTTTGAGTACAAATGCTACAATTTTTTTGTTTGTGATGCCATTGTTTTTCGCATCCCAGTCAACTCCGAAATTCGTACTGGTATGAATCCCACCTGTATCGGTTCCTGCAAACAGCACCTGGCCTTTTTTGCTTAGAACGTTAATTTTGCCATTGCTTAAACTTGGCATATCGCTCCACTGCGCTTTTGAGGTTTGAGTGGTTAAAAGAAATAAAAAGACGATTAACGCCGAAAGCAAAAGATGCCGATAGTAATTATTGTACGTCATAGAAATAAAATTGAAATGATTTTACTTCTCTAGACAACAAATCATCTTATTGTTGCCTGTAACGACATTTCTATCGGCATCTTTTTTAAGAATTCCTTGCAATGGCTTTTTTTGCCTATGCTTTGGCAATTACAATTTCTTAATTCCCATACTCCAGAGCATAAAAGCCCATTTGTCGGCTTGTTCATCGAGGATCTTCGCAGTTGGTTTTCCTGCACCATGCCCTGCATTCACATCAATACGAATAAGAATTGGCGCCGGACCTGCTTGTCCTTCTTGAAGTGTTGCGGCAAACTTGAAACTATGTGCAGGCACCACACGGTCGTCATGGTCTCCAGTTGTAATCATGGTCGCTGGGTAGTTTGTTCCCGCTTTTACGTTGTGGACCGGTGAATAGCCTTTGAGGTAATTGAACATATCTACATCGTCTTCAGCTGTTCCATAGTCGGTAGCCCAACCCGCTCCGGCTGTAAACTTGTTATAGCGCAGCATATCAAGCACCCCAACTGCTGGGAAAGCTACTTTCATCAAGTCCGGACGCTGCGTCATTACAGCCCCAACAAGCAATCCGCCGTTTGAACCACCTGAAATAGCGAGAAAATCACTACTGCAGTATTTCTCACTGATGAGGTATTCTCCTGCTGCAATGAAATCGTCAAAAACATTTTGCTTCTTCATTTTGGTTCCAGCCTCATGCCAAGCTTCTCCGTATTCACCGCCTCCGCGGATATTCGGAACGGCATACACACCCCCGTTTTCTAATAGCACCAAGACTGAAGTATTGAAGTTCGGCTGCAGACTGATATTGAATCCGCCGTATCCATACAATAAGGTCGGGTTATGACCATCCATCTTCAAACCCTTCTTATGAGTAATCATCATCGGAATTTTCGTTCCATCTTTTGAGGTATAGAATACCTGCTTGGATTCGTAGAGTTCTGGATCAAAATCGATGGCCGGTTTTTTATATAAGCTTGACTCGCCAGTAGCCGGATTATAAGAGAAGATGCTGCTAGGATAAATATAGCTGGTGAAGGAATAGTACAATACTGCATCATCGCTATTGCCACCAAATCCGCCAGCGCTACCTTGTCCGGGTAAACTCACTTCACGAATCATTTTCCCTTCATAGTCATATTGTTGTACAACACTCAATACATCTTTTTGGTATTTGGCAAAGAAATATCCCGCTCCTTTGCTTACGCTCAAAACATTCTCTGTTGCAGGGATGATATCTTTCCACGTGTCCATGGCCCTATTCTCTGCACTTACTTCCACCAAACGACGATTCGGCGCATTATAGGTAGTTAGAAAATAGAATTTACCGGCATTGGCATAAACCAGTTCGTGGTCATTATCGAAATTATCCACCAAGGCCATTGCTTCATAACCTGATTTTGAAAGGTCTACAATATATACCTGGTTCCCAGTGGTTGTCATCGCCGCTGAAATCACCAAGAATTTTCCATCTTCAGACACAGAGCCTCCAACATAGCGACGTGGATTGGCATCATCACCAAATACAAGCACATCCATATCGGAGCTTGTACCAAGTTTATGATAGAAGAGTTTATGATTTTGCGTTTTGGCAGAAAGCTTACTTCCTCCTTGGTCTTTATAGGTAGAATAAAAGAATCCTTCATTCCCCTTCCATTCAGTGCCGCTAAATTTCACGTCCATGATTTTGTCTTCCAACAAATTCTTGCTGGCAACATCCATCACATAAATCTCCTGCCAATCGGCTCCTCCTCTGCTAATACTATAGGCCATGAGCGATCCATCTTTCGTGAATTCTAATCCGGATAGTGACACCGTTCCATCTTCGCTCAACTTATTCGGGTCGAAGAATATTTCATCTTCACCTCCTTCCACCACGCGGTACATTACCGATTGGTTTTGGAGTCCGTCGTTTTTAAAATAATAAGTATTCGCCCCTTCCTTAAATGGAGCTCCTACTCGTTCATAATTGTAAAGGGTCTCCAAACGACTTCTGAGGCTATCTCGATATGGAATTTGCGCGAGGTAGTCGAACGTAAATACATTCTGACGTTTTACCCAGTCGGCTGTTTCATCACTGCGGTCGTCTTCCAACCACCGATACGGGTCGCTGATGCTATCATTAAAATACACATCGACCTGATTTCCTTTAGCCGTTTCCGGGTATTGCATTTTAGTCATGGCAGTTTCTTCTCCTCCACAGGCTGGCAAAAGCAAGGCCAAGGCGGCGACTAGCGACAAACGTGTCAAAGCTTCTTGTTTTTTCATAGGAATTTCTCTTACTGCCAAATTTACATTCTGCAGACAGATTCCCAATTAATCCAGTTCAAATGCTATTTTTGTCCGACGAATTCACCTTATGATCTGGAAGAAAATCCTTTCTTATATAATGTTTTGGAAGAAACAGCCCAATCCAAACGGAGAGAGGCCAAGTAGCTATCTGAGAATGATGCATGGAATTAATAAAATCACCATTCTGATCTTTTTATTCGGTATTTGTGTCATAATTTACCGCTACTTCTTTCGTTAAGCAGAATTGGAATATTCCTTGCTATAGTCACAGTATTACAAGATATCATGACAACAACACTCTATATAATCGGAATAGTTCTTTTGGTAGTAAGCTTGATCATTCAAGCACGCTTTCGTTCCAAAGCAAAAAAATACGCACAAAGTGGTTTAAGAAATGGAATGAGCGGTGCGGAGATTGCGACTAAAATGCTCAATGACCATGGCATCTTTGATGTACAGGTTATCCATAACCCCGGACAGCTTACGGACCATTATAACCCAGCAAACAGAACCGTTAATTTAAGCGATGAGGTCTTTCATGGTCGCTCAACTTTGGCTGCCGCGGTTGCCGCTCATGAATGTGGACATGCCGTTCAACACGCCGAAGCCTATAATTGGCTCGAGTTCCGATCAACTATGGTTGGGCCAGTAAGTTTTGCCTCGCGTTATTTAATTTTTTTATTGATTGGTGGTCTCTTACTTGGAGGAGCATTAGGACAAACTCTTCTCTTAGTAGGGATTGGCTTATTTACGCTAACAACCTTGTTCTCATTTGTTACTTTGCCCGTTGAGTTTGATGCAAGTCGCAGAGCCTTAGCATGGTTAAACACAACCGGCATGGTTGCAGGAGAAGAAGCTAAAGAAAGTAAGGATGCTTTACAATGGGCGGCCATGACCTATGTGGTGGCTGCACTATCGTCTCTAGCCACCCTCCTTTATTATATATCCGTTTTCACTGGAAGGGACTAAATTTCATACGAATTATATAAAGCCTGTCGTTCATCTTGCATCGTCAGGCTTTTGTTTTTTAACTTGCTGCGGCCAATGAGAAATCTAATCATACTGTTCTTTCTTTTATTTGGATTTACACCCAGTCAGGGACAGCATCAAATGACTTTAAATCTAAATGAAAAGGGAACAGATCGGTATTTTGAAACATCGAAACTCATTGCACCTGTTTTCAAATTGATGAACGATACCATTGAGTCGTATCAAGGTTTCGGTATTAAAAATGATGAGCCACTCCAGCGTTTCAAGGTTAAAGTCCCTGAATTTACTTCTGTTATAGATACCGGCTATACTTTTCTCTTTTCTAAACTCAGCACCAAGAGCTTGAATGGATATACAGCTGTTTTGGTTGCCAACTATAGTCGACGTCATTTACCGGCAATTCTCTATGTCGACCATAATAATAATTTTGATTTTACGGATGATGGGGATCCAGACACCTTTTATCTTCCGATGAATCATCTAGATATTGAAATTCGAAATCCTGTTCAACCCAATCAAAGGGTTTTGTACCGCTTAAGTCGCTTTTCATTCACTAAAGACTTTGCATTTAAACGCATGGCCGATGAGTTATTCAATGAACATACTGGCAGTAAAAAGTTCGTTGGAACAAGTTTGAGTTTTCGAGAGCAGCGCTTTAATATCCGCGTTAATGACTGTGCTTTTCAAGGGGATTCATTTCAGGTAGCATTGCAAGATGTCAATTACAATGGATTATACAATGAGCCCGGCATCGATCGAATATTAATCAATGCCTACGGCGCTGATCTGGCCGGTAGTGACCATAGTTTTCTGATTCCTAAAAAAGGAGCTATTGGCTATTTTGAGCGCAGTTTTAAGAGCTATAAAATTCTTCAGATTGATTCATTTGGGCACTTTATCCAATTTGAATTGGACACCAACAAGATTGCTTCCAGGCAATTGATTGAAGGCAAAAAGGTACCGAAAATTCGGTTTTATGATGCAAATGGGAAGAAGCAAAAACTCCGCTGGTACAGTTATAAGCCCGTTTATATTTATTTCTGGAATCGTGATCAAGAAGGATTTGAAGAAGATACTGCAGCCTTGCGGATGATTCAGGAAAAATTTTGCCCGATGATTAAAGTCATCGCATTAAATTATGGTGATAACCCAAAAATGCTTTCTTCCTATGTTGATGTAAACAATGTCTATTACCTCAACGGTGTCGCCACTAAAACGATCACTCAACAATTTCAGTTGGAAGAAGTACCTTATGGATTCTTGCTCAAAAAACGCCTTCGTTTATATCAAAAAGGGTTACGCCCTGCGGAAGTTCTGGAAATGCTCGAAAGGGGTGAAATTCAAAGTTGGTAAGTCTAGGGATCAATCCAGTAATGCACTAAGAAAAGCTGGAGCCTCAAGAAGTAAGGCACCAAGATTAATTTACTCACGACCAAGTGATTTGTCAGTTCGAATATCGTACTGGCGCTAATTGCTGCTAAACGACTTCTAGCGAGCAAGAGGATATAGACAATTTGGCTCAAAGGTTTAATTATTACTCCTTCTGCCCTTGTTTAAGATGATTTGATGATGAATGAAGATGGCAATTTTGTTGTGAAGAGCACCCTCTGCCATTTGATATTTGCAGATAATCGATAGAAAGTGTACAGAAATCGGCCAGAAGCTTGTCGGGATTATCCACACACACGAAGAAAATACATGCATGATGTATTGGATTTACTTCCAAATAATCAGGGAATTTGTTTGGCAATAAAGCAGACACTATCCCAATAACTATTATATTAAGCTCTGTTTTTCAATAATTTATAAAATATATTTCTTTCATTCAAACCCTCAGCAGCATATTCACGTTGTTTGAGTGTCTTTAAAATAACACAATAAGACAAATCGAAGGATGAAGTTATAGTTATCAATTGCCCAAAAACCTTTAAACTTGAACTTTAAAATGGAAATGAATTTTACGAATCGCAAGTACCTAAATATGAAGAGAAAAATTTACCTCTTTGGATGCCTCTTGGGCGCTTCTATGGCTTTCGGACAACAGACACATGACCATGAGAAATGTGGAGCCGATACATACTATGAGCAACAAGTAGAGCAAAATCCCGAAATCCTTCAACGTGCCGCTCAATTTGAGCAGGATTATCAAACGTATAAGGTAACCTTCAATCAAAATCAACAAAAAGCACCTCAGAAATTTATTATTCCGGTGGTTTTCCATGTTTTTCATATTGGTGGTTCTGAGAATATCAGTTGGCAGCAATGCCAGGATCAAATTGACACCTTGAACCGTGCGTTTAACGGTCCTAAATTCGAACGTACCCGTGAAATTTTCTGGGGTGTTGCAGCAGATTGTGAAATTGAATTTCGCTTGGCTACACTCGACCCAAATGGAAATTGTACAGACGGAGTAGTGCGTATCTACGATCCAGAAACTGAAAATGCAACCGATAACATTAAACTAAAAAGTGCTTGGCCAACCAACCGCTATTTTAATATTTGGGTAGTAAAAGACATTAACCGAGCTTTCCAAAGTTTTGGAACTGTTTTGGGTTACGCACAATTCCCTTGGTCTGGTGGTGCTCAATCAGACGGAGTTGTAATTCGCTATGATAATGTTGGAAGTATTGGCCCTGCAGCTAACCCTGTAGTTGGAGTTCCTCAATGGGGAAGCACATTGGTACATGAGGCTGGTCATTGGCTAGGCTTATACCACCCATTCCAAGACAGCTGTTTTGGCGGCGACCAAGTGGAAGATACCCCTCCAGTTCAAGCACCGAATTTTGGCTGTAACCATTCTATTAACAGTTGTAGCAATGATAATCCTGATCTTCCTGATATGGTTGAAAATTATATGGATTATGCAAATGGTTCTTGTATGGGAGCCTTTACAATTGGTCAAAAAGCGAGAATGCATGGTACCTTAATAAACTGGCGCCAAAAATTATGGCAAGAGTCTAACCTAATTGCTACAGGAACTGCCGACCCTTATATGGCAGCAGCTTGTGCCCCAAAAGCCTATTTCTATGCAACAGAAACAAACATTTGCGAAACGGGTGGCATTAACTTTAAAAACAACAGTTATAATGCAAATGGAGCAATGACCTATGAATGGTTATTCCCAGGTGCATCCCCTGCTACCAGCAACGCATCTAATCCAACGGGCGTAACCTACGGAACTGAAGGTGAATACGACGTAACATTGATCGCCACCAATTCAAAAGGTTCAGATACCTTCACTAGAAAAATGTATGTTAAGGTGAATGGTAATACAGGTCAATTTGGAGCCGGTTTAACTGAAGGATTCGAATTTCCGGTATTCCCGATTAATAACTGGACAGTGAGCAGCACAAGTGGAATAAATTTCGCACGAATCAGCACAGGTGAGGGCAGTATTGGTGGAGGCTATGCAGCCTACGTTCAAAACTCAGGCATCGAAGCTGGAGCGCGCTTCTATCTTGAAACCCCTACAGTTGATATCTCAGGTGTTTCGGCTCCAGTACTCTCTTTCTATTACGCTAGTGCGCAAAGAAGAACAACAGGTGGAGGTTCTACCAGTGATGCCCTTGGTATTTATTCAAGTAGCGACTGTGGAAAAACTTGGCAACAAAGATCAACTATCCCTGGAAATCAGCTTTCAACAACAGGTGGTTCTCCATATGTAGCTGTAAACTTTTTCCCTGCTGGTCCACACCATTGGAAAAAAGTAGACGTGAATCTGAACGCCATTCCAGCGGGTCAACGTAACAATATTCGTTTCCGTTTTGATTTCCGCTCAAATGGAGGTCATAACTTCTTTATCGACAACGTGAATATTGGCTTTAGCACAGGTATTGAACAGCTTGCGAGCGAGAACAACTTCAGTGTTTACCCTAATCCTAGTGCAGGACAAACCAATATCCGAGTGAACATGCCGGATGCTCAAAACACAAAATTAGAAGTACTTGATATGTTCGGAAAAACCGTTAGCGTGTTATCTGAAGGTGCCAGTACTGCAGGTGAACAAACCTTTACTTTCACTCCAAATACTGACCTAAGCAGTGGAATGTATGTGGTCCGCCTTACTGTTGACGGCCAATCATTCACTAGAAAATTGATGTTGATTCAAGGTCAATAAGTCATAATAACCACAATAAAAAGCTACCTCAAAAGGGTAGCTTTTTTTATGCCCTGAAATCAGCACGAATCATTTGTTGATATGCTCATTCCTCTACTGCTTCGGAGCGAATCAATAGTCATAGTGAGATGCCCAATACTTAGCAGAAATATCAGCCTCAAGGTATTCTATAATGGGGAATGGAATAAAGCACGGAGAATGAAATGACAGAAAACCGAATACTCTTTTTGATGGTTGATTCTGTGGATCCGGCAATAGTACCAGAATAGGTTCCAAGCTCCTTGATCGGAAACTGGGTAAAACTTAAATCATAATGAAGCGCCACACTCCACCCCTTTTGTTTATCGATGCGGGCAGTAAGTCCTGTTTGGTACCATATTGAATTTTCATTATACGAATACTCAACCACGTAGCGAGGGCTCCTATCGCTTTCATAGAATTTAGTAAAGGCCTTTGTTGATCCAAATCCGCTCAAAAAACGCGCTTCTAAATCCCAGTTTATAAAGGGTTTCGAGAGGTAGAGCCCACCGAGTATCATAGCCGTATTCCATGGTTCTTGTGTTTGACCAGCCGTATATCCCGGTTCTGAGAAGGGAGACAAAACAGCCTCGGTAAAATGGTGATATTGTCCGGAAAGCATCAATCCAAGATTTCGATGTGGTAGCCAAGCCCCTTCGAGCGCAAAACTGAAGCCACCAGCCACTTGCGGACTCCACGCTTCACCTCTATTCATTCCTTCTCCGGAGATGCCTGTTCCGAACCGCACAGCAATAAAACTGCTATGAGATTCTTCTAGCTCAGGTTCGGGTTGTTCCTGACCGAGTGACCATATAGGAAGACAGACTAAGCTAATTTTAAGGAATTTGAAGAATGGTTTTTGCATAGTTTTCCCAACTCATCAACGCGGCAGATTGAGCAATGTTCTCCGAAGGTATTGGATTTTCTAGAAAACGACGCATCGTTTGAGTCATATCTGATATGTCGCGGTCGTTGGCCAAATAACCATTGAAGCCTTCTTTAATCGTTTCTGGAAAATGGCCCACTTTACTAGCCAATACAGGTAATTTGAAGTTATACGACAGGCTTTCTACCCCGGAAGGTGTGGCCGTTAAATAGTACAAGACGATACAATCTGAAACCTGGAAATAGCGAGCAACCTCTTCATTCGGCACAAACTGATTATAAACTTTAACATCAGGAATTTCTCTTTCCTCCAAGGCCTGAAATGGATTGTAGGCCTGTTCATTGTCTGAATTTTTAAGGACCAGTTTTTTAGCCAAACCAAAGAGCTTACTCTTGATTTTCGTGCTCAGCTTATTTGAATCCAGAGTTTTCCAGAATGATTCTCCTACCACTAAAAGAGAAACATCCTCTCGTTCTTTTCGCAAGGCTTCAAATGCCTCAATCGCCTGATGTAACCCTTTGTATTTCCGAATAAACCCAAAATACAAGAACACATGTTTCTTCAGCCCCATTTCCTTCTTGACCGATTCTTTGTCAAAATTAGGGTCTGGCTTATACAATTCGTAGATCGGATGATAGAGCTTAATCACCGTTTGTCGCGATTGACTTCTTTCCCCAGATTCGTTCACCTCATATTCAATACCCGGAAAAGTTTCTTTTAACTCGTTCACGGTCTTGTATGCATGGGTAATGAAGGTGGTTGGCGTTTTTAATCCATAGCGGGTAAAAAATTTATCAATACTGCTCGCCTCCTTTTGAACCACCAAATGAAGATCGAATACCACTTCAATTCCTGAATTTTTCAAGCTTCGAGCCATCCAGCCCATAGGTAAACCTTGCAAGGCAATTGCCCATTGAAAAATAACCATTTCTGGTTTGAGCTTTTTTATCGCTCTTACCGTATTTCCCCAGCTAAAGGGGTTATTATAGTTGGTTAGATATTGAACCTGAATTTGGGTTCCTTCAATCAGGCTACTCTTACTGCTTCTATCGATAAAGTCACGTGGAATAATTGCAGGATACTGTTGGGTCCAGGAAACGATATGCACTTCAATTCCCAATGCATCCATCGCCTTAGCCAAGGATGTATTATAGTTCGAAATCCCGCCCTTAAACTGCGGACCAGGACCGAATAAAACAACTCGGCGCTTATTCGCCATTTTCAACTCGTTTTACAGCAGCATTATACACCCGACGCATGCCTTCTTCTAAGGATATTTTCGGCTTCCATCCAAATCGCTCACTCACGTAATCCATATTCGCATAGCGTGAATGTACACCTACAGGTTTATCGAGTAATGGCTTGATACTTGGCTCATAGCCAGCGAACTTAGTAAAGAGTTCAATGATTTCGAGGAAAGAAGTTAAACGTCCGGATCCAATATTAATAGCTTGTCCGTCGCTAATATTTTCAATCGCCATAAGAATACAATCGATGCAATCATCAATATGGACAAAGTCGCGGCCTTGCTTTCCTGAGCCCCATACTTCAAAAGGATCTTCCTTCTTAGCCGCACGCGCAGCAATGGCTGGAATTGGATAGGTTAAATCTTGGTCTTCTCCATAGCCTGAAAACGGACGAATACAGGCTACCGAGATGCCATAATATTGAGCTGCAATTTGAGCGAGGTATTCACCAGTTAATTTCGACCAGCCATAGGTCATGTCTGGCTGTCCCAAATTCGCGTCAAATCGAATTTCATTTTCCGAAAGGGCAATGGCATAATCCGTACTTTGTTTATCGATAGGGTAAGCAGCCGATGAACTCGGGTAGATTACACGCTCCGGTTTATAGCGACATACCCAATAGAAGAACTCCGCATCGATACTCAAATCAAGCGCGACCATCATCGGATCCCCATCAATTTTGGCCCGACCACCCACGATAGCTGCAAAGTGAAAGATATCAGAGAATTTCGGTAAATCGAGACCAAACGTATTGTTTACGTGGTTATGATCATCTGTGATAGCGGTTAAAAAACGACGGAAATCCCCTCTCCAAAATAGTAATCTTCCGTTTTGGTAGCTACGCAGGTCATTTCCTAAGTCTGTCCCCTCTTCGAAAAGCCAGGTTTCGGGCATGGTGCCGGTCGATAGATCATCCACCACGAAGAGTGTGTCTTCTGTAGATTTTAATAATCTTTTAACAAGGTTTCTTCCAACAAAACCACAGGCTCCGGAAACTAAATGTGCTTTTTTCATCGTCATAACTAAAACAGGCCGCAATATCTATAAAATCAGGCAAAAACGACGAGGAATTCCCAAGGGTTTTGTGAAGCCAACAAAGGAATTCATCTTTGTTAGGATGAAAAGAAGTGCAATTTGGTTGGCAGGCCCGGTACTCTTTACCCTCTCCTTCTTCATATTACCACACATGTTTGCCATGAATCATTCGATGGCATCTGTATGTGGTATTGCCGTATGGATGATCATTTGGTGGATTTCGGAGCTAGTACCTATGGGTATAACAGCCATGATTCCAATTGTTGCATTTCCTTTGCTGGGGATATCCACTACGGCCGCTACCATTTCCAATTTTGCCAACCCCACCCTCTACCTGTTTCTCGGTGGTTTTATGTTGGCTATCGGGATGGAAAAAACCGGATTGCATGAACGCATTGCCTTATTCATACTAAAACTCTTCGGAAAGAATACGCAGGGACTCATCTTTGGATTCTTCTTGGCCACCTATCTGTTGAGTATGTGGGTAAGCAATACCGCCACGGCCTTAATGATGTTACCCATGGCTCGTTCGGTAATTGTGCTATTACGCTCCTCCTTTCATGGCAAGGAATCGAGCAAAGACGGAAAACATTTCGCACTCCTGCTCATGCTAGGAATTGCCTACGCGGCCAATATTGGTGGAGTCGCCACCTTAATTGGCACCCCTCCAAATGTGGTCATGAAGGGCTATATAGAAAGCATACTGCATAGACCATTACAGTTTGGTACTTGGATGCTTTTGGGTATTCCCTTGAGTTTTGGGATGCTCGTATTCACCTACCTTTTTTTAAGCCGTGTGATGTACCGCATTGGCTTGAAGGAGATTGATGGAGCAAGAGATTTGATTGAAAAAAAGTGGCTAGAATTGGGTCGTATGAGCCGCGAAGAAAAACAGGCTGCCATTATTTTCGGCTTCACGGCTATGCTTTGGATTTTTGCTCCCGCCATCAATTCATTCTTGGGCTCAAAAAAACTTGACGATAGTATCATTGCGATTTTCGGAGGTGCGTTGATGTTCATTATTCCAAGAGACAAACAATTCAAACGCGGCATACTTATTTGGGAGGACGCGCATCGTCTACCTTGGGACATATTGCTACTTTTTGGGGGAGGATTGGCCCTTGCTCATGGAATGAAAGAAAGCGCTCTAATGGAGCGAATAGGCTCCCTATTCACCCAGCTTCATTACCCTGAGTGGTTGCTTTTGTTCGTTCTTACCTTAGTTATGCTTATGCTTACCGAAGTGATGAGCAATGTAGCTTTAGCGAGCATCTTTATCCCTGTGGTTATCGGTATTGCCCAAAGCGGCAACATGGATCCAATGCCTTTTGCCATTTCAGTCGGATTGGCTTCTAGCTTCGCCTTTATGTTGCCCATTAGTACCCCACCAAATGCGATTGTTTATGGCTCGGGAGATGTTCCCATGAAACAAATGATACGCAGTGGAATCATCCTGAATATTGTTAGTGTTTTATGGATTATTCTGATGGTACAATGGCTCGGGCCTTATGCCTTCTAAATGGCTTCAACCAAAAACTGCCAACCTTCCTTACGGATGATTTTAACGCGTGCATCTTTGGGAATATAGCCATCCAAGCTTTTTGCGTCGTATTCCTTGGCTCCTATCATAATATAACCAAGTGGCTTGAGGTCTGTCGAACAAATTGCTTCCTGACCGAGGAAGTCATCTCCATTTTTTATATCCATCCCACTGCTCAATGTGGCATCTAGTCCGATACGACCGAATAATGGCCCATTCACAAGAAACTTCGCCGAAAGTATGGCCATAACGATAAAACCAAGGAGTCCAAATACAACCCGTGTTAAAGCACTTTGAATCTGTTCAGGGTCGCTCCCGCTAAAGTCGAATACAATATTATTGATGGCGCTGAGCACTAAGGCGCCAAATATCAATACCAAGCCAGAAATCCCAGCTACGCCAAAGCCGGGTATGACAAAGACCTCCAATCCCACTAACACCACGCCAAGAATAAAAATGAGAATCTCCCAATTGGCAGCTAGTCCTTCTAAATACAATGGAGCAAAATAGAGCATTGATGCAATTGCAGAAACCAAAATTGGGAAACCAATTCCCGGGGTGCGGAGTTCGTAATAAATCCCGCCGAGAATTAGCAAGACCAAAGCACCACTAACTCCTGGAGAAATTAAAAAGCCGATAGCAGAATCTATCCAAGATATTTCCTGCTCAATCATTACTGGGTTAATGATGCCTTGATCCTTCATCATCGCTTCAATAGTCTGGTATTTTCCATCACAGAACCCCCAGTATATCGCTTCATCCGTAGTCAATGTGACCACATCCCCAGTATCATTTAAGCCAGGTACGACCTTGTCTCCATCCACCATAGCCTCAGCGATTTCCGGACTTCTACCCCGCGCGGTTGCAGTGGCTCTCATTTTGGAGCGCATATAGCTTTGATACTTATCTGGTGCCGCTTGTCCGCTACCCTCTACAACCGTTGCAGCACCAATGGTGGCTCCTTCTTTCATAAAAATACGGTCGCAGGCAATAGAGATAAGCGCTCCAGCAGATGCTGCATTGTTTTCAACAAAGACATATACCGGAATGGTGGAGTTTAAAATGCGCGTTCGAATAGAGTCTGCATCACTCACTAGGCCCCCATAAGTATTGAGGTGTAGAATAATAAGGTCAGCATGCATTGCTCCTGCCTCATCCATTGCTCGGATGGTCTTGCGCGTAGCAGCAGGTGCTATTTCTTCAAAAATCTCGAATTGATATACCTTCAATTGCGTACCAAAAACGCTGTCGGAACGGCCCTGACCGTTCGCACTTGGAATTATTAACAAGATGGTGATGATAAATGCAAGAAGCCTCATGCCTACGAATTTAAAGCAAAAGCTACCTTTGTTAGGTATAGTTCCGTCAACATATGAAAAGTATCTTCCTATTATTCAGCCTTCTTATCGCCTCAGTAGGCTATGCGCATACTGAACACACTCTTGACTCTATTGGGATTAAAGAGGTGAATGGACAGTTTTTTATTCAGCATAAAGTAGAAAAGGGAGAAGGTCTTTACGCTATTTCCCGTCGTTATAATGTCGGTGTTGACGCCATAAATAAGGCCAATCCAGAGGCGAAAGATGGACTTAAGCTTGGCCAAATCCTACTTATTCCTACGAGCCTAAAAAAAGAGCAAGCCAAGGAAGAGGTGATTCTTCATACCGTTAAATCAGGAGAAACCCTCTATGCAATATCAAAACAATACAATGTGAGCGTGGATCAAATTAAGATCAAAAACAAGCTAACATCGAATAGTTTGACTGTAGGACAAGAACTGGTAATTAAAGGAAACAAGCCGAAAGAAGAGCATGTTGAAAATTATGGAGGCGAAGAAAAACCTAATGGAACAAAACCCAAGGAAGAAACACCAGCTGTAGTGAAGGAACCTGCAGGCAAATACGAATACAATTCAGCTACCGGAGAGGTGAAAGAAACCGGGTATGCGGTGGTAGCCGTTAACGAGGGCATGAATCAGGAACGTAGTTTTTGCCTTCACCCTACTGCTCCAACCGGAACAATTATTATGGTTACTAATGTGCAAACCAATAAATCGGTATTTGTTCGCGTGGTAGGTAAACCAGATAATATGGAACCTCAAGTCATTCTAAAACTTAGCAAAGCCGCTGGAGAGCGACTAGGCATCGGAGAAAACGACCGTGTATCGGTTCGCTTGAATTACGCAAAATAGTATGTGGCATAGCCTGAAGAACAAAATCCAATTAGCAGGGCTACTCTTGCTTGGTCTTGGTTTTGTTTATCAGACGGCTACCCCATTCTTTCTATCTGTAGGCAGTATCACCCTCGGAGTATCTGCATTGATTCCTCCCTATTCGTGGAAAAAAAACGCCCTGGCATTCGTTCTGATTGCTTTGTGGTTATTTAATGCCTTAAGTGGTTTTTGGAGCGATAATACATCCGTTTGGGCACAAGTTATTATGCGACAGCTGGCCTTACTGCTCATTCCTTTAGCAGTATTAGGTGGAATTAATCTTAAGCCTACTCAATGGAAAAACGTCCACCTTTCCTGGGTTGGAATTTCAGCCTTATTCGCCGTCATTAGTTTATTCCGCTATTTACTTCACAAAGAAGCCATTGATTTGTCATTGATTGAGTCGGGCGCTATTCCCATTTGGGATGGTGTTTCTGTTCCATGGAAGCTAAGCGCAATTAGTAGCAGCAAATTCGATAATTCTGGAGTGAACCATATTTACTTCAGCATCATTCAGGCTGCTGCACTGCTTTTCTGCGGATTTGCTTGGCATGCCAGCCGCAAAGCGATATGGCTAATACTGGGCATTATTCACGTTATCTGCATTCATTGGTTCTTGGCACGAACTGGAATATTAGCCCTCTATTTTGCAGGAGCCTTGCTATTTTTCAAATTCTGTTTACAATCGGCCAATAGAAAATGGATGATTCTACTTGGGATTGGATTCTTGCTTCTACCCCTAATAAGTTATTTCAGCTTTAACGCCGTTCAGAATAAAGTCAAAAACTCAGTTGCCGACCTACAAGCCATTAGCGGTCAGCGTAGTATCAATCACCGCAGCTTAGCCATGCGGGTGGAAGCTTGGAAAACCGCCTCTCATATCATACAAAAAAATCCTTTCGGAGTAGGCATTGGTGATGTCGACCAAGCGATGGCCAAGCAATATGAGGAAGACCGGACACGCCTGTGGATGGAAAATCGAATTCCTCCGCATAATCAATATTTGGAAACAGCTGTAGGTTCTGGAATTTTGCCGGCCTTACTATTAATTTCACTCCTAATCGCAGGAATTATTCAGTTTTGGAGAAAAAACGAGCTGCTTCGAATGAGCCTCTTTGCTTGCTTCCTCATTGCACTTTGCTTTGAATCCATTTTACAAACTCAACTGGGAATTTGTTTATTCCCTTTTATCTTGCTCTTTGTTAAGGCACCCAAAGCTGGGGAGACCTTTCCAGACCCCTCTGATAAATCATGATCAAATTTTCAGTCGTCATCATCGCATTTAATGAAGCGCACCGCATGGAGCCGCTATTGAAGTCCATTCGCGGAGCCGATGAGGTAATTGTGGTCGATTCGATGAGTACTGATCAAACAGCTGAACTTGCAAAATCATATGGAGCTAAAGTAATTCAGCAGGAATTTTTAGGCTTTGGACAACAGAAGCAATGCGGAGTGGATGCAGCCCAAAATGACTGGGTATTCAGTCTTGATGCCGACGAAGTTCCTGACGACACCTGTTGGAACGCCCTCCATGATTTATGTAAAAACGAACCAAGTACCAAAGCATGGTTCATACAACGTCACCTGGTATTTATGGGGAAGGCGTTTAAATATGGAAGAGAAGCTCGGGATAAGCAATTGCGTTTTTTTGATCGACGTACCGCCACTTGGAGCACCCCTGAAGTACATGAAAAAGTACTGTATGATGGCAAAACCGATATCCTTCCTGGATCGGTAGCTCACACGAGTTACGACAGTATCGCCAACTACCTGGATAAGTTTAATCGCTACACCAGCCTGGCTGCAGAAGAGCTCAACAAGCGAGGAAAATCGCGTTCCAAGCTCATGAATATGCTCGGTGTCCCCATCAATTTCTTCAAGTTTTATATCTTGCAACTCAACCTGCTAAATGGTTATGCCGGGTTCTGCTGGTCTGTCTTTTCAAGCATTTATACTTTGGTGAAGTACAGTAAGGCTGCAGAAAAGTAAGAATCAGACAACCAATCTCAATCTTTAGGTGTCTTAGCCTTGAAGATGGATCTTCAAAAGACTACCTTTCCATGCAACCAAGCTATGCTCGCCAAAAGCTTAAAACATCTAGGAATGCTGATTGTTTTGTTCCTGATAAGCACGCTGTGTCTTCAGGCTCAATGCGATGCGAGCTTTAGCTCCGTCGAAAAGACATGTGCTCAGGATAGCGTCACCTTTTCCGGATCAAGTACCAGCTACCTTCGCTCCTTTTGGGATTTCGGCGACGGGAATAGCGATACTGGTCAGGTCGTACACCATGCTTATGCGCAAGCGGGGAGTTATTTCGTTCGTCATATTCTCGAAGATATTGCGGGATGCAAAGACACGGTCGGCGATAGCATTAATATTCTCACGCCTCCGTCTATTTCATTTACAAGCGATCAAGACTGCAGCGATACCCTTGTTCACCTTTTTGGAAATACATATTCATCTGCACTCGACACCCTGCAATCGCTTTGGTGGTTTACAGGAACAGGTGATAGCTTGCAAGGAGATACTATCGCATATACCTACCCTTCATCGGGCAATTATTCGCTTCAGGTTCGTATCGATGGAATTGCTTGCTCTATTGTGCTAGACACTACCGTCTTTATCAAACAAAGGCCAGACGCAAACTTCAGTTGGAATCATTCACTTTGCAAGGGAGATACGCTAAGTTTTCAATCGACGGGAACAGCTTATTCTCCTCGTTATGCTTGGAATTTTGGGGATGTCTTTTCAGGAAATGCCAACCTTGATTCAGTAGCAAACCCCAAACACCGCTTCAGTAATTCAGGAAATTATACGGTCCGACTGGTCATTACAGACACATTAGGCTGCCGTGATACGCTGACTCAAAGTGTTCATATCCAGAGCAATGCTCAGGCTTCTTTCAACTATACCGATGGCTGTTTAGGACTTCTCACCAATTTCACAAATACCAGCACAATTGATCCCCAAGACACCGTGGCATCCTACTTTTGGGATTTTGGCGATGGGGACAGCAGCAGCAGTTCCAGTCCCAATCATAACTTTCCTGATACGGGTTCCTATGCCGTTCAACTTATTCTTCGCACCACTTCGGGCTGTATCGATACCAGTGAGCTCCTGAGCCGAATATTCCCTCAACCCTTAATCTCCTTGAATAGCGATAGCTCTTGTCGTGGGAATGATGTTACTTATCAATTACTTAGCTCCGATACCGACATCCTTTCTTATCTATGGAATTTTGGGGATGGCTTTACTTCGAGTTCCGCCAACCCTGTTCATCAATACAATGGAGCCGGAAACTATTATGTCCGTTTAAAAACCACCTTTATCAATAATCGATATTGTACAAGTAAGTCTGATTCAGTTCGCGTCTTAGCCCTCCCAGCCGTGAGTTTCAGGCTAAATAGCGATACCCAATGTTATAAAGGCAACCAAGTCTGTGTTTCCATCATCAACCAAAGCGCCAATACGCTGAGGCGAAGAATATTATTTGATGATGGATTTGTGGACGTCAGCAATGGCCCCGAAGACACATTTGCTTGTCATAGTTATACTGACCCCGCAGGAGGCTCCTATTTCATCGCTGTACAGATGCTCGACTCCAATGGGTGTTCTCAAAGTTTAAGCAGCGATACAGCTGTTTTGATTCACCCAGAGTTCGATACCGACTTTTCACAAAACACCACGGATGGATGTTTCATTACCCAAGTAAGCTTTGTCAATAACAGCAATCAATCTCCACCGAATATTATAGACTTCGAATGGGATTTTGGCGATGGGAGCACCAATACCACCACCTGGTCTAATTTATCTCATTCGTACGCCATCAACGGAAGCTTTGATGTAAAACTCTGGGCAAAGAACGATGTGGGCTGTATCGATAGCAGCTTCGGTAGCTCTTCTGTTACCAATGTGAAATATACCGTTGATGCGATGATTGATTCCATTCGATCCACCTGTTCGAGCAATAACCGCATCTATGCTCACCAATCACCAATTGCCGGCGCTTCTATTCAATGGGTATGGAATGGAGGTGATAGCGCTTCATCATTCACGAGTGCCTATTCGTATGAATTCCCTGGTACTTATCGTCCTTATGTCTATATCAGTTTAAATGGTTGCGATAGTATCCGATATCTCGATACCCTTACCATATCTGGGCCTTATGCCCGCATTGGCGCCATCAGCAACCGATACCAATGTCAGGTTAGCGATACAATCTATGCCGTAAATACAAGTGACTATTTTCAAAATACGCAACATGGAACCATTTGGAATTTTGGCGATAATTATGCACCAGCCTGCACGACCAATTACCTAGCAGGAATCAATGCCACTGGGAATTGCCGATACGCAACAGACAGTGTTAGCACAAAGCATATGTACGACCGCAATCAAGAAGGCTGCTATTATATCCGACTGATTGCCTACGACTCTATCAGTGGTTGCAGCGATACGGTCACAGAAAGTATATCCTTGGCCCCTCCTATTGCAGGCCCCGACACAAGTAGCGGTCTTAATGGTTTATTTACCATTCAGTCTAAAACCTGCCTCGGACCGGAAGCAGATAAAACCATCTCAATCAGTCTTACACAAACTCAACCTCTTTGTGGAAAACAGAATTACTGGGTCATGTGGGATTCGGCTTGTGCTGTAGCTTCTGGCAATTTCAACGGACAGTGGAAGCTTTCGGAAACAGAGCATAATTACGATTACGACAATGCCCCTTGCGACCCCAGCGGATATGTTACCATTGGTCTGGTTATTCAAAATGGCGACGATTCCTTAGGGAATATTTGCCGAGACACCGCATGGTACCCGCGCATATTGCGATTTAACTTCATGGATCCACGTATCGGTTCAAGTTATGATTCATCGCAATACTATTGCAAAGGGAGCAGCTTCGATTTCTATTTATTAAATCAAAGCCAAGACTCTGTAAACCGCGTTATCTGGAATTGGGGCGACGGAACGAGTACCGATACATCAAGCATCGATAGCCTGAGTCATCAGTACACTAACGCCGGGTATTACGAAGTAATAAACCAAATTTTCACAACGGATGGTTGCACGGGATCCGATACCTTTACACTATCCATAGGAACCAGCTCCTCTCTTGGATTTTCCTCCACAGCCTTATGTTATGGAGATAGTTTCCAGATTCTTCCGAATATTAATTATTTGAATGATGGAATTAATTATTGGGCTGATGCCAACCGAATAGCCTCAAATAAGGAAGCGCTCTTCTTTAATTTAGATGATGGAAATGGGTACCAAAACCTAGGAACTCAACCCTGGATTCAAAACGACGAAATTAAAAACTATTCCATTTCTGTTGCCTACCGAGACAGTCTTACATGCTGGGATACAGTACGAAATAACGACTCAGTGCGCGTATTTGGCGTGTTTACAGAATTCAGCACAATTCAAGACACGTTTCTATGTCCCCAAGCCATTGCCTTTTCCGATCTCAGCTCACTCTATGACTCGGTTCATTCATCCATACAATCAGATGATAGTTTGATTTCCTGGACTTGGGATTTCGGAGCAAACTTGGCCAGCAGCACGCTACAAAATCCAGAACGTTACTTGGGAGCTGGCAATTATCAGGTCAAGCTCATCTCCACCAATTCCACGGGTTGTAAAGATTCGGCCATGCACAATTTGGTGATTGTAGGTCCTCAGGCTTCCTATACCTTTATCGGCGACAGTATCGGCTGCGAACCTCTACGGGTTTCTTTTAAAAACGAAAGCAGGAATGCGACCAACTATGTTTGGCAATTCAATGACTCGAGTAATGCAGTGCTAAGCACCTCCTCCGACACTGTATTCTATTTCGATTATGCGCTCTACGGTAATTTTATTCCAAGACTCACAGCCCAAGGAAGCTTCAATCAAGGAGGCATCCTCGTTACTTGCGAATCGATTTTTCCGGATTCGACAGCATGGGATAGTTTGCGTTTAGTTCGTGTGCACGAAACACCAATAGCGAGGTTTAATTTCAATACCAATTGCGCTAATAGAAGTTCTACCTTCAGCAATACCAGTTATTCCGAAAATAATAGCACCCTCCGATTTCTTTGGGAATTTGGCGATGGGGACACATCATCCGCAAGAAATCCAACCCATTTTTATGCCGATACGGGTCACTATTTTGTAATACTTCATGTATTTAGTGAATTTGGTTGTGAAGACACCGTTGGGCTTCAGGTTATTATTGCTCCTCAACCTAATTCATACTTCACCTTCAATGAAGTCTGTCTAGGAAGTACTACCCTTTTTGAAGATGCTACCAATGCGTTTAATGATTTGATTTACGATTGGCAATGGGATTTTGGTGATGGCGGTGGTAGCACATTAAAGGACCCATTCCACAATTACAATTCAGATAGCACCTATACGGTTACCCTCATTGTTACCAATATTGGTGGTTGTCAAGATACCGTGAGTCGGTCATTGCGTATCCATAGCTTCCCCAACGCCTCATTTGCTACTTCATCAGCATGCAGGGATGATTCAGTGCAGTTCACCAATACAAGCTCCAGCAGTGAGTTACCTCTGAGCTATTCCTGGAATTTAGGGGATGGCAGCTCATCCACCACCCAAGCCTTCAAGCATAAATATACCAATGCAGGAGGCGTCGCCATTCAACTGCGTGTTGAAACGCCCTGGGGATGCGCCGACTCCTTCACCCGTGGAATAACAATTTACCAAGAACCCATCGCAAGCTTTGGAATTAACGATACAGCTCAATGTTTTGCTCAGCAGTCCTTTAATTTAACCGACCAATCAACCCCTGGTAGCGCTACCTACACCGTCAGCTGGAATTATGGCGACGGAATCTATGGCAGCGGAAGTCCTGTAACACATACTTATGCTGCAGTTGGAAGTTACCCCATTACAATGATTGCTACATCGACATTAGGTTGTAGCGATACGAGTATGATAAGGATTCGCGTCCATCCGACTAGCGCTATTGGCTTTATCATCAACGATGCCTTTCAATGCGAATACGAGAATGCCTTTAGTTTCTCCGACACTTCGAGTATTCTTTCAGGAAGCCTCAGTCGAACATGGCGCAGTGGTGACGGAAATAGCTCCACGGACAGCATCTTTACTCATTCCTATTCGGATACGGGTAGCTTTACGATTCAGCTTATTCAACAAAGCAATGAAGGATGTCGCGATACGCTCAACAAAACCGTCTATATCAATCCATCGCCTCGGGCTGAATTTATAAGTAACGACAGCACCCAATGCCTTAGAGGGAATGCGTTCGATTTCACGAATGGGACGATGCTTGCATCAGGAAACAGCAGTAGTTCTTGGGATTTTGGCGATGGAGGAACAAGTATCCTTGAAAATCCAAGTCATATCTATGCTCAGGATTCTAACTTTAGTGTTCGGCTCATATCAGTATCTGATTCAGGTTGCGCTGATACGGTAAACCACGGCATGATTACTTATCCTATGCCCGATGCTCATTTTAGTTCAAGTGACACCACTGCCTGTTTGAGTGGAAATAGCTTTCTTTTCTATGATTCAACGGAAATTGTATCCGGTGCTTGGACAAATCGCTGGGAATTTGGAGATGGAAATACAAGTGTTCAAAGCCAAGGGTCTCATAGCTATATGAGAGAAGGTATTTTTGAGATTCTTTTGGTTTCTACGAGTAACTTTTACTGTTTAGACAGCATTATCAAATCGGTGGAAGTTTACCCTATGCCCTCAGCCATCATTGGCATATCTGATACAAGCCTCTGTTTAAGAGCGAATCTGTTTGACTTGAGCGATTCAAGTGTTTTAAGCTATGGAAGCTTTTCTCGAACATGGGATTTTGGTGATGGAAGCAGTGACACCAGTCAGTATACCAGTCATTCGTATTCCATTGACAGCAACTACCAAGTCGCCCTGCGCGTTTTATCAGAACGCGGATGCTCTGATTCTGCATTTCAATCCATCACCGTATTACCGCAAGCAGCGGCAGACTTCAGTATCAATGATAGCATTCAGTGTTTTAGCGATCACCTTTTTCAGTTCGGAAACCAGAGTGCAGTGCATGCCGGGAACCTTTCCTACATTTGGGATTTTGGCGATGGCATCTCGGATACGAGCACGTCTCCCTCGCATTCATACCTTGGATTTGGTAGCTATATCGTTCAACTCATTTCGACTACAGCATTTGCCTGTGCTGACACCTTAGAGAAGTCATTACGGATCGACCCCAACCCCGAAGCATATATCGGCTTGGCTGATAGCCTTCTCTGTTTCCGGGATCACTCCTTCACTTTTGCAGACTCTAGTACCCTTGCAAGTGGTACATATACCCGTGAATGGAATTTTGGCGACGGCATGAGCGATACAGCCCAAAATACAATCCATAGCTATTTGCAAGAAGGGGATTATACGGTCGCCCTCCGACTCGAAACTGAATTTGGCTGTTTAGATTCTGTATTCCGTACCTATACTGTCTACCCACAGGCACAATCTAACTTTGAAATAAACGATAGCGTTCAATGCTTTAACGGGCATCAGTATATCTTCATCAATCAAAGCACCCTAAGTTCTGGAGTGCTTTCCTATACCTGGGATTTTGGAGATGCTATAACAGACACCAATGAACTGGTCAGTCATGTTTATACTGTTTACGGCGATTATGTGGTACGCCTAATTGCAACGACTCCTTTTTCCTGTGCCGATACCTTAGATAAACCGGTACGTATCGACCCCAACCCCGAAACCCGAATTTGGCTAAATGACAGTTTTCAGTGCATCAATGCCCAGCAATTTGAATTGCACGACAGCAGCAGTATCGTTGAAGGAAACTATGATCGCTATTGGAATCTTGGAGATGGGAATACCACCAACCTAGAAAGCTTTATCCATCCGTATACAGTGCTGGGAATACGCAACATTACTTTAGTATTGATAAGTGACAAAAGTTGCCGCGATTCGAGTGAAGTACGCATCGAAGTATTCCCGAAACCCGACCCAGCCTTTACCATTGATGATTCGGCACAGTGCGAAAACACCAATCTTTTCCAATTCAGTAACCTAAGCACCATTAGCAGTGGAAGTATTCGTTCGAATTGGAATTTTGGGGATGGGGATAGTTCAGCTTTGGAAAACCCAAGTAGAACCTATGCATATGCCGATACTTTTCATGTGGTTTTACTCCTCACGAGTGATGAGGGCTGTGTCGATTCAAGTTCTCGCGATCTCATTACCTTTCCAAAACCACATGCTTCTTGGCTGATTAATGATACGGCCCAATGTGTGAATACCAATGATTTTCAGTTCACAGCACAGAGTATGATTCGTTCCGGAACAATTCGTCACTTTTTCTGGGACCTTGAAAACCTTCTTGACACCGGAGGATTAGACACTGCACGAACCTACACAGCAGCCGGTACCTATCCGGTATACTTTTATGCTCAGTCTGAACTCAATTGTTGGGACACGCTACAAAATATGCTTACCGTGCACCCTAAACCTCAAGCATTGTTTCAGGTAAACGATAGCGATCAATGCATCAATACCCAACAGTTCCATTTGAACAACCAAAGTACCATATCGGCTGGCACCCTCTCCTATTTTTGGGATTTTGGAGATGGCGACACCTCCTCTATTTTCGAGCCATCGAAGTCCTATTTGATGCACGATAGTGTGGATGTGATTCTCTATGCAATCAGCGCCTTGGGTTGTTATGACACCACTCAGCATGAACTTATCATTCTCCCCAAACCCGATGTGCTTTACACTGTTAATGATAGCGACCAATGTGTAAACGGAAACCTTTTTACGTTCACCAATAGCTCCATGATTGATTACGGTACCTTGAGCTATTATTGGGATTTTGGAGATGGAACCCTCTCCCTTGCCACGGATACCCTGATTCGTTACGCGGCATATGGAACCTACCCCGTGGAGCTTAAAGCCTTGTCAAATGCAGGGTGTTCTGATTCTTTGGAACTTCCCATGCTCGTATACCCCAAACCAATCCCAGGCTTCAACGTAAACGATGAAGGACAATGTTTCAATACCCAAGACTTCCAAATACAAGACGCGTCGAGTATCGCCTATGGGAACCTTCATTACACTTACCGATTTGGCGATTTGACGGAAGACACGCTTGCGAGTCCGACGCATCAATACCCCGTTTTTGGAAACTTTACCATTCGTCAGGTTCTTGAAAGTGATTACGCCTGCAAAGACTCTATTGAAAGACCTGTACGTGTGTTTCCGAAACCCACCGCACGCTTTACGAGCAATGATTCCACCCAATGTATCAATACCCAAGACTTCAATTTCAGCAGTACCTCAGGCGTTGTCGTTGGCCAGTTAATTGGCGAGTTCTGGGATTTTGATGATGGAAATACAGCCTCTGGAAAAAATACCAGTCACTATTATCCCCTATCCGATTTCTATACGGTGGAATTGAAAGTGCAGAGTGATAGCAATTGTTGGGATACATTAACTCAGGTTCAACGTGTATTCCCCAAACCTATAGCACGAATTGCTTATAACGATTCAGCACAATGTCTGAGTACGAATTTATACGAAGTTGGAAGTTTAGGATTTGATAGTACGGGAATTGATTTATGGATTTGGGATATTGATATCGATAGTTCCGCCAACGATTCATCTTTCACATACCATTTCAATACAATTGGACAAAAAACCTTTACCCACCGCATTAAAAGTATGGATGCGTGTTGGGACACCACTAAACGAATGGCTTATGTGAAGCCCATGCCCAACCCTAAATTCACTGGACTCTCTTCCTTCCATTGTACAAACGAACTAGCCTTTGCACTTCAGCCTACAGTACCCGGTGGCATTTTCAGTGGAAAGAACATTAATAATCAACTCTATGAGCCACGTACACTTTGGGAAGACACGGTAAAATACTGGGTCATTGTGAATGGCTGTTCAGATTCATCCACCCAATACACCAATGTATTTCCATTTCCTGAAGTAGAACTTGGTCCAGATACCGTGCTTTGTACAAACGAGTTTATGCTATTCGACCTCAGCTTTTGGAATAGCAGCTATACATGGAAGAGAAAGGAAAGTCAGCCAAATGTCACAGCCCGAGAGCCAGGCATGTACCGCGCAAGTGTGAGCAATGTATGTGGTACTGCTTATGATTCCATCAAAATAAGCTACTTGGATGATCTCTGTCGCATCTATTTACCTAATGTGTTTACACCAAATGGGGATGAATATCACCCCTTATTCCGTCCGGTTGAATTCGACTTGGAAAAAATGGATTATATGATTTATAACCGCTGGGGACAATTGGTCTATTCTGGAGATATCGAAGCACCCGGATGGGACGGCACATTTGAAGGAATCCCTGTTAAACAAGATGTCTATATTATCCGTGTCAGGTATGAATATACCCTGCATGGAGAAAAAATTATTGGCTACTTAAACGGAAACATCACCTTATTGCGCTAAGTGAATTGATGAATCTTTATCTTTGCCTCGCATGCAATACTATAATTCAATCTTAGAGACCATAGGGAACACGCCCTTGGTTAAGCTTAGCAAAATCACTGCTACTATTCCTGCACTTGTTCTTGCAAAAGTAGAAACGGTCAACCCTGGAAACTCCATCAAGGACCGAATGGCCTTGAAAATGATAGAAGATGCTGAAAAAAGTGGCGCATTGAAACCTGGAGGAACCATTATCGAAGGAACCAGTGGAAATACAGGAATGGGATTGGCCATTGCTGCTGTTCTCAAAGGCTATAAGTGCATTTTCACCACTACCGATAAACAATCCAAAGAAAAGGTTGACGCGCTCAAAGCATTCGGTGCGGAAGTCATTGTTTGTCCAACCGATGTAGAACCAGAAGACCCACGCTCCTATTATTCGGTATCTAGTCGCTTGGCGTCTGAAATTGAAAATTCTTGGAAACCGAATCAATACGATAACCTTTCCAATTCACAGGCCCATTACGAGCAAACTGGTCCAGAAATCTGGGCACAAACAGAAGGAAAAATCACCCATTTAGTAGTGGGGGTTGGAACAGGTGGAACCATTAGTGGAACCGCACGTTTTTTGAAAGAACAAAATCCAAATATCCAGATCTTAGGAATCGATACCTATGGTTCAATTTTTAAGAAATACAAAGACACTGGAGAACTCGATAAAGAGGAAATTTACCCGTATATCACAGAAGGCATTGGCGAAGACTTTCTTCCACAGAATGTCCGCTTTGATTTGATTGATCATTTTGAAAAAGTGACCGATAAAGACGCCGCTATCTATACTCGGAAAATCCCCCGTGAAGAAGGGATATTTGTTGGAAACTCAGCAGGTGCCGCCATTGCTGGTATGATTCAAATGAAGGACCGTTTCAAAGAAGGAGACGTAGTAGTCGTTATTTTTCATGACCACGGCACACGCTATTTGGGCAAAATGTTCAACGACGATTGGATGCGCGATAGAGGGTTTATGGAGATGCCTCAACCCAAAACCGCCATTGATTTGATCGAAAAACATAAAGATCAAAAATTAGTAAGCGTTAAGTCTAGCGATAGCATTAGTGTCGCCTGTGAAAAGCTCCAGAAATTTGGTATATCACAGATTCCGGTATTGAATGATCAGAATGAATTTGTTGGTGCATTAGATGATAGTATGTTGTTTCAAAAGCTGCTTCAAAACAAGGCTGTTCGCGAAAACACCGTAGCCAGCGTGATGCTTGCTCCATTCCCTATTGTTAAGACTGGAGATTCCATCGATTCTATTGCCCGCAAAATCAATAAAGAGAATAATGCAGTTATGATGATGGACATGGGTGGTAATTGGCATATTATCACGAAATACGATATCATCGAAGCCCTAAGCTAACCGGCATGGCTTCCACATGCCATATCGATCAAATGAATCGGAAAGTATGGCTTTCTGAATCGCCCAAGCGCATCGTTTCATTGGTGCCGAGTCAGACTGAACTGCTCATTGACCTTGGTTTGGAGGAGCAGCTTGTAGGGCGAACTCAATTCTGCATCCATCCAGAAATCCAAGTAAAAAAGATACCTCGTGTAGGAGGAACGAAAAAGTTACAAATTGACCGTATTCGTAAGTTAAATCCTGACCTCATCATTGGGAATAAGGAGGAGAACCAGAAAGAAGATATCGAGCAGCTTGAACAAGAATTCCCTGTATGGATGAGCGATATCGAAACGAGTGCTGAGGCTCTCAACATGATTAAATCCATTGGGGTACTAACACATACTACACAGCAAGCGCAGGCAATTCACATGCAGCTCGAAAAGGATTTTGAAGCGATTCGTGAAGGACAGAATAGGTTTAAAGGGAAACGTGTACTCTACGCGATTTGGAAAAACCCATGGATGTTTGCTGGAACGGATACCTTTATCCATCATATATTAGAACTTGCTGGATTCGAAAACGCATGTTCCTTAAAACGGTACCCCGAATTAAGTGAGCTCCAAATTGAAGGACTCCCATTTGACACTCTTCTACTTAGCAGCGAACCCTTTCCTTTTGCCGGTAAGCACTTGGATGAAACCAAAGGCTGGCTTCCTAAAAAGGACATTCAACTTGTAGACGGAGAAATGTTTAGTTGGTATGGTTCTCGATTGCTTCAACTAAAAGCGTATTTAGACCAATTGGCCAATAAAATTGCATAAAAAAACCCCGATTTCGACGGGGTTTCTTGCAAGTAAATAGTAGTTATTTTCTAATTAATTCGATAATTGTCTGCTTGTCCTGAATCTGAGATTCCAAAGCGGCAATTTGTTTTTCCAGAATTGCAATCTTCTCTTCTGCATTTTGTAAACGTAATGAAGTAAAGTCATCAGATGCCGGCACTGTAGTCTGAACCCCCACAGGTGCATTTGCCTCTTCTTCCATAGCTGCTAGACTACGGGCTGATTCAAAACGTGCAACAAATGGTTTATTTACCATTTCACCTATTTCGTACCATCCTTCTAAACGAATATTTCGGTTATTGAACGAATTCAAAAATCCCTGATAACTCATTTCGAGCCGCTCTGCCACATCACGTTTAGCGACTTTATTTTTCTTTAATAGTGCAGTCATTTGTGCATACAAAGACTCCACAGATTTGTTTTTTGGTTTTTCTTGTTTTTCAGCAACCACTTTTGCAGCTACTTCCCCTTTTTTTCTAGCCATTTTATTAGTTTTAAATGTATACAAACTTACACTTTTATTTACGCACTAGATACTTTCGCACCAATAAGCGATAGATTCACACAAATTTTATTCTCTGAGCCTCCTGAATCAAGAAGTGGCATACAATATTGCTGCCTTAGGCTAATAGGACTGAACCTTGCGTTTGGGATTTAAAGTGCCGTCAAGTCCCTCATAATTTAGCATATTTAATCATCAAACAGGCAATTAATGCAATTAGCCCTTAATTTCGCAACATGAAATCCCTTAATATTCACCCTCGAATGCTTTCATTCTTCTGGCTGATTTTGTCGTTTAATGTGCTCATCAGCATCAAAACACAATGGAATGTAGAGTATGATTCGGCTCTAAATTGGTTTCTGAACCTTTCTTTTCCCGTTTGGGCAGCCATTGTTGGTGGATTTCCTTTTGGGCTCATCTTTTTTATTATCCCACAGGAAGAAACTGATTTTGTAAGAAAAATGCTACGTTCCCAATTGTTTGGGGTAATGGTAGTTACCTTTATCTATTTTGTCTTTCAGCTCTATAATATGATGTTACCTCTTTTTGTAAAATGAGCGTCCTTTCTGAAATAAAGGTAGTTGAATTGGCCTCGGTGTTGGCAGGTCCGCTCGTGGGCAGCTTCTTTGCTGAGGCTGGCGCAAACGTTATCAAATTCGAAAACCCAATTGGGGGCGATATCACACGAGCATGGAAGAATGCTGGAGACGCTTCATCAGCAAAATTTTCTTCCTATTTTTCTTCCGCAAATTATGGGAAAGATTATCAACAAGCCGACCTCTTAAGTGAAGAAGGTAGAAAGCTGATTCTTTCACATCTTGAAAATGCAGACATCTTACTCACTAATTTTAAAAAAGGCGACGCTGAGAAATTCGGACTGACTCAGTCTTTTTTAAGTCAGCAGTTTCCAAAACTAATTCACGGTCAGATTAGCGGTTTTGGAGAAGACAGTGAGCGCACCGCCTTCGACATGGTCTTGCAAGCAGAAACCGGCTATTTAAGCATGACGGGTAGCTCAGAGGCTAGAGCTAAAATTCCAGTGGCGATGATTGACATATTGGCTGCCCACCAACTCAAAGAAGGTTTATTACTCGCGTTGATGGAGCGACAGTCTTCAGGAAAAGGCTCCCATGTCAGTGTATCCTTATACGACAGTGCACTTTCTGCCTTAATCAACCAAGGCAGTTCATATTTAATGCATGGGGTTTTACCAGAAGGATTAGGGACCCTGCATCCATCCATCGCACCCTATGGCGAGGTTTTGCAAAGCAAAGACGGAATGGAAATGGTTTTGGCCATTGGAAATAATCATCAGTTTCAAAGCTTATGCGCTGTTTTAGGTGACTCAGACCTCAGCAAAGACAAACGCTTCCAGAACAACCCAGAGCGTGTCATCCATCGCAAAGCACTACTTCAGGCAATGAATCAATTGGCCAAAAAGCTCAAAGGCAAGGAACTCTTTAACGCGTGCCTGCTTGCACATCTACCTGTAGGTCGAATCCGAACATTAGATCAAGTATTCACCGATAAGGAAGCTCAGGCACTAATACTCGAAGAGCAAAATGGCGAAGACCTTACGAAACGTATTTCGGGGAATGTATTTCACATCACTCCCAACCCCTAATTCACAGGCCAGAAGGAAGGTTTTCCCAAGCTTAATGCCTATTTTTGCGCTACTTTACTAGACGCATGGCAATTACAATCAAGACAGCGGAACAAATAGAAGGAATCAAAAAAAGCTCGATTCTCGCGGCACAAACGCTTAAATACCTAGAACAATTTGTAAAACCAGGAAACACTACGGCATTAATTGATCAAAAATGTGAAGAGTTTATTCGTGATCATGGTGCCTCTGCTGCGACAAAAGGCTATAACGGTTTTCCTGCATCCTGTTGCACCTCCGTGAACGATGTCATCTGCCATGGAATTCCTGGAAGATATGAATTAAGAGACGGCGACATATTAAACATTGATGTCACCACTATTCTTGATGGCTACTTTGGAGATACGTGCAAAATGTATGAGGTGGGCCGCGTAAGCGACTATGCCAAGAAGTTGATGGAAGTCACCAAAGAGTCGTTGCGACTAGGAATTGCAGAATGTTACCCTGGCAACTCATTGGGGAATATTGGCTATGTTATCAACGAATACGCTACTTCATTTGGTTATTCAACCGTCTATGAATTTTGTGGTCATGGAGTTGGACTTCGCTTTCATGAGGAACCAGAAGTGGCGCATGTAGCACCTAAGAACTCGGGTCCTAAGCTAGCAGAAGGCATGGTATTCACTGTTGAACCCATGATCAATGCAGGGAAGGCACGATCTAAAATAGACCGCAGAGATGGCTGGACCGCGCGCACCATTGACGGAAAACTTTCGGCTCAATATGAGCATACCATTGTAGTTACTGCCGACAAACCCATTGCCCTTACGGATATCGATGGAGAAATGGTATTTTAGACCATGGATCTTCATGCGCTGTATATTGCTCGACTTGCTCAAGAGCTAAATGAGCACTTATGTGGCGCCAGTATTGATGAGGTATTTTCAAGCGACAAAAACACCATCCATTTTATTGCTCAAAAGGCTGAAGGTGAATTCTTTATCAATTTTCGCATTGAAGGAAATAAGCTTTACCTCTACTTTCCAGAACAAATTCAACGCATTCACCGTGGTCGAATGGACCAGTTTAAATCCATTTGGAAGCAGCCCATTTTAGCCATCCAACCCCATCCCGGAGAACGAAGCTTTACCGTCCAATTTGAACAAACTAAGCTCGTATTTCTGTGTCACGGACGGCATGCTAATATCCTGTTGTATGAAGAAGATCAAATCAGCAGCTTCCGGAAAACCCAGCAAAAAAAATTACCGGATCTAATGGCCATCGGAAGACTGGAGCAAGCAGCTTGGCCAAGCAAGATATCAGACTGGGAAGAGGCGCCTTTTATCAATGCTTTGTTAGCCAAAAACCTAGAACAATCAACTTCACTGGAAGCGTTTGAAGACGTTTACCAAAACGGACCTGTTCACCTGATTAATACAGGCACCGAATATTTGATCGATGCCCAAATACATGGGGAACTCATTGCAAGCTACCCTACTCTAAGAGAAGCCATTACCCCCGCTTGCGAGCTTCAACTTGCGCACTATTTTTTCCAGCGCAATAAGCAAGTACTGAGCAAGGAAATACAAGCTGGACTTCATCAAACACAGAAACGCATCAAGGCTTTAGTCAAGCAAAAGAAAGCTTTGGTCGAACAATCAAACTACCGGCATTTGGGCGACTTAATACTGAGTAATCTTCCGCAAATTCATCTTGGTGATAAATCTGTGACGGTTCAAGACTATCTGAGTAATCAGCCCATTTCAATCCTTTTGAAAGAAAAGCTGAGTCCGCAAGACAATGCACAACGCTATTACCGCAAAGCCAAAAATCAGCATATTGAAGAGGCGCGCATCCAATCGGAACTAGACCAATTGGAGATGAAGGAGTATGAGCTTCTTGAGCAGGAAGAACAGGTCAATCAAGCAAGGAGCATGAAAGACATGCGCGGTTTACTTAAGGAGCAAAAGAAAGAACGTATTCCTCTGCAGCGGCTCCCCTATCATGCCTTTGAAATCATGGGATATCAGGTACTGGTAGGAAAACAGGCGAAAGACAATGATGAATTGAGTTTAAAAATAGCAAAGAAAGACGACCTCTGGTTGCATGCTCGTGATATTCCTGGCTCCCATGTGGTGATAAGAAAAAAAAGCGGACAGGCCATTCCTGAGAAGCTCATTGAAATTGCTGGCGGATTGGCGCTCTGGTTTTCTAAACGAAGAAAAGAAAGCTTAGCACCCGTTATCTATACCGAAAAAAAACATATTCGAAAGAGAAAAGGAGACCCCGCAGGTGCTGTAGTGGTTGAGAAAGAAAACGTATTAATGCTTGCCCCGGTCTCTCCCGATTACCTTGGAAATATGAGCTGAACCTTGGTTCCTTTTCCGAGTTCACTGTTAATGTGGATTTCCCCATTGTTTGCCTCCACAAAATCGCGAACCAAAGAAAGTCCAATCCCCATCCCAGATTCCTTATGGGTTCCAAGCGTGCCCACTTTGCGCACATCAAAGATATTTGCTAACACTTCATCGCTCATTCCATCTCCTGTATCGTTAATGGATAAAATGATAGACTCATCCGTTTTTGCCGCGCTAATTTCTATGGAAGCTCCAGTATCTGAGAACTTGACTGAATTACTGATGATATTGCGTAAAACCAAGCGAATCATTTCTTGATCAGCAAAGAGCACAAAACTTTCATCGATATTATCTTTGATGCGCAGGCCTTTTTGCTGTATTGCCGGATCCATCAAATCTAAGACCTCTTGCACATTACTTTTTATATTCACCTCTACCTTTTCTGGGGCGATTTTATTCAACTGGTTTTTAATCCAATACAATAGATTGTCCAATAGTTCGGTAGTTCGTTCTACGCGAACACTGAGTTCTTCCAATAAGACCATGGAATCTGCAGGACTAACGAAGCCTTCACGGATAACCATTAGTGCGGTAGAAATTGCTGCCACAGGCGAACGTAAATCATGCGACAATACAGATAGCAGGCGGTCTTTCACCAAATTATTCTCTTCCAATACCGCATTTTGAGCTTCAATTTTCTGGTTGATTTCTTTTTGCTTAATTCGATGGAGTCGATTGGTGCGGAACAAAACCAGCATGACGATGAGCAGAATCAGTAAAATAATGGCGGCAATAACCATATAACGCAATTGTGCATTTTGTCGTTCAATGGCGAGTTCGTGCTTTTCATTTTGGTATTTTTCCACGAGTTCGGCTACCACCTTATCTTTAGACTCTTGGTTTAAAGTATCGTGGATCTCGTTAAATCTTCGTTCATATCCATAGGCCTTTTCAAAATCTCCTTTATCCCAATAGATGAGCGATAAACGTCCGCAAGCCGCAGCGATATAGGCGCGGATATTGTATTCTTCCCCAATCTTAAGTGAAGCTTCTCCATATACCAATGAACTGTCTAATAATCCTATTTCTTGATAAATGCGAGATAAGTTATTGTACATATAAGGGAAATCTTCCACTTTGTTCAACTCCTGAGCAATGGAAAGTGCTTCCTTCAGACTATGAATTGCAGCCGAATAATCGCGACCTTTTACATATTCTATCGCACCTTGAATGGTGAGTGAATTATATTCTAAATCACGAAAATGATTATCTCTTGCAATTTTTAAGGAGCTTTGCAAATATTTGGCACAAAGTAGCGAATCCCCAGTCTCAAAATACACCGCTGCCTTCCGATTTTTAGTCGAGGCAATGCCATAATCATCTCGAATCTCACTGAAAATATTTTCCGCCTTATCCAAATATTTCAGAGCATAGGGTCTATTCATCGACGCCCTATTGACTTCACCCAATAAACGATATGCTTCGGCTTCAACCTTTCTATTACCAGACTCCTGTGCTTCCCTTAATGCACGAAAAAACAATTTACCAGCTGCATCGTATTTCCCTTGATAATACAATGCATAACCTTCAGAGAGCGAGCTATCTAGCTCGTAATATGGCTGAGCATTTACAAGGCTATTGATTAAAAGGAAAAAAACAAAGAGACGGTACCTCATGAATATGGTATGGTGCTATGTTGCCACTGCAGTGTTATGCATTTTCTTTAAAACTTCAATTGTAAAATCAATATCTTCTTTTGTATTGAATTTACCAAACGAGAAGCGCACGTTGGGTCTTGATGGGTCGGCATTTAATGCCGACATCACATGAGATCCAATGTCGGTTCCAGATGAACAGGCACTGCCCCCAGATGCCGAAACACCTTCGATATCCAATTTAAACAAGAGCATATCTGCTACTTTGGAGGGTGGAAAGCTCACACTTAATACAGTATATAAACCATTCTCTTCTCCATTAAAACGGACCCCATCAACTTCTGCTTTCAAACGTTCTTTCATGTAATTCTTCAATCCACTAATCAAGGCCGTTTTTTCATCCATCTGATCATGTGAAATTTGAAACGCTTTTGCCAAACCGACAATTCCGTATACATTCTCTGTTCCGCTCCGCATGTTTCTTTCCTGCGAACCACCTGTAAGCAAAGGCTTAATTTTATTGCGATTGCTGATATAGATAAACCCAACCCCTTTCGGCCCATTGAACTTGTGGGCAGACGCAGCTAAAAAGTCTACATGGGTTTTTTGCAAATCAAATCGGTAATGCGCCATGGTTTGCACGGTATCAGAATGGAATAAGGCACCATATTTCTGACACATGGCTCCTACTGCATCAAGATCCAATAGACTTCCGACTTCATTATTGGCGTGCATTAAGCTGACCAAGGTTTTATCCTTACCCGTATGAAGAAGCCTTTCCAAATCAACCATGTCTATTTGGCCTGTAGGAGTCAGTTTAACCATCTCCAACTTCACCTTTGATTTATTCGCCAATTCCTGTACGGTATGCAATACAGCATGATGTTCAATCGGTGAACTGATGATGCGTGTCACCTCTAAATCTTCCACAGAACAACGAATGGCCATGTTATCGGCTTCCGTCCCTCCAGAAGTAAAGAATA